>JAFVXE010000052.1 GCA_017501255.1 Clostridia bacterium | reverse complement strand
GCCATCGAGCAGGGTCTCCGCTTCGCTATCCGTGAAGGCGGCCGTACCGTTGGTTCCGGCGTTGTTGCTTCCGTGATCGAATAACCAGGGGCTTCGCCCCTGGACCCATCTCGCGTTCCGGTTGGATGCCGTTTCAGACAGTTTCCGCGTGGAACAAAACTTGGGTTCAAGGTCATTAACAATCTTCCTGCCGCCTGTCATCATGGGCGGGCGGCAGGGTTTGCCCACACTTAAGTAGGAGGTGGCGAACGTGGCAAGCGTTGCCCGTAACAAAGTGATGCTGGCCTGCACCGAGTGCAAGCAGCGTAACTACAATTCCATGAAGAATAAGAAGAACACCCCCGATCGTATCGAACTGAACAAGTACTGCCGTTTCTGCAAGAAGCATACGGCTCACCGCGAGACCAAGTAAGTTCTGGGGCGGGTTGATCCGCCCCGGCGCTTGCCGGATTTCGGAAGGATGTGTAAACCATGACTGAAAAGAAGGCCGTTAAGAACTCCAAGCCCAACTTCTTCCAGCGGTTCGCCAATGGCTTCGTGAACTTCTTTAAGAAGATCGGCAATGCGTTCAAAGGCATGTGGCACGAGCTCAAGAAGGTCACCTGGCCTTCCCGCGAAAAGCTCCTCAACTACACGGCTATCGTTGTGCTGTTCATGGTGTTTATGATCGTCGTTATCGGTTTGATCGACCTGGGTGCTACCCAGCTTGTCAAGCTGATCATGGCTGTGTAAGGTGAACACCATGGCCGAGAACATCAAAGAGCCTTGTTGGTATGTTGTCCACACCTATTCCGGTTACGAGAACAAGGTGAAGGATAATATCGAAAAGTCCGTTGAGAACAATGGTATGCAGGATCTGATCTTCGAAGTGCGTGTTCCTGTGGAAGACGTGGTGGAGATCAAGAACAACAAGCGTGTCAAGTCTCAGCGCAAGGTGTACCCCGGCTATGTGCTTGTGCACATGATCGAGACCAGCGAAAGCTGGTATCTGGTACGCAACACCCGTGGCGTAACCGGTTTTGTGGGTCCCGACTCCAAGCCCGTTGCTCTTACGCCCGAAGAGGTGGAAATGATGCTCTCCACGCAGGAAAACAGCGTGGAATTCGGCATCGCCATCGGCGAGGAAGTCCGCATTCTCAATGGCGCTCTGGAGAACTTCACCGGCACCGTGGAGGATGTTGACACTGTCCGTCAGAAACTGACGGTTAAGGTCAAGATGTTCCTTGGCCGCGAAACGCCCGTGGAAGTCGATCTGACCGATGTGGAAAAGATCTGATTTCCAAGGCAGCATCCCTTGCGGGATGCAGTGGGAGGAATGCAGAAAGCATTCCGCCATGACCACATTGAAGGAGGTCCATACCAATGGCAAAAAAGGTTAAATCCATGATTAAGCTTCAGGTTCCCGCCGCCAAGGCTACTCCTGCGCCCCCTATCGGTCCTGCGCTGGGTCAGCACGGCGTGAACATCCCCGGTTTCTGTAAGGAGTTTAACGAGCGTACGCAGAAGGACGCCGGCATGATCATCCCCGTCGTCATCACTGTGTACACCGATAACACCTTCACCTTCATCACCAAGACTCCCCCCGTGCCTGTTCTGATCAAGAAGGAACTGAACCTGCAGACCGCTTCCGGCCGTCCCAACCGTGACAAGGTCGGTATGCTGACCCAGGATCAGGTTCGCAAGATCGCTGAGATCAAGAAGCCCGATACCAACGCTACGGACATCGAGTCCATCATGAGCATGGTCAAGGGTACTGCTCGCTCCATGGGCATCACCGTCGAGGAATAACGATGATTGAGTGTGGGAGGACATTGTGCCGTTAGCACCACAGGAAGGACGAAACATGAAACACGGAAAGAAGTACGTTGACAGCGCTAAGCTGATCGACACCATGATGGCTTATGATCCCGCTGACGCTTGCGATCTCGTTTGCAAGACCAGCAAGGCTAAGTTTGATGAAACCATCGAGATTTCTGTTCGCCTGGGCGTTGACCCCCGCCACGCTGATCAGCAGGTCCGCGGCGCCGTGGTTCTGCCCCATGGTACCGGCCGTACCGTTCGCGTGCTGGTCGTCACCAAGGGCGACAAGGTGAAGGAAGCCGAAGCTGCTGGCGCCGATATCGTTGGCGGCGAGGAAATGATCCAGAAGATCCAGACCGAAAACTGGTTTGACTTCGACGTCATGATCGCCACTCCCGACATGATGGGCGTTGTTGGCCGCATCGGTCGTATCCTGGGCCCGAAGGGCCTCATGCCCAACCCCAAGAGCGGCACCGTCACCATGGATGTCGCCAAGGCTATCACCGATATCAAGGCCGGTAAGGTCGAGTATCGTGTTGACAAGGGCGCTATCATCCACTGCCCCATGGGCAAGGCTTCCTTCGGCACCGAGAAGCTGGTGGATAACCTGACCACTCTGATGGAGGCCATCATCAAGGCCAAGCCCGCCGCCGCCAAGGGTACCTACGTGAAGAGCGTGTACCTGAGCAGCACCATGGGCCCCGCCGTCAAGGTGAACCCCCTGAAGTTCTAAGCTTTTGCTTGAAAAGCCGTTCCGCTTGCCGGAACGGCTTTTTGCATGGAGAAAAGGATACACCGATGTTTGCTTATTGCTTTGCATTGCATCAAAAGTGTGCTATACTGGGCAATGCAGGAGGTGAAAGGCTTGTTCCAACGGGATTACATCCTCAGAATGATTGAGATGATGGGCGATTTGGCACGGAAAGTTGCCCAATTGATGGAAGAGCTTGAATACCTGCATCACTTGGATGATGCCAGCCGTCTTCATTGCGGATTGCCTTTGAAAGCCCTGGAGGAATTAAGCCATGAAAGCCTTCTGGAGATGCTGGGGCCGGAGCCCCGCCTTTATGCCAGTGAGATTCTGTATCTGCGGGCAATGGAACCCAGCATCCAGTGGGACGCACAGGATCGGATGATGCTGAAAAGCCTGCGTTTGCTGGCTTCCCTGACAGAAGAAAGCCTGCTGTGTGAATTGCGCACCCCAAGGCTCAGGGAGCTGAAAAGTCAGGTTTTGTCCCTTCTGACGGCACAGGATTTGTATCAATGTGCGCTTTTTTTCAGTGCAGGCGACAGTTATGATGAAATGGAAGATGCACTGTTTCAAGCTGTGGAACAGGCAAATGAAGAGGGTCAGCGTTCGGTGCTGATCGAAAAGGGATGCGCACTTTTGGCACAGGCGGCGGAAGAAGCCACAGAATCTGCACTGGCCTATTGCCGTATGACAAGAAATGAATTGAAACAGGCTGCTGAAGAGTTGGCAGCGATTTTGACAGAGGAGTAACCAACGATGATTTTGATTTCCGTACAGGATCTGGAAAAGAGCTTCGGTATCCATGAGGTGCTCCGAGGTGTCAGTTTCAGCCTGCAAAAGGGAGAAAAAATGGGCCTTGTGGGCGTGAACGGCTGCGGTAAGTCCACTTTGATGCGGATTCTTACCGGCGAGCTGGAAGCGGACGGCGGCTCTGTACATAAAAGCAAGGATCTGCGCATTGGTTATCTGGCGCAGGTGGATGATATCGCCCTGACGGATACGGTCTGGGGTGCGCTTTTGCGTGTGTTTGAACCGGTGATTGCCATGGAGCGCCGTCTCTCCGAAATGGAGGAAGAAATGGCCCGTGAAACGGATCCGGATCGGGCGGTGAAGCTGTCTGTGGAGCACCAGAAGCTTCTGGAACGGTTCAACGAGGTGGAGGGCTATGCCTATCAGGGCGAGATGCTGGGCGTGCTCAATGGCCTCGGATTGCCTGTGGAAATGCATCAGCGGGTGGTTGGCACCCTGTCAGGTGGTGAGCGTACCCGTCTTTCGCTGGCGAAACTGCTTTTGCAGAAGCCCGATATTCTCCTGATGGACGAGCCGACCAACCATTTGGATCTGGAAGCCATTGAATGGCTACAGGAATACTTGATGGGCTTCAAGGGTTCGCTGCTGCTGATCAGCCATGACCGCTATTTTCTGGACCATGTGTGCACCACCATGGGTGAGTTGCTGGGCGGAAAGATGATCAAGTTTACCGGCAACTACACCGAATATATGCACAAGCGCACTGCGGATTTTGAAACCCGTATGAAGGCGTATCAGCTCCAGCAGAAGGAAATTCAGCGGGAGATGGCCATTATCGAGCGGTATCGCAGCTTTAACCGGGAAAAGAGCATCAAGGCGGCAGAGAGCCGTCAGAAGCGATTGGATCGTATGGAACGGCTGGATAAGCCCGTGGAGGAGCAGCACGTACGTTTCAGCTTTGATGCCCGTCGGCGCAGCGGTGAGGATGCGCTGGAAGTGGATCGTTTGTCCAAGCGTTTTGATGGGGAAACGGTGTTTGAGAATGTTTCCTTTCAGATGCGCACCGGCGACCGGGTGGCGCTTATTGGCCCCAATGGTGTGGGCAAGAGTACCCTGTTCAAAATCCTGATGAATCAACTTACCCCCGATACCGGTGTGGTGCGCTACGGTACCAACATTGATGTAGGTTATTATGATCAGCATCAGCAGTCTCTGAATCCGAACAACAGCATCCTGGACGAAGTGTGGAATGATTTTCCCACCATGGAACAGTCCAAGGTTCGTGGAGCGCTGGGCTTGTTCCTGTTTACAGGCGATGAGGTATATGAGCAGATTGGCAAACTGTCCGGCGGTGAGCGGGGACGTGTGGCGCTGACCAAATTGATGCTGAAAAAAGATAATCTGCTGCTTTTGGACGAGCCGACCAACCACCTGGATATGGACAGCCGTGAAGTGCTGGAGGATGCCCTGCGCGACTTCCCCGGCACTATTCTGGCCATCAGCCATGACCGTTATTTCATCAACCGCTTTGCTGATAAGGTAATGGTGATGGAGCAGGATGGCATCCGGGAGTATCTGGGTAATTTCGATGATTATCTGGAGAAGCGCAATCGTCCGGTTGCCCCGGTGCAGCTGGGGGTTCCAGAGCAGACCAAAACTGAACAGATGAAAGAAAAAAAGCGTGATCGCAAGTTCAATGCCATGCTGAGGGAACTGAAAGCCCAAGTGAAGAAAGCAGAGGAAGCTATTGAGCAAAATGAACTGCGAATTGCGGAATTGGAAGCCAAACTGGCGGATCCAGCCACTTATGAGGATCAGAACCTGATGCGGCAGCTGACCGAGGAGTATGCGGCTGAGCAGGAGAAAACGGCTGGGCTGTATGATGCGCTGGAAGAGGCGGAGATGGCGGTTTTGGAAGTGGAAGAGGGATAGGAAGATTGATCTGAAGGTAGAATAGTTAACCGAATTGAGAAAACAAGAAAACCCGTCCCGGCCAGCATTTTTGCTGAACCGGGGCGGGTTGAAATATTATGGATTTTCCTCGACCAAAACAAACCTTGGCCCAGCATATCCATCCTTTTCCACGTACTCATCCCACATGGCAGCCGGGCGCACCCAATAGTCGCCCTCGCCATAGAGCGCCTGATATACCACCATCTCCTCCAACGTTTCCGAGTGGCGGGCAACGGTGATCAGACGGTACAGATTCCCTTTGAAATGGCGGTAAACGCCGGGTTTCAGATTGCTCATACGCGGCTGCGCTTCCATTCCAGATAGTCGTCGAACTTGCCTTCGTAGTCCAGAGAGCCTTCGCGGCCTACAGGGAATTCAATGATACGGTTGGCGATTTCATCGATGAACTGATGGTCGTGGGAGGCGAAGAACAGATTGCCGGGATAGGCCTGCAAGCCGTTGGACAGGGCGGTGATGCTTTCCAGATCCAGATGGTCGGTGGGCTGATCCAACAGCAAGGCATTGGCTTTGGACATCATCAGGCGGCTGAGCATACAGCGCACCTTCTCGCCGCCGGAGAGCACCTTGGCAGGCTTGTACACTTCATCGCCGCTGAAGAGCATACGGCCCAGGAAACCACGGATATAGGTTTCGGTGGGGTCGGGAGCGAATTGGCGCATCCAGTCCACCAGATTGCCGTCAAACTCTTCAAAGAAGCGGGTGTTGTCCTTGGGGAAGTAGCTCTGGCTGATGGTGACGCCCCACTTGAAGTTGCCCTCATCGGGATTCATCTCACCAACCAGAATGCGGAACAGGGCGGTTGCGCCAGCTTCATTGTCGCCAACAAAGGCGATCTTGTCGCCCTTCTTGACGGTAAAGCTCACGTTGTCCAGTACCTTTACGCCGTCGATGGTCTTGGAGATGCCTTCCACTGTCAGAATGTCTTTACCGGCCTCCCGTTCCGGCTCGAAGCCAACAAAGGGATATTTACGACTGGATGCAGGCATCTGTTCGATTTGCAGGCTGTCCAGTACCTTTTTACGGCTGGTGGCCTGACGGCTCTTGGACTTGTTGGCGGCGAAACGGCGGATGAACTCCTGCAAATCGCGGATTTTTTCTTCCCGCTTCTTGTTCTGGTTGCGGATCAGCTGCTGCATCAGCGTGGAGGACTCGTACCAGAAGTCGTAGTTGCCGGAGTACATCTTGCAGGTTTCGTGGTCAACATCCACAATATTGGTACAAACGGCATTGAGGAAGTGGCGGTCGTGGCTGACCACGATCACAATGGCGCTGCACTCCACCAGGAAGTTTTCCAGCCATTCAGTGCTTTCCACATCCAGACCGTTGGTAGGCTCGTCCAGCAGGATGATGTTGGGCTGCCCAAACAAAGCCTGAGCCAGCAGTACCTTCACCTTCTGGCGGCCGTCCAGGCTTTCCATCTGGGCATAGTGCAGGTCGGTGGGAATGCCGATGCCATTGAGCAGCTGTGTAGCTTCGGTTTCAGCGTCCCAGCCGTTCAGCTCGGCAAATTCGCCTTCCAGCTCGGCAGCCCGCTCGCCGTCTTCGTCAGAGAAGTCCTCTTTGGCATACAGCGCATCCTTTTCCTTCATGATCTCATACAGGCGCTTGTTGCCCATGATGACGGTATCCATGACGGAGAATTCGTCATACTTGAAATGGTTCTGTTCCAGCACGCTCATGCGGTCTTCCTTGCGCATGGAAACCGTGCCGGTGGTGGGCTGCAATTCGCCGGAAATGATACGCAGCAGGGTGGATTTGCCTGCACCGTTGGCGCCGATGATGCCATAGCAGTGGTCGGGCTGGAACAGCAGGTCAACGTGTTTGTACAGCAGGTCGCCGGCAAACTGGAGGCTGATGTCGTTAAGCTGAAGCATGATGGTCTCCTTTTCGTTTGTTTTCTTTGGATGAGGTGAGGCGGCAGGGGCGCTGCCTCTGCACCCCGCTCAAGGGATTTCATCCCTTGAGAATCCCGGTTCTGCACCCATGAATGGGTGCAGGGGTAAAATCTGTGTGAATGCTGTTTTTTGCGCCGTGAAACGGCGCAATGTGTAGGGGTGCAGGGGAACTCAGTTCCCCTGCCGGGTTTCCAAAGGGCAGAGCCCTTTGGCCCATTACTTTTTCTGCTCGTTCTCCCAGATCTGGTCATTGAGCTGGTTGATGTTGCCGCAGCCCATGGTCAGCACCAAATCGCCGGGCTGCCAGTGAGCACGCAGATAGGCTTCGGTATCGTTGAAGGTGGGCGTATGAATGGCATTGATGCCGTTCTTGCGCATTCCTTCCACCACCATTTCGGCTTTGATATCGCCGGGATCTTTTTCACGGGCAGCATAGATGTCCGTCACAAGGGTGATATCGGCAATGGCAGTGCAGGTAAGGTAGTCGTCGAACAAACGCTTCACCCGGCTGTAGGTATGGGGCTGCATTACGGCCCACAGGCGATTGTGGGGCTGCATATGGGCCACGGACAGGGCGTTCTTCATCTCGGCAGGATTGTGGCCATAATCGTGGTACAGCTTTACGCCGTCAATGATGGAAGTCAATTCGAAGCGGCGATGGGCACCTGCAAAATCGGACAGGGCGGCGCAGGCTTTCTGCATATCTGCCTTTTGGGTGTGAGCGCAAGCCAGGGCCGCCAGAGCATTTGAAACATTGAATGCGCCGGGTACTTTCATTTCCACATGGCCCAGTAGTTCGCTGTGATAGTACAGATCAAACTGGCCCATGCCCAGTTCATTGTAGCGCAGGTTGACTGGATTATAATCGCAGCCGTCGGTCATGCCAAAGGTGTACTTGTGGCAGGTGAGGGCATCAAACAGTTCCATGATGCGTTCATCCTCACCGTTGCCGATGGCGATACCATCCGCCGGCAGCAAAGCCAGGAACTTGCCAAAGGTTTCCTGAATGTGGTCGATATCACGATAGAAATCAAGATGATCCGCATCAATATTCAAAACCACGGCCACCGTGGGGCGCAGGTGCAGGAAACTGGCATTGAACTCGCAGGCCTCGGCAAGGAAGGTATTGCTCTTGCCCACCCGGGTGCTGCCGCCGATAAAGTCCAGCGTGCCGCCGATATGGATGCTGGGGTCAAGATCTGCAGCCATCAGGGCTTGAGACAGCATGGCAGTGGTGGAGGTTTTGCCGTGGGCGCCGCATACGCCGATGGCATTGGAATAGCCCTCCATCAGCTGGCCCAGCAAAGTGGCGCGTTCGATGCAGGGGATGCCCAGACGGGCCAGTTCCACACGCTCGGGGTTGTCAGGCAGAATGGCAACGGTATAGATGACCAGGTCAGCGCCGTGCACGTTTTCAGCCTTGTGGCCGATGGTCACCGGCACACCGTATTCATCCCGCAGTTTCTTGGTGGCATAGGTTTCCAGATTATCCGAGCCGGTGAGCAGGTAGCCTTTTTCCAGCAGAAGCTGTGCAAGGCCGCTCATGCTGCTGCCGCCGATGCCGATCATATGCACGTGCTTGCCCACGTAGTCCCGGATGTGAGGCGTATTCATCATGATATGCACTCCTTGTATGGTTGCTTGCCATCAGGCAAGGCAAAGCCGACCGGTTGGTTCGGCCTTCCATCTATTATACGCTATGAAGGTGGGTTTCATCAATAGCTGGGGTGAAAATGGCGCTTTTTCTTTCGTTTCTTTCGTTACGATAAACGCCATGAAAAGACCCGGATGGAAAGACGACCATCCGGGAAAAAGTTTAACCTTCTTGTATACCATCCTGCGCCCATGAAATGGGCGCAGAGAGTGGGATTCTTAAGGGCTTTAGGCCCTTAAGCAGGGTGCAGGGGCAGAGCCCCTGCCTCCTCACTTCGCCTTCTTTTCATCCTTCAACAGCATCAGACCGATAAGCATCATGATGGGGAAGATCAACGCCACAATGAGACCGGCTTTCAGATCGCCGCCAGCCGCATTGGCTACCATGCCAACGGTGGTGGGGCCGGAGGAACAGCCAAGGTCTCCGGCCAGTGCCAGCAGCGCATACATGGCAGTACCGCCGGTGGGCAGCTTGAGGGCAGCCACGCTGAAGGTGCCGGGCCAGAAAATGCCCACGGAGAAGCCGCACACAGCGCAGCCTACCAGACCCAACACAGGCAGATCAGCCAAGGCAGCCAGCAGGTAGCAACCAATGCAGAGAATGGCGCTGCCAGCCATGGTCAGCCGCAGGGGGAACTTCTCGCTGAAATTGCCATAGATGGCACGGGCAGTGCCCATGAACACGGCAAACAGGCAGGGGCCCATCAGATCGCCAACGGTTTTGCTGACACCAAGGCCTTTCTCTGCAAAGGCAGAAGCCCACTGGCTCATGCCCTGCTCGGACGCACCGGCGCAGACCATCAATACGATCAAAAGCCAGAAAACCTTCTGTTTGAGCAGCTTGCCAAGGGCAAGGGGTTCGTGGCCGCCGGTGACGGACTCAATGGGCACACGCTGGAAATAGAACAGATTAAAGAGAGGAATGAGGGCCCACAGGCAGGACAGGATGGGCCATTTTTCCACGCCGAAAAAGTAGAAAAAGGCGGTGGAGATCAGCACAACGCCTACATGGCCCCAGCAATAGAAGGAGTGCAGCAGGCTCATGGCTGCCTCTTTGTTATCGGAGGGAGAGGCTTCCACAATGGGGCTGACGCACACTTCCAGAATGCCGCCGCCGATGGCGTACATGATCACAGCGCACAGAAGACCCACATAGGGATCCGGCAGCACATTGGGCAGGATCGCCATGGAGATCAGGCCAAGAGCAGCAAACAGATGGGCAAAGACCATGGCAAGACGATAGCCCATTTTGTCGATGGCTTTGGCGCAGATCAGGTCCACGCCCAGCTGCACCATAAAGTTGATGGTCACCAGCAGCGTGATGCGATCCAGAGACAGGTTGTAAGTGCTGGCGAAGGTAAGGAACAGCAGGGGAGCAAAGTTGTTGCCGATGGCCTGCACTATGTAGCCGATGTAACTGGCATAGATGGTGTGGCGGTGGTTCAGCAGCTTGCGGGGGGCGGTCTGGGTCATGGTAGTCACCTCATTGGTCGTTTTGGAGAGAGTGGATTGTTATTCGTTATGATTGGATGTTGTCAACAGTGCAGCCAAGGCATCCGGCAGCGGGCTTTCGTAGGTGAGCCAGCAGTTTTTCAGGGGATGCCACAGCCGGATGGCAGTGGAGTGCAGGGCGAAGCGTCCGGGCAATTCCGGCAGTTCGGTGCCATAGAGAAAATCGCCGCAGATGGAGCAGCCAAGGGCGGAAAGATGCACCCGGATCTGGTGGGTGCGCCCGGTATCCAGTTTGAGACGGATCAGGGAGCGGCCGTTGGCGACAGCTTCCACTTTGTAGAAGGAACGGGCTTCCTTGCCATCCGGATGCACGATCCGGCGAATGCTGGCAGCGTCCTCCTTGGCAATGGGCAGGTCGATGCAGCCCTCGCAGTCGGGCAGGGTACCCTCTGCCACAGCCAGATAGGTACGCTGGAATTGATCGGTATGCAGCAGCTTTTGCAAAAGATGTTGGGCATGAGCTTCCTTGGCGACAACCATCAGGCCGCTGGTGCCCTTATCCAGCCGGTTGACCGGACGGTACACAAAGCCCTCTGGACAGCCCAGATGGGCATAGACCGCGTTTTCCAGCGTTGCGCCGGTTTGCCGCTGGGAAGAGGCAGAGGGCAGCGGGGCAGGTTTATCCACAATCAGCAGGTGTTCGTCCTCATAATACACCGTCAGCGGAATTTCACGGGCCTCCGGCTGGGGCACATCCCGTTCGGGGGCATAGAGCCACAGCCGCTGACCGGCGTGCAAACGGGCATCTGCGTGTACCAATTCGCCATCCAGCCGCATTTCGCCCTGAAACTTGCAGCGTTTGAACTGGCGGGAACTGAGGCCCATGATCCCGGTGGCGGCTTTGCGGATGGCAGCGCCGTCCAGCTCCTGAGGGATGATCAGTTCATAAGCAGGCATAACAGGGCTCCTTTATGTGCAGTCGCAGGCATTATAGGGTTTTTGTCGGGGATTGTCAATGGTTTTTCGGGATGTATTGCAAACCTTTTCAACCTTTGATAAGATAGCCCTATCAAGCATTGGAGGGATCATCCATGGCTGTTGTGATGAATCTGTTGGCCAAACCCGGCGCTGTGCGCACTTTGGAGGAAGCAAGGGCTATTTTGCAGGATGTAACGCCCCTGAAAAAGAATTGCGGCCGCCTGTGCGACGCTGCCTGCTGCCAGAGCGACGAAAGCGGCGAGAATGGTATGCTGCTGTTTCCCTTTGAGGACAGCTTTTATGATCAGCCTATCGAGGGCTTTCTCTTTCATCTGGTGGAGGATGATACCCTGTTCAAGGGCGGCAAGCGGCTGGTATGCGAAGGGGTCTGTCCCCGGGAGCACCGCCCGCTGGCCTGCCGTCTGTTTCCTTTGCGCATCCGGGTGATGGTGGATGAGGCTGGCGAACCCTACGCCAAGCCGGAAATCGACCCCCGGGGCTGGTGCTGCTGCCCCATTCTGGAGCAGGGCGGTATGCGGGCTATGAGTCAGGATTTTATCGAAGCGGTTCGCCAGTGCGGCGAATGCCTGATGAAGAACACCTATATGCTGGAAGCCCTGTACAACGAACAGCGGCTGATGAATGAGCTGACCAGCCTGTAAGGAGGAAAAATCCATGGAGATCCTGATCATCGGCTGTGGTGCGGCTGGTGCGGCGGCGGCCATTGCAGCGGCACAGGCTGGGCATCGGGTTACGGTGATTGACCGGAACCGCAAGCCTCTGAAAAAGCTGGGCGTTACCGGCAATGGCCGGGGAAACCTGCTGAATCTGAGCGATTTGCGCTATTATGGCGATACTGCCTTTGCCCATCAGGTGCTGGAAGCGATGCCGCCCAAGGAAGTTGCGGTGTTTTTGGAGGATTGCGGCATTACCCTTGCGGAAGAGGACGAGGGCCGGGTGTATCCAGCTGCCAATCTGGCTTCCGTAGCCGTGGACGGGCTTTTGCACCGTATGGAACGGCTGGGGGTGGAGCTGCTGCCCTGTGCCCTTGCGGAGTGCATCCAGCCGGGGAAAAACGGCTTTTCCGTTTTGGTTACCATTACGGAATACGCCCCGGATCAGGTAAAGGCCAATGGGAAGGTGAAAAAAGGCGAAGCCGTTGCTCAACGGCAACTGACCCTGAAAGCGGACCGGGTGATCGTGGCAGCAGGCGGTGCTGCCGCCCCTGCCCATGGTACGGATGGTACTGCCTACGGGCTGCTGACCGCTTTGGGTCATACGCTGCGCCCTGTAAAGCCCGCCCTGTGTGCGCTCCTGACCGATGCCAAACCTCTGAAGGGGCTGTCCGGCAAGCGGGTGCGGGCCGGATTGGCCCTGCGGGCAGCGGATGGGTGTCTGCTTCATGAAAGCAACGGTGAAGCCCTTTTTGCAGAGGATGGTGTCAGCGGAATTGCCGCCATGCAGCTGGCCCGGTTTGTTCAGCCCGGATGCACCCTGCATATGGATTTGCGTTATTCCCTGATGGGCAGTGAGAATACGGATGCAGCGGCATGGCTCCGCAAGCGCCGCCAGCGGCTTTGTGAGCAGAGGACAGCGGGGACGGGCAGCGAGCCAGTTTCTGTGGCTGAACTGTTTACGGGCTGTGCGCATCCAGCGCTACAGGCGGCTATTGAGCGAATGGCGGGACTGTCCTCCAAGGAACCAGCCAGTGATGCCGCTATTCAGCAGCTGGCGAAAGCCATTGAGGATTTCGCTCTGCCTGTGACCGGCACCCGGGATTTTGATCAGGCGCAGGTGACAGCCGGAGGAATGGATACCGCCCAATTTGACCCACAAACCATGGAAAGCAGGCTGGTGCCCGGCCTGTATGCAGCTGGCGAAATGCTGGATGTGGACGGGGACTGCGGCGGTTACAACCTGATGTTCGCTTTTGCCGGCGGGCTGCTGGCGGGGCGGGCGAATGCTTCCAGGTAAGCCGGAACCAACGAACCCCACGAAAGAAGGCGTAATATGGCAAGGACAGAAACCGTCACCCTGACCAATATGTGCATGGTTACGGATGGCACCCGGGTGCTGGTGCAGAACCGGGTGGACCCGGATTGGTCCGGCTATACCTTTCCCGGCGGCCACGTGGAGAAGGGAGAGTCCTTCACCGATGCGGTCATCCGGGAAGTGAAGGAGGAGACCGGCCTGATCATTGAGGCGCCACGGCTTTGCGGTATCAAGGACTGGATCAACGAGGACGGCAGCCGTTACATGGTGCTGCTGTACCGGGCAGATCGCTGGCACGGGCAGCTGACCTCCTCGGAGGAAGGAGAGGTCAGCTGGGTGGCGCTGGATACGCTGCGTTCCCTGCCGCTGGCGGATAGTATGGAGAATATGCTTCGGGTGTTTCTGGAAGAGGAAATCAGTGAGCAGTATTATTTTCAGCAGCCTGACGGGCAGTGGGTGGAGATGCTGAAATGAGAATGGGATAAGGCAGGAAGTGCTCTATGAATATCAACGCATATCTGGACTATATCCATACGCCTTGGGGACGGTTGTTTTACCGGTTGGTTTGGCATAATCTTAAGTTCAGAGAGAAAAGAATACTGGATTTTGGCAGCGGCTTCGGTGTTACTGCCAGCCACTTGGCTGCATTCAACGATGTGACGGCTGTGGAACCGAATGAAGAGATTCTTGAACATAGAGTCTGCGAGAACCGCTATCTGCAAATTGCCGGAAGCATTGAGCAATTGAAGGATATGGAAGATGCCTGTTTTGATGTGATTTGCTGCCACAATGTTCTGGAGTATATCGAGAATCGTGCTGACTATATAGCTGAGTTTCACAGGCTTCTGAAGAAAGACGGTATCTTGTCAATCGTTAAGCACAATAAGCATGGCAAGGTGATGCACAAAGTGGTGTTTGAGAATAATGCTGATGAAGCTATGGCGCTTTTGAATGGCGAGAATGCTATGTCGCAGAATTTCGGAACCATCAATGAATATGAGCTTGAGGATTTGCAGGAATGTATGGCTGAAAGATTTGTTTTGGATAAGTTATGCGGTATCCGCACCTTTTTCGGCATACAGCCCAATTCCTTCAAAAGCGATCCCGGCTGGGAAGAAAGCATGTATGCGCTTGAATGCGCTGTGGAGAATGATCCTGTCTATTCCAATGTGGCATTTTTTCAGCATTTGCTTTTGATAAAGGAATAAGCATCCAATAATAGAGCAATCAACCCCCTATGAATAAAGCCCTGGACAGCATTTGTCCGGGACTTGTTTTGTTATGTGGCAAAACGCCAGCGTTATTCCCCCGCCCAGAAATACTTCTCCATCTCCACCCGCCCATCCGGGGTAAAGGTAACGCCCTCCATCTCCAGCAGCATTCGGTGGGTTTCCTTGCCCAAGGGCGAGAAGGCATCCGACAGCCCGCCTTCCTTGGTGACCACCCGGTGGCAGGGCAGCCCATCCGGGGCGGCCTGTAAAGCATAGCCCACCACCCGGGACAGGCGGGGATTGCCCATCAGTCGGGCAATCTGTCCGTAGGTGCAGACCCGGCCCCGGGGAATGCGGGCTACCTGTTCGTAGACCAGGGAAAAGGTATTCATGGTTTACGCCTCCTGTGTGAAAACACATTCTTACGCTTGTTTACGCTCCACATCTGCGTTTTCCAGATGCGCCGCAGGTTTGCCCACGCAGCACAGGGCCAGCCGGTGCAGGGGACGGGTGCACAGCACATAGAACAGCTTGGCATAGAAACGTTCGTCCGGGTAGGTGGCATCATCTGCATCGGCAATCAGCATACAGTCGAATTCCAGTCCCTTGACCACACCGGCATCCATGATCTGTACACCGCCCTCGAAGCTCTCGTCGCCTTCGGTCACCAGCCGGGCCTCGCTGAGACCAGCCTCCTGCAAAGCCTTATGCAGCTTCTTGGCGGCCTTGGTATCCTTCACCGCCACACCGATGCCCCGGTAGCCTTCCTTTTGCCAGTTGCGGATGGTTTCAAGCACTGCGGTGAGGCGGCTGCTTTCATCTGCGCACATCATCAACGCTGGTTTTGTACCGTGCCGCACCACCGGCTGGGTATGACCCACGCCCTCCACCGGATGCCGGTGAATCACGGACAGGGCCGCTTCGGTGATTTCCGCTGTGCTTCGGTAGGCGGTGCTGAGGGCCACCACTTCCACCGGCTTTTTGAAGATGTCCTCGCTCAGGTTGCTCCATTGCCGGATGCCGCCGTCCCCGCAGATGCCCTGACACAGATCGCCCACCAGGGTGAATGCGTCGTGCTGGAAGATCTCCCGCAGGATCTTCACCTGCAAGGGCGGCACATCCTGGGCTTCGTCGATGACCACATGACGCACATCCGGCACATTCAGACCGTACAGCCCCTTTGCCAGCACCAGCAAAGCAGGCAGATCCTCCCGGGCTGCTTTCTTTTTGTCTACCAGCGTAGTGACGGTTTCCGCAAGGGAGGCGTATTCTTCCTGCTGCTGGGCCATCCGCTGCCAGAACAGTTGGTACACCTCCAGCAGGTTCATGGTGCCAAACAGCTTTTCCACCTGCTTGGGAAAGGTTTTGTGAAGCTGGGACAGTTCCTCCAATCGCTGATCCCGGCTGTTCAGCAACAGCGTGGCTTTCTGACGGCGTTCCGGGCTGTCAGGCATGGAAAGCAGCAACTGTTCCAGCTTTTTGTCCGCAGCTTCTGCAATGGTATGGCGCAGTTTGTCCACCACGGTATTCAGCCGATTGCGCAGTACCTTGAGCAGCTCCTGAATCCTTGCGGCAATGGGGAAATGCCGGAAATCTGTCAGGCAATACCGGCTGATTTCCTCGGCGGTCAGCAGCACCGTACTGCCAAGCTTCACATCCTGTTTCGGCAAACAGGCCTCTTCCCAGAAATGAAGAAATGCCTGCAAATCGTCATACAGGGAAAGCCGCCCCTTTCGCAGCAGGCTTTCGTCCAGCCGATCCCGCTGCGCCTTGCTCATGGACAGGCGCAGGCGCAGCTGGGGAATCACTTCCAGCTTGGGCATCCGCTTGCCCAGCAGCCATTGGCACAGTCCCTCGAAGGTAGTCTGGCGCACATCATCCACGCCCAGATCGGGCAGTACCTTGCTGATGTAGCTCAAAAACAGCGGGTTGGGTGCAAGAATCAGCAGCTGATGGGGCTGCAATGTTTTTTGCAGCCGGTACAGAATCCATGCGATGCGGTGCAGGGCAATGGTGGTTTTGCCGCTGCCAGCAACACCCTGCACGCACAGAGGCTGCATGGGGTCAGCACGGATGACGGCATTCTGCTCCGCCTGGATGGTGGTGACCACTTCCCGAAGGCGTGCGCTGGTCAGTTGGCTCAGGGCATCCGTCAGGAATTTTTCCTGCCCTGCAAGGCCTGTATCCTGCATGGCAGTCAGCTTCCCATCCTCCACGGTCAGCATCCGCTTCAGGCTCAACTGACCATACACGCTGCCATCCGGGCATTCATAGCTGACCCGGCCCACCTGACCGGAATAGTACAGATTCGCCACCGGGCTGCGCCAGTCTGCCACGCATACCTTGTACTCCGGCGTCTGAATTACGCCCCAGCGGCCCACATACACCCGGCTCAATTCGCCTGCTTTCAGCCAGTCGGCCTTGTGGCGGCTTGCGTCCGGGGTAAAGTCCAGCCGGGCAAAGTAGGGCTGCCGCTGACTGAGCCTCAGCTGGTGCAGCGTCCGCAGCTGATTCTTTACCAGAAACTGCTGCACCACTGCATCGTTGGAACCGTCATCCAGCACATGGATGAACCGGTCGTTGCCGTCCACAATGCCCAGCTTGTCCTCTACCTTCTGCTTTTCGCCAGCCACCACTTCCAGCGTTTCCGCCAGATGCGCTTCTTCCTCCAGCCATTGTTGGTTTGAATCCTGTTGCTTCATTGCCTTTTCCTGATAGGTTTCCATTTCTCTTTCACCTCCGTCTTTGATAGGATGCAGCGCCCTTTGTTTCATACGGCTTCTGTGCCTTGACCCAGCGGAAAAAAGGGATGCAAAAAGCCACCGCCTTTTGCATAGACGAATCCTGAGAAGCAATTCGTCTGTAACAAAACGTGCGGTGGCGCAGAGGTTTTGGAGAGGGAGTTTTATCTGGGGATTTCATCCCCAGACCCCTGACAAGGGGCATTGTTCCGCAACCTCAATCGTCGTGCAGGCTACTGCCGTAGCCCGCACTTGTTTCGGTTGACGACTGCGGGTCGCTAATGCCTTCGGCATTGTGTTCCGCAACCTCAATCGTCGTGCAGGCTACTGCCGTAGCCCGCACTTGTTTCGGTTGACGACTGCGGGTCGCTAATGCCTTCGGCATTGTGTTCCGCAACCTCAATCGTCGTGCAGGCTACTGCCGTAACCCGCACTCGTTTCGGTTGACGACTTCGGGTCGCTAATGCCTTCGGCATTGTGCCCACTGGGCACGCGCTTCCCTCCGTCTCCCTTGACCCTTCATTGCCCGTGCTTTGCACGGGCAAAAGGTTGGGTATTGATAGGTGTTTGTCAATGATTGTATCAACGTCATACAGTCTTTGTATGGGAACACCCAATCAAGCAAGAAAAAATACTCTTTGCGCCCATGAAATGGGCGCAATGCACGGGGTGCAGGGGGATTATCCCCCTGCCGGGGTGTGGGGCAGAGCCCCACTTCCGTCCCGATTATTCATCCGCAGTAGTGCCAATCACCGCCTTGATGCGGCGCACGCCGGCAGAGGAACTTTCTTCCTTGAGAATCTTGAAGGATTTCAGGTCGCCGGTGTTTTCGGCATGGGGGCCGCCGCAGATTTCCTTGGAGAACTGACCCATGGTGTACACCTTCACCTGCTCGCCGTACTTGCTCTCGAACAGACCGATGGCGCCTTCGGCTTTGGCTTCGGGCACGGTCATCTCACGCATGGTGATGGGGGCCTTGGCTTCGATGGCTTCGTTGACCAGCTTTTCCACCTCGGCGATTTCTTCCTTGGTCATCTTGCGGCCGAAGGAGAAGTCGAAGCGGAGGCGCTCGGCGGTGATGTTGGAACCCTTCTGAGCCACTTCGTCGCCCAGCACTTTGCGCAGAGCGCTGTGCATCAGGTGGGTGGCGGTGTGGAGGCGGGCAGTCTGGGCGCTGTGGTCGGCAAGGCCGCCTTTGAAGCGCTGCTCAGCGCCAGCCTGAGAGGTGGCCTGATGTTGCTTGAAGCGCTCGGCGAAATCAGCCTGATCCACCTTGAGGCCCTTTTCATTGGCCAGCTCGATGGTCATTTCGATGGGGAAGCCGTAGGTATCGTACAGTTTGAAGGCGCTGCGGCCATCCATGGTGGAGAGAGTCTCCAGACGGGCGTTGACGGCAGCCACCAGAGCAGCTTCGTCACCGACCTTGGCAGCCTCGATGATGGGCATCATGTCGGGGGAGGGGCGCAGCTTCTTGGTCTGAGCCATTTCCTGGGCCAGAGCCACCTTATCCTCGGCAGCCAGAATGGCGTTCAGGGTGTTGCGGGTGTTCTGGATGTTGTTGTAGATCTTGTCAAATTCCTTCTCGCCCTGACGCAGGGTCTTGGCAAAACGGGTTTCTTCCAGCGCCAGCTGCTCCATCACGAAGGCTTCGTTGCGCTCCAGTTCGGGATACACATCCTTGTACTGGTCGATGATCACCTTGGCAATCTGACCGTTGAAGCCGTCAGGCATCCCCAGGCTCATGCCGTAGCGCACGGCACGGCGGATGAGGCGGCGCAGCACGTAGCCCTGATCCATGTTGGAGGGGCTCACGCCACGGTCGTCACCCATGATGAAGGTGGAGGTGCGCATATGGTCGCCGATGATGCGGAAAGCCTTGGTGGTTTCCTCGTCCTGACCGTAGGTCTTGCCGGACAGCTCGGCGATCTTGCCCAGAATGTTTTCAAACAGCTCGGTCTCGTACACGGACTTTTTGCCGTTGAGCACGCAGATAGTGCGCTCCAGACCCATGCCGGTGTCCACGTTCTTCTGGCTCAGGGGCACGAAGGTGCCGTCAGCCTGCTTATTGTACTGCATGAACACGTCGTTCCAGATTTCCAGATAGCGGCCGCAGGAACAGGCGGGGGAGCAGTCGGGGCCGCAGGGCTCCTTGTCGGTGATGATGAACATCTCGGTGTCGGGGCCGCAGGGGCCGGTCAGGCCAGCGGGGCCCCACCAGTTGTTTTCCTTGGGCAGGAAGAAGATGTGATCGTCGGCCACGCCGCAGTCACGCCACAGCTGGGCGCTCTCTTCGTCACGGGGGCAGTCCTCGTCACCGGCAAAAACGGAGAAAGCCAGCTTTTCCTTGGGCAGGCCCAGGTACTTTTCGTTGGTGAGGAATTCCCAGCTCCAGGGGATCATTTCCTGCTTGAAATAGTCGCCCAGAGACCAGTTGCCCAGCATTTCAAAGAAGGTCAGGTGGCTGAAATCGCCCACATCGTCGATATCGCCGGTACGGACGCACTTCTGCACGTCGGTCAGGCGGGTGCCGGAGGGATGCTTCTGGCCCATCAGATAGGGAACCAGGGGATGCATACCGGCGGTGGTGAACAGCACGGTGGGGTCGTTTTCGGGAATCAGGCTGGCGCTGGAGATGACAGCGTGACCATGATCCTTGAAGAACTGCTGGAACATGGCGCGCAATTCAGCGGCTTTGTAGGTCTTCATAACAGGGTCTCTCCTTTAGCAATAAACTGCAATGATGTATTGATAACCGCATAGTGCGGACACACACATACCAAAATATTATAGTAGATACATAGGCGCAGTGTCAATGAAAAGCACGCAAAAAAGTGGCTGTGGGCACAAAAAAGAAGGGGGGAGCGGAGAACGTGCTTTCCATTGACAGAAACGACAAAAAACACTAAAATAAACTGAATATTTGTGTCAAGGAGGAGAGGGGTTATGCTGGGTGAACAAAACAGAACTGTAAAAAACCGTTGGCTGGCCTTGCTTCTCTGCGGCATTTCTTTGGTCGGGCTGGGGGTGACCCTTGTGCCGCAACCGATGCCGGACAGCATTCTGTCCGGCGGGGCAGTATGGGCGCTGGCAGCTTTTGCCCTGTGGTTTTTGTACCGGGAGGCCCTGCGCCGGCCCAGCTGCTTCGGTTTGAAACGGCTGTGGACACTGGCGGCGGTGTTTGCAGCGGTCATTGTGCTGGGGCAGAGTTATGGTGCCGTTGGCTCGGCAGCGTTGGTGAAAACCCAGCCGGTGCTGGCTGTGCTGCAGTGGCTGGGTCGTACGCCGCTGTATGCGGCGGGTATGGCGCTGTTGACCCATGCCCTGTGCGGCGGCACAGCACCTGAACCGGAACAGCCCCGCAAGGCCCACCCCTTCTGGCTGTATGCCCTGATCCTCTACGCCTGCTGGCTGCCGTACCTGTACTTTATTTTCCCCGGTACGCTATCCACCGACAGCCTCACCATGATCATGGAGGCCATCGGGCTTCGGCAGCTGGGCAATGCCAATCCCATTTTCCAGACCATGCTGCTGCACTGCTTCCGCTACATCGGCGTGAAGCTGGGGAACGGCGATATTACCATCATCCTGTATTGCGGTATTCAGTCCATTCTGATGGCGTGGCTTTTGGGTGTGCTGATTGCCCGGATGGCCCGTTCCGATGCCCCCCGCTGGCTAGTGACCGGCTCGCTGGTGTTCTTTGCCATCAATCCCATCTTCCCACTGTATGCCTTCTGTGTGGGTAAGGATACCAACTTTGCCATGGCGGTGCTGTGGCTGATGCTGTGCTGCCACCAGCTGTGTCAGGAAGAAAAGCCCAATCGCTGGAACACCCTATTCATGATAGCGGCGGCTGTGCTGTGCGTGCTTCTGCGCAACCCGGGAATGTATCTGGCAGTGCTGACGTTGGGCGCCTTGCTGCTGTGGACGCTGCATCAGTCCCGCCGTGCCGCCCGGCTGTGGGTGGCTCCGGCCCTGTCCATCCTGTGTGCGGTGTGCGTGTTTGCGGGCATCCGGCTGATGCTGCCGGTGCTGAATGTGGCCCCCATGCCGGAAACCGAGGAATACTCCCTGCCCTTGCAGCAGGTGGCCCGGGTGGCGGCGACCCATGAGCTGACGGCAGAAGAAGCCGCTGCGCTGGACAGCGTTTTGGAGCTGGACAAAGTAGCCGGGGAATACAACGGCGAGCTCAGCGACCCCATCAAGAACCTGTGGCGCAAGGATGCCACCCCCGAAGCAAAGGCGGCTTTCTTCCGTACCTGGATGAAGCTGGCGGTGAAGTATCCCGGCACCAGCCTGTCCGCCACGTTCCATAACACCTACGGTTATGTGTACCCCGGCTTTATGAGCCAGATCAAGCCCACCTTCCTCATCGGACGGCAGCGCTCCACCACGGAGATGGATCATCTGTTCAAGTATTCGGAGAATCCCCGCTGCCATCTGCTGATCCGCTTCACCGATGAACTGGCCAAGAATCCCCTGTACCGGGTCATCGTGGCGCCGGGGCTTTACGGCTGGATCACCCTGTTTGCCGTGGCCCTTCTTGCGGGGCGAAATAAGAGCCGGTATTTGATCGCCGCCATTCCTGCACTGTTTACGCTGGCGGGATGCGTACTGTCTGCCGTGAACGGTTACTTCCGCTATTCCATGCCGCTGTATCTGTGTGCGCCCATGCTGCTGTGGCTGTGCGCACAGGCTAAACCAATCATCAGGAGGAAACACCAATGAAGTTGATTATCCAGATTCCCTGTTACAACGAAGCGGAAACCCTGCAAGTGGCGCTGGATCATCTGCCCCGCCAGATCGACGGTGTGGATCAGATCGAAGTGCTGATCATCAACGATGGTTCCACCGATGACACCGTGCAGGTGGCCCGGGAGTGGGGTGTGAACCATATCGTTTCCTTCAAGCAGAACAAGGGCCTTGCCAAGGGCTTCATGGCGGGCATCGATGCCTGCCTGCATCTGGGGGCGGATATCATCGTCAATACCGATGCGGATGACCAGTACTGCGGCGAGGATATCGCCAAGCTGGTGGAGCCCATCCTGAAGGAAAAGGCGGATATTGTTATCGGCGAGCGTCCCATTGATGAAACCGAGCATTTTTCCCGCAAGAAGAAGATGTTCCAGCATCTGGGCAGCTGGGTGGTGCGTATGGCATCCAATACCGATATCCCCGATGCGCCCAGCGGTTTCCGTGCCTACAGCCGGGAAGCTGCCCTGCGGCTCAATGTGGTCAATGAATATACCTACACGCTGGAAACCATCATTCAGGCGGGCTGGAACCGCACCGCCATGACCAGTGTGCCCATCCGTACCAATCCAGATCTGCGTCCTTCCCGCCTGTTCAAGAGTATGTGGAAGTACATGAAGCGCTCCTCCTCCGTGATCGTCCGCTCCTTTGCCATGTACAAGCCTATGCGCTTCTTTGGCATTCTGAGCCTGATCTTCGGTATTCCCGGTCTGGCGCTGGGCTTCCGTTTCCTGTGGATCTTTGCTTCCACCGGTTCCGGCAGCGGTCATGTGCAGTCCCTGATTCTCTGCGCCCTCTTGCTGATGATCAGCGTTCTGTTCCTGATCGCCGGCATTCAGGCCGATCTGATCAGCGACAACCGCAAGCTGCTGGAGGATGTGCAGTACCGGGTACGCAAAATGGAGATTGAACTGAGCAAGGAGGAAGACTGATGAAAGCGATGATCTGCTTCACCCATCCTGCGTGGGTGCATCAGTTCCACCATATTCTGTGGCGGATGCAGGAGCGGGGCGACAAAGTGATGTGCTTCGTGGCGGAAAAGGATGGCAACTCCAAGCTGCTGGACAGCTATGGCATTCCCTATATCCGCTGCGCTTGGTCCACGGGCAAGAATCCGGTGGAGAAGGCATTTTTGTTTCTGAAGCTGACCATTCAATTCACGCTGGCTGCCCTTCGCTTCAAGCCGGATATTATGATCGGCCGCGCGGCCCCTATGCTGTCCATCGCTTCGTGGATTGTCCGCAAGCCCCATATCGTCTATGAGGATACCGAGGTGAGCAAGTTCAGCCTGCGCATCTGCAAGCGGCTTTCCACCAAGATTCTTACCCCCCGCACCTTCCTGACTGATCTGGGCAAGTGTCAGGAGCGGGTGGATACCTACAAGGAGCTGTTCTATCTGCATCCCTCCGTGTTCACGCCGGATAAGCAGGTGCTCCGGGATGTGGGCTTCAATCCTGACGAGCCCTACATTCTGGTACGTTTTGTGGCGTGGAACGCCAGCCACGACATCGGCAAGAAGGGTCTGGACGATGCAGGCAAGATTGCGCTGGTGAAGAAGTTGAGCCAGTATGGCCGGGTGTATGTGAGCAGCGAAGGGGCAGTGCCCGAGGAACTGAAGCCCCACCTGCTGAATACCCCCTATGAGCTGGTACATCATGTGCTGGCCTTTGCCAAGCTGGTGTACAGCGAAGGCGCCACCATGGCTTCCGAAGCCGTGATGCTGGGCACCCACGCCCTGTATGTGAATGTGATCAAGAGCGGCTCCACCCAGGAGCAGAGCGAGCGTTTTGGGCTTTTGTATAACTTCAACGATGGCGCAGACCGCTATGAAAAGGCTACGGCCAAGGCCATCGAACTGCTGGAAACCCCCGATCTGGAACAGCAGGGCGCACAAAAGCTGGAAAAGCTGCTGTCGGAGAAAGTGGATATCAACCAGTACTACATGGAAGAGATGGACAGGCTGGCTCAGGAAGGCCGCTGAAACCTGTCGTGCAACCATCACCAATAACAGGAGGATGAAGAGATGACTTGGCTGGATCTGGGCAATAGCTGGCGGAATCTGTATCTGCTCAGCTGTATGCTGACGGCCTTTGCGCTGGGCGTACTGTTTGCGGTGCATCACCTGTTTGCCAAGCGCAGCCGGGCAGCGTGCTTTTTGACCGGTGTGGCTGCCACGCCCTTTGTGCAGTACCTGTGGACGCTGGTGATGGCTGTGGTATGGCCCGGGGCTTCCAAGTGGGTGTATATCGCTGTGCTGCCTGCGGTCAGTGGTCTGTATCTGGCAGTGCTGGGCATCCTGAACCTGCGCCAGGTGCCTCAGCTGCTCCGGCAGGGATTCGACTTCCTGCGCCGGGTGTGCCGCTTTGACAAGCCTGCGCTGGCCTGCCTGTGCTTCGCCCTGTGCATCATCATTCTGCTTGCGCCGGTGTGCATACGGTTCTGTTCCAGCATGAACTGCCTCACCCTCAGTGGTGATGCGGGCGAATATATGGCTCTGGCGGAGCGGTACTGCAACGATCGCAGCCTGTGGCACCTTCTGGAAAAAGAGGAGCTGGAAGGCCAGTTCCGGGGTCACAACCACTTCCCGTCGCTGGAACTGTTCATGAGCTACGGTCTGTTCCATACCGGGGCGGAAGTGGGCTATCCCTTTGATAAACCCGCCGTCAGCGGCGTTGGTATGCTGACCCTCTATACCCTGGCGGCCTTTGGTGCGCTGCTGCTGGTGCTCTGCCGGGAAAAGAAACCCTATATCCTGCTGGGCGTGGTGCTTTTGAACATCATTCCCAATCTGTATACCAGTGTGGCCGGTGCTCCCCGGGATATCTGGCGCATTCTGGCGCTGCTGTTGGGCGTTCTGTATTTTGCCGGGCTGGAAGCCAAAACGGCGGGATTCTGGCGCAATCTTGGCAAATCGGCTGTCACCCTGTTTGCCTGTTTTGTCGTGATGAGCGCCCATGTGGTGTGCTTTGTGCAGCTGCCCTTCATTGTGGTGGCATGGGTGGTGTGGCAGTGGCTCTCCAACCTGTACGAAGCCAAAGGCCAGTCGGGCAGAGTGCTTTTGCGCAGTATTATGATTGCCCTTGGCGGCGCAGTGGGCACATTGATCGCTTTTGCGGGCAACCTGTGGTGCTACCTGCGCTGGGGGCAGCTGTCCCCCTGGCGGCTCACCACCACCTTTACCGATGCCCCCTGGTATCAACAATACCTGTTGCAGGATTACCGCATCAAGGAAACCACCACGCAGCTGAATTTCTTTGAGGATGTGGACAGCATTCTCTATTCCCATGCTTCGCCGCTGGGGCCCTGGGGCTTCCGGGTGGCGCTGATGGTACTGCTGGGTGTGCTGGTGGCGCTGGTAGTGCGGCGCATCCGGATTCGCCGGCAGGTGGAAGCCATGAAGGCAGAACAGCCCATGGACGGCCCGGTTGCGGTGCTCCTGCGGACGGACGAAACCGATAACCATCTGGTGGAAACCCTGCTGTATGCAGCATTGATTCCCCTGATGACGCTGGCGCCTATGACCGGCATTCTGGATACCGGCTACTACAGTTTTTCCGGCACCTTCTCCATGATGCCCCGCTACACCCTGCAATGGTTCCTGTTTGCGGCAGCTGGTGTGTGCGCTGCCCTTGCAGCCCTCAGCGACCTGTGGCCCCGGCTGCTTGGTTGGCTCTGCCAGAAGCTGAAAAAGCTGCCTGGGGAAAACATCCAAAAGGCGCTTCGCACGTTGCCCGCCTGGCTGTGCGCAGCGCTGTGCCTGCTGGGCGTGGTGCAGGGCACCAAGCAGACTGGCTATGCCGACAGTTTCTACCGTACCAGCCGTCATGTGATGGAAAGCGAAACCATGCTGCTGGATAACGGCTTCCAAGAGAGATTCGCCATGCTGATGGCTTTGGCGGAGGAAGTAGCGGAGGATGAGATGATTCTGATTCCCCGCAGCGGATACCAGTATCCCCTTCACGGCAAGGGCCATATTCTGGATGCCAACCCCATCGTGCCGGTGATGAACCTGCCGCTGGAAGAAGTGCCCGGGGAACTGGAGCGCATGAATGTGGTCATGCTGGCTACGGAAAGCGATTTCTGGGATAACCGTTACTATCCCCTCAGCACGCTGGCGCAGTATCTGGAATCCCTGCCTGAGGAGCAGCGGGTGGAGTACGGCGGAATGCGGTACTACATTGTGAAGCCCGAACTTGCAAAAACTGCTCAGGAATGGATGAAGGACCATCCTGCTGAGGAAGAATAAACCCGAAGAACAAACATGAACGCCAGGAGGCTTATGATGAATTGTCCCAATTGCGGCGCAGCGGTTGCGCCCGGAACCATGTACTGCCCCATCTGCAATGCCGGGCTTAGCAACAGCTATGCCCAACAGCAGCAGTGGGCGCAGCATACCCAGTCCTATCAGCCGGTGTATCAGCAAAGCTATCAGAATGATTTTGCTCCCCAGCAGAACTGGCAGCAGCACACCATGCAAACTCCCGTGGTCAATGGCTATACGGGGCGTATGCAGCCTGTGCAGCAGGGGTACAATCAGTATGCCCAGCAAAGCTATCAGGGGTATCCCCAGCAGGGGTATGCCCAGAATTATGGCTACCAGCAGCAGATGCCCGCTCAGCCCAATCCTTTGATGACTTTCCTGACAGAGCTGCCCCGCACCTTTGCCGGTTGTTTCACCCGCCCCGGCGAGGTACTCCGCACCATGGTGGAGCGGGGGGATCTGATCACCAGCCCCATTGTGATCGGTGTGGTGCTGGTGGTGGTCTTTTTGGCAGGAATGTCCGCCATGCGGGGCGTGGTGGAGGTTCTTTTCGGCCTGATCGCCTCGCTGACGGGTGTGAGTCTGGCCAGCAACGAGGCTTCCATGCAGCAGGGCATCAACTATATCGCCGGGCAGGTGGCACCTGCGGTGGGCGGTATTGCAGTGCTCTGCCAGCTGATCGCCATCATCATTCCGTTGATCGTGGTGGTCATTTACCTTTGCGCTGTGCGCCGGATGCCGTTTTCCTGGCACGTGATTTTGGGCATGGCTGCCATTACCACCATGCCAACGGTGGCGTTTTCCCTGCTGGGAATGCTGGTTTCCTTTGTTTCCCCCTGGCTGTGTCTGCTGACGATGATTGCCGGCATTGTGGTCGCCTATCTGCAACTGAGCAATATGCTCAATACCATTGTAGGCGGCACGGATGCCCAGCTGCTGCCCGCCAAGATGATCTGCTTCCCGCTGGCGCTGCTGCTGACTCTGGTTGCGCTGTGGTTTGTAGGCGGTAATCTGCTGGGGAATGTGTTCCAGCAGATGCTTTCCCTGCTGGGGAATACCGGTTCCTTTGTATGATGAATAGGCTGAGAAAACGCCCATGGCAGCTTCTGTTGGCCATGATTTCAACAGCATTGGTTCTGGCGACTGTGATTTGCCTCATCCGGGTGGTTGTTATTGCCCGGCGGACGGATGCGCCCAAAGCAACAGCGGTGCTGCAACAAGCGGCGCAGGGACTGGATCAGATCGTTATTGATGCGGAACTGGATGCGCAAAACCGCTGCATGAAGGTTTCCCAGACCATGACGCTGACCAGCCGGGTTGCGCAATCCCGGGATGAAGTGGTTTTCCGCACATGGCCCAATGCTTTTCAGAAACCGGATACCTCGCCGGTAGCTGGTGATGAAAGCATCTGCCCGGATGGTTTTTCCGCAGGTTCGCTGGTGGTATCGTCTGTTTCGCTGGAGCGGAACGGACAGGTGCACAGCATCAGCCACCGCTATCTGGATGAAGCCAAAACCGTGCTGTCCCTGCCGCTGGATACGCCGTGGCAGCCGGAGGAGACCCTTCAGGTCACCTTGCAGTACACTGTGTATTTTCCCCATATCCAGTACCGCTTTGGCTGGTGGGAGGATACGTTTATGGCGGGTCATGCCTTTGCAACGCCCGCTCTGTGGCAGGATGGTGCGTACCGGACGGACGCATGGCTGCCCATCGGCGATCCCCTCAGCGGGGAATGCGCCAATTACCAGCTGCATCTGACGGTACCCAAAGGCTATGCCTGCGCTGGTACCGGCAGCATGACAGGCCTTACCCAAAGCGATGACGGACGGATGCAGTACACCCTGGAAGCACCGGCTGTGCGGGAAATGGGGCTGGTGATCAGCCCAATATTGCGCAAGGAAGCCCGTATTGTCGATGGAGTGCTTTTGCAGGCATATGCACCCAAAGTGACGGATGCCAATCGGCTGCTGAAAGTGGCAGAGGATGCGCTTTCCTGCTTTTCCGCCGCTTATGGCCCGTATCCCTATGGTACCTTCACGGTCTGCGCCGCACCCATGGGAGTCAGCGGAGCGGAATACCCGGGCATGGTGATGATGGCTGATTCCCTGCTGTCAGGCGATGCCAAAACGCTGGAATATGCCGTCGTCCACGAGACTGCCCATCAGTGGTGGTATGCTCTTGTAGGCAGCGACAGCAGCACCTATCCATGGATGGATGAAGCCCTGTGCGAATTCAGCCTGCTGGAATATGTGGGCGCCACCTATGGCAAAGTCGCCCGGGAAGAGCTTCGGCAAAGCCGGGTTGAATCATCCATGCGTGTAACCGTCGCCGGTCAGGCGACCCCCGGCGCACCGCTGGATTATTTTGAAACCAATACGGATTACATGGTGCTGGTGTACGGCAGGGCCACATCGATGCTTTGCGCCATGGATGACTGGACGGGCGGCAAGCTGCATGACGCACTCCGGCAATATACGCAGAATTACGCCTTTGCCATTGCAACCCGGGAGGATTTCACCCGGCTGGTTAACGAGACCACCGGTCTGGATATGGAACCTTTGATGATCGACTATCTGGATACTTATCTGATCAATTGATTTGAGATGGATACGAAAGGATGGTTAGGATGGAACTGAACCGACACACAGCAGTGATTATTCCCGCATACAAGCCGGATGACCGTCTGCCCCCCTATGTGGCTGCGCTGAAGGATGCGGGCATCGGTAAGATCGTCATTGTGGATGACGGCAGCGGCGAAGACTTTGCGTCCCTGTTTGCCAGCATCCCTCAGGATGATGTGGTGCATATCATTTCCTATACCCCCAATGGCGGCAAGGGCGTTGCCCTGAAGCGGGGTATGCAGTATGTGCAGGATGAATGCCCGGAAATGCAGTATGTGGTCACAGCGGACAGCGATGGTCAGCATACGGTGAAAGATGTGCTGCGCATGGTGGAAAGCATGGGCGAGGATGACTCCGGCTTGCTGCTGGGCAGCCGTGATTTCGATCAGGAGGACGTGCCCTTCAAGAGCCGCAACGGTAACAAGATCACCTCTACGGTGTTCAAGCTGCTCTACGGCGTGTGGGTATCCGATACCCAGACTGGTCTGCGCGGCTTTTCCACCAAGCTGCTGCCTACCATGATTGCTGTGAAGGGCGACCGGTATGAGTATGAGATGAATATGCTCATTGAGTGCGCTCACCAGCGCCTGCCCATGCGTCCCCTGCCCATTGAGACAGTGTATGAGAACAACAATGAGGGCAGCCACTTCCGGGCTGTCAGGGACAGTGTGCGCATTTACAGCGTGATTCTGGCTGGTTTCTTCAAGTTTATCAGCGCATCGCTGGTGAGCTTCCTGCTGGACTATGGCCTGTACCTGCTGTTTAATATGCTGCTGAAAAAGGTTCCCGGTCTGACCGGTGAGACCAATGTGCTGTTTTTGCGCTTCGTGCCGCATATCACCATTGCAACGGTCTGCGCCCGCCTGATTTCCGGCATCTTCAACTTTACGGTGAACCGCACGCTGGTATTCGGAGACAAGGGCAAGGTGAGCCGCTCCTTCCCCCGGTATCTGGTGGTATTCTTCATCATTATGATCCTTTCCGCTGCTTTGACCAGCGGGCTGCACCTGTGGCTGGGCGTGAGTGAGAATCTGATCAAGATCCCCGTGGATATTCTGCTGTTCTTTATGAGCTATCGCCTGCAGCAGAACTGGGTGTTTGCGCCGGAGAAAGAAAAAACCACCGACGCTTGAGCATCGGTGGTATGACGATGATCAATTGATGATCTTCTGCGCCCCCCTGTGGGGCGCAGTGATGGGTCAAGGGACGAAGTCCATTGCGGGTGTGGGGCAGCGCCCCACAAACCCACGCCCCCTCAAAGAACTCAACCCCGCAGGGCTTTGGGAACACATTCCTCTGTGCGGTTTGCGCAGCTGGCGCAGTTGCCGCCGCAATGGCTCAGCTGCACGTTTTCGCCAAGGATGTGCATATGGATAAGGCCGTTTTGTTCCCCGTCATCCTGAAAGCCGTATTTGGCAAAGAAGCCACGGGTTTCAGCGGGGGTATCCAGAGCGATCAGGGAAGCGTTGTGCGTAAGGGCTTTGAACAGCAGCAGGCGAATGAGCAAATCGCCAAAACCCTTGTCCCGTTCTTCGGGCAGAACGCCCAGCTTGTCCAGCCGGAAAGCGCCGTCTGCCCAGTACAGCCGGGCGGAACCAACGGGTCGGCCTTCCCGGTAGACCACTACCTGCTGGGCAGCTGCATCCAGCGCATCGGCAGCAGTGCCGAAAACCGCCTGACGAATGGAAAGGGCCTCGGAAATGTCCGTGCCCATGGGAAACCACTTGCCCCGTACCATTAGAAAAACCCCCTTATCAGAAAGGACTGAATAGCTATGGAGAAAGAGAAGATTGACCGCATCAACGAGCTGGCCAGAATCAAGAAGATCCGCCCGCTGACAGATGCGGAACTGGCAGAACAGACTGCCCTGCGCAAGGAATACATCGCTGGCTTCCGGGAGAATATGGAGGCCATTTTGCAGGGTGTGAAGATTCAGCAGCCCGATGGCACGCTGCATCCCCTTCAAAAGAAAGAGGACAAGCGTTCCTGAGCCTGCCCAACACTCTTATTTTACTACACTTTGCGGTATAATTCAATCACAAAATTTCTTGAAAAACCCTTGTGGATTCAGTACTTTTCGGGTATAATAAAACCAAGCCAAAGGGAAGGACAACCAACAAAAGGCATCGCAGCGTGGCACAGCCGCAGGATGTGATGACACGGCGGCGATACGCAACGATGTGCCGGCACCGGGACATTACCAATGCTGACCTCCTGCCCATGGCGCCGGAAAGGCAAAGCCTACCAAATCATTTCAGAAAAGAGGCGATTCCATTGTACAGCGAAGATCAGAACCAGAACGGAATCCTCAGTGAAGAAGAACCCCGTGATCTCATCGAAGGAATCGATGAGGATGGCAACAATGTTCTGCTGGAAGTGGTACGCTATTTCTTCTACAACGGTGAAGAGTACGTTGTCCTGGGCGATGCCCACGAAAGCGACTGCGACTGTGAATGCGAACATTGTGAAGGCTGCGCGGCCGAAGATGAGGACGAGGAAGCTGTCAATCTCTACATCATGAAGGTTGTGGAGACCGAAGAAGACGGCGAGGAAATGGAAACCTTCGAGCCCGTAGAAGACGAAGCCCTGCTCGAGAAGCTCATTGACGTAGTACAAGCCGATTTTGAAGCTGACGAGGAATTTGACGACGAGTAATCCCATCGTCTCCGCAGGTTGCGGAATTTGGACTTTCCGACCCATCCGACCGGCAGGGTTGCCGTAACGATACATTGATTGGTTAGCCCGGATTTCGAGCAGGCAGGAAATTGAATACAATCAGCCGAGCGGGCAGGTTCCCGCTCGGTTTCGTGTTGAATATGGAAAGCGAGGAATGGAAAGATGGAACGTTTACACGTGCTGGGCACCGGCAATGCGGCAGTCACCCGCTGCTACAACACCTGTTTTGCACTGGAAACCAAGGGAGAGTACCTTCTGTGCGATGCAGGCGGCGGCAATGGCATTCTCAGACAGCTGAAAGCAGCCGGGATTCCGCTGGAAAAAATCCATCATTTCATTCTGACCCATGCCCATTGCGATCACCTGCTGGGGGCCGTGTGGCTGGTGCGGATGATCGGCACGGCCATGAACAATGGCAAGTATGAAGGGGATTGGCATATCTATTGCCACCAGACCGTTGCAGAGGGCCTTCGGATGATGGCAAAGCTGATGCTGCCCGCCAAAATCTGCGCCCTGTTTGATGATCGGATTCTGTTCCATCTGTTGGAGGATGGATTGCAGGAAAGCATTTTAGGGCACGAAGTGGTCTTTTTTGATATTCTGTCCACCAAAATGCTGCAATTCGGCTTTTCCTTCCGGTTGGAGGATGGCCGGCTGCTGTGCTGCCTGGGGGATGAACCCTACAACCCTGCCTGCAAAGCCCCGGCAAAGGAATGCGAATGGCTGCTTAGTGAAGCCTTCTGCCTGTATGGGCAGCGGGAAACCTTCAAGCCCTACGAAAAGCACCACAGCACCGCTTTAGATGCGGCAAAGCTGGCTGAGGAACTGAAGGTGCCCCATCTGGTGCTCTGGCATACAGAGGATTCCACATTGCCGCAGCGTAAGGCAAGCTATACGGCTGAAGCCCGGCAGGCGTACCATGGAGATGTGCACGTGCCGGATGATCTGGAGGTTATCGAACTCAACTGATGGGGGGAGCAGGTTGCTGTGTGCCTGCTTCCTCTGTCTGGCTGAACAACGCCAGCCTGCGCTTGAGGGCCGCAGGCACCGGAACGCCGCAAAGGGTCAGGTTTTCCAACAGGGACAGGGCTTCGCTGCCGATGTACATCCAACAGACGGCGGTAAAGAACATGGCGTTATGGTCGCCAATAAACCAGTCCAGCACCGCACTGATCACAAGCACCAACACCATTACCGCTTTGTGAAGCAAGCCACGGAAAGCAGCAGCGCTGCTGAGTTTGCCTGTTTTGGTTTTCCGGCTTTTGCTCAGCCAGGCGGCGATCAGCCCGGTCAGATAATCCGCTGCCATCAGGCACAGCAGCAGCACAGCGCTGCGATGGTTTCCGCTGGTCATGCCGTGGAAAAAGCCCATGATGGCAGCGCTGCCTCTTATCAGGAGATCATAGGTGTGAATCAAAAAATCCCGCATGGTGCTCACCTTCCCATGGGAAGGATATGCAGCCATGCGGGATTCATGTTTCTTAATAGCTTTTGTTGGACAGTTTGACGATCAGATCTTCGCCGATCCACTGGATGCAGCCCACATCCGGGAATGCGGGCATCGCTTGAACTGTCTCATTGGCGGTGTATTGCTCAATGAGCCCTTCATGGCCCAGACGGATGGGATACCCCAGCAGGTAATTCATATAGTACCGGTAGGACCAGGGGTAGGAAATAGCATATTCATACTCATAGCCTGGCACCCGGTCGCCGGTCTGCTTCAGGCTGTGGTAATCAATGCGGCTGGGATTGAGGGCTGAGTTCAGGTTCAGGTCACCGATGAAGACTACAGCGGTTTCTCTCGGCCGGTAGCCCTCTGTGTTTTCAATGCGGTCTATCACACGGGTCATCACAGAAAGGGTACTCTGTGCCTCCAGCCGTTTTTTCAGGTAGGAAGCATTGGCGAACTGTACATTATCCACCATCCAGATGCACAACAGCAAGGGAATGACAGCAATCGCCAGACGGCGCAGCCAGCATTTTTTTGGGACGGTATTGTCTGCTGCGCTGTCCTTTGCAGCCAGAGCGGCATCCTGTGCCCAGATATGCGTCAGCAGAATGAACAGATACAAAAGATACAGCGGCATGGTCATCACGCCGTGGAACATCCCCTTGGAGAGGAAATAGGTGATATTGGCAGCCAGCGGCAGAAGCACCAGCGCAACGCCCACCAGCAGAAGCCGCCACCAGACCGGTCGGCGCAGAACCACCAAGCGTACCAGCTGCACCATGGCAGCCACGCCCATCAGCAGATTGCACCATCGGATAAGCATGGGCGCATTGGCGGTGGGGTTTTTCAGGAAGCGAACCACATAGCGGTACAGGTCTTCCAGCAGCTCCATGACGCTGTAGCCTGTAAAATCGCCAACACCGGAAATGCCGTTATAGCCCTGAGACAGCGGTGTGCCGCTGAGCCATAAGGCCACTCTGACACCAGCTGCATAGAGCAGCAGGGCACACAGCAGCATCAGCAGGGCTTTGGCGATGGTCAGCCAGAGCTGCTTGGGAGTGATCGCATTGTCCAGCAGCTGCTGGATTACCAGCAGCACGCACAGGGCGGCTGCTGCGGCGAAATACGCAGGGTAGAGACCGACGCCGACCATCAGCAGCGGAATCCCCACCAGGAAGCCGAAACGGAACCGCCACAGGAACCAAACTGACAGCGTGGCCATCAGAAAGGCCAGCATATAAATATCGATTACGTGCACATAGGTAGCGGTTTGGGCGGTTACGGCTGCATTGGTCATGATGATACCGCACAAAAGCAGCAGGTGTCCTGCCTTGCGGATGTTCATCATGGAAGCGATCAGGCTGGCGCTGATGGCTGCGTAGAGAATGCAGTACAGCCCCAACAGCCACGGCACGGTAAACCGGCCCCGCAGATAGTAATACACCGGGATCATGAACCGGCCCAGACTGATCTGCCAATCCACATCATTGGTATACAGCATGAGGGAATCCTGCGAAAAACCAAGACCCGTGTAAAAATACGCATGAGCGCACAAACCCGTCAGCAGCGAAGCGGCCAGACACCATAAAAAACGGGCGTGCCTGCGGGCAAAGTTACGCAATTGTTCCAGATCCATGCCTTGCGTCATTTGCATTTGCAGCCTCCCAATCAGTCATCAATCACAGGGTCATCGCCCTGACGGTTCAGGTAACGGTCGATGATAAAACGGGGACGATGCTTGGTTTCATTATAGATCTTGCCCACATATTCGCCGATCACACCCAGAGACAGCAACTGAATGCCGCCGATGAGCCAGATGGAGCCCAGCATACTGGTCCAGCCGGCCACGGTATTGCCGGTGATCCAGGCAATGAGGGCATAGAGCAGCATGAACAGGGAAACCACAAAGATGACAAAGCCTACGCTGGTGATGAGACGGAGGGGTTTGACGGAGAAGCTGGTGATGCCGTCAATGGCAAAGGCCAGCATTTTTTTCAGGGGATATTTGCTTTCACCGGCAAAGCGTTCGCTGCGGTCGTAATACACCACAGCGCTCTGGAAACCCACCAGAGGCGCCAGACCCCGCAGGAACAGATTGACTTCCCTGAACTCTGCCAGCGCATTCAGGGCCCGGTTGGACATCAGGCGGTAATCGGCGTGGTTGTAGGTGATATCCACGCCCAGACCTTTCATCAGCCGGTAGAAGAACAGCGCCGTTTCCCGCTTGAACCAGGTATCGGTTTCCCGCTTGTTGCGCACGCCGTAGACGATCTCGCAGCCTTCGTTGTATTTCTCAATGAAGCGATCCATGGCGTCCATGTCATCCTGCAGATCGGCATCCATGGAGATGGAGATATCGCAACGGTTGCGGGCGGTCATCAAACCGGCCAGCAGAGCGTTCTGATGGCCGCGGTTGCGGCTCAGCTTCACGCCTTCGAACAAGGGATTTTCCTTGTGCAGCTCAGTGATCATCTCCCAGGTGCGGTCCTTGCTGCCATCGTTGACCAGCAACACCTTGCTGTCCTCGGTAATGAGCCCCTTTTCCATCAGACTGTGCATTTTGGCAATGAGCCTTTTGGAAGTTTCGGGGAGCACCTCTTCTTCGTTATAGCAGGGAATGACCACCATCAAACGGTTTGCCATGGGTTCAGCCTCCTTGGTTTATGGTGAAGGGTTCGCTGTAGACAGTGACAGAATCGGCTTCTGTATAGGCTTGAACACGAACCTGATAGATACCCTCGGATAGGATTTCGCCGGATTTGAGCCGCCCATCCCAGTAGAATACACTGCCAGGCGGATTTAGCTGCATGGGGCGGGTGGTCTGCTTGTGGCACAGCCGGTATACTGTTTTGCCGCTTTCATCCACAATGCTGACGCTGAGGGAACAGGGAACATCGTGCCCCACAAAGATGCTCACCTCTCTGCCACCGGCAGGAGAAAACACGCTGGGTGCCGTTACGCTGATGGCTGGAGCATTGCCTTCCGGCAGCACGCACAATACCCGGCCGGCGTGCACCGTCAGCTTGCCATTCTCAATGGAGAACAGCTGTACCAGCACATAGCCATAGGCATCACTGGGAAGGTCGCCAATGGTCAGGGTGCGCACCTTGCGCCCCGGGGAGACGGCACCGGCCTGATCACCGAAGGCGGTGAAACGTTCTGCTTCATCGTAAATGATCTGCGCCTGATCAAACTGCCATTTACCCTCCTGCTGGTAAACGATCTGGTAGCCCACCTGCACAGGCCGTGTAGCGATAAACTCAATGTTGATCTCACGGTTGGAGCGGCTCAGGGTATTGCCGGAGAAGGTCACATCCATGATAGGTGTCCGCTGGTGGGTACGGTAGCCCGATTGAGCGGCATCGTAGCGGAAGATGACGAAATCATCCTTCTGGGGATAGACCTGAGGGGTGGAAGCGGCATGACCTTTGAGCAGATACTGGTATAATTCTTCCAGCGTAACACTGCCATCCCGGTTCTGGTCGGCGGGATAGTCGAACAGCGGGCTCATGGCCTGGGTCAGCGCCTGGGTGAAGTAGAACGCACCCTGCTGCACACTGGCATCGCCGCTGTTCCAGTACCAGCTTTCTTCCAGCGCACCGCTGGAGGTGAGCACCTTGAAATCCTCACCGAGAAAATTGAGTTCCTCCGGCTGCTGGGAAAGGCCCTTGCCGATAAAAGCACCGGAATTGCAGGCATCCAGAATGATCACCTTGGTGCCGGGAATGCCATCGAAGGCGGCTTCCAGCTGTGCCGGCGTAATGGAACCTTCCGTAATGCCATCGCTGAGCAACAACTGGGGTTCTACGCCGTTCTTCGGGTCGTACAGGCCGTGGGTGCTCAGGTACAGGTAGGAAACATCTCCTTCTCTGGCATCGGCAAAGGCGGTCTGGATCAATTCGGTCAGCTGCTGGGCGGAGGTGACCGCCTCCGGGGGCAGGAGGATGCTTTCCAACGGCTGGGCAGCTGCCTGAAACATTTCCTGCATGGCGTACACATTGTTGGTGGAGCTGGGGTAGGCGCTGGGACGGGTGACAAACGTGTCCACACCCACCAACAGCGCCCTTTCCAGACGGGGAAGCGGCTCTTCCGTATGAGCGCAGGGCAGGATGCAGCAAAGCACCAGCAGCAGGCAGCCAAGCCCAGTGGCGATTTTGCGCATCAGCCTTCACACTCCCTTCCCTTCATTAGACGGTCGGATAACCCATATTGTACACCATTTTGCCTGGTTCGTACAGTCCGGCCACCCAAGGGGAAGAAGTTAACAGGCGTTTCAGTCCGTCACCAGCCAGCTTTCCGGGCTGTTATAGCGCTTTTTTTCCAGCATTTCAGCAATGGCACGCTGGGTGTAAAGATTGGCGATGCCGTTGGGGCGTTCCTCGTACATGGCATCGTACTGGAAATTGGCCACGGCAGCACGGGTATTGCTGCCATAGGTGCCGGTCAGGTGTTTTTCTTCCAGATAGCCAAGCTCGCACAGATCCCGCTGCAGAGCGATCACCTTGTCGCCGGTATTGCCAAAGCGCATGGTGGTGCCGATCAGATCTTCGCACAGGCCATAGCCCAGCACCTGACTGTCATCCAGGGCATAATACTTGCGCTGTACCCGGTCGGGGTTGTTGCCCTCCAATACGTGCACATAGACTTGCCCATCCTCGTGGCGGGCGCAGAATTCCACCAGCGCTACGTGCTCGGTATCCCCGGCTTCGTTATAGCTGAAAAAGATTAGATCGCCGCTGCGGGGCTGGTACTCATTTTTCATCATGTTGCGGTCTGCACCGTGGAACCACTGAGGGCCCCAGTCCGGGCAGACCCCTTTGCGGAACAGGAAACGCCCCCGGGCGATAAACCATTCTTTGCCGGTATTCTGGCCGCTGTAGTTGGGGTACACCTGATTGAGCAGGGAAAGCCCGTGGCGCAGGTCGGTCTGGTTGACGCACCAGCACACATATTCTGCGCACCAGGCGGCATTGGGGTCGCCGGACCATTCGCCGTATTTGCTGTAGTTGTTGCTGCCTTCCACATAGCCCAACTCCGCCCGGGCCACTTCCAGAAGCAGCGGCACAAAGGCGGGCGGTTCCGGCTGGGGCAGAATTTCCCAGCCCTCCTCCAAGGGCGGCTGGGCGGATTCCTCATGGCCGGTTTCCTGCTGTGCCAGCGCTTCCTCCACGGTGAGCAGATCCGGGATGGTGACAGGCGATTCCCCAAGGGCGGTCAGGCAGCCGCACAGCAGCCAAAGAAACAGCCACAGGCCTATCAGCTTTTTCATGGACGCCCTTCCTCCTTGGTGAATTTGATCATCGTCCGAATACCTCGATGCCCCGCAGAAGTTCAAATTCCCGGATGGAACGCACAGTGCTGAACATCTTTCGGGTCAGGATGGCGCCGGAACGGTAGAACAGGCAGATAAACGGGGTATCATTGGCAAACAGCTGCTGGATGGTCTGGGTGGTGTAGGCAAAGTCGGTCTGATCCTCCTGAGTACGCAGGGTGTCGATCAGGCTGGTCATTTCCGAAGAAACATAGCGGCTGTAGTTCTGGTTGTTACCCTTGCGCAGGAAGAAGCCGTAATCGGGCACCACATCCATCTGGAAGGCGCACAGCGCCATATCGTAGGAACCCGCTTTCAGCGCTTCCTCTTCCTCCGTGTAGGACATGGTGGTAACCACGACTTTGATCTTCACCTCCGCCAGCATATCCACGATCATGTTGGCGGTTTCAAAGCGCACATCATTTTCCGGGTCTTCGTACACATACAGGCGCAGGCGCAGGTTGCGCTTTTTGCCATCCACCACTTTATCCAGCACATTATCGCCGTCGGTGTCCGTCCAGCCGGCTTCTTCCAGCAGCTGCATGGCCTTTTGCGGATTGTAGGTGAAGCTTGATTCCTGATCGTAATACAGCCAGCTGTCGGAAGGCACGGGGGTGTTGGTGTTGATGGTCATACCCATGTATACGTTCTGGGCAATCAGGTTTTTATTGATGGCGTAGCGCACAGCCTGCCGCACCTTCACATCCTCAAATTCCAGCGCACCGTTGTTCAGCAGCAGCACTTCCAGCTGACGGGTGGAATAGGCAATGGACAGGGAACTGATGCCGCTTTTGTACTGGGCGGCGGCTACGGAACGGGTGATGGCGGTATCCACCTGACCGTATTCGTAGGCGGTGATCAGCTCTTTGTTGTTGGGAAACAGGGTGGCCATGATCTCCCGCACCTGGGGCTGCATCTGCCACCAGTTTTCATTGGCAGCCAGCCACAGATAGCTGCCCGGGGAAAAGGAGGAGATTACATAGGGGCCGGTACCCAGCGGGCTGGCGGTTTCCACCTGAGAGGCGTGCACCACGGGGAAGGTCATGCTGTAAAGAACGCCGTAGTAGTCCCGCTTGGCTTTCACCACCACGGTGCGATCATCGGGCGCTTCAAAGGAAGAAACCATGTAGCGGATGTTTTGATAAAAGCCCTTGTCTGCCACTTCGGCATTGGCCAGATTCAAAATGTAGTTGCCGGAGGCAGCCACATCGGCAGCGGTCAGGGGGGTACCGTCGGAGAAGGTGACATTTTCTCTGAGGGTGAAGGTCCAGGTGTTGCCGCCGCCGGTCTCGGTCCAGGTTTCAGCCAGAAGGGGCTGGGGAATGCCATTGTCATCGATGGTCACAAGGCTTTCGTACACCAGCGCATACAGGGACATGATATCCCGCTCCTGAGGAACCAAAGGCTTGATCTCATAGGTGCGGTAGCTGACCAGGCCGATGATCAGCGAATCCTGTACGTTTTCGGCAAAGGCCCACACGGGCAGCAGAAGAATCACCATCAGCAGGCAGAGGAACCGTTTCATTGCTGAACCTCCGGGATTTCATAATACAGGCGTTTGTAGGCAGCATAGTCCCGCAAAACGCGGCGGGCGTAGGTCTGCGTATCGCCAAAAGGGATGTTTTCGATGGGAAGGGTACGCCGGTCGGAGGAATAGGTGGAATTGTTGAGCCAATTCTGCACATTGGTGGGACCGGCGTTGTAGGCGGCAGCCACCAGCACCGGGTCGCCGCCGAAGCGCTCGCTCAGCTCGCCCAGATAGTAGCAGCCAAAACGGATGTTGGTTTCCGGGTCGTAGAGCATATCGTGGTTGTAGCCCGGAATATCCAGCGCACGATTGATGTATTCGCCCGTATCGGGGCGAATCTGCATCAGGCCCATGGCATCGGCATGGCTTTTCACACCGGGTCGGAAGGAGCTTTCGTTGAGCACGATGGAGGCCACGAAGGCAGGGTGCAGGTTGTTCTGCTCGGCCTGGGTCTCGATCAGCTCCCTGTACTGGTAGGGATGTTCGTCCGCCACTTGCTGCTCCGCTGCGGCCCTTGCCTGATAGACTGCTTCCAGTTGCTTTCCGGTATCCAGTCGGTTCAGCCACAAAAACACGGATAGCAGCGCCATCACGGAGGTGAGAATGCCCAGCCAGGGAATCCGGATGCGGGGACGCTCTTCGGCTTCTTCCACGGCATAGGGCTGTTCCTGCGCCGCTTGGCCGTAGGCATTCTGCCAGGCAGGGTGGGCGGTGGGAGCCGGACGCTGGGTGGCAGTCGGCGGTCTTTGTCCATATTGCTGTACGGCTTGCATCCGCACAGCCTGTTCCTCCTGAGTGAGAGTCTTTCGCTGGGGCATACCGCTGCGGGGCGGAGGATAGGACGATGCCTGATTTTGCCGGGCCGGTGCTTCTTCATGGGCCGCCGCCATAGCGCCCCGCCGTCTGCGGAGCATCTGCGCCTCCTGCAAAGCGTCCAGCCGCTGCTGTTCTGCCAGAAGCTCCGGGGGATATCCGGCAGCAGCATACACATCAGCCTGACGCATGGGCACAGGTTTTGGTTCAGGTCGTTGCCCGTAGCGGGGACGGTTTGCAGGTGCGTCCTCCACAGGCGGCGCCATCTGCACCCGGGGGGCAGGGGGATGGCGCACACTATCCGGGGTGGTATTCTGCTGCGCCACCCGGAGCCATTCCGGCATCTGGATCTCAGCAGGTTTTTCAAATTGCGAACCGTCCTGCGTAACAATCTGCGCCCGGCGGCGGGTACGCCCGGCAGCTGGTTGGGCAGGCTGGGAAGCCTGAGCTGTCTTTGGTGCGAAATCAGGCCGGGGAGAAGCGGTGTCGCCGGTTCTGCCCGGCAGAATAAAGGGGCTGTCCTCACCGGCGGTAGGCAAAACAGACCGGCTTACCGCAGGGCCATCTGCGGGCTGAATGGGTTCAGCCCGGTGACGGATGCGGGGTTCTGACCGGCCTCCGATATTCTGTGCCTGCTTCTGGCGCAGCCCTTCCGCTACGGATTGGACATAGGACCAGTCCGTGGGGATGGCATCCTCTTCCAGGCTGCGCCGTGGGGGTTCGCTGGGGTACATGGGGTCTCCTTTCGGCCTCAGATGGCATCAGCCTTCCAGGCGTTGTACAGCTTGAGTACATCCTGTTGCAGCTCATCGGTGGGTTTGTTGGTATCCAGCACCACATCGCTGAGGGCTTCTTTCTCGCTGAGGGGCATCTGGCTTTCGATGCGTTTCATGGCCTGTTCCCGGCCAAGACCGCTGCGGGTGCGCATCCGCTCAATCTGCACTTCCAGCGGGGAGGTGGTGCAGACGGTGATATCCGCCAGCTCCTGTGCGCCCACTTCAAAAAGCAGGGGCACATCCAATACAACGATCAAAGCGCCCATTTTCCGGCAGGTTTCAATATCTTCCCGCAAACGTTTGAGAATCAGGGGATGGGTCACCTTGTTGAGGGTTTCCCGCTCTGCTTCGTTGGAGAATACCAGCGCCGCCAACACTTCCCGGTTGAGGGTGCCGTCAGGGAAGAACACCAGACGGCCAAAGGCTTCCCGAATGCCGGGCAGCGCTTCACCGCCGGGGGCGGTCAGCTCATGGCTGATGGCATCCGCATCGATGATAGATGCGCCCAGTTCCTTGAGCATATTGGCAACAGTGGTTTTTCCGCAAGCGATACCGCCGGTTAATCCGATGATCTTCATGGAAATCCCTCCTTGGTTGAGAATCAAAACAACAGGAATGGTCTTAGTGGGCAGCATCCCAGTCCTTGCCCCGGGATACTTCCGCCACCAGAGGCACATCCAGTGAGACGATGTTTTCCATGGTTTGCTGAAGCAGGGCGCTGACAGCATCCGCTTCTTCCATGGGGCATTCCACCACCAGTTCGTCGTGCACCTGCAGAATCAGGCGGGCCTGATAGCCCTCTTCCTTCAAGCGCTGGCTTACCTTGACCATAGCCAGCTTGATGATATCGGCAGCCGTGCCCTGTACAGGGGTGTTCATGGCGGCACGTTCGCCGAAATTGCGCACATTGCGGTTGGAGGAACGCAGTTCGTACAGCTCCCGGCGGCGGCCGTGCATGGTCTGGGCGTAGCCGGTTTCATTGCCCAACCGGACGCATTCATCCATAAAGGCACGCACGCCCGGATAACGCTGGAAGTAAGTCTGGATGAACTGATCCGCCTCTTTGCGGCTGAGACCGGCATTCCGTGCCAGACCGAAGCCGCTGATGCCGTAGACAATACCGAAATTGGTGGCCTTGGCAGCCCGGCGCATGGCGGGAGTGACTTCCTCCATGGATACACCGTGAATTTCGGCAGCGGTGCGGGTGTGAATATCCTGTTCCCGGCGGAAGGCATCGCACATGGCGCTGTCGCCGCTGAGATGGGCCAGCACCCGCAGCTCAATCTGGCTGTAGTCCGCATCCAGCAGAATGCAGCCTTCCCTGGCCACGAAAGCACGGCGAATCTCCCGCCCTTCTTCGGTGCGGATGGGAATGTTCTGCAAATTGGGTTCCAGAGAGGAAATGCGGCCAGTGACAGCGGCGGTCTGGTCAAAAGTGGTGTGCACACGGCCATCCCGGCTGCGCAGTTTCCGCAGACCGTCCACATAGGTGCTTTGCAGCTTGGTCAGCTTGCGGTAGCGCAGAAGCGGCTCAATGGCGTCATGGTAGGGGGCAAGCCCTTCCAGAATTTCCGCAGTGGTGGAGTAGGAGCCGGTTTTGGTCTTCTTGGGGGCGGGCAGACCCAGCTTGTCAAAGAGCAATTCGCCCAGCTGCTTGGGACTGTTCAGGTTGAAGCCCTCCGGCGCATTGGTCAGGGCCAGGAACGATTTGCGGCAGCGCTCGATTTCGGCTGTGAACTGGCCGCTCAGATCGTCCAGCACCTGTACATCCACCAAGAAGCCCTCTTTTTCCATATCAAAGAGCACACGGGTCAATGGCAGTTCCATCTGGAGCATCAGGTCGGTGAGGCCACGAGCTTCCATCCGGGCCTGCTGGCGCAAGAAGAGAGCGTACAGGTCATGGGCGGTAAGGCGGGTGGGCGCTTCCTCCTCCGGCAGACCGTATTCCGCAGCCACCGCCTGATTCAGCGGGTCATGCTTGCGGGCAGTATGCAGCAGATAGGCGCCCAGCAAAGTATCCCAGTGAACGGTGGGAATGGGCAGCCTGTAACGGCTCCATTCGTGCATCTGCGCCTTGGCACCGTGGAGAACCAAAGGAACGCCTTCCAGCACCGGGCGCAGGGCGGTCAGAATCAGGTCGGGGTAAAGGCCAATGCCCATCAAGTCCTGTACAATGGGCATACGCCACAGGGACATATCCGCCGTCAGCAGCGTGATCTCGTCCGGCTGGCTCAACAGAACCACAAAGGCGGGATGGCTGTCTGCCAAAGTTTGAGCGGCAGTTTTCAGCGTTGCTTCATCGGTATAGACCACTTCGCTGGCAATTGGAGCTGCCTTGGGCAAAGCGGCTTCATCCTCGGTCTGCATGGTCACGGCGCTGACGGCTGCGGCGCTGCTTTTTCCGGCAGCTCTGCGGGAAGCCGCCGTGCCCCGGGGAGCGGCAGCAGCGGCCACGGTATTGCCGGACAGCAGCGCTTCTACATTTTTGGCGGTTTGGTTGAGACCGTAGCGGCGCAGAAGTTCCAGCCCCTGATCCATATCATGCCAGTCGCAGGCAGAAAAATCAGGCTGGATGGGGGCTGTGCGGCGTATGGTACCCAGATCCCGGCTGAGCAAGGCTACTTCCTTGCCTGCACGCAGCTTTTCGCCCAGCTTGCCCTTGACCTCATCCGCATGGGCCAGCACATTGTCCAGCGTGCCGTACTGGGAGATCAGTTTCAGGGCAGTTTTCTCGCCAATACCGGCAATGCCGGGAATATTATCGCTGCTGTCGCCCATGAGGCCCTTCATATCCGGCACCTGCTCCGGGGTGAAGCCATAGTTGTCCCAAACGCCCTGGGCATCCAGCAGCAGGCTTTCGCTGACGCCGTGCTTGGTCAGGATGACCCGGGTAAGGCCGCCCACAAGCTGCAGGCTGTCCCGGTCGCCGGTGAGGATATAGGCCGAAATGCCCTGCTCGTTTGCCAGCCGGGCGGCGGTGCCCAGCAGGTCGTCGGCTTCATAGCCTTCCATCTCGCAGGTATGGATGTGCATAGCGGCCAGCATTTCCCGAAGCAGCGGCAGCTGGGGACGCAGTTCCTCCGGCATGGGCTTGCGGGTGCCCTTGTAATCTTCGTACAGGGTATGCCGGAAGGTGGGAGCGTGTACATCCAGCATCACGCACAAAGCATCCGGACGATAGTCGGACAGGGCTTTCAGCAGCATACTGAAAAAGCCGTGCACAGCATTGGTGTACACCCCATCGGGCGTGGTCAGCAGCGGCAGGGCGTGAAAAGCACGGAAAACAAGGCTGTATCCATCCACCAGCAAAACGCTGGAAATCGGCCGTTGATTCATAATTCCTCCATTGGGCGGATTGGCAAAAAGGCCTGCCCATCATACCGATTATTATAGCACAGTCCGGCAAAGGGAACAACCTGTCGTGCATCATTGCACAGAAAAAGCGGGAACCCGTGCAGGATCCCGCTTGTCATTATTCATCCTCGGAACGCTTGGCGCTGTCCCGAACCAGTTTGTTCAGTTCCTCCATAAAGCTGGAAACATCCGTAAACTGACGATAGACGGAGGCAAAGCGCACATAGGCCACTTCATCCAGCATTTTCAACTCTTCCATGACGGCCTCGCCGATGCGGCGGGAGGAGAATTCGTCATCACCGCTGGAATGCACCAGTTTTTCTACCTTTTCCACGATGGTATCAATCTGGGCAACGCTGACGGGGCGCTTCTGGCAGGCGTGCAGCAAACCCTGTTTGATCTTGGCGCCATTGAAAGGCTCCCGGCGCATATCCTTTTTGACCACCATCACCGGTGAAGTTTCGATTTTTTCGTAGGTGGTGAAACGGCGGCCGCAGTGCAGGCATTCCCGGCGGCGGCGGATGGAGCTGCCCTCTTCCGTGGGGCGGCTGTCGATCACCTTGCTGTCCAAGTAACCGCAGTATTGGCATCTCATGTGCAAATTCCTCCTTTTGACAGCGGGGTGAACCCCATCCGATATGGAAAACATCCCGTATGTGGAAAAACAGTATACCACGAAAAGCAACGAAATTCAATGACTTTTCCTTGGAATGTGGAAAAATTTCCTCAATGTTTCCTCATCCGGGCCAATGACAGGCGCTCTGTTCCGGCTGATGAATGCTGACCAGCACCACATCATCGCCGATGCGGTACACATCCTCCCAGGGAATGACCAGTCCGCATTTTTCGCCCCGGAGGCTTTGCAGAAGGGAGGTATCCGAGGGTACCACCAGGGCAGTGATGCGGCTGTCCTGAATGTTGAATTCCAGATCCATCACCTTGCCCAGCCGCCTGCCGTCAGCCAGGTCGATCACTTCTTTTTGCTTCAGTTCGGAAAGGGTCAGGGGGCATCAGCTCCTTCCAGGGCGCAGCGAAACAGGGATGGTAGCGGGGGAGTGTTTCATTCTATGCGATGGAAGGGCAGAGTTGCCATGGGAATGGCAAAAAAGGCAACAAAAAACCGCTTTGCAGCCAGTTGCATGAACAAAGCGGATTTCTGTGTTGCTGCCGGTGCGGTCGTAAGCCGAGTTCTGTCGTAGGACGATCATCTATCTACGCCGCACGTTGCCGCACGGCTCCAGCGTTCTCTTTAAGAGCACGACGGGCAGCCGTTTTGCCCTTGATCGGAACTTGCATCGGGTGGGGTTTACAGCGCATATCCGTCGCCGGTATGCGGGTGAGCTCTTACCTCGCCTTTCCATCCTTACCCGGGAAACCCGGGCGGTCTATTTCTGTTGCACTTTCCTTGGAGTTGCCTCCACCGGCCGTTAACCGGCACCCTGCCCTGTGATGCTCGGACTTTCCTCATGACTTGCGCCACGCGATCGCCTGGCCGCCCGGCAGCGGCAAAAAGGATAGCACGATGGGGGAGGATTGTCAAGAAAGACGGGGCGTGATATGATAAAAAAGATGTATGCGGCAATATTCGCTTGGACGGGAGGAAAACGCTTGGATATTCATGCTTTCTGGGATGCGGTGATTCGTCAGGATGCTAAGGCCATCCGGCCTTTCTTTGCGCCTGAGGCGGTCATTCGCTGGCATTGTTCCAATGAGTGCTTCACCGTGGAGGAGTTTATCCGGGCCAATTGCGAATATCCCGGCAGCTGGGCGGCGGAAATGGAGCGCCTGATTGATACGCCAGACGGGCTGGTTACCGCCATGCGGGTGTGGCCTGCAGAGGGCGGGGTTTCCTTTCATGTGACTTCGTTTTTTGTGTTGCAGGACAGCCTGATCATCTCGCTGGATGAGTACTGGGGCGATGATGGCCCGGCTCCTGACTGGCGCAGACAGATGCACATCGGCAGCCCAATTCATCTTTTGCCAAAGATGCACAGGTAAGCTCTTTGCATCGTCTATACAGATGGATGAAGGGGAGTCCATCTGAATGATGTTTACGAATATGACGTACACCGGAGAAAGGAATTTGTCCAGCTTTGTCGAAATGCATATGATGGGTTTTGCACAACTTGATGTGCAGAACAGAAAAATCCCCAATTCTCATCAGTAACGGAGGTTTCGATTGATCATGACCCGGCTCCTGAGAACAACTGCAATGGTGACCGCCCTCGTATTGATTGCTTTGCTGTTGCCCGTCGGGGCTTTTGCCAAGACCCTCGAAGAATGGATGGAAGGCTATGATACCGGCGCCATCTGGTTTGGTGAAGATTTCCACTATGATATTACCAACGAAGAAGCCTGCTGGGAACTTTTGATGAAACCCATCACCGTGCTGGATGCAGGCCAGAAGGAAATGATCGCTCCCCGTACCGGCCCGGGCCAGGAATATCCCAAAGTGAATGAGGATAAGCTGGGCGGCACCATCAACGGCGACGCTGCCGCCGTGCACGTGCTGGGGGAAGATGAAAACGGCTGGACGAAGATTGAAGGTGTGGACTACTATAACCGCATCATCCGCGGCTATGTGCGCACCAATCTGCTCAAGGAAGTTACCCCCAACAAGGAATACGGCATCATTGTGGACAAGCTGACCCAGCAGCTGTATGTATTCAAGGATGGCAAGCTGTGGTCCAGCTGTGCTGTATCCACCGGCCTGCCCAACGATGAACAGCCCTACAACGAAACCGCCGCCGGCGAGTATCTGATGGTGAGCCGTGTGGGCGACTTTGACAGCGAGGGCATGATCTGCGCCATGGCGCTGCGCTTCAATGGCGGCGATATGATCCATCAGGTGCCCTACGTGTTTCTGGCGGATGGCACCAAGCGCTTTTCCACCTGGGAAGCCAAGCTGGGCCAGCGGGCCAGCCATGGCTGCGTGCGCACGGCCCGCATTGCCAACGAGGATGGCCTGAATATGCGCTGGCTGTGGGATAATATCAAGATTGGTACCAAGGTGATCGTCTGGGATGATTACGGCCGCCGCCAGCCCTATCCGGAGGATTCGCTGGAATTGTACTACAATCCCAACGGCGGCAGCTATTACCATGGCGATGCCAATTGCCGCAGTGTGAAGGAACGCTATCTGCCCCTGACCGGCTTTTTGTACAGCGAACTGGATGGCGAAGAATTTGCGGATCTGGAGCGTTGCGTTACCTGTATGCCGGTACTGCGCAAAAGTGAAATCGACGAACTGAATCTGGCCCGTGGCGTGGAACCTCCGGCCAAGGAGGAAGACGTGGCTCAGCCCACCGGGGATGAGGATGCGCCGCCTTCCAGCCTTGACACCTCGCTGGTGCACGAAGCGGACGAGGATGAAGTGATCATCGTAATCACCCCGGCGGGAGAATAAAAAGAAAAATCAAACGGAGACGGTGCCCGATGGGGTACTGTCTCCGTTTTGCAGTTTGATTGATGGAGGGATGGCCTGTGCAGAAACCAGAAATGATCCTGTTCGATTACGGTCATACACTGCTTTTCGAGTCTGATATGGATTTTCTCCGGGGCGAGGAAGCCGCCTTCAGCCTGATCAAAGAGAACCCCATGGGCAAAACGCCCCGGGAGATGTGCGATTTCGGGCTGGAGATCTTCCGGCAGCTGAGGGATTGCCGCCATGGAGGGTTTGAGATCAGCGAAATGCAGATGCTCCGCTGCAAATACGATACTTTTGGCATTACGTTTTCGGTGCCCTTGGAGCAGATGGAGGAATGCCTGTGGAACAATGCCTCTCCGGGCGGCTGTATGCCGGGCGTACAGGAAATGCTGCGTTTTCTGCATGATAAGGGCATCCGTACCGGAGTCATCAGCAATCTGGGCTGGTCAGGGAATGCCCTCCGCAACCGGATCAATCGGCTTTTGCCGGATAATCATTTTGAGTTTGTGCTGGTTTCCAGCGATTACGCCTTCCGAAAGCCTCATCCCATGATGTTCCGCATTGCTTTGCAAAAGGCGGGTTTACAGCCTGAGAAGGTCTGGTTCTGCGGCGACAGCATGGAAGCGGATGTGTGCGGCGCTCATGGAGCGGGGATGTTCCCGGTGCTGTACGAAAGCCCGGGGCCGGAACAGAGCCCCTATCTGGAGAAAAACCGGCAGACCCATGCGGAGTTTGACTATCTGCACATTCATCACTGGCAGGAACTGATAAACCTGCTGGTATAAAGAGCGACCCGGCCACCTGCAAAGGGCAGCCGGGTTATCGTCTGTTTGTTGTTACAGCGGCTTGATGGAATCGATTTTTGCCAGATAGGCAGCGAAGTTTTCTCCTGCGATTTTTCCCACAAGCGTCTCAGAAAAGCCACGCTGCCGCATCCTGTCCAGCAAAGCGGGGATGTCGCCTGCATTGCGCAGCTCTTCCGGGTATTCGTCAATGCCGTCGAAATCGCTGCCCAGTCCAACAGCGTTTTCGCCGCCCAGATCGCACATATAGGCCATGTGGTCAATGACGGTATCCAGACTGGCTTTGCCGGTGTTCGTCAGGAAGGGAACGAAGAAATTCACGCCCACATAGCCGCCGGTGGAGAACAGCAGCCGCAGCTGACGGTCGCTCAGGTTGCGGAAATGGTCGCATAAGCCCCGGGCACAGCTGTGAGAGGCCATGCACGGGAAATCGCTGTCCATGACTTCATCGCTGCCCCGTTCGTTCAAGTGGGAAATATCCACTGCCATCCGGTGTCGGCGCATCTGCTGTACCACCTGCCGCCCAAAGGGGGTAAGCCCTTCCCGGGAACCGCTTTTGGCAGGATGGGCCAGCCGGTTTTCGTTGTTCCATACCAGCGCAGCCCCACGAACACCCAAAGCAGCATAGTTGCCGACGCTGGAAGCATCATCTCCGAAGGCCTCCCCGCCTTCAATGGTCAACAGGATATTGCCGACGCCGGGCAGCGCTTCCTCAATATGGGCAATCTGACGGAAACCTTGCGCTTTCAGCTTGTTCAGCTCGTTCAACTCCCGCTGGATCAGATCCGCATCCTCGCCGGTAAGCCCATTGCCGCCGACAAACAGCGCCATAGCCTGTATGCGGGTGTCCCCGGTGGCTGTGAGATGGTCAAGGGCGATGTCGGTGGGCTGGTTTGCTGGGCGCTTTTTGCTTTGCAGTGCCCACAGGGTATCGGCATGGGTATCGCAGATGAGCATAGAATCCTCCTTGTGAAAAAAGCGCCCGCAGGGGCGCTTCAGACTGTCAAAGAACCCCTCGGAGGTATCGGAGGGCCGCAGCCCTCTGATTGCCAATCCGAAACCAGCGGCGTGCATTGCGGCCCAAACCCAACCTTCGGTCGGTTTTGGGCTTCGGCGTTGCGGGAGCGCTTTGCGCTGTCCTCACGCCTCGGTTCGCTTTGCTCACCCTTCCGGCGGTTTCGGAACCCTTGCGTAGCAAGGGATTCCTATCGCCGTTTGCCGCCCGGCGAGCCGTAGGCTCGTAGGCAAACGGTGCAAGCCTCGGCGAAAAAATCGCCGCAGGCGAGTTTTTTGACGACCTGAAGCGCCCGCAGGGGCGCTTTTGTGGATGAAAACTTATTCCAGAATACCGTAATGTTTGCTGGGGGTCAGGTCGTATACCACACGGGATACGCCGGGCACCTCGGCCAGAATGCGCTCGGTGGCCCGTTCCAGCAGGTCAAAGGGCAGGCGTGCAGCCAGTCCCCGGCTCTGGGAGGTCTGAATGGCCCGCAGGCATACGGCGTGCATAGCGGGCGCATCGGGGCTCTGGATCAGGGTGGCGTAGTATTGCCAGAGCTTCTTGTCCAGTCCGGCTTCCTGAATTTCCTCCATCAGGCAGGCATCCGCAGCCCGGAGCAGGTTGAGCCGCTCATCGGTGATGGTGCCGAAAATACGCAGCGCCAGACCGCTGGAGGGGAAGGACTGACGATTGGCAATGGCCGGGGGCATCCCCAGGGCAGTGGCCAGACGGCGCACTTCATCCTTGAACATGGTATGAATCGGCTCCAGAATGGTGATGGAAGCATCCAGTTCAATATGGCGGCTTTCGCTGTTGTAGAGCGTATCGTTGTAGTTGGTGCCCATCACCAGCCCGCAAAGCTCAGGATGCGCCTTGAGGTGATCGGTCAGAATCTGGCGCATGAGAGCGGAAGCGGCAGTTTCCTTTGCGTCGGCTTCGGTCAGGCCGTCAAGCCCGTGCATAAAGCATTCGCGGGCGTTGATGTACTCCACCTGAATGCCCAGCATATCCTGGAATTCGTCCATGACGCTCTGAGGCTCATTTTGCCGGAACAGGCCAGTATCCACAAACAGGCAGCGCAAGCGATCACCCAGTGCCATGCTGGCCAGCTTGGCGCATACGGCACTGTCCACGCCGCCGGAAACAGCGCACAGCACCTGGCCATCGGCAGGCACGCCTTCCCGGAGGGTTTGGATGGCCTCGTCAATCATGGAATCTTCGTTCCAGTCGGCCCGGCATTTGCAGATGGTGTAGGCAAAATTAGTCAGGAGTTGTCCGGCATTCGGGTCGTTGCGCTCAATGGGATATTCCAGCGCAAAAATGGGTTTTTCATTCAGGGAAAAACCGATAACATCCTCCCCGGCAGCGGCGATGGCCGTCATGCCCTCTTCGGGATTCAGGGCTGCCAGCGAACGCAGCATACAGCCGGAGGGATCCATCTCAGCAAACAGGGGATGCTCCGCCAGCGTAAGGGGAAGGGGTGTGGTGGAATGAATCACCGGGGCAATCTGACCGCCGTTCATCACGCACAGGGCAGCGGCAACGCCGCCAAGGGCCAGAACAGGCAGCTCTGTTTGGAAAATTCGGGTATCCAGCCCATCCATGGCGCCGGGTTCATCCAGCGGGGCAGAAAGAATCAAACCCTTGGGCTGATGGCGCAGCAGGGTTTCCAGAGGTGTATCAAAAGGCAGGCACAGGCTGTATACCTGACGCCAGCGCAAAAGCCGGGCAATCAGCCAGCTGGTGGCACGTTCTTTGCATAATACGATGACAGGTTCCTGCATAGGAATCCTCCTTACCGGTTGAAAAGGTTTCAAGGCATACGCATTTTATCTATTCGACGCACGTTGAAGAAACCCTGCTTTTGCGACAAACGTAAAACAAAGCGACAGGGGCTTGTAGACTTGGACGAATATTGGTATAATAGAAAAAGGTATGTGCATGATGCCATACCTGTCCCCTTTGCGAAAGCAAGGCGGGGATTGACATATGCTGCTATTCCTGTCTGCATCGGCGGGCAGGCTACAAAGGATCCAAATCGAATAAGGAGTGCAAAACCTTGAGCGATTACAACAACAATCAGTATCCCTACCAAGGCGGCTATGGCCAGCCTCAGCAGCCGGAACAACCCGGTATGTCTGCGCCCGGCGGCGATCCGTTTGCTGCCTGGCGGAAACCCGATCAGGTTCCTAACGGTGCCTCCTTCCTGACGGATCGCCCTGCGCCTATGGGGGCAGAGCTTCAGCAGGGGGGATCTCCGCTGTTTTCTCAGCAGGATTTTTCTGCCATGGGGGATAATGCGCCCACCCGTATCGCTGCACCTGTGCAGATGGTCACCCGGCGCACCACCCCTGCCCCCGCAGAGGAGGAACGCTTCCAGCAGCAGGCTCCCGCTTCCATGGAACAGCGTCCCGGCGTGGCAATGACGGCTTATCCCCAGGAGCAGCCCCGTCGCCGTCGCCGTTCTTCCGCTGCCGAGCAGCCGCAGATGCCTGCGGAAAACATGGGGGATATGCCCATGCAGCAGCCTGTGCAGCGGCCTGTTCAGCCGGAAATGCCCCAGCACCCCATGCAGCCTGAACGCAGTCCCCAGCCCATGCAGCGGCCTCAGCCCCAGATGATGCCGGAAGAGCAGGAAGTTGATCTTTTCGGCGCTGGCGACAGCGAGGCGCAGCAGCCCATGGCCCGCAGAGCAGCAGTGGCAGGGGGCCAGTATACCGGCGCCCGTACAGCAATGCCCGAGCAGGGAATGTCTGTTGCGGATCGTGCACGGCAGGCCAAAGCCCGTGTGCGCTCTGAAATGGATGAATACGGCGATGCCGGGAACGAGTATGATATGCAGGGTTATCAGCCCAGCTATGATCAGCCCCGTCAGCAGCCTGTCCGTCAGCCCATGCAGCAGCCCCGGCAGCCTGGTCAGCGTCCCATGCAGCCCCAGAACCGGCCCCAGCCCATGCAGCGTCCCCAGCAGGGAATGCAGCGTCAGCCGGTGTATGAGGATGAGCAGAACTACGGCGGTTATCCGCAGCAGCCCCGCAATCCTTACGAAGATCCCCGCCGCCGTCCCAGTGCCACGGTCAACCGGGATCCCTATGATTTCGAGGATGAGGATGAAGAGGAGCGCCGTGGCGGCATCCTGCTGCCGCTGATCATCGTACTGTTGGTGATCGGCGCTTTGCTGGCTGGCATCTGCCTGCCTGACTGGAGCAAGGTAGGCGGCCCCGTGGGCAATACCATGGGCGGCCTGAAAAATTCCGTTACCACGGTATTTTCCAACGTCAAGGGCATGATTCTGCCCGATGACACTCCCCTGAAGAGCTTTAACGTCTCCACTGCTGACAGCGCCGCTCCCGCTGATGTCCGCTTTACGGTGCAGACCTCCAAGAACATTGAAGGCATCCGTATCGAAAACGACAATGGCTTCACGGTGTACAGCAAGCTGTTCTCCGATCAGCTGGTGCTGGGCGGCGAAGTGATCAACAACAGCGACGAGTATATCTGGACCCCCACCTGCCAGGTGGAGGAAGCCTATACCGGCGGCTTCACTGTATATGCGCAGAAGAGCGACGGCAGCGAGAGCGAAGGAATGCGCTCTTCCACCACGGTATCCATCACCGGCCCCAAGGCGGTTGTGGCACCTATGCAGGACTTCACTGTGGATGGCGATTTGGATACCCTGCCTGCCGAGCTGGTTTTCCAAATGTTGACCTCCACGGATGTTACCAGCGTCCGTGTGGATAACCAGTATGGCTCTACGGTACTCAGCCGCACGCTGGAGGATGCCCGTGCTGCCGGTCAGGTGACCACCGAGGGTGAGACCCTGCGCTGGACGATTCCCTATACTGCCAACGAATCCTATGCGGGTGAATACAGCGTCAGCTATCAGACCGCTGCTGATCCCCAGAACTATATCACCTCCGGGTTCAAGGTACAGGCGGAGGTCGGCCCTGCTACCACCACCAGCCCCGATGAGATGATGGTGGAAAACACGCCCGAACCCACCATGGCCCCCACCGCAACCCCCGAACCCACGCCCACCCCCGAACCTACTCCCACGCCTACTCCGGAACCGACGCCCACGCCGGAACCCACCCCCACCCCCGAACCCACGCCTGAACCTACGCCCACCATGCTGCCCCAGCTGGAGGATGCCCAGGCAACGGATGCCACCAACCCGGCAGAGGGCGAGGCTGCACTGAAGGTGACCCGCTACAACGATGGTAAGACCACCGATTCCTTCACCCGTGAAAACAAGGTGAATATGTATGCGCCCTACACCTCCGTTGAAGGCGCTGCCAGCGACTATGCTGTGTGGAAACAGGCAGGTGTGCTTACCTTCCGCGGCGGCCCCATGCGTCAGAATGCAGCTTACGGCACCGTTGAGGTGACCAGCGGCACGCTGACCGAGGTGTGGAAGCAGGAAGTGGGCAGCATGAAGATCAATGACGGCAGCGTGTATGGCGTTGTGGCTCCCGGCCAGCCCGTTATTGTCAAGTGGCCCATCAACCTGCGCACCTTCATGGGCATCACTGAGGAAGCTCGTCAGGTGAAGGCGCTGAAGGAAGTGATCGTGGCCGGTCAGGATGGCAAGATCTATTTCTACAACCTGAACACCGGTGAAATGACCCGTGATCCCTTCGATATGGGCGCTCCCAGCGCCGGCGGCCTGTCCGTGGCCACCAATGGTACCCCCATCCTGTCGGTGGGCCAGAGCCACAGCAACCTGTACAAGGGCAAGGTCAAGAGCGGCTACCGCATCATCAACCTGCTCAACAACAAGCAGATCCGTATGATCGAAACCGACGGCAAGGACCGTACCAGCAACTATTCCGGCGTGCTGGGCGCTGCCCTGTTCGACAGCACCACCGGCACCATGATCTTTGGCAGCCAGGGCGGTTTGCTCTATACCGCCGAGCTGGGTCCCCAGGCGGAGGTGTACGACTATCAGTCCGGCAAGATCAAGCTGGGCGAGGGTCTGCAGGCCTACAAGACTACCGTGAAGGATCAGGAGAAGAAGGGCAACATCGACGGCAGCGTTGCCATGTATGGCAACTATGTGTACTACGGAGATGAATTCGGCGTACTGCAGTGCGTGGATGTGAACACCCTGAGCCCCATCTGGTCTGTGAAAACCGGCGATAATATCGATGCCACCCCCGCTCTGGATCTGGAAAACGGCACCGATCTGGCGCTGTATACCGGTACCACCGTGTTCAACCTGCGCCGGGAAGGCAGCTGTATCCTGCGCAAGATCAACGGTCTGACCGGTGAAGAAATCTGGAACTACACCGTGCCGGAGTGCACCTACCACGCTGAGTATGATCTGGGTCTGGAAGCCAGCCCGGTGGTGGGTCAGGAAAACATCGGCGATCTGGTCATCTTTACCGTGGCCTGCGGCAAGAACGGCTCTCTGGTGATCGCCCTGAACAAGGACGACGGTACCGTTGCCTGGCAGACTGAGCTGCCTGTCAGCGCTGTTTCCAGCCCCGTGGCCGTGTATAATGAAGCTGGCGACGCCTGGATTATTCAGGCCGAACTGGACGGCAAGATCAACCTGATGGATGCCAAGACCGGCGAGGTGCTGTCCACCGTGGAAATCGATGGCGAACTGACTGCTTCTCCCGCTGTTTACGGCGATATGCTGGTCATCGGCGCAACCGGCCGCGGCAAGGGCGCTGTGTACTGCTTCCGCATCGAGTAACGAAAGAGGAATTGCTTATGAAGATTTATCTGGATGCCATGGGGGGCGACAACGCCCCCCGGGCAACCGTGGAAGGCGCTCTGGAAGCGCTGAACCTGCACCCGGAGCTGGAAGTGGAACTGGCCGGCCCGCTGGATGTGGTCACCCCGGTGGTGGATGAAGTTTTTGCTTCTGCCGCCGCCCGCCAGCGGCTGACCCTGACCGACTGCCAGGAAGTGATCACCAACTGTGAATCCCCCGTAATGGCGGTTCGGAAAAAGAAGAACAGCGCCATTGTGGATGGTATGCTCAAGCTGCGTGATGGTCTGGTGGATGCGTTTGTATCCGCTGGCAGCACCGGCGCAGTGCTGGCAGGCGGTATGTTCCGTCTGGGCCGCATTCAGGGCATTGAACGCCCTGCGCTGGCTCCTTTGCTGCCCAATGGCAAGGATTATTTCCTGCTGATCGACTGCGGCGCCAATGTGGATTGCCGTCCTGAGTACCTGCATCAGTTTGCCTTGATGGGCAAGGCCTATATGCAGGGGATGCGGGGCATTGAAAATCCCCGGATCGGTCTGGTGAACAATGGCGCAGAAGCTGAAAAAGGCTGCGCTCTCACCAAGGAAACCTACCCCCTTTTGGAGGCTGACAAGAACCTGAATTTCGTGGGCAACGTGGAAGCCCGTGAGATTACCAATGATGCTGCGGATGTGATCGTCTGCGACGGCTTTGTGGGCAATGTGATCCTCAAGTTTATGGAAGGCGTTGCCGGAACGCTGATGGGCATCATCAAGAAGGAAATCTTTGCCGATACCCGTGGCAAGCTGGGCGGCCTTCTGGCCAAGCCGGCCTTCAAGCGGGTCAAGAAGACCATGGACTACAGCGAAGTGGGCGGCGCTCCTCTTCTGGGCGTACGCGGCTGCGTGGTCAAGGCCCATGGTTCCTGCAATGCTCATGCCATTGCCTGTGCCCTCAAGCAGGCCATTCTGATGCATGAGAGCGATGTGGTGGGCAAGATTCAGCAGGGTCTGGTCTGTGCGGAGACGGAAACCGTCACCGAATAGATAGATTTTTCGCAATGATTCACTACAAAGGGAAAGGATGAAACCAAATGTTTGAAAAGGTACGCGATATGATCGCCGAGCAGCTGCAGATGGACGCTTCCTCCATCACCGCCGAGAGCCGTCTGGTGGAAGACCTGAAGGCTGACAGCGCCAACGTGATGGTGATGATTCTGGAGCTGGAAACCACCTTCGGTATCGAAGTGGAGGATGAAGTGATCGTTCAGCTCAAGACCGTGGGCGATGTGGTCAACTACATCGAGAGCAAGCAGTAAGCTGCACTTTGGCGAGGGGCGTGGGAGGCATAGCTTCTCCGCCCCTCGCTGTATTCATTCTTGCAGGAAGGAAAGGAAATGAACCATGCAGGCTTTGCAGCAAGCGTTGGGGTATACCTTCAAGGATATTTCCCATTTGCGCAGGGCGTTGACGCATCCCTCCACCAAACAGCCGGATAATCAGCGGCTGGAGTTCCTTGGGGACGCTATTTTGGAGTTTTGCGTCAGCGATCTGCTTTATCACAAGTACACAAATTTTCAGGAAGGGGCGCTGACAGCCCGCCGTGCAGCGCTGGTTTGCGAGCGCACCCTGAGCGTTCTGGCTCATTCGATGGATCTGGGCCGCTGCCTGGTGATGGGCAATGGCGAGATCCTCACCGGCGGGCGGGAAAAGCCCAGCATTCTTGCCGATGCAGTGGAGGCTGTGCTGGCCGCCATCTATGTGGATGGCGGTTATGAGGCGGTACGGGAGGTCATCTTCCGGCTGTTTCAGGATGAGGACAGGCTGGTGGCCCCCAAGGTGAAGGATGACAAGAGCAGTCTGCAGGAATATACGCAGGCGCATGAAATGGGTCTGCCCAGCTATCGCATTATCGAGGCAACCGGCCCGGATCATGACCGGCATTTTGTGGCGGAAGTGATCATCATGGGGCGGCAGATGGCCACCGGTCAGGGCACCAGCAAGAAAAGTGCCGAACAGATGGCGGCACGGGCAGCATTGAAACGCTGCCAAGATGAAGAATAAGGAGGGTGCGGATGCGCCTTACCAAACTGGAGATTTATGGATTCAAGTCCTTTGCCAAAAGGACGGAGATCGTTTTTCCGCAGAATGTAACGGGCATTGTGGGGCCTAACGGTTCCGGCAAGAGCAACATCAGCGATGCGGTGCGCTGGGTGCTGGGCGAACAAAGCGCCAAAACCCTGCGCGGCAACAGTATGCAGGATGTAATCTTCAACGGTACCGAAAAGCGCAAGCCCATGAACTACTGCGAGGTGACGCTGGTTTTTGATAACAGCGATCACCAGCTGCCGGTGGATTATCAGGAAGTGAGCATCACCCGCCGGGTATACCGCAGCGGTGACAGCGAATATCAGATGAACGGCTCGGCCTGCCGCCTGAAAGATATTGTGGAACTGTTCCGGGATACCGGCGTTGGCAAGGAAGGTTATTCCATCATCGGTCAGGGACGAATTGATGAGATTCTCAGCCAGCGTGGCGAGGATCGCCGTATCGTTTTTGAAGAAGCGGCTGGTATCAACCGTTTCCGTACCCGCAAGGAGGAAGCGGAGCACCGCCTGAAACACGCTGACGAAAACCTTGTGCGTGTATTGGATGTGCTGGATGAACTGGAAACCCACCTGATTCCCCTGAAAAAACAGGCGGAAGTGGCACGGGAATATCTGGCCCTCAGCGAAAGCCTGAAGGAATTGGATATCCGGCTGTTCATCTATCGTTATGACCGGCTGCACCAGAAGGAATCCGAGGCGGAACAGGCGCTGCTGAAGTTGAAGGATGGCCTCCGGGAAGCGGAAAATCAGCTGGAAGAAGCCATTCACCGGCGCAGTCAGGGCGAGGATCGGCAGGAGGAATTGAACCGCCTGCTCAGTCAGGCCCACGAAGCGCTGCTGAAAGCCAACGAAAGCCTGCACAATGTGCGGGAAGAAGCAACCGGCGTGGAGAACCAGCTGCTCCGTGGCAACGAGACATTGGAGCGGCTGGATAAGGAAGAATCCTCGCTGAAAAACCGCCTGCATCTGATTGAAGCCACTGTCAGCCAGAGCGACGGCGGCCTGGCCGAGGCCCAGCAGCTGCTGGATATGGCGCAGACAGCGCTGAACGATGCGGAAAAGCGGCATACGGACAGCGCACAGGCTGCCATGCAGCTGGAAGAGGAACTGGATGCCCACCGTACCCGAATGATGGAACGTTCCAACCGTTTGCAGAATGTGCGCACCTCTCAGGCCCGCAATGCTGCCATGCAGCAGCAGATGGCCGCCCGTCGGGATGACCTGATCCAGCAGATGGAAACGGAAGCCCAGCAGGATGAGGAGCTTATCAAAGCGGTTGCAGCGGCACAGGAAGCGCTGAATGGCGAAAAAGCCCGTCTGGACGAACTGAAACAGACTGCGCTGGAACTGGAAGAAACACCTAAGCGGATGCTGGAACAGATTCTGCGCAAGCAGAAGGAAATGCAGGAGGATGCCCAGAACGCCCGTGCAGCGGAAATGCGTCTGCGTACGCTGAAAGAATTGCAGGACGGCTACGAGGGCTATCAGTATTCCGTCAAGAATGCGCTCACCTACGCCCGCAAGCAGAAGATGACCGGCGTGGTGGATGTGGTGGCCATGCTGCTCAGCGTGCCCAAGGAATATGAAACCGCCATGGATATGGCGCTGGGCGGCGGAATGCAGCATATCGTTACTGAAACCGAGCAGGATGCCAAGGCTTTGATCGAATACCTGCGCCAGAACCGGATGGGCCGTGCCACTTTTTTGCCCATCAGCACGGTGCGTGGGCGCACCTTGAGCCAGCAGGAGCGAAAGGTGCTCACCATGGAGGGCTGCATCGGCGTTGCCAGCGAGCTTTGCGGGTATGACCCCAAATACCGGGGCATTGTGGAAAACCTGCTGGGCCGCACGGTGGTTGCCCGTGATCTGGACAGCGGTATTGCCATTATGCGGGCTGGCGGACAGGCCTTCCGGCTGGTGACCCTCACCGGCGATGTGATGCACTCCGGCGGCAGTATGACCGGCGGCAGCATTCAGCAGAAGGCACAGAATCTGTTGGGCCGTGAGCGGGAAATGAAGGAATTGGCTGCCCAGATTGAGCAGATCAATCAGAAGGTGACCGACAGCGGCAACCAGATTGCAGCCTGGGAAGCCCAGCGTGCCGAAGCCAAAAAGAAAGGCGAGGCAGCCCAGCAGGATGTGCATCAGCAGGAGATTGCCGTGGTGCGTGATACCGAACGGCTCAAGACAGTCACCGAGCAGCATGAGGCGCATCTGAACCGCCGCCATGCGGTGGAGGAAGCCATTGCCCAGCTGGAAGAGAGCCTTGCGGAGATCGAAGCGGAATTGGAGCGTATCCGGCAGCTGGAGGCGCAGGATCATATCAGCGAGGAAGAACTGAACGCCATCACCGTGGATTTGTCCGGCAGGCTGAATACTGCCCGCCGCCAGCGGGAAAGCGCTCAGGAAGCCCTCACCGATGCCAAGCTGACCTTGCAGAATGCCCAGCATGACTGCGACCGTATTCAGCGGGACCGGAGCCGACTGGAAAAGGATGGCGTGGAGTGCCGCAAGACCTTGTTTGAGGTGCAGCAGCGGCGCATCACCACCCGTCAGGAACTGGAAAAGGCGCAGACTGCCAAGGAGCAGATGCTGGGCCGTATTACAGCCGCAGAGGAGGGCGTGGAGGCTGCCCGCCGCCATGTGGAGGAAACCGAAGGTCTGCGGGATGAGTGCCAGCAGGCTCTGAAGGAAATCCAGAACGAGATCGACGCTGCCCAGCAGGTCACTGCCAGGGAAACCGAACGGATGCACCGGCAGGAAATGGCGCTGGGGCGCATGAAAAACGATGTGTCCATGATTTGCGAACGCTTGTGGGATACCTACGAGCTCAGCTATGCAGGCGCTATGGAGCAGCTGATGAGCTACCCCCAGCCGGAAAAGCCCTTCAAGGAAAGCGAAGCCGAGGGCGAGGCCCAGAATATCCGGGAGCGCATCCGGGGGATGGGCCCTGTGAACGTGAGCGCCATCGAGGAATACGCCCAGATGAACCAGCGCTACACCCAGCTCAATGACCAGAAGCACGATCTGGAAAAGGCACAGCGGGATTTGAAGGAATTGATCGCACAGCTGCTGGGCCAGATGGAAACGGTGTTTGTGCAGCAATTCGGGCTCTTGCAGGGGTATTTCTCCGAAACCTTTGTGCGGCTGTTCGGTGGCGGCAAGGGCGAGATCTCATTGGCAGACCCGGAGCATCCGCTGGATTGCGGCATCGAAATCATCGTGCAGCCCCCGGGAAAGAAACGGCAGATTCTGAGCCTGTTTTCCGGCGGCGAGCGTGCGCTGACGGCTATTGCCATTCTGTTCGCCATGCTCAAGCTCAAGCCCACCCCGTTCTGTATTCTGGATGAGATTGAGGCTGCGCTGGATGATGCCAACATCAGTTATTTTGCGGATTATTTGAAGGAATTCAGCCGTGATACCCAGTTTGTGGTGGTCACCCACCGTAAGGGTACCATGGAACGCTGCGACACCCTCTTTGGCGTTGCCATGGAGGAAAGGGGCGTCAGCAGCATGGTCAGCGTAAACCTGACCGATTATGAGTAAGGGAGGTATGACCCCATGACTGAAAAGAAAACCCTGTTTTCCCGCCTGAAGGACGGCCTTTTCAAAAGCCGCCAGCAGATGGCGCAGGTATTGGACGATGCTGCCAGCGAGGATCGCAGCATTGATGAGGAGCTGTATGAGGAGTTCATGGATGCGCTGATTATGAGCGACATGGGCGCCACCTGCGCCGAGGAAGCCATTGCAGCGCTGCGCAAGGCAGTTGCGGAGAAGAAGCTGAAAAACGGTTTGCAGGCCAAGGAAGAACTCAAAGGCATCCTTGTGCGTATGCTGGATGTGCCCAAGGAACCCCTGCGCTGGCCCATGGTGACGCTGGTGGTGGGCGTGAACGGCGTTGGTAAGACCACCACCATTGGCAAACTGTCCCTTCGTTTTCAGGGACTGGGCCGCACCATTATTCTCTGTGCAGCCGATACCTTCCGTGCCGCTGCTGCGGAACAGCTGACTGTGTGGGCGGAGCGTGCCCGCTGCCCCATCGTTAAGCACAAGGAGGGCGCAGATCCTTCCGGTGTTGTGTTTGACGGCGTACAGGCTGCCAAGGCCCAGAAGGCCGACCTGCTGATCGTGGATACCGCAGGCCGCCTGCACAACAAGAAGAACCTGATGGAAGAAATGGAAAAGATGCGCCGGGTCATCGACCGGGAGTATCCCGAAGCTGCGGTGCGCTGCCTGTTGGTGGTGGATGCCACCACTGGTCAGAACGGTTTGCAGCAGGCCCGTGCTTTCCGGGAAGCTGCCGGTATCAACGGCATTGTGCTCACCAAGCTGGATGGCACGGCCAAGGGCGGCATCGCCTTCGGCATTGTGCGGGAATTGCAGGTGCCGGTAATGTATGTGGGCGTGGGCGAAGGCATCGAGGACCTGCAGTCCTTTGACGCCAAGGAATTTGTGGATGCGCTGTTTGAGTAAGCAGCGCCGGAGGTTACCGAAATGATGCTTGGTTCTTTTTACTACAAGGGAAAAGCCAAGATTGCCCTGAAAGGCAACTGGCAGACCGCCATGTTGGTGGCGTTTTTCTCCGGCGTGATGACTACGCTGCTGCAGGTGTTGCAGCTGGTGCTTCTGCCCAACCAATTGGACTATCTGTCCATGGAAGCCTATGCACAGGCGCTTTTGCAGGTGCCTCAGAGCAATCTGGTCATTCTTTTGGCGGTTTCTCTGGCAGCACTGGTGCTCTCGCCGGTGCTGGCTATGGGCTGCAACCATTATTTTGTTCAGCTGAACCGTGGCAACGACCTGGGTTTCATGGGTCTTTTCAGCCGGCTGAACCTGTTTTTCAAGGCTCTGTGGCTGTTTGTGCGCATGGTCGTGCAGATTTTCCTCTGGTCGCTGCTTCTGTTCATCCCGGGAATCATCGCTGCCATCCGCTACAGTCAGGCGCCCTATTATCTGGCGGAAAACCCGGAGATCACCGCCGGGGAAGCCATCCAGCGCAGCAAGACTGCCATGGAAGGCAAAAAGATGAACTATCTTTCGCTGGTGGTCAGCTTCCTTGGCTGGACGCTGTTGGCCACGCTGCTGCAAACCTATCTGTGTGAAGTGAACTATGTGATCGGCACGGTGGTTGGGCTGGCGTTTCAGGTATGGATCGCCGCTTACCAGAATGCTTCTCTGGCCAATTTCTATTGTGTCAACAGCGAAAACGGCGGTGTGCGCCGTGCCTATGATGAGATGTTCGGTCATTTTGAACAGATGGGCATGGATCAGGAGAGCATTGACCGCATGAAGGCGCAGGCGGAGCAGGAATTGCAGAAGCAGGCGCAGGCACAGCAGGATGACGGAACCATGAATGCGGATGAAGAATCCAAATGGACGCTGAATGATGATGAGGACACACTGGACTGAGGAGGGAATGAGATGCCATCCCTGAAAGGATACAGCGCAGAGCTGGAATACAGCTATACCCCGGGCGTATTTCCCTCGCTGGAATTGATGCGGGTGAAACCGGAAAAGGCCATGCGGCTGCTTCTCAGCGAGCGGGCACAGGGCGAGGGCGTGGAAAAACTGCGCCAGATCTGCCGGGAACACGGTGTCCGGGAAGAGATTGCCGATAAGGCGCTCCGGCGCATCAGCGGCAAGGATAACTGCTTTGCTGCCGTGGTGTTTGAAAAGTGGCAGGCTCAATTGGAGGCGAACGGCCCCCATGTGGTGCTGCATCATCCCATGGATGAGGGCAATCTGGGCACCATCCAGCGCACGCTGCTGGGGCTTGGCATCAAGGATATCGCCATTATCCGTCCCGCTGCCGATCCCTTTGATCCCCGGGTGGTGCGCGCTACCATGGGCGCATTGTTCAGCCTGCGGGTAAAACAGTATGACAGCTTTGAAAGCTACCGCCAGGAATACCCCAACCACACCCTGTACCCATTCATGCTGGATGGGTCGGTGATGCTGGAGGAGGCCACCCGGCAGATACACAAGCCCTATGCGCTGGTGTTTGGCAACGAAGGCAGCGGTCTGCCGCCGGAGTTTGCCCAGATGGGGCAGGCGGTGCGCATTCCCCATTCCAACGAAATCGACTCTCTGAACCTTTCCATTGCGGTGGGCATTGGCGCATATGCTTTTGTTCACGCCGCTGAATAAGCAGGAGGATGAACCATGAAACCGGAATATGAAAGCATTGGGGCGCAGCTGCGCCAGTGCATTGAATATCTGGCCAGGGAGGCCAAACTGAAGAAAGGCGCAACGGTGGTGCTGGGCTGCTCCACCAGCGAGGTGGCTGGCGGCCTGATTGGCAAAAACAGCGTGCCAGAGTTGGGCGACGCCATTGCCGAAACCATGATTGAAACCTGCAAGGCATTGGGTCTGCGCCCTGTGTTCCAGTGCTGCGAGCATCTCAACCGTGCGCTGGTGATGGAGCAGGAAACGCTGGATTGCCTGCGCCTCCGTCAGGTGAACGTGATGCCTGTGCCCAAGGCTGGCGGCAGCGCCGGTGCGGCTGCATGGCAGCGCTTTGAACAGCCGGCGGTTGCGGACTATATTCAGGCGGATGCCGCTATCGATATCGGCGATACGCTGGTGGGAATGCACATCCGTCCCGTGGCGGTGCCGCTGCGCATGAATGGACAGGCCCCCGAGGTGGGTCAGGCTCATGTGACCATGGCCTACAGCCGGTTGCCCTTCATTGGCGGCAGCCGGGCCCAGTATCCGGGTTGATGAATCAAATAACGCCCGCCGGAAGAACAAACTTCCGGCGGGCGTTTGTGCAGTTTTCAGAATCCATCATCAGGTAACAGGCACGAAACTGGTCACGATTTCTTCCAGTACATTCAGCAGGGTGTCATCCGCATCGGCGGTATCCATATGATAGGTGGAGAAATTGATGGCCCAGCCATTGACGATGGTTTCGGCGGTCAGGTAGCCGCCGTTTTCATCTTCCAGGGCATATACATAGAAGGGGATGCTCAAATCGCTGACGGTGATGGTATCCACCAGCTTGATGCCCGCATCGGAGAAGGAATCCAGCGTGGCGTTCACATAGGCGCTGCGCTCCTCGGCAGTGGCGGACAGCAGGGACAGTTCGACAAACTCCGGCACCAATTCCATGGAAACGTCCACCACAACATCCTTCTCCAGCTGGTAGAGCATGAACATCCAGATGTAGTCGTTGGTGTTTTCCTCCAGATAGGTGGTATTGTCAAAAGCGTAGGCGTTTTCATCGTAGGTGATGGTAAACACGTTGCCGGCATTGTACTCCACAGCGGCGGCATTGCAGGCGGCAACACAGAATACAAGGCACAGCAGCAGGGAAATCAGCTTTTGGATACGCATGGCGACCCCTCCTTTGATTGGTTGCTACCATTATAGCATAGCTTGCCAAAAGAACCTATGGATAAATTGTAAAAAACACAAGAGACTTGCATCCGGAGGCAATGGTGGGTATACTGGAAGGGTCTGATTTTGTTTTCAGTCAGACCGCAAAAACACGGAAGACCCACACCTGAGGTGGGAAAAGGAGTATGAATCCATGAATCAGTTCCCCTACGATGCTGTTGTTTTTGATCTGGATGGTACCCTGTTTGATGCAGAAGAGGGTATTGTCAGTTCGGTGGAGAGCGCAATGGAGGATATGGGACTGCCCATTCCGGCGGATGCGGATCTTCGGCAGGTGGTGGGCCCGCCGCTGCTGGATTCCTTCCGCAATCTGCTGCATATCCCCGAGGAACGGCTGGATGAGGCGGTGGATCTGTACAAGAAACATTTTGCCGAGGAAGGAATGTACCGCTACCAGATCTATCCCCATATCCGCAGCATTCTGAAGATGCTGCGGGAGGGCGGCGTTCACGTGGGACTGGCCACCAGCAAGGATCGCTTCATTGCCCGCCGGGTGATGGACCATTTTGGCATGAGCCACTATTTTGATGCCATCATCGGCGAGAATGATTCCAATGCCAAGCTGGGCAAGCCGGAACTGATCCGCCGGGCTTTGCCGGAGAAGTACCGCTGTGCCGCCATGGTAGGCGACCGCTGCTTTGATGTGAACGGTGCCAAGGGCGCTGGCATCGAGAGCGTGGGCGTCAGCTACGGCTGCGGTTCCGAGGAAGAATTGCAGGATGCGGGTGCGGATCATATCGTGCCGGATACGGAATCCCTGCGGGCGCTGCTGTGCCCCGGCGCAGAGATTCCCCGTGGCTTTTTCCTGAGCATGGAAGGGCTGGATGGCAGTGGCAAGACCACCCAGATGGATCTGTTGGAGAAAAAACTGTATCAGCTGGGCTTCTCTGTTCTGCGCACCCGGGAACCCGGCGGCTGCCAAATCAGCGAGGATATCCGAAATATCATTCTGGATACGGAAAACATGGAGATGAGCCCCACCACGGAAGCTTTGCTGTATGCGGCTTCCCGGGCGCAGCACGTGCAGCAGCGCATTCGTCCCGCTGTGGAGGAAGGCCGTGTGGTTCTGTGCGACCGCTTTGTAGACAGCTCCGTAGCCTATCAGGGCGGTGGACGGCAGTTGGGTGTGGAAACCATCCAGCAGATCAACGCACCTGCTGTGGGTGATATGATGCCCGATGCCACCATCTATCTGGCGATTGATCACAAGACGGCTATTCGCCGCAGACTCAATGCTTCTGCACCGGATCGGCTGGAAATGGAGAATCTGGATTTCTTCGAGCGTACTCAGAAGGCCTATGAGCGCCTGATGAAAGAGAACCGCAAGCGTTTCATCAGCGTGGATGCGGAGCGGGATATCGACAGTATCGCTGCCGATGTGCTCAGTGCGGTGCTTGGCCGTCTGGAACCGGATGCCCAGTGGGAGGCATAAGATGGAGAGAATTGTGGTAGGTCTTTCCGGCGGTGTGGACAGTTCCGTTGCAGCGCTGCTGCTCAAGCAGCAGGGCTACGATGTGGTGGGTGTGTTCATGAACAACTGGAAGGAACAGAATCAGGAAGGTGCCTGCACTGCCGTGGATGACTGGCGGGATGTGCAAGCGGTCTGCGATGTGATCGGTATTCCCTATTACGGGGTCAATTTTGCCAAGGAATACGAGGAAAGGGTTTTCTCTTACTTTCTGGATGAATACCGCAAAGGCCGCACCCCCAACCCGGATGTGCTGTGCAACCGGGAGATCAAGTTCAAGTCCTTCCTGCACTACGCCCAGCAGTTGGGGGCTGCCCATATGGCTACCGGTCATTTCGTCCGCAAAGATGTGCGGGATGGACATACAGTGCTGCTCAAGGGCGATGACCCCAATAAGGATCAGAGCTATTTCCTGTATATGCTCAAGGAACATCAGCTGGAAAAGGCGATTTTCCCGGTGGGACATCTGACCAAGCAGGAAGTGCGCCGCATTGCGGAGGAAAATCATCTGCCGGTTTTCAAAAAGAAGGATTCCACCGGCGTCTGCTTTATCGGCGAGCGGAATTTCCGCCAGTTTTTGCAGAATTATCTGCCCACCCAGCCCGGCGATATGCGCACGGAAGATGGGGAGAAGGTGGGCGAGCACATCGGATTGATGTACTACACACTGGGCCAGCGCCGTGGCCTTGGTATTGGCGGCAGAGGAGACGGCCGCAGCTGGTTTGTGGTGGAGAAGGATTTGAAGCGCAATGTGCTGGTGGTTTCCCAGGGAGAGGACAGCCCCCGGCTGTATGCCAACCGCATCCGGGCCAGCCAGCCCACCTGGATCGCTGATGAACCGCCCATGAAGGAGGGGGAGAGCATCCGACTGACTGCCCGCTTCCGCTACCGTCAGGCCGATCAGGCTGTGACCGTTACCCGCCAAGGGGATGAGTTGCTGATTGCTTCCGATGAGCTGCAGCGGGCCATTACTCCCGGTCAGAGCGTTGTGTTTTATCAGGGGGATATCTGTCTGGGCGGCGCTATCGAGGAAGAAGCCTGGATGGGCTGAAAACGGAACATACGTATTTGTGGCCCAATTTGGGATAAAATCGTCCCGAATTGGGCTCTTTTTGTGGTTGACGGGTGTTTGGTGGTTTGATAAGATAGTTATGTAAGAAGTGTGCGTAACCCGGCTGCGAAGCCGCGCCCTGCAAAAGAGGACGATCATATGACAAACGAACAGAGCATTCGTCAGGATGGCCCCTCTGCGGCCCTCCCGGTGGATTTGAAACACGAAAACCGCAAAAAGGTGCTCAGCGCTTTCCGCTATGGAGAGGAGTGCACTGTGGCAGACATTTCCAATCAGACGGGTATCAGCCGCCTGACGGTGATGCGTGCCATTCAGTTCTTTGTGTCCCGGGGTATTCTGCGCTCCGTGGGACTGGGCGAAAGCAGCAACATGGGCGGCAAAAAGCCGGAACGCTTCGCTTTTGCCGATGATCGCCTGACCATGTGCATTGCCATGTGGCCGCTGAGCACAAGGCTCAGTTTGCGTACCATTACCGGTCAGCCGGTAGCGGAGATGGACTTTGCCAGTGATCTGCGCCGCCCGCTTCGGGATGTGTTTGCAGACATGGAAACAAATATCAACCGTTTCTTGCGCCAGCAGGAGATCGGCGAAAGCAAGCTGTATGGCGTGATGCTGTCCACCGCTGGTACCGTGGATACGGACAGCGGCATACTGCGGTTCAGCGTGCATTCGCCGGAATGGGGCGATGAGATTCCCATCCGGGACTATTTGCAGAAAATTGTGGGAGAACGGCCGGTTGTATTGGTGGAGAACGCCGGTAAAACCGCAGGCCGTGCGGTGTTGCATCAGGATGAGCATTGCCGCACTGGACGTGTGCTGACCATTTTCAGCGCATGGGGCCTGTCTTCGTGCATGATCGAGGATGGGCGCATCCTCAGCGGCCCCCTGTCGCTGGTGGGTGAGATCGGCCATATGTCCATCGACAGCCGGGATGAAGAATTGTGCGGCTGTGGACGCCATGGCTGCCTGGAGCGGCTGGTGAGCCGCAGGCGGCTGATCCGTATGCTGGAGAAGGAACCGGCGCCAGCGGATTCGCCGTTGTACAATATCGGAGAAAAGCTGAGTTTCCCGCTTTTGTTTGAAGCAGCCCAGAACGGTGACCGCCGTGCCCGGGAACTGACCGACCATCTGGCCCGGTACTATGGCGATGCCCTGCATAATGTGGCAGTGGTGTACAATCCCGATCAGGTGATTTTCCAGGGCCTTGTGGGTCACGCCTGTGCGTATTTTGACCAGCAGCTCAAAGCCCGTATGAAGAATTTCCGTTACTTCCCCGGGGGAGAGGCTTTCCAGATCCGCTATGACAAAACGGATCTGCTTTCCCTCAATGCCACCGGCGGCTGGTATATGCTCAACGAGCATTATTTCCACGATCCGCTGCTGTATCAGGATGTGTAAAGCAAGGAAGACCCCCTTCTGCATGATTTGAGATCGTTGCAGAGGGGGTCGTTTATGTGGGTGAATTTGCTGCGCTCCAGTCATGGAGGAAATTGGCCAAAGTGGCATATCGGTTGAGTTTGTTGGGAGATACGGCTTTTTGTGCCACCTGGTAACTGTTTTCGCTTAGTTGCCAGTTGCACAGGGCACAGGGAATGAATTGATTGTCTATGTATCGTTTTCGAATTTCTTCCTCAGAAAAACGCCCAAAGAATTCAAAGATCAAAGCGCCTAAGGTAAATATGTTTGTCTGTTCATCAATGGAGTGGCCCTGTGAATATTCCTCCGGAGCCTTTAGCCGCTTGGTGCCGAACCAATCGATTCCTTTATCGTTGATGACAGGTGATTTCCTGAATAAGTCGATATCACAGATGGTGGTTGTATCTGTAGTAAAATCATACATGATGCTGCCATCGTAAAAATCTACAGCTACATAACCTTGCTGGTGAACATTTTGTAAGAATGAAAACAGGACCTCTGTTGCCTTCAGTTTCTTGTGAACTGGCAATTCCAGAAAACGCTGTTTGGGGCTTTTCACGGAAGAGTTTTTCTGGTAGGTTTCAAAATTCCAGTGATCAAACAGGCATTCACCATCGGCCCACTCGAATACTGCCACGAAAAAAGAATGATAGTCGTAGGCCTGTAGCAATTTGATCAGATTCGGATGAGCGAGATCGTTATACAGATGAACGGCCTGTTTCAGAAGCGCTACGGATTCTTTGGGAGAAACATCTGCTTCCAGCGTATTGACACCTGCAATTTTGCAGAAATACCTTTTTCTGCCGTCATCCATGCCTATGCAAATACAGCCCGAGCCGGTTTCATCCACTGCCCAGAAAGCGTCACCGTATTTTTTGAGGAAGGAGAAATCGTGTTTTTCCTGTAAGCGAAATTCGATAGAATCAAGGCTGTTGATGATCATTCGTACTCCTTTGAGGTTGATGCGGGGATGAGAGAGATATCTTGCTTTATCATATCTGTTTTGCAACATTCGGTCAAGCAGAGAGAAAAGAGGATGATTCTGTTATCACTATCCGTTCAAAACAAAGAAGGAACAAAGATTTCCCTTGACATATGGCGGTTTCAGTCGTATCATTTCAGAACAGCGATGAAAGTTTCGCTTATTTTGGTACAAGGAGGAAATTCCCATGAAGAAAATGACCAAGTTTGTTTCTCTCGTGCTGGCCATGATGCTGGTACTTTCTATGGGCAGCGTTGCCGCTGCTGAGGGCGCTCTGAAGATTGGTTTTATCGGCCCCCTGACCGGCGCAGCTGCTGTATATGGCACTTCTGCTATGCAGGGTGGTCAGATCGCCGTTGACGAGATCAACGCTCTGGGCGGTCTGCAGATTGAGTTCCTGCCCCAGGACGACGAGCACGCTCCCGACAAGTCCGTCAGCGCCTACGGCTACCTGATGGATCAGCAGGTGCAGGTTATCGTTGGCTGCGTCACCTCCACCCCCTGTGTGGCTGTTGCTGACTATGCCTACGCCGATCGTATGTTCATGCTCACTCCTTCTGCTTCTTCCACCGCTGTTACCGAAGGCCGCGACAACGTGTATCAGGTCTGCTTCTCCGACCCCGCTCAGGGCATGGCTTCTGCCCAGTACATCGGCATGAACGGTCTGGCCACCAAGGTCGCCGTTATCTACAATAACGCCGACGCTTACTCCACCGGCATCTACCAGACCTTCATGGCTGAAGCTGCCAACCAGCCCTTCGAAGTGGTTTCCGAAACCACCTTCACCGACGACACCACCGACTTCTCCGTGCAGGTGGCTGCCGCCAAGGACGCCGGCGCTGAGCTGATCTTCCTGCCCATCTACTACACCCCTGCTTCCATGATCCTCAAGCAGGCTGCCAGCATGGAATATGACTGCCAGTTCTTCGGCGTGGACGGCATGGACGGCATCCTGACCATGGAAGGCTTCGACACCTCCCTGGCCGAGGGCGTTATGCTGCTGACCCCCTTCTCTGCTGACTCCGAGGACGAGCGCAGCGCCAAGTTCGTTGCTGAGTATCAGGCCAAGTACGGCGAAACTCCCACCCAGTTCTCCGCCGATACCTACGACTGCATCTACATCGTCTACGAAGCCATGCAGGCCGCCGGCCTCACCGCTGACAGCACCTTCGACGAGGTTTGCGAGGCTCTGATCGCCTTCATGCCCACCTACAGCTACAATGGCATCACCGGCAGCCCCATGACCTGGAACGAAAAGGGCGAGGTCTCCAAGACCCCCATGGCTGTGGTCATTGAGAACGGCGTGTACGTCGGCAAGTAATTGTCTGATACCGAGTTGCTGCGCAACTTATCGGGAGAGTGCCCGGTCAAAAGGCACTCTCCCATTTTCCGTATTCTGAATCGTCCTTTTTTGCCATCATTTTTCTCCTTACGACTACATGAGAATTGGGGTTGATCCGCGTGTCCTTTCTCTCCAACCTGATCAACGGTATCAGTCTTGGAAGCGTGTACGCCATCATCGCACTGGGCTATACCATGGTCTATGGTATTGCCAAGATGCTCAACTTCGCCCATGGCGATGTTATTATGATCGGCGCATACATTTCTTTTTGCGTAACCCAGTATCTGGGGCTGCCGGCCTGGGTATCCGTGCTGGCTTCCATGCTGGTATGCACTTTGCTGGGCATGACCATTGAGCGTCTGGCCTACAAGCCCCTGCGCAGCGCACCTTCTCTGGCGGTTCTGATCACTGCCATCGGCATGAGCTATTTCCTGCAGAACATTGCCCAGCTGATCTGGAGCGCAAACCCCAAGAGCTTCACCTCCGTGGTGGCCTTTGAGCCCCTGCGCCTGTTCGGCGGCAAGCTGATTGTTACCGATGAAGCCATCGTAACCGTCTTGACCTGCGTTGTTATCATGATCTGCCTGACCCTGTTCACCGAAAAAACCAAGATGGGCAAGGCCATGCGTGCTGTCAGCGAGGACAAGGGCGCAGCGCAGCTGATGGGCATCAATGTGAACATGACCATCTCTGTCACCTTCGCCATCGGCTCTGCGCTGGCTGCCATCGCCGGCGTGCTGCTGTGCTCCAGCTATCCCGCCCTGATGCCCACCACCGGCTCCATGCCCGGTATCAAGGCCTTTACAGCGGCCGTGTTCGGCGGCATCGGCTCCATTCCCGGCGCCATGCTGGGCGGCATCCTGCTGGGCATCATTGAGATTTTCGGCAAGTCCTATATTTCCACTGAACTCGGCGATGCCATCGTGTTCGCCATCCTGATCCTTCTTCTGCTGGTGAAGCCTACCGGCCTCCTTGGCAAGAAGGTTAACGAAAAGGTGTAAGGGGGTGTGCTGATATGAAGAAGAAAAACAACAAGACATTCATCAGCAACCTGATTACCTACGCCATGGTCATCATTGCCTTTGTGGTAATCTCCATCATGCAGGAGCAGAAGCTGCTGTCCTACTCTGCGAAGCAGCTGCTGGTTCCCGTGTGCGTGTGGATTGTCATGGCCGTCTCCCTGAACCTGACGGTTGGTATTTCCGGCGAACTGAGTCTGGGCCATGCCGGTTTCATGTGCGTGGGCGCTTTTGTGGGCGCAGTGCTGACCATCATCACCAAGAAAACCATTGACAACGAGGCTCTGCGACTGATCATCGCCATGGTTGTGGGCGGTGTGGCTGCAGGCTTGACCGGCGTGATTGTTGGCGTGCCTGTGCTTCGCCTCCGGGGCGACTATCTGGCCATCGTGACGCTGGCCTTCGGAGAGATCATCCGCAATGTGCTCAACCTTGTCTATGTAGGCATGGATCAGGAAACCGGCGCACTGGCCTTCGGTTTCAACAATCCCAATCTGCCCGGCAAGCTGATTGTCAACGGCCCGCAGGGCGTGCAGGGCATCACCCGCATCTCCACCTTTACCATGGGCTTTGTACTGATTATCTTTGCCCTGATTGTGGTGCTGAACATGACCAACAGCCGTGCAGGCCGGGCCATGATGGCTCTGCGTGACAACCGCATTGCGGCGGAATCCGTGGGTATCAGCGCCACCAAGTACAAGCTGATGGCTTTTGTCACCTCCGCTGTGCTGGCCGGTATGGCAGGTGCACTCTATGCGATGAACTATTCCACCGTTACCGGTGCCAAGTTCAAGTTTGACACCTCCATCCTTGTGCTGGTGTTCGTGGTGCTGGGCGGCATCGGTAATATCCGTGGTTCCATTATCGCTGCCACCGTGCTGACCATCCTGCCCGAGATGCTGCGTGAGTTTAGCGACTACCGTATGCTGATTTACGCCATCGTGCTGATTATGGTCATGCTGGCTACTAACAGCCCCGCTTTCAAGCAGTGGCTCGATATTGCCAAGGAAAAGATCACCGGTTTGTTTGCCAAGAAGAAGGAAAAGGGGGATACGGCCAATGAGTGAGAAGCAGAGAACCACGATGGTGCCCTATCCCAGCCACGCCATCGTTCCGGAACGTGACGTACACAAAAAACCCGTGCTGGAAGCCCGCCATCTGGGCGTGGAATTCGGCGGTCTGAAAGCGGTTGACGATTTCAACCTGATCATCGGCGCTACCGAGATTGCCGGTCTCATTGGCCCCAATGGCGCTGGCAAGACCACGATTTTCAACCTGATCACCAAGGTGTATCAGCCCACCATGGGTACCATTCTGGTGGATGGTCGGGATACTGCCGGGCTGAATACCATTCAGGTCAATCGGTTGGGCATTGCCCGTACCTTCCAGAACATCCGCCTGTTTGACAAGCTGAGTGTGGAGGATAACGTGAAAATCGGCCTGCACAATCAGATGCGCTATGGCGCTGCCACCGGCGTGCTGCGCCTGCCCGGCTACTGGAAGCAGGAGAAGAAGATGCATGAGAAGGCACTGGATCTTTTGAGCATCTTTGATATGCAGGATCTGGCGGATCACGAGGCTGGTTCCCTGCCTTACGGCGCTCAGCGCCGTCTGGAAATCGTCCGTGCACTGGCGACCAATCCCAAGCTGCTGTTGCTGGACGAACCCGCCGCCGGTATGAACCCTGCGGAAACCGCCGAGCTGATGGAAAACATCGTGAAGATCCGCGATACCTTCCAGATCGCCATTATGCTGATTGAGCATGATATGAAGCTGGTCATGGGTATCTGCGAGGGTATCGCCGTGCTGAACTACGGCCGCATCATCGCCAAGGGCACCCCCAGCGAGATCCAGAACAATCCCACCGTTGTGGAAGCCTACCTGGGCAAGAAGAAGGAGGGCTGAGGATGAGCAATTTGCTGAAGGTTGATAACCTGCACGTGTACTACGGCAGCATCCATGCCATCAAGGGCGTTTCCTTCGAGGTCAACGAAGGCGAAATCGTTACGCTGATCGGCGCCAACGGCGCTGGCAAGAGCACCACGCTGAATACCGTGGCTGGTCTTCTCAAGCCTCGCAGCGGCAGCATTCTGCTCCACGATCAGAGCATTGCCGGCGTGCCTGCGGATAAGATTGTTTCCAAGGGCATGGCCCTGTGCCCGGAAGGCCGCCGTGTGTTTTTGCAGATGACCGTTAAGGAAAATCTGGAGATGGGCGGTTTTACCCGTCCTGCCAACGAGATTGCGGATTCCATCGAAGATGTGTATCAGCGCTTCCCCCGCCTGAAGGAACGCTACAAGCAGGTGGCGGGCACTCTGTCCGGCGGCGAGCAGCAGATGCTGGCCATGGGCCGTGCTCTGATGAGCAAGCCCAAGCTGCTGATGCTGGATGAGCCGTCCATGGGTCTGGCACCCATTCTGGTGGAGCAAATCTTCGATATCATCAAGGAACTGCACGAGGCTGGCACCACCATTCTGCTGGTGGAACAGAACGCACAGATGGCGCTCAGCGTGGCTGACCGTGCCTACGTGCTGGAAACCGGCACCATCGTCAAGGAAGGCCCTGCGCTGGAATTGCTCAACGACGATGCTGTGAAAAACGCCTACTTGGGCGACTGATTCCGGGGAAAGCCCGTCGGGCTTTGACGGCTGTCCGGGACTGCTGCGCAAGACGCCGGTTCCGGGCGGCTGCATCCCTATTGGGGATATCGAGCGGGTTGACGATAAACACAAAGGAGAGGGTCAATCGCCCTCTCCTTTGTGCTATGAAATTTGTTTTGAAAGGAGCTGTTCGCAGTGTCCAAAGGCAGGATCATCTTTCTCAACGGCGTAACCAGCAGTGGCAAGACCTCCATTGTGGATGCGTTGCAGGAATATGAAGAACCCTTTTTCTATGTGGTTGCCAACGATCTGTTTGAACAGATGGTGGGGGAAAGATTTCTCCGTCAGGATTACTGGAAACACCTGGGGGAAGTGATCATCATGATGTACCATACTGCCAAACTGTATTCGGATATGGGGAAAAACGTGCTGATTGACGGCATTTTGGTGGAACGGGATGAAGTGCGCCCCCACTACCGGCAGCTGATGGATATTCTCAAGGATAATCCGCTGGATGTGGTGGAGGTATACTGCCCGCTGGAGATTTGCCGGGAGAGGAATATCGCCCGGGGTGACCGCTATGAAACCCAGTCTGAGGAGCAGGCAGCACTGATGGCCAAAGGCATCCGCTACACCATGCGGGTGGATACCAGCCAAAACACCCCGGAGGAATGCGCTGCACAGATTGTGGAGCAGCTGTTCTGAATGAGTTGTTGGGCTTACCGTTTCCGCATTCCTGCCACAATGGCTCCGGCGATGCCGCCTCCTGCAATGCCCATGGCAATATCGCTGAGATAGGCCGTCCATGGCAGTTGCTGGCCGGACAGCAGCGCATAAAGAAGCACCCCCAGCAGCATATAGGCAAGACCGACGCCTGCGCCCAGCAGGAGACCGTTCTCACCGTTGCGCCCGACAGTTACATACACACCGGCAAAAATGCTGCCCAATTTGATGATCTGGTTGATGATGCGGATCACATTGTCACCGGGCTTGAGCCATTGCATCAGCAGGGCAAAGAGCAATACGCACAGAAGCGTCACCCCGATGGCGGTCAGAAGTCCCCTAAGCAGACGGCTCCATACGGTTTTACGGTTGCGTGCAGAACGGCGGCGCAAAGGCCGGTTGACGGTAGGCGTAGTATATCCGGACATGAAAAACCCTCCCTTGAATGCTTTGTAAAAGATATGCATACAAGGGAGGGTTTATGCGTTGTGAAGATTAGTTGAGCACTTCGGAATCGTTCTCGATGGCCACGTCATCCACCTTCTGGATGGCCCAGCGGGCGAAGATCAGCTTCACGTTGTCCTTACCAACGGACAGCTCCAGAGTGTCATCCTTGATGGCGGTGATGGTGCCGAAGATGCCGCCGATGGTGTTGACACGGTCGCCAACCTTCAGCGCGTTCAGCATTTCCTGAACCTTCTTTTCCTTCTTGCGCTGGGGACGGATGAGCATGAAGTAGAACACCACAAAAATGAGGATCATGGGCAGCAGGGAGATCAGAGTGCCCAGCAGACCAGCGCCAGCGGGCATTTCGCCTTCAGCACCCATGGCAGTTGCGTCAACAGCGGCCTGTTCCAGAGCCATCAGAGAGAGAAACTTCATCGTAAATAAACCCCTTTCCATAGTAGGTATCTTGGATTATAGCAAATCCACAGAGAAAGTACAAGCCATTTGGAAAAAAGCCTGTGATGAAAATTGCAGCCGTTTTTTACACAAACGTAAAAACTGAGGAAAAGACTGTACTTTCCGGCGTTTTTCATGTACAATAGGAGTGATAAAATACTACAGCTATGCGCGGAAATTTTGCGTCCGGCAGACTGTAAGCGCATATTCTGTATTTGCATCTCATCCGGGATGGAAAGGGAGGCAAAGCATGAAGATGATGAGACGATTGACGGCATTGGTTGCCGGTTTGTTTGGAATGATGCTGGCGGTTGGCGCTTTGGCTGAAACGATGGTGGCTGAGGGGGCGCTGACGCTGAACCAGCTGGAAAGCTGGATAAGAACAATGAGGCAGAATGCAGTCAGTCAGCAGCCTTTGAATACCCCGGTGGGGGAGGAAAGCCTCACCGCTGATGGCTACGCATTTTTGTTTGATGATCACACCCTGTATTTTGAGGAACCCAGCGCAGGCAGCCATTTGCAGGCTGCTGTGCTGACGGATGCCGGAGCGGCTGACCCACGGGGAATCTGTGTGGGAGACGATCAGGCAGTGCTGCTGGCCGCCTATGGCTGGCAGAATCCCGGCCTGATGGGCGATGGCACCTTTGCTGCTCTCTATTTGGAAAATGAGCTGCCCGCCGATGCCCGCTGGGCTTGGGCCATCTATTCCGGAGAGGAATTGCTCAGCGTGCAGTGCGCTATCCACAGTGCACTGGGAGATGGGCAGTATACGGATATGGGCATCCGTTATCAGCTGCAAGGGGGCCGGGTGGAGCGCATCGAAGTGTATGGTCTGGGCGGCGCTGCGATTGCCGCATCGGATGTGCTGGCCAATCTGCAAACGGTGTCCCAGCTGCTGGGGCAGCTCAGCGGCGACGACCGGACGGCAGAAGGCCGTTGGCAGGCCAACGATGCAGCGCCTTTTCAGACGGCGGATCTCCGGTTTGCCGGAATGGATTTTCTGACCCTGAACGACCAGGATGTGTCCCTGTTGTATGGCGACCCTCTGTTCACGGATGTAATGCCGGATGCGGAGGGGCTGCTGTACCTGACCACCCTGCGGGACGGACTTTCCATTGGCTATCTGGAAAGCACGGATGGCACGATGGTGCAGGCGCAGTCCATGACCATCACCACCCCGATGATGGAAGGCCCAAGAGGCCTTCGGGTAGGGATGCCTTTGGAGGAAGCCCTTGGCCGGATGCGCTGCGATGGCAGCGGTCAGGTGCTGGGCAGCGCCAATCTGCTGTATGGCGATGGGCAGGCGGCACCCTATGGTCTGGAGGAATCCGACGGTATGGGCGGCACGGTGCTGCGCTATCTGTGCGAGGCGGAAGGCCCCAATGGTCTGCTGACCGTCACGCTGTATCTATCATTCCAAGAGGATCTCCTGACCGAGATCTATCTATACGCCTGGTAATGCAAGCAAAGGAGGGCTGCTCATGCGCATTGATCTGACCTGCCCCGTGGAATTGTGGCAGTATGCCATGCCTACGGAATCGGCATCGGAATGCACCTTTGTGATGAATAACCTGAGCAATAAGGTGGTGGCCTCTGTAATGGTCACCCTGAATTGCTATGGCAAACAGGATCAGCTGCTGTTTCGGCAATCCGAGCGGGTTCAGGGCCTGAAAGCCGGTGTGGGCGAGCGTTTCAGCATCGTGATTCTGCCTACCCACTGGGATGGTGTGGAAGGCATGGATCTGGTGGTGGAAAAGGTCTGGTTTGACGATGCAACCATCTGGCGCAGAGGGAATGCACCGCTGACCCAGTATGCTCCCAACACCATGAACAATGGCCGTGCACTGGATCATCTGCGTTTTGTGGCGGGCAAGGATGCGGTGGGCTATCCTCAATTGCAGGAGGAGGCCTGGCTGTGCGTGTGCGGCCGTGCCAATGCGCTGGACAGCGACCGCTGCTGCCGCTGCGAACGGGGCCGGGAAACGGTATTTGCCAGTTACAATAAGGAAAACGTGGAGGCGGTGATCGCTGTCCGGGAGCGGAAACTGGCGGATGAAGGCCGGAAAGCCCGTGAGGATAACAGCCGCCTGAACGAGGAAGAAAGCAAACGCCGAAGCGCTGTGAAGCGGAAACGCCGCAACCGCTGGCGTTTGGTGGGCGGTATCAGCGCCGCAGTGGTGGTGCTGGCAGTGGGTCTCCTGTGGGGGCTGCCCACCCTGCGCTACCAGAATGCCAAGCAGTTGATGGCATCCGGCCAGTATAGCGAAGCCAGCGAAGCATTTGCTGCAATGGGTTCCTTCGGGGATGCCCGGGTGCAGGCTTTGGCCTGTCGCTATCAAGAGGCTTTGATCCTATTGGAGAAGGGCGATCTGGAAAGCCTGTTGGCAGCACAGGAATTGTTCGCTGCTCTGGGCGACCATGAGGACAGCGTCCTGCGCAACCAGCAGACGCTGTATGCCATTGGTGAAGCCTATTATGCAGACGGCTTGTACGATCAGGCGGCGGACCGCTTCCAGTCCCTTGGCGACTATGAAGACAGTGCGGACAAGCTGGATCAATGCGTTTATGCCCAGGCGGACACTCTGTTCCAGAATGGTCAGATCTCTCTGGCTCAGGCGTTGTTTGCCACCATTGCGGATTACAGCGATGCAGCCGACCGGGTGAGGGGCTGTCAGTATACGCTGGCCAAGGAAAGCGAAGATGCCGGCGACTATGCCCAGGCAGCGCAACTTTATTTGCAGGCTGGCAACTATGAGGATGCTGCCCAGCGGTATGTACAGTGTCAGTATCAGACCGCCGTTGCCGAGGCGGAGGCTGGCAACATGGAACGTGCGGGCTCCCTGTTCATGGCGTGCGGCGATTATGAGGACGCTGCCCAGCGAGGAAAGGAATGCATCTATCAGTATGCTGCCCAGCAGCGGGATGACGGTGCTTATGAACTGGCAGCCAGCGCCTTCCGCCGCATTCCGGACTACGAGGACAGTCAGGAACAGATCGTTTTCTGTGTTTATCATCAGGCGGCCAGTGCTCAGACCCAGGGGGACTACGCCAGCGCTGTGATGCTCTTTGGTACGATCGGTGATTACGAGGATGCCGCCCAGCGGATTCAGGAATGCAGCTATCTGTTGGCTTTGGATTGCATTGCCAAGGGGGATTATCAGTCTGCGGAAACGCTGCTGTCCACCATGGAGGTTACCGAGGAAAACAACGACCAGCTGGTGAACGTGCGCTACAAGCTGGCTGAAAAAGCCTTTGAATTGAAGGACTACCAGACGGCACTGGAATATTATCAGCTGCTGGATAATGAACTCTATCAGGGCCGTTTGCAGGAATGCGCCTACTATCTGGGCCAACAGCAAATGGAAACGGCCCTCTATGAGGATGCCATCGTCAGCTTTACCACTGCCGGGGATCACGAAGGCGCAGCTGCTGCGCTGGAGGATGCGGCCATCAAGCTGGCAGAACTCTGCGAAACCAGTAACAATTTAGAGGCAGCCCGTGCTCTGGTGGACAGAGAGGATTTGCCCCAGTCTGCCCGGGACAAGGCTTTGGCCCTGCTGATGGCGGAAGGCAAGCGGCTGGAGGATGCCGGTGAGCATGAAGCAGCGGCTTCCTGGTATCAGGGGCTGGCCGGGCTGGGCGAGTCTGCGGAGCGTCAGCAGGCCAGCAGTTACATGGCCGCCCTCAGTCAGATGCAGGCTGGCGAATATCTGTCGGCAGGCAAGGCTTTTGAGGCGCTGGGCGATTATGAAGACGCTGCCGATCAGGCGCAGGTTTGCTATGATTCTTTGTACAGCGGCATTCTTGCGCAGGCCAAAACCTTCTGGGATAACAAGGACTACATCAGTGCCATTGCGCTGCTTCAGCCGGTGGTCAGCGAAACGCTGCCTGAGAGCTATCAGGAACTGGAAAAGCTGTATCTGGAATCCTGTCTGGAACAGGCGGATGTGCTCTATGCCGCAGGCGACCGCTACGGCGCACTGCCCTTCTACATGGAGGCTGCCCAATTGCCCGCTGCAGAAAAGAAACTGGGCTACCGTACCTATCTGATTCTGGGTTTGTGGGAATCCAATTCCGGCAAACAGGCGGAATTCCGTCCGGATGGCACCTGCAATCTGATGGGCAAGGAACTGTATTTCAAGGTGGATAATTTCAGCCTGCTCACTGGCGACAGCCCCGATAACCTGACACGCTCTCACCGCATCAACAGCATGACCGCCAAGGGCATGAGCATTGAGGAAATCCGGGGCAAGGGCGAGGTTAATTTCAAACTGGAGAAGATCGGCGAAGTGGCGATACCGCCCATGAATCTGACCCAGGAACCTGCTGACACCAGCAATGAAATGCTGGTGGTGGAGGAAATCCATGAGCAGTGAGGCAACTCGGCCAGCCAAATGGGATATTGGCGTATTGCACGGCTTTCGGGCTATCATGGTGCTGCTGGTAGCCAATTTTCATATCTGGCAGCAGGGATGGCTGTGGCAGATCTTCCAGATTGGCCCCATCACGCTGGATGTGGATTATGTGACCCGTTCCAGTTACATCTTTGTGGACGGAATGATCCTGCTGAGCGGCTTTCTGCTGTTTCTGCCCTATGCCCGGGCCATGGAGGAACCCTATCCATTGCCGAAAGTGGGCACGTTCTACCTGAACCGTCTGGCACGCATCGTGCCTTCCTATGTGGCATCGGTGCTGCTGATGCTGGTATTGGTGGCCATTCCGCAGAATCTGTTTTACTCAAAGCAGGCGCTGCATCTGGATCTGTGGTCCCATCTCACGTTTACCCATACGTTTTTCTATCAGCCCTATCAATATTCCCAGCTGAACGGTGTGCTGTGGACAGTGGTGATCGAGATGCAGATGTATCTGCTGTTCCCGCTGATTGGCCGCTGTGCGAAAAAACAACCCGTCTGGACACTGATCGTGATGACGGGGCTTGGCTGGCTGTACCGGGTTGTGGTATACTACCGGGTGGAAGAGACTGCCATGCTGATCAATCAGCTGCCTGCGTTTCTGGATGTATACGCCATCGGGATGCTGGGAGCCATTGTATATTGCAGGCTCCGCAAATTGCTGGGCGATCCCGACGGCAAGCAATCTCTGCTGATCCGCCTTTCCGGGCTGATGATGTTTGTGGCTGGGCTGCTGCTGGTCAACAGTATTCTGCATTTGCAATCTACAGCCGGTGTGCAGGGATTTGCGGAACTCCGGCTGGGACAGCTGAGGCATCGCCTGCCGCTGGCCCTCAGCCTGATGGGCTGTATGCTGGGCGCTATGTTTATGCCGGCGGCGTTTCGGTGGCTTCTCAGCAATCGGTTGATGCGGTTCCTTGCTGCGATTTCGTATAACTTCTACATCTGGCATCAGGTGCTGGCGGTGCAGATGGCGCAGCATTGGTTCCCGGAAGGCTTTCCGCAGACGGCGGAGCGCAATCTGCAATGGGCGTTCACGGTACTGTGTTTCAGCGTATCCGTGCTGGTGGCCATGGCCTTTACCTACGGTCTGGAACAGCCCTGTACCAAATGGATTCATCAGGGTGTTCAGCGTCTGAAAAGGAAAAATCATTCTGCTAAAGAGGAGTGTTCTCAATGAAGGGTATCATTCTGGCGGGCGGCGCAGGTACGCGCCTGTATCCCTTGACCATGGTAACCAGCAAACAGCTTTTGCCAGTGTACGACAAGCCCATGATCTATTATCCCCTCAGCACACTGATGCTGGCGGGGATCCGGGATATTCTCATCATTTCCACCCCGGGGGATACCCCTCGCTTTGAAAGCCTGCTGGGCGACGGCAGCGCCTACGGCATCTCCCTGAGCTATGCGGTGCAGCCCTCCCCCGATGGCTTGGCCCAGGCCTTTCTGATCGGTGAGGAATTCATCGGCGGCGAGCCCTGCGCCATGGTGCTGGGTGATAACATCTTCTACGGCAACGGCTTTTCCGGGATGCTCCGGGAAGCGGTGCGCAATGCGGAGAACGGCAAGGCCACCATTTTCGGCTACTATGTGAACGACCCGGAGCGTTTTGGCATCGTGGAATTCGACGAGGACGGCAAGGTGCTTTCCGTGGAGGAAAAGCCTGCTAAGCCCAAGAGCAATTATGCCATCACCGGCCTGTATTTCTATGATGAGCGGGTGTGCGAACTGGCCAAGCAGGTCAAGCCCAGCGCCCGTGGCGAGTTGGAGATCACCACCCTGAACGACCTGTATCTGCAGGATGGCTCCCTGTGCGCCAAGGTAATGGGCCGTGGCTTTGCGTGGCTGGATACTGGCACCATGGACAGCCTGATTGATGCAGCCAATTTCGTGCAGCTGATCGAGAAGCGTCAGAGCGTGAAGATTGCTGCGCTGGAAGAGATCGCCTACAATATGGGCTGGATCAGCAAGGAAAAGCTGCTGGAAGCGGCTTCCCGCTACGGCAAGAGCCCCTATGGCGAGCATCTGCGCACTGTGGCAGAAGGCAAGATCATCTACGATTCCTATGAATCCTGAGAGAAGGAGGACACCCCCTATGACCATTCTGGTAACCGGCGGCGCCGGCTTTATCGGCGGCAACTTTATCTATTATCAGCTGAAGAATCATCCCGAGGATCGGATCGTTTGCCTGGACAAGCTGACCTATGCGGGCAACATGGAAACCCTGGAGGAAGCCCTCAAGCAGGAAAATTTCCGCTTTGTCAAGGGTGATATTGCGGATCTGGAATGCGTAGAGCAGCTTTTCAGCGAGGAAAAACCCGATATCGTGGTCAACTTTGCTGCGGAAAGCCATGTGGACCGCTGCGTGGAGGATCCCGGTATCTTTGTGCGCACCAATGTGCTGGGTACCCAGATTCTGCTGGATGCCAGCCGCCGCCATGGCGTGAAGCGCTATCATCAGGTAAGCACCGATGAGGTGTACGGCGATTTGCCGCTTGACCGACCCGATCTGTTCTTCACCGAGGAAACCCCGCTGCACACTTCCTCTCCCTATTCCGCCAGCAAGGCAGGCGCCGATCTGTTGGTGCTGGCCTATGCCCGCACCTTCAAGCTGCCGGTGAGCATCACCCGCTGCTCCAACAACTACGGCCCCTATCATCATCCGGAGAAGTTGATTCCCCTGATGATTGCCAATGCTCTCAACGATAAGCCCCTGCCTGTGTACGGCACCGGTGAGAATGTCCGGGACTGGCTGTATGTGGAGGATCATTGCGCCGCCATCGATCTGGTGATGCGCAAGGGCCGGGAAGGCCAGATCTACAACGTGGGCGGTCACAATGAGCGCACCAATCTGGAAGTGGTCAAGACCATTGTGCGGGAACTGGGCAAGTCCGAGGACCTGATCACCTATGTGACGGATCGCCCCGGCCACGACCGCCGCTATGCCATTGACCCCACCAAGATTTCCGGGGAGCTGGGCTGGCTGCCGAAGACCACCTTTGATGAAGGCATCCGCCGCACTATCCAGTGGTATCTGGATAACCGGGAGTGGTGGGAACACATCCTGGCTGGCGAATACCAAACCTATTACGAGAGAATGTACAGCAAGCGCTGATCGTCGCTGCAAATCAATTCTGAAATCACATGGAGCGGACTTTCGATGAGAGGGTTCGCTCCAGTGCTTATGTTGAGGAAGTTATGATGGAATACTGTGATTTGTATGATCGGGATGGTCAGCCTACGGGACAGGTGATCGTCAGGGGCGATGCGATTCCCGAGGGATGTTACCGCATGATCGCAGGGGTGCTGTGCGTGCACACGGATGGTTCCATCCTGTTGATGAAACGCCACCCAAGCAAACGAACGCATCCGGGACTGTTCGAGGCCAGCGCCAGCGGCAGTGTGATGGCGGGCGAGACGGCACAAGCAGCCGCTGTACGGGAATTGCGGGAGGAGACCGGGATTCACTGCAAGCAGGTGCAGCCGTTGTATCAGGAAGCAGGCGATGGCAGGCTGTACAGAGGCTTTTTGGCGCGGGTGGACTGTTATAAGGACAGCGTTCGCTTGCAGCCGGGAGAGACGGTGGATTATCGTTGGGTTAACCGGAGTGAACTGATGGATTTACTTCAAAGAAAACCATCGCCTGTGATCATCCATCCGGCGATTCTGGACTTTTTGGGCTTGCAGCAGAAAACAAATGCTGCCGGATTGTAAGACTTTTGCGAAAAATCCTGCGTATCTGCTTGCAATTACTGGTGAAATAAGCTATACTGTGATTAAATAAAGTTAAACGGCAATTAACAACACGCAAAGCCGATACCTAACCGGTACTTTCCGGGGTCGGGTTATGGGTTGTGCAGCTGCCGGGCTTAGCTTGCGGATGATTGTTTCATCCATCACCAGAAAAGAGGTAAGTTTGCGATGACCAAGTATCAAATCATGGCCCCCGCCGTTCCCAATGTACCGTGGCAGGAGAAGCCCCAGGGCAAGATTCTGGGCGGCCCCCTCTGGCGCTATACTGAAAATCCTATCATCGACCGCAATCCCATCCCTGGCGTTGCCCGTATCTTCAACAGCGCCGTGATGCCCTATGGCGATGCGTTTATTGGTGTGTTCCGTGGTGAGCAGACCAACGGTATTCCCTATATCTACCTTGGCCGCAGCAAGGATGCCATTCACTGGGAGTTCGACCAGCAGAAGATCCCCTTTGTGGATGAGAACGGTCAGCCCTTTATGCCCCACTATGCCTACGATCCCCGTCTGGTAAAGGTGGAGGATACCTACTATATCATCTGGTGCCAGGATTTCTATGGCGCTGCCATCGGTATGGCCAAAACCCAGGACTTCAAGTCCTTCGTGCGGGTGGAGAATCCCTTCCTGCCCTTCAACCGCAATGCGGTGCTCTTCCCCCGGAAGATCAACGGCAATTTCGTGATGATGTCCCGCCCCTCCGACAGCGGCCATACCCCCTTTGGTGATATTTTCCTCAGCGAAAGCCCGGATCTGGTATATTGGGGCAAGCACCGCCATGTGATGAGCCGCGGCAGCGAGTGGTGGGAAAGCCTGAAGATCGGCGGCGGCGCTGCGCCCATTGAAACCAGCGAGGGCTGGTTGCTTTTGTACCATGGCGTCAGCGGTACCTGCAACGGTTATGTATACTCCATTGGCGGCGCAATTCTGGATATCGACGAGCCCTCCCGGGTCAAGTACCGCTGCGAAAACTTCCTGCTGACCCCCGAAGAGTGGTATGAGGAGCGTGGCTTTGTGCCCAATGTAACCTTCCCCTGCGCCACCATTCATGACTCTGAGACCGGCCGCATTGCCGTCTACTACGGCGCTGCCGACAGCTACGTGGGTCTGGCTTTCGGCCATGTGGATGAGATCATCGACTATATCAAGGATCACAGCCGTGTAACGGAGACCGATACGGAGATTGGCCGCCGGTAAGCGAAGATCCTTTGAAACCAACAGTTTGAACATTCCTTCCCCCGGTTCTGTGCAACCGGGGGGACGGATGATTTGATGAACAGGACGGAGTGCATCATGGCGAAAGCAAACGTGAAGATGGCAGATATTGCACAGGCGCTGGGGGTTAGCACGGTGGCTGTTTCCAAGGCGCTGGCAGGCCAGAAGGGCGTCAGCGAGGAATTGCGGGAGCGCATCAAGCGCACGGCAGAGGAGATGGGCTATCGCTCCCCCAAGGTGCTTCGGCAGGTCAAATACAAGAGCGGCTTCAATATTGGTGTGCTGATCTGCGAACGCTATGTGGGCACCAGCGAGGCATTCTATTGGAAGCTGTATCAGGAACTGACGGCACAGGCCATGAAGCGGGATTGCTTTGTACTGCTGGAGTTGCTGACGGAAACCGATATGAACAGAATGCAGATGCCAAAGCTGGTAACGGAAAACAAGGCGGATGGTGTGATCATCATTGGCAAGCCAGCCAATCACTATGCCAGCATTCTGCGCAAAAACTGGAACCGCCCGGTGCTGTATCTGGATTTTTACGAGGATGATCTGGATGCTGATGCGGTGATTTCCAACGGCTTTTTCGGTATGTATGCACTCACCAATTATCTGTACGAATGCGGACACCGAAAGATTGGCTATGTTGGCACCCTAAGCGCAACCGACAGCATTGCTGACCGCTATTTCGGCTTTTGCAAAAGCATGATGAGCCATGGCCTTTCTGTCAGACCGGAATGGGTGCTGGATGACCGGGATTTGGAAACCGGCATGGATGTGCCTATTGCATTCCCCGAAGATGGCCCTACGGCCTATGTGTGCAACTGTGATTATCATGCGGCAAGGGCCGTGCGGGAATTGCAGGAGAAGGGCATCCGGGTGCCGGAGGATGTTTCCATCGTCGGTTTTGATGACTATATCTATCCCGGCCTGTGCGATAAGGGGATTACCACCTACAGCGCCAATGTGCCGGAAATGGCCAGCGTTGCCATGCGGATGATGATCGCCCGCCTGTCCGGCGAAGCGGGACGGACGGGATTGCAGGTGACCGATGGCGAGTTGGTGATTCGGGATACGGTACGGAAATTGGATCTGTAATAAAGAGAGTAAGTTGTGTATGCCTGCCTTCGGGCAGGTTTTTTGTTATTCATCTCAATTCGTATTTCGGATTAGAATTGTTGTCCAAAAGAAACCCGCCTGTCTCAAAAAGGAAAACAGGCGGGGAATGTGTTCGCTATTTGTTAGTGAACAGTACACTTTTTTGCAAAGATAAGAATACTAAGTAGGCTGATCGCCATGAGGATATACAGTAACTCGATATTGTTGTTATCTCCGGTTACGGGAGCAGAAGGTTCCTCGGTGGGGGTGGGGGTTATTGCGGAGACAACAGGAGCTGGAGTGGGGGTTATTGTGGAAACAACGGGAGTAGGAGTGGGATCTGAAATAGAGATATCCCAATCGTAATCAGCACCGGTATACTCCAAACCATCAGCCAACTGGGCGGAAATAGTGCTTTCCAGTCCTGCAAAGTGACCTGATGTGTACTTGCCACTGGAATCTTTTTCGGCATATACTGCTACCATACGGATTGCATCCCATCCATCAGCGCTGGGATAGAAATTGCTGGAAGAGGGTTCGAGAGCACTACCGTTGTATTTCACAGTATTGCTACTGTCGAATTCAACCAAGCCAGGTAGATAGATGGCGAGGTATTGAGTGTCGGATTTCAGCGTAACATCATTGCCCTTGAAAGTGACGTTTTTGGTGCCGTAGAGATTGAATACAGAACCGGTATTTGAGGTGGTGTTATCGCTGATAATCAGATTTTCGATGTTCAGGGCTTGAATGGCATTGCTGTTCACGTTGGAAATTGTGTTACCACTGATGGTAACAGTACAGCCACTTCCACCGCCGCCATTGAGAAGGATTCCGGCACCAGTGTAGTTGTTGATCTTGTTATTGGTAATCTTTACACCATCAACGGAGACACCGGCGGCTTTCTGGAACTGGATAGCTGGTTTGCTTTCGGTGTTGCTTGGGTCATTGAAAACACAGTTGTCAATGGTGAAGTTCTCAAAGTTCTTGGTGGCTGTGGAAAAGACAATGTTGCCGCCTTCAAAAGTCAAATTCTTGAATGTGGCATCCTTGAAAGTGGTGGTGGAGCCGGTAACGTTCAGCGTACCGGTGATCTTACCGGTTTCGGAACCTTGAACGGTGATACCGGTCATATTCTTGTTAGAAAAGCTGTAGTTGCCCACTTCTCCAATAACGGTAATTGTTTTATCGGAGCCAGCAATGGCAGCATTGACAGCCTCACCGAAGGTAGCATATTTTACCCCACCGACTTCTGCTACTTCACCTGCTGCAAGAGATAGGCTTGGCAGTAGCACCAGAGTGAGAAGGCAAGCTAATATAATTCTAAATTTCATTGACATCTGTTTTACCTCTTTTCTGAATAGATGATATGCAGGGATATGAAGGAATGGTATTTTGTGTAAACGACATATGAAATTATATATAAATATATATATATATTGTCAAGGAAAAACGGCTTTTGTATCTCTTTTGAAATATTTTTTGGAAGCACTTATCTGCCTCCGGGCAGTTTTGGTATGCGAAAAATCCGCTTCGATTGTGACAGGAATCCTTTACTGTGCTAGAGTTCCAAAACCAGCGAGAGTGTGAATGGAGTATGAAAGTAACGTAAAGCGCTTCATAGTGCTGAAGCCCAAAGAAGCCTTCTTGTGGGTTTTAGTAGCACCACGTGCCGCTGCTATCTTTGATGGTCTACAACCGCTTGCCGTGGCATGCGGCTTTTTTGGTCAGTTTCTTTTCCAGAAAATCACTCGTATTATTGACCAATTTGTGCTATGGTTATGCTATATCAGATGTTTGTTGAATTGCGTACATGAATTGTTACACCCGCCTGTGCCATCCCGCAGGGCAGAAAGGAGTCGTCCATGAAAGCGTTGGTATCGTTGCCGTTTGAGCTTGATAATCACGAGAGCCGCATCCGCTATTATGAATTGCTGCTCAAGCGGGATCGTCTGGACGATCTGCCTAAATATGAATTGCCCGCAGGATACCGCTTTGTGATGTACCGCCACGGCGATCGGGACAGCTGGATTGCCATCGAGCATTCTGCCAAGGAACTGATGGGACACAGCCACGGTCTGGATGTGTGGGCCCGTTATTTTGGCTGGAATGAGGCGGAATTGCCGGAGCGGATGGTATTCATTGAAAATGAGGCGGGGGAAAAGGTAGCGACGGCAACCGCCTATTTTGACATCTTCGGTCGGGATCAATCCGGGGCAGGCTGGCTGCATTGGGTGGCTGTGCGCCGGGAGGATCAGGGCAAGGGGCTGGCCAGACCCCTGATTGCCCATACCCTGCGGCTGATGCGCTCGCTGGGTCATTCCCGGGCAGTGATCCCCACACAGACCAACACCTGGCTGGCCTGCAAACTTTATCTGGATTTCGGGTTCTATCCCATCCCGGAGAATGCAGAGCGCAACCGGGACGGCTGGCGTATCATGCGTGCTTTGACCGATCATCCTGCTTTGAAGGAGTTTGAGCCGGCTGCGCTGGAGGAGATACTGTCAGAAAAGGAACGGATGGGATAACACAGAGGGAATGTCCCTGTGCCAACTTGACAATCCACCCTGCATCCCCTATATTGGATGCAGGGAATTTTTGCGCCCGGCGCATCCAATCGAATCAAAAGGAGATCAAACCATGACCAATCAGGAAAAGCTGGCAAAGCTCTTTGAAATTCTCTCTGAGGTGGAAGCCTATGGCCGTGCTGTGGGCAAGATGAATTTTGATATGGAATGCTGCGCCCCGGAGGAGGGGCTGGAACAGGCTGGCGAGGATATGGCCATCCTTGGCAAGCACATCCATGAGCTGACCCATTCCGAGACCTATCAAACGCTGGTGTGTGAACTCAACGAGGACAGCGAGGGACTGGAACCGCTGGAAAAGAAACTGGTGGAACGGCTGTATGAGCACTATGAAAAGAGCAAGAACCTGACTGCTGAATTCTCCTATGAAATGGATATGGCTTTCAACAAGGCGTACGGCGCATGGCTCAAGGCAAAGAAGAACAATAATTTCGCTGCGTTTTCGCCCAGCCTTGGCGATGTGATTTCCTACACCCGCAAAGCCATTGACCTGCGGGACCGTAAGTACGACAGCTACTATCAGGCTTGCCTGGATGATAATGAGAAGGGAGCCAGCGAAGCCCAGCTGGATGCTTTCTTTGCTGCATTGAAGGAGCGCATTGTGCCGCTGCTGAAACGCATTGCTGAAAACGGAAAGGCCCTCCGGGAGGACTTCCTGACCCGCCCCTGTCCCATTCCCCAGCAGGAGGCTTTCTCCCGCTATCTGCTGGAAATGCAGGGCCTGCGTAAGTCTGCGTTGGTGCTGATGACCACGGAGCACCCCTTCACTACCAATTTCGGCCCCAAGGATGTGCGCGTCACCACCCACTATTTCGAGGAAAACTTTATTTCCAATATTTTCTCCACCCTGCACGAGGGCGGCCATGCCCTGTTTATGCAGTATGAGCCGGAGGAGTTCCATCGCAAGCACGTGGACAACGGGATGTCCAACGCCATGCACGAGACCATTTCCCGCTTCTATGAGAATATCATCGGGCGCAGCGAAGCCTTTATCCATGCGGTGTATCCCAAGCTTCAGGAGCTCAGCGGCGATACCTTCAGCGATGTGAGCGAACGGGAACTGTACGAGGCGGTCAATATTGCCCGGCCCAGCCTGATCCGCATCGAATCGGATGAGCTGTCCTACTGCCTGCACATCATGGTGCGCTATGAACTGGAAAAGGCCATGATGAACGGCGACATCACCGTGGAGCAGGTACCGGAAATGTGGAATCGCAAGTATAAGGAGTACCTTGGCGTGGATGTGCCCAGCGACAGCGAGGGCTGCCTGCAGGATGTGCACTGGACCATGAGCATGGGCTACTTCCCCTCCTATGCGCTGGGCAATGCCTATGGTGCACAGATTCTGCGCCGTATGCAGCAGGATATCGATGTGTTCGGTCAGGTGAAGGAGGGCGATCTGAGCCAGGTGCTGGAATGGCTGAAGACCCATGTGTTCAACTGCGCCTCCATCATGACGCCGGATGAGTGGATTCGTCACATCACTGGCGAAAGTCTGAATGTGAATTACTATCTGGATTATCTGGAGGATAAATTCACAGCCATTTATGGGCTGTAATGCAGCGGCATACCAAGGAGGAAACGCCATGAAGATGATGGAATGCGCCTTTGTGCAAGGGATGGTTCGTCTGTGTGAGGATGGCTGGCTGCAGGGCTGGCATGAGCGAAATGGCGGCAATGTGACCTACCGGCTTACTCAGGAGGAGATTGAGGAAGCACGGCATTGTCTCACCCGGCTGCCCGGGGACTGGGTACCGCTGGGCATCAAGGCAGCCAATTTGGGCGGTGAATGGTTTCTGGCAACGGGCAGCGGCAAGTTTTTCCGCAATGTGCCCCTGAATCCGGAAGATTGCCTGTGCCTTGTGGAACTGAATGAAGCCGGCGACAGCTACCGCTTGCGTTGGGGCCTTTCCGGCGGCGGCAGACCCACCAGCGAACTGGCCCCTCACATGATCAATCACAGCGCCCGCAAGGAAGCCACCGGCGGCGCCTGCCGGGTGATGTATCACGCCCATCCGGCGCATATCGTGGCGCTGACCTTTCTGGAGGAATTGACAGACAAGGCCATCTCCCGTGCCCTGTGGCAAAGCGAAACCGAAGCGCCCATGGTGTTCCCCGGCGGTGTGGGCGTGGTGGGCTGCATGGTGCCCGGCAGCATTGATCTGGCATGGGCCAGCTGCGAAAAAATGAAGGAATACGATTCGGTGGTCTGGGCGCATCACGGCCTGTTTGCTTCCGGCCCGGATTTTGATACCGCCTTTGGCCTGATGCACACCGTGGAAAAAGCGGCTCAGGTTCGTGTACTGGTCATGAATGCAGGCGGCCCCAGGCAGCTGATCAAGGATGACGAGATTCGTGCCATTGCGGAAGGCTGCGGTGTGCAGATTCGGGAGGAATTCCTTGGGTAAACCACTGGGAAGGATTGCTGAGCAAACAAAAAGACACCGTTTGCAGGATTGAAACTGCAAACGGTGTCTTTTTGTACAGATGATTGCGCTTATTCAGCAGACAGCGTTATGCCGCTGTGCATCATCAGTGCTTCCACGATTTCGGGATAGGGGAAGGTGCACTCGGCACGGTTCAGCAACCCAAAACGTTCGCCGCTACCGGAGAAACAATGGTTGTCCCACCAGAAGCAGGGAATGCCGCGGGCGGCGGCGTTAGCTACATAGTAGGCGGTAAAGTCTACCCGGGATTGCAGATTGTCCTTGCTCAGAGCGCCGAATTCGCCGATGATTACCGGGATGCCCTTGCTCACATAGCGGCTGTGCAAAAGGTTCATAAAGCTGCAAATCTCGCTGAACTGGGTCTGGGCTTCTGCGTCGAAATTTTTGATGCCGGGCATTTGCAGAGCGAAGTTGTAGGGCGTGTAGGCGTGGACGGAAACGATCATGCGGTTTTCCACAGTATCGGTGGGCAGAGTGAACAGATCGGTAGTGCAGCCGTTGGGGGAAGCGGAATAGCCGGGCACCATCAGGAAACGGTCTGCGTTGTTGCCGCCGGTGGCACGCACGGTATTCACAAAGGATTGATTATGGCGATTCAGGCAGTCGGCGGCATCCTTGCAAAGATCATTGGCGGCGTTGAAATTCCATTCCACACCGGTGCCCACCAGACGGGGCTCGTTAATGGATTCAAAAATCAGCTTGTTGTCGTAATCCTTGAAACGCTCGGCAATCTGCTGCCAGATGGAAGTGATGTAGCGGCAGGACTGCTCAAAATGCTCGCTGTCGGGGTAGAAGTAGTCCACGTGGGTATCGTGGTGGGCATTAAGAATGACAAACATATCCCGGTCAATGGCATAATCCACCACTTCCTGTACCCGGTTCAGCCACTGTGTGCTGATGGTGAAATCCTCACCGGAAACATGGTTGTGCCAGGATACGGGAATGCGCACAGCGTTGAACCCGGCATCCTTCAAGGCCTGAATCATTTCCGGGGTGGTATAGATGCCGCACCAGTATTTTTCGATGGTCATCTCATCTCCTACGTTGTCGTCTCGGTGGGCATCGAAAGTATTGCCCAGGTTCCAGCCCACTTTGATCTGGCTGACGAACTGCATGGCTTCGTTATTGGGAATATCGAAGGAAAGGGTATCGATGGTGGCAGGAATGACGATTTCCTTTTCAGTGGCAAGGGAAATAACGGTTATTACCATCAGAAGCAGGGCCGTTATCAGGCAGATTACTTTGCGCATGGGTGGATTCCTCCTGGGTTGGTTCTGTTGTGGCGGCGATAGCGGGCTGCATGAAAGCTGCATAATCAGCAGCCGTATTGCCGGATTGCCTGCATTATACTGTAAGGGGAAAGTCCTGTCAATTGTGTATGGTAACGTTTTGCACATAACGGGCGCAATTTGTCGAATCATCCAGGTATGCATATTTTCAAATGCAATATACAGTCGTTTTGCATAAAAGCATCTGGATGCGAAGATTCCTCCTGCTTGGTGGATTGCGAAAAACAAGCTGAAAACAAGAAAAGAAAAAACAAAAATTCTTTTCAAAACCCATTGACAACCCATAGGGATGGATGTATAATTATGCGCGTTCCAAAGATTACTAACACTTTTCGGGAGGCGTCCTCATGAATAAGGATCAGATCAAGAAAGTTGTACTCGCTTACTCCGGCGGTCTGGATACGTCCATCATCATTCCGTGGCTCAAGGAGAACTACAATAATTGTGAAGTCATCGCCGTGGCTGGCAATGTAGGCCAGGCTGACGAGCTGGAAGGTCTGGAAGAGAAGGCTATCAAGACCGGCGCTTCCAAGCTGTATGTGCTGGATTTGACCGACGAATATGTGGATGATTTCATCATTCCCACCATGAAGGCCGGCGCTATCTACGAAGAATACCTGCTGGGCACCAGTCATGCCCGTCCCTGCATCGCCAAGGGTCTGGTGGAAGTGGCTATCAAGGAAGGCGCTGATGCCATCGCTCACGGCTGCACCGGCAAGGGCAACGACCAGGTGCGTTTTGAACTGGCCATCAAGCATTTTGCCCCCAATATGCCCATCATCGCTCCCTGGCGTGAGTGGGATATCAAGTCCCGTGAAGAAGAGATCGACTATGCCGAGGCTCACAACATTCCCCTGAAGATCAACCGGGAAACCAACTATTCCAAGGACAAGAACCTGTGGCACCTGTCCCACGAAGGTCTGGATCTGGAAGATACCGGCAACGAGCCCCAGTATGAGAAGCCCGGTTTCCTGGAGATGGGCGTTTCTCCCATTCAGGCTCCCGACGCTCCCACCTATATCACCATCGATTTCGAGCAGGGTATCCCCGTTGCCCTGAACGATGAGAAGCTCTCCGCCAAGGAAATCATCCTCAAGCTGAACCAGATCGGCGGCACCAACGGCATCGGCCTGTTGGATATCGTGGAAAACCGCCTCGTGGGCATGAAGTGCCGCGGCGTGTACGAGACGCCCGGCGGAACCATCCTCTACAAGGCTCACTCCGTGCTGGAGAGCATCTGCCTGGATAAGCTGACCCTGCACGAGAAGCAGAAGCTGTCCATCACCTTTGCCGATCTGGTTTACAACGGCCAGTGGTACACCCCCCTGCGGGAGGCTCTCAGCGCCTTTGTGGATAAGACCCAGGAGCGGGTGACCGGTAAGGTTCGCCTGAAGCTGTACAAGGGCAACATGATCAACGCTGGCGTGTGGAGCCCCTACACCCTCTACAGCGAAGAGATCGCTACCTTCGGCGAGAGCGATTACAACCAGAAGGATGCGGAAGGCTTCATCAACCTGTTCGGTCTGCCCATCAAGGTTCAGGCCATCGTGGACGGCAAGTAAGCTGCCAAGTACAAAAAACATACAGCCCTCCGGCGTTTCGCAGGTCGAATCGCCGGGGGCTGTTTTGCAAAAAGGAGCATTCAGCCATGACCAAGGTATTTATCGACGGCAGCGCAGGCACCACAGGGCTGCGCATTCACGAGCGTTTGCAATCCCGCAGCGATCTTCAGCTGATCATTCTGCCCGATGAGGTTCGCAAGGATGATAACGCCCGAAAAGAAGCCCTGCACGCAGCGGATATTGCGTTCCTGTGCCTGCCGGATGCAGCGGCGGTGCAGGCGGTAGCGCTGGCAGAGGGCAGCAAAACAGCCATTATCGACACTTCCACGGCACACCGCACGGCGGATGGCTGGGTGTACGGCTTTGCAGAATTGCCCGGCAAGCGGGAAGCTCTGCGAACCGCCAAGCGGGTGGCCAACCCCGGCTGCCATGCCAGCGGCTTTGTGGCGCTGGTGGAGCCGCTGGTACGGGAAGGTTTGATTGCAGCCGATCTGGGCTTGCAGAGTTTTTCGCTCACCGGCTATTCCGGCGGCGGCAAGGGCATGATTGCTGATTATGAATCCGAGGGCCGCAATCCCCTGCTGGATGCCCCCCGGCAGTATGGCCTCACCCAGCAGCACAAGCACCTGAAAGAGATGGTCAAACTGTGCGGCCTGGCCACCACGCCGGTATTCTGCCCCATTGTAGCGGACTACTACAGCGGCATGGAAGTGGTGGTGCCCCTGTTTGCCAAGGATCTGAAGGGCATCCCCGAGGATGTGAAGCAGCTGTACAAGAACTGCTACCACACCGCCATGGTGCATTATGAAGAAGCTGCCGATGAAAGCGGCTTCCTGTCAGCGAATGCCCTCAGCGGACGGGACGATATGCAGATCACCGTTTGCGGCAATGAGGACCGCATCCTGCTGGTCGCCCGGTTCGACAATCTGGGCAAGGGCGCATCCGGCGCCGCCATTCAGAATATGAACATCATGCTGGGCCTTGACGAAACCACTGGCCTCAATGTGTAACGGAGGAAGAAGAATATGCAGTTGATCAACGGCGGCGTTTGCGCCGCACAGGGTTTTACCGCGAACGGCATCCATTGCGGCATCCGTAAGAACACCACCAAGGCTGATCTGGCGCTGGTATACAGCGAAATTCCCGCCAACGCAGCCGCTATCTATACCACCAATCTGGTCAAGGGTGCGCCTCTTTTGGTGACCAAGGCCCATCTTGCCAATGGCAAGGCGCAGGCTGTGATTTGCAACAGCGGCAACGCCAACACCTGCAATGCCGACGGTATCGAAATTGCTGAGAAAATGAGCCAGCTCACCGCCAACCAGCTGGGCATTGCCGCCGATGATGTGGTGGTGGCTTCCACCGGCGTGATCGGTCAGCGGCTGAATGTGGAACCCATCGCTGCGGGACTGCCCCAGCTGGCAGCAGGCCTGTCCGCAGAAGGCGCAGATGCAGCCGCCAAGGCCATCATGACCACTGATACCATCGACAAGCAGGTGGCGGTAGAGTTTGAACTGGGCGGCAAGGTGTGCCGTATGGGCGGCATGGCCAAGGGCAGCGGTATGATCCATCCTAACATGGCCACCATGCTGGTGTTCATCACCACCGATGCTGCCATTTCTGCTGCGATGATCCAGAAGGCCCTGCGCTGCGATGTGCAGGATACTTTCAACATGACCAGCGTGGACGGGGATACCTCCACCAACGATATGGTCACCCTGCTGGCCAACGGTTTGGCTGGCAATGCGGAGATCACCGAAGAGGGCGAGGACTTCGCCATTTTCATGAAGGCGCTGAATACCATCACCATGCACCTGTGCCGCATGATCGCCGGCGACGGCGAGGGCGCTACCCGCCTGATCGAGTGCAAAGTAACTGGTGCTGACAGCATGGAGGTTGCCCGCACCGCTGCCAAGAGCGTCATCTGTTCCAGCCTGGTCAAGGCTGCCATGTTTGGCGCAGATGCCAACTGGGGCCGCATCCTGTGCGCTATCGGCTACAGCGGCGCAGAGGTGGATGTGACCAAGGTGGATGTGGCCTTCCGCTCGTTAAAGGGTGAGATTCCCGTCTGCAAGGATGGCGCAGGCATCGACTTCTCCGAGGAAATCGCCAAGGAAATCCTGTTGGAGAAGGAAATCGAGATTCTGGTCTCCCTTGGCGACGGCGATTGCGCCGCCACTGCCTGGGGCTGCGACCTGACCTATGACTACGTAAAGATCAACGGCGATTACCGCACCTGATGGGAGGATACCAATATGATTCATTGCGAATTTACCAACGCCCAGCGGGCGGAAGTGCTCACCGCGGCGCTGCCTTACATCAAGCGGTACAACAACAAGATCGTTGTGGTCAAGTACGGCGGCAACGCCATGATCAATGAGCAATTAAAGCAGCAGGTGATGGAGGACATTGTTCTTCTGTGGCTCATCGGCGTCAAGATTGTTTTGGTGCACGGCGGCGGCCCGGAGATCAGCGACCTGATGAAGGTGCTGGGCAAGAAGCCCGAATTTGTGGATGGCCTCCGTGTGACTGACAAGGAAACCATGGATATCGTCCAGATGGTGCTGGCAGGCAAGGTGAACAAAACTTTGGTGAACCTGCTGGAAATGAAGGGCGGCAAGGCCATGGGTATTTCCGGCATGGATGGACGGCTGATTGAGTCCAAGCCCAAGGATGAACGGCTGGGTTATGTGGGCGATATCACCAAGGTGCACATCCGCCCTGTGATGGATCTGTTGGAGAAGGGCTACATTCCCGTGGTCTCCACCATCGGCTGCGACCGCCAGGGTAATGCCTACAACATCAACGGCGACACCGCCGCCGCTTACATCGCCGGTGCGCTGAATGCGGAACGCCTCATCATGATGACCGATGTGGCCGGTATCCTGCGGGATAAGGATGATCCCACCACCCTGATTCCCAATGTGACCATCAGCGAGGCAGAGAAGCTCTTTGAGGAAGGCGTCATCAACGGCGGCATGATTCCCAAGGTGAATTGCTGCATCGAGGCCATCCACAAAGGCGTGAAGAATGTGGTTATCATGGACGGACGGGTGCCCCACTCCATCCTGATGGAGATTTTGACCGACGAGGGCGCCGGTACCATGGTGATGGGGGAGGAAAACGCATGAGCCAGCTCAAGCAGATTGACCAGCAGTATGTAGCCGGAACCTACAACCGTTTCCCGGTGGAGATCGTTTCCGGCAAGGGTTCGCTGGTCTATGATGAAAACGGCAAGGAATACATCGATATGGGCACCGGCATCGGCGTGACCGGCTTCGGTATTGCCGATGATGCATGGGTGGCGGCTGTGACAGCCCAGCTTGCCAAGGTGCAGCATATGTCCAACCTGTACTACACCGAACCCTGCGCTTTGCTGGCGCAGGAACTGTGCAGCCGCACCGGCATGAAGAAGGTGTTCTTCGCCAATTCCGGCGCAGAGGCCAACGAGTGCCTGATCAAGGTGGCCCGCAAGTACGCTGTCGACAAAAAAGGCCCGGAATACAGCACCATCGTCACCCTGAAAAACAGCTTCCATGGCCGCACCCTTACCACCCTGTCTGCCACCGGTCAGGAGCACTATCATGAGTTGTTCCAGCCCCTGACCCCCGGCTTTGTTCATGGGAATGCGGGCGATCTGGAAGGCATCAAACAGCTGGCCATGGAAAACAAGGCTGCCGGTATTCTGATTGAATGCGTGCAGGGCGAAGGCGGCGTGATCGCCATGGAACCCGATTTTGTCAAGGGCCTGGCGGCTTTCTGTCAGGAGCAGGATATTCTGTTCATGGTGGATGAGGTGCAGACCGGCAATGGCCGTACCGGTCAGCTGTACGCTTACATGAACTATGGTGTACAGCCCGATGCGGTTTCCACCGCCAAGGGTTTGGGCGGCGGTCTGCCGCTGGGTGCGGCGTTGCTGGGCGAGAAGGTTCAGAATGTGCTGGGCTTTGGTGACCACGGCTCCACCTTCGGCGGCAACCCGGTGTGCTGCGCCGGTGCACTGAACATTTTGCAGCGTATTGACGATGCCTTGCTGGCGGAGGTACAAAAGAAGGGCGAGTACATCCGTCAGCAACTGGAAGGCGCCAAGGGCATCACCGGTATCACTGGGATGGGCCTGATGGTGGGCATCAAGACAGAAAAGCCTGCCGGCGAGCTGGTGCGGGCTTTGCTGGAAAAAGGCGTTCTGTGCCTTACCGCCAAGGATAAGCTGCGCCTGCTGCCTGCCCTGAACATCCCCATGGATGTGCTCAAGCGGGCCATCACTGCCATCAAAGAAGTATGTGAAGCATAAGGAGGCATTTTTCATGAATCTGAAAGGCAAGAGCTTTTTGAAATTGTTGGATTTCACCCCTGAAGAAATTCAGGGCCTGATCGATATGGCCTATGAACTGAAAAAGCAAAAGAAAGCGGGCATTCCCCACCGGATGTGCAAGGGCAAGAGCATTGCGCTGATCTTTGAAAAGACTTCCACCCGCACCCGCTGCGCCTTTGAGGTGGCGGCTGCGGATCTGGGAATGCACCCCACCTATCTGGATCCCTCCGGCAGCCAGATTGGCAAAAAGGAATCCATCGCCGATACAGCCCGGGTGCTGGGTCGGATGTATGACGGTATCGAGTACCGCGGCTTTGAACAGGAGCGGGTGGAAGCGCTGGCCAAGTATGCCGGTGTGCCTGTCTGGAACGGCCTGACCAACGAGTTCCATCCCACCCAGATCCTTGCCGATTTCCTGACCATTCAGGAGCATTTTGGCAGCCTGAAGGGCCGCAAGCTGGTCTACATGGGCGATGCCCGCTACAACATGGGCAACTCCCTGATGGTGGGCTGCGCCAAGATGGGGATGCATTTTGTGGCCTGCGCCCCCGCCAAGTATTTCCCCGATGCTGAATTGGTGGCCCAGTGCCAGCAGATCGCTGCGGAAACCGGCGCAACGCTGGAATTCATTGAGGATCCTATGGCTGCCACCAAGGGCGCAGATGTGCTCTACACCGATGTGTGGGTTTCCATGGGCGAACCGGATTCCGTCTGGGAGGAGCGCATCAAGGAACTGACGCCCTACCGCATCACCAAACAGCTGATGGACAACGCAGGCCCTCAGTGCCGCTTTATGCACTGTCTGCCGGCTTTCCACGACCTGAACACCACCATCGGCAAGGAAATCTACCAGAAATTCGGTATCGACTGCATGGAAGTGACTGACGAAGTGTTTGAATCCGAGCAGTCCATTGTGTTTGATGAGGCGGAAAACCGGATGCATACCATCAAGGCGGTTATGGCGGCGACGCTGTAAGATAGGGAAACCGGCACAACGGCCCAATCAGCAAGCAACAGCAAGTCAAACAGAGGTTGGCTTGCTGTTGCTTGTATTATCGATGAAAATACAGGCAGGTCATTATGAAGATTGCAGCATTTTCCGATATTCACGGAAACCTGAAAGCATTACGGGCGGTTCTTGAGCAGATCAAAGCGCAAAATGTGGATTTGACAGTCTTTCTGGGGGATATTTTTCAACGTGGAAACGAAGAAGTGGAATGTCTGGAACTGTTGAAGGCCAGCGGGATCGTTTGTCTGAAGGGCAATTGTGAACTGTATATGGAGCAGGGGGTTGATATTGATCCCGATGTGGAGTATTTGCGGAGCTATTATGACGAAACAAGAAAGAAACTGAACGGCGACCAGATGCGGTTCATCAGACAGATGCCGTTGTTCTGTGAAAAAGAATGTTGTGAATACAAAATTCATTTTTCCCATTTCCTGTTTTCGGATGTTGATGCAGCCTACCCGTTTCATCCGTTGTCATCTCTTCAAAACGGTGTGTTTGACCGGGCTTGCGAAAGCGAGAGCGTTACGCAATATGATCTGGTGGTGATTGGTCATTCCCATCAGAATTTTGTGAAGGGGAATGTGGTTTCCGTTTCAGCTTCGGGGCTGGAAGGCGCTTCCTACCTGATCATTGAAGCAGGTGCGGGCAGCCTTACCTTTGAACATATTCCTGTGGAAGTCTGATCATCGGGGAGGAATTTTCGATGGCAAAGTCGTTTGTGGAACATTTGCTCTTTCAGGTGAAACCCGATCAACTGGATGCTTTTGAAAATTTGCTGGCAGCCCTGAAGCCGGAAATGGCTTCTTGTCCCGGTTGCACGAACCTGATTGTCTTTAAGCGCTTTTACACCTTCGATGGGGTGGAGCTTGGTCAGCCGCCCCGGGAACTGACCAGGATTGTGAAGTGTGTCAAGTTTTTCGCCCTGTGGCAGTTTGATACCATTGAAAACTGTGGCAAGGCCAACGGCTGGCTGATGGAAAACCATTACAAGGCGCTGGCGAAGCTGCTGATTGCGCCCTTTGATATCAACAGCGGGTATGAGGTGTGATGGGATGAGGCATTGCGGAACGAGACCCATCCATACGGCCCGGTTGCTGTTGCGTCCCTTTGAGCCAATGGATGGCGTCAGTATGCTGGAAAACTGGATAGCCGACCCAGCCATCCAACACGAGTATGGCGAGCCTGTGTATTCAACCATTGGCGAGGTAACTGTGCTGCTGGAGGGATGGATCAGCCAATACGCTCAGCAGGATTTTTACCGTTGGGCCATTGTCGAAAAGGAGACGGATGCGTGTATCGGTCAGATTGCGTTTTGCCAGGTGTATAGCGAGGAAGCGACGACAGAGATTGAATACTGCATCGGTCAAAGTCGGTGGGGCAGAGGCTATGCCAATGAGGCGCTGTCAGCGGTGATTGATTTCGCCTTTGGGCAGACGGGCTTTACCAAGCTGGAAGCCTATCACCGGGCAGAAAACATCAAATCCGGGCGAGTGCTGGAAAAGTCCAGTATGTACAGGACGGATACGGTGCTTCGGTTCACCAAAGCGGGGATGGAACCCCATGGTGAAGTGTGTTATTGTATTGAAAAAGGAAATCAATAAGAAACGAATGAACCGCCCGAGCATATGCCCTGGTGGTTCATTCGTTTCTTAGTTTTTTAATGTCTCCACAATCTCCCGAATCAACCCCACCCGTCTGAACGGCGTCATCAGATACCATCCATCGGTATAGGACTCGATCTCCCTGGCAATCTGCACGGAAATCCTTGCAGCCAGCTTTTCGGCCTCATCCCGTTCCAGGCCCTTGTACCTTTCGGCGATTTCCGGGGCGACCCGCATCCCGGCGATTTCATTGTTCAGGAAACAGGCGTTCCGATAGCTGACGATGGGGAATACCCCGCCCAGAATCTTGCCTTTCAGCTCTTGACGGGCCAGTTTCAGGTTTTCCAGCGCTTCTTTGGACAGCACCGGCTGGGTCAGAAAGCCGGATACACCGCAGGCTTCCTTTTCCTTTGCCAGATCCAGCTGCACCCGGAAATTGACCGCATTCAGGTTGAGGGCAGCAAAGATGCGGAAGGGATGCGCCAGCTGGCTGTTCAGCTCGGTGATATAGGCGGCCAGCTTGCGGGAGTTGAAGTTGAACACGCTTTTGACAGCGGAGCGTTCCTCGGTGGGCACCGGGTCGCCGGTGACGATGAGCACATTCCGCACGCCCTCCATGGCAAGGCCCAACAGCAGCGCCTTGGTGGCGTTCAGGTTGCGATCCCGGCAGGTCATGTGGGGCAGCACCGCCATGCCCAGCTCCCGCTTCAGCTTGCAGGCAAGGAGGCTGCTGTCCGCCCGGGGCCGGGCAATGGGGCAGTCGGCGATGGTGATGGCATCCACATGGGCATCCATCAGGGTCTGTACGTCGCTGAGGAAGGGATCGATGCGGTCGTCGGCAGGAGGATCCAGCTCCACGGCGATAATCCGCTGTCCGGCTTCCAGCTTGTCCCAGATGGGGTTGGGATGGCTGGCAGGCTGGTTTTCGGGCTTTTGCGCATCCATCTCGGTCACAGCCATGGCAGGCATTTCCTGCAAAGCTTTTGCCGTGGCTGCAATATGTTCCGGCGTGGTGCCGCAGCAGCCGCCCAGAATGGACGCACCTGCGGTACGGAGTTGCACCATGCGCTCGGCAAAGTACTCCGGTGTGCCCTGATAGACGGTGCGCCGTCCCACCACGGTGGGATAGCCGGCGTTGGGCATCACGGACAGGTACTTGCCGTTGAGATTCACGCCCTTCAGCAGGGACAGCATATGGTGCGGGCCGGAAACGCAGTTGAGGCCCACTGCATCCACCGGAGGCAGTGCGGCGGTGCGTTCCAGCAGCCCTTTGCCGGAAATACCCTCCCGGGTGAAGCCTTCCGGGCGCACAGCATAGGATACCAGCAGGAAAGCTTCGGGACACTGCGCCTTCAAATGGGCGGCAGCTTCCGCAATGCCTTCATCAGAGGGGAGGGTTTCCAGCAGGAAACAGGTGAGCCCCTCCTGTAAAAACCAGTCCATCTGCTGGATAAAGGCCTGAGCAGGGGTTACCCTCATGCCCAGCGGCGCAGGGCCGATATCGGCAAAAATGGCGGCATCCATGCCGCTGACCGCTTCCTTTGCCAATTGGCAGCCCGCCGCCAAGAGACGTTGGGCTTCCTCTGCCCGGCCCTGACAGACGGCGGCGCTCAGGGAAAAGGTGTTGGTCTGGATGGCGTTGGCACCGGCTTGTAAATAGGCCTTGTGAATGGCAAGAATCTGCTGCGGTGCATCCAGATTGGCACTTTCGCAGGCGGCTTCACTCTGCCGGGGCAATGCTGCGAACAGGGTACCCATGGCGCCGTCCAGCACCAGCGGCAGACCATCCTGCAAATGCTTGCGTATGTTCAAGGGCGAACCCTCCTTATCCCAGAATGGTTTTGGTCACCTCGGCGGCCTGCCGTGCATCGGCAGCGTAGTATACGCCCAGCTTTTCGGCATAGTCCGGGGTCACCACAGCGCCGCCCACCATGATAGCAGGAGGATTGGGCAGCGCTTTCAGCTGCTGAACTGTTTCCTCCATGGCGGGCAGGGTGGTGGTCATCAGAGCGGAAAGCCCAACCAGACGGATATTCTGACTGGTGACGGTCTCCACGATCATTTCGGGCGCTACATCCCGCCCAAGGTCGATTACCTGATAGCCGTAGTTTTCCAGCACGGTTTTGACGATGTTTTTGCCAATATCGTGAATATCGCCCTTCACGGTGGCGATGATCAGCTTGCCCTTATCGGTTGTGCTGCCTTCGCCCATGGCGGTACGGATGTGTTCAAACACGGCCTGGGCAGCCTGCGCTGCGCCCAGCAGCTGGGGCAGGAACAGCCTGCCGCTTTCGTAATCCATGCCAACTTTGTCCAGTGTGGGAATCAACCGTTTTTCCACAATGGACATCCCGGTTTCACTGCCGTTTTGCAAAAGCTGTACAGCAGCGTCAGCCGCTTCCTTCTGTAATCCACGATAGATACTTTCTTCAAGGCTCAGGGCCTGATTGGCTGCTTTGGCGGCGGGGGCGGCGGATGATTCCTGCGCAAACCGGGCCACATAATCGCTGCACTGAGCGTCCTCGCAGCACAGCACCCGATGGGCGGCAATGGCGTCCATCAGCTCCCGCTGGTTGGGGTTGATGATGGGCAGCGTCAGACCGCAATGGAGCGCCTGTACCAGAAAAGTCTGGGTAATCAGCGGACGGTTTGGCAGCCCGAAGGAGATGTTGCTGACACCCAGCACGGTGTTCAGCCCCAGCTCATAGCGGATGACCCGCAAGGCTTTCAGGGTTTCCAGGGCCTGCTCCTGCTGGGCGGATACCGTCAGGGCCAGACAGTCGATCCACAGATCCTCATCCGGAATGCCAATGGCGTTGGCAGCTGCCTTGATGCGTCTGGCAATGGCGATTCGCTCTTCGGCGGTGGCGGGCAGCCCCTTTTCGTCCATGCACAGCCCCACCACGGATGCGCCGTATTTCTTTACGATGGGCAGCACCGTTTGCAGGGATTCCGCTGAACCGTTGACAGAGTTGACGGCGGCTTTGCCGTTGTAGACCCTGAGGGCGGCTTCCAGGGCGGCGGGGTTGGTGGTATCCAGCTGCAAGGGCAGCGGTACGACGCTTTGCAGCTTTTTGACCACTTTGGGCAGCAATGTCACTTCATCCACACCGGGCATTCCCACATTCACATCCAGCAGGTCTGCGCCAGCATCCATCTGCTCCACGGCAAGGGAGGCCACATAATCCATGTCTTCATCCAGCAGGGCCTGCTTGAGCCGCTTCTTGCCGGTGGGATTGATGCGCTCACCGATGACCTTCACCCCGTCCATGGAAAGGGGACGGGTGGGGGTGCAGACAAAACTGCTCTTTTCAGTTGTGCGCTTGGCAGGTTGATAGTCAGCCAGCGCATCCCGCAGCGCCCGCAGATATTCCGGGTTGGTGCCGCAACAGCCGCCCAGCAGCGTGGCACCCGCATCCGCACAGGCCAGCATGGCCTTGGCATACTGGGAGGGGGTCAGGTCGTAGCAGCCGGTGGAAGGGTCAGGCAGACCGGCGTTGGGCTTGGCAATGATGGGCAAAGTGGTGTGTCTGGCCAATTCCCGGATAAACGGAGCAGCCTGTACCGGCCCCAGCGAGCAGTTGATGCCGATAGCATCAGCCCCCAGCCCTTCCAGCGTATGGGCCATGGAAGCCATGGTGCAGCCGGTGAAGGTGCGACCGGTGGCCTCGAAACTCATGGTCACCAGCACGGGCAGGCTGGTATTTTCCTTGACCGCCAAAAGGGCAGCCTTGGCTTCGTAAAGGTCCGTCATGGTTTCAATAACAGCCAGATCGGCCCCGACAGCTGCCCCCGCCTTGGCAATGCGGGAAAACTCGGCATAGGCATCCTCAAAGGAAAGGGTGCCCATGGGCTCCAGCAGCTCGCCCAGGGGGCCGATATCCAGTGCTACCAGCGCATCGGTTCCGGCGGTGGCGGCTTTGGCCAGCCGTACCGCCGCAGGGATCACTTCCTCCGGGGTCAGCCCCGCAGAAGCCAGCTTGCGGGCGCTGGCACCAAAGGTGTTGGTATAGATGATGCGGCTTCCCGCTTCCACATAGGTGCGGTGGATGGCAGTGACGGCTTCGCCGTGCAAAAGGTTCATTTCCTCCGGGTGCATACCGGGTTTCAGCCCGTTTTGCTGGAGCAGGGTGCCCATGGCGCCGTCCAGCTGGATAAAGCCTTGATCAAAACGAATCACAACGTTTTCCGTCCTTTCTGAAGGTACAATGATCCCGGAGGGTACAATAAGCGCACCCACGGATTTTGGCTGCCTGCGGCTGACGGGCCAGCCCCACGATGGCTGTGACGGACTTGGCCGGGGTCATCAGGCAGCTGTCGGTCAGGCAGATACCGGCCTGCCGATGAGCATCCAGCGCTGCCAGCAGCTCCCTTTGCAAACCGAGAGGCAGATCGCCATAACCGGGAGAAAAACGGTCTGTCAGGTACAGCTGCGGATATGCCTGCTGGATATTCTGCTCCAGCTGGTCGCAGAGTTCCTCCACCAGCACATTGCCGCAGGCATCCAGAATGGCGGCCTCCGCCATATCCCGGGCTTGCTGGGTGCGCAGAAGCGCATCGAAGGGAGTGCCCAGTGTGGCAAGCAATAAAGCGGCCTGTTGGCAGTCTGCCAAAAGACGTTTTGCCAGTTGCCCGGGCAATGTGAGGACTGATTGCCCGTGGGAATCCAGCAGGGTTGTCTCCCCGTCTGGCTCGTGCCGGAGAGGAAATAAACGGTATAGCCCTTTGGGGGTCAGCTGTTCATCCAGCTGCCAAAAGAAACGGTCGGCTGTGCGCCGGATGGTTTTTGCATATTCCAGAGCCTCGGGAGTTGCAGCATTTTTTGCCCCCAGGTAACGGAGCACTTCGCTGGTGCGCTGGTTCATTCCGCTGTTGCCTCCCCGGTGAGAAAATACCGCAGGGCAATGTATTCCCGCTGGTAGGAGCCCCGCTTTTCCTCGCTGGTTGCGGCATAGTCCTGATGACGGGCGAAAAGTTGGAGTGCATTGGCTGTGTTCATCCACTCCGGCACCAAGCCGCGGCGCTTTTCAGCTTCCGTCAGCGACTGCTTGCCCTGGCCTGCGGGTGTACAGACAAAATAGTAGCTGATGAACAGCCAGTCTTCGTAATGCTCCTGCAGGCACAAAAGCGGCTTTTCCAGCCGGACGATCACGCCGGTTTCCTCCTCAATCTCCCGCAGGCAGCACTCTTCAAGGGTTTCGCCCTCTTCCAGCCCTCCGCCGGGAATCAGATACCAGCCAGTGTTCAGCTCGTGGGAGAGAAGCATTTTGTCGCCGTCCACCACAATCCCCCGGCATCCGGCACGCACGTGGGTATAGGCAGGGTGCGCATTGGCTCCGGTAACCCGGATGACCGGGCAGACGGCAAATGCGGCGGGAATACAGTCAGTCATTGGGAAACCTCCTGATGGATGAAGAGGGAAATCAGGCAAAGGCCACCACCAGCACCACATACAGCAGGATGCTGATCAGCGTAAGCAGGGACAGGGCGGAGGAAATGTCCGCCCGTTCGTCCTCCACATCGGCGAAAATGGGCAGCACGTAGGGCGGCGGCAGGATGAGCATCATCCAGAGAGCGCCGGTGTGCATGATGCCGCCCAGCAGCTTGTTGACAGCCAGCAGAAGCGCCAGCACCACAGCGGATACAGCCAATCGGAGCCCCACCAGTGAAAGCGTCTGCTTCCAGCGCACTTCGGTGAACACCAGATCATAACCGATGGCCAGCAGGATGATGGCGCTGGTGGGGGCAGCGATAAAGCTGGTGATGGCATCCACAATGTTGCTGACGCCGGAAGGCTTCAGCGCACCATACAGCCCGCTGACACCCACAATGAGACCGGCGATGATAGCCCACACGGTGGGGGAGGTGACAGCCTCATGGACCACGCCTTTCAGGCCGCCTCTGCCAGCCAGCAGGGCTTTGTAAACCGTAAAAACAAACAGCACCTGCCCCAGATCCACAATAGCGAAGGCGGGGCGCTCCGCTTCGGAAAACAGGATGGCGAACAGGGCATAGCCCAGCATACCGGCTTCAAAGCCGGCAGCCATGAAGGGGGACAGGCGTCCCTTGATGCCAAACAGCTTGCAGCCCACAAAGCCCAGAAAAAGCGCCAGCAGACAGGCAGCAAACAGGCTGATGGGAATGGTAATGCTGCTCAGGCTGTACTCGGCTGTGGCAAAGGCAGAGAACATGACCGCAGGCAAAGTGATGTTCACCGCAACGGATTTGAGGGTGTTCACGCCTTCCCGGCTGAGCAGGCTGGTTTTGCGGCACAGCATCCCCAGTCCCAGCATGATAAATACGGGCAAAGCCTTTTCCAGAATGCTGACGATATTGATCATACAAGCGACCTCCTGACGGGTGTATACATTCCTGTTCAGTATATCATAGAATAAAGGATGTGTAACCGCTGGAAGCATCAATAATGAAGAAAAAACGAAAACAGAACCGCCGGAATTGCATACAATATAATTTTGTGTTTTTGTATTGCTTTTCCCTGCGTTCCATGCTAAAATGCACAAAACCTGCGGAAAAAAGAAATATTCCGTAATTGCTGGAGGATATGATATGAACGGTTTTGCAGCGCCCAAAGGCTTTGTGCTTAACGAACAGACCGGTTATTTCCAGAATGAAGGCGTGGACGTGATGGCGTTCAGCGATTTTTACGCAGCGGGGCACCAGAGCGGCGTCAGCATTCTGATGCACGGCAAACGAGTAGCCACCAATGGCGACGTGCGCTTTGAACAGACGCCCGGCCAGTGGCAGCCCCTGCCCAAGCAGCGGGAGCGGGTGGTGGATGCCCAGTGCAATACCATCACCACCACAATGCGCTATCCCGATATGGAGCAGCATCTGCGGGGCTTCAATCCTATGCTGTACCCGGATTGCGAGCTTTCCTATGCCGTGCGGGTCAAGGGGCAGGAAAACGGCGTGCTGGTCACAGTGGATCTGGACAAGCCCGTCCCGTCCGAATATGCAGGCCGGATATGCTTCAATCTGGAACTGTTCCCCGGCGACCTGTTCGGCAAGCCCTGGATCATGGACAACCAGCAGGGGATTTTTCCCACCCAACCCAATGGCCCCACGTTGTCCATGCCTTCCCAGTATGATCGGTCTGCCACGCTTCAGCCCAAGGAAGGCATCACTGCCAACCGGGCTCACCTGGCGGGAGAAGGGAAGGGCTATAATCCCCTACGGGCAGATGATGTGATCGCGGCGCCCTATGCGGAGGGCCGCCGTTTCACCGTGCGCCCTGACGACCCCAGTGTACGCTTTACGGTGGAATCCCTGAATACCACAATCAAACTTTTCGATGGCCGGATGAACCATAATAATGGTTGGTTTGTGCTCAGCAGCGAGATCCCGCAGGGCGCTACAGAGGGCGCAGTGCAGTGGATGATCACCCCCAATGTGCTGCCCGGCTGGCGCTATCCCGCTGTGGTGCAGACCTCGCAGGTGGGCTATTTACCCGCCCAGCCCAAGGTGGCGTTTATCGAACTGGACAACCGTACCGAAACCACGGAACCGGTTTCTCTGTACAGAGTGGATGCCAACGGCCCTGTGCCGGTACTCATCGGCGAAGGTAAGCGCTGGGGACGTTTTCTCCGCTATGAATACCTGACCTTCGACTTTACCGAAGTGAAGGAACCGGGCCTCTATCAGGTGCGGTATGGAGAATCTGCGTCCTCCATCTTCCGCATTGGCAAAGATGTGTATGACCGGGGCGTTTGGCAGCCGGTGCTGGAATACTTCCTGCCGGTGCAGATGTGCCATATGCGGGTCAACGAGAAATACCGTGTGTGGCATGGCCTGTGCCACAATGACGATGCCCGGATGGCACAGGTGAACTGGAACCATTTTGATGGCTATCTGCAAGGCCCTTCCACCCTGTGCAAGTACCAGCCCGGCGATCAGGTACCGGGACTGAATGTGGGCGGCTGGCATGATGCGGGCGATTTTGACCTGCGCATCGAGTCCCAGGCAGGGGAAGCGTACATTCTTTCCTTGATTTATGAGGCCTTCCATGTGGATTATGATGCCACCACCATTGATCAGGCCACCAAGACGGTGGAAATTCATCGGCCTGATGGCAAGAACGATGTGATGCAGCAGATTGAGCATGGCACGCTGTCGGTGATGGCAGGCTACAAAGCTCTGGGACGTTTGTATCGGGGCATCATCTGCAACGATCTGCGCCAGTATGTGCTGCTGGGTGACCCGGCAACCATGACCGATGGCATCATGGGCAACGAGGATGACCGCTGGGTGTTCACCGAGGATAATCCGCCCCGGGAACTGATGACAGCCGGACAATTGGCCGCCATCGCCCGGGTGTTGCGGGACTTTAACCCCGAACTTTCTGCCGATGCACTTAAGGCAGCCCGGGAACTGTTTGCTGTTACCGATCATCAGCGCAACGAGTGGGCGCAGATGGCGGCGGTGCACGCAGCTGTGGAATTGCTCCTTACCACCGGGGAAGCAGCGTATCGCACCTATGTGCTGGAGCATCAGGCGCTGATCACCGGCAATATCAAGCGCATGGGCTGGATTGCTGCCCGTGGCCTGGAGGCGGTGAAGGAACCGGCCTTTACCGAGGCAGTGCGTGCGGCGCTGGTATCTGAAAAGGAAGAAATGGACCGGATGAGTCAGGAAACGCCCTACGGCATTCCCTATAAGCCCCACATCTGGGGGGCGGGCTGGATCATTCAGCGCATGGCCATGGAGTACTACTATCTGCATAAGGCCTTCCCGGATCTGTTCGGGCCGGAACTGGTGCTGAATTCCCTGAATTTCGTGCTGGGCTGCCATCCCGGTTCCAACACGGCTTCCTTTGCTTCCGGTGTGGGCGCAGTAACCACCACCATGGCCTATGGTCAGAACCGTGCGGATTTCTCCTTTATTCCCGGCGGCGTGGTATCCGGTACGGCGCTCATCCGCCCGGATTTCCCGGAGCTGCTGAAGTGGCCGTATCTGTGGCAGCAAACGGAATATGTGCTGGGCGGCGGGTCTTCCTGCTATATGTTCCTGGTACTGGCTGCCCGTGAACTGATGGGTGAATAAACAATGCACAAGGCTGCTTTGCTGAAAAAGGCAGAGCAGCTTTTTGCATGGGCAACGGATGGTTGCGCATATGCTGTCTGTGGTTGGTTGCGGAGCGCAACTGGATGGAGTATGGTGAATCTGTCATTGATATTCGTGAAGGAGGATGCTGGATGAATTTTGCAGCCAAGTTGACCATGCTCCGCAAGAGTCGGGGATATTCTCAGGAACTGGTGGCAGAGAAGCTGAATGTGACCCGTCAGGCGGTGTCCAAGTGGGAGCGGGGACAGAGCGAGCCGGAAATCACAAGTTTGCTGGCTATCAGCCGCTTGTTTCAAGTGACAGCGGATTATCTGATCCGGGAGGATACAGACTGCCTTCGCAAGGTGGATGGAAAAACAGAACCACCGCAGGATGCAGCTTTGCTTGGCTTTCTTGCCCGTGCCAGCCGGGAAACCTATGCAGGCTACGGGGAAGAAGCAACACCCAGCCGCCCTGCCTCTCATGACTATCATTACCGGGAAGGGGAGTGGCTGTATGTGGATACCTGGCTCGGCGGTTCATCCTTTGCCGGTGAGGAGGCGGTCTGGCAGGCGGGAAAAGCGGTCTATGCCATGAACTATTGCGGACGGGTGCTGCATGAGGATTTCAGCGGTGATTTTCTCAAGGCGGCGCTTCGGGCAGCGCCGGAGAATGCCCCTTTTCGCGGCCCTGCCCGCTATGAGGATGGCCTGAATCGCTACGAGTGCACCCTCAGCGGCACCCTTGACTGGTTTCAGGGGTATGAGGAGATCCTTTTCGATGGTGAAAAGGTTTATGAGTGCTATTTTCATGGAGGAAAATTGGGATAAAAATTATTGTAAACGAAGTTACATAACCAAGTTACGGAACAATAAAACGAAATTAAAAAGGCAAAGCATTGCCTTACGAATGCGTTTTCGTAACTCAAAATAGCATAGGTCATTTTTATACGATGGATGGGGCAAAAACAGAAATGATACAATGCCAAGATCAGCAAAATGGTAAAAACCTCTTGCAAAACGTACAAAAATAGGGTAATATGACTAACGTAAGCTAAAGGACACCGTTTTGTTACGAATACGTTTTCGTTATCGTGATGAAAACAGCTCTGCATTGGCGGGCTGCGCTTGTTCTGATTGAATTGTTTCATCCAAGGGATGCAACGCAGGTTGTTCGGCAAACCGGTGGTCATTCGTTACGAAACAGAACCAATAAAAGGAGATGGCAGCGTGAAAGGGTTTTTCAGTAACATCTGGAAACACAGGGCACACGTGGTGATGGCTCTCCCCGGCTTTTTGATTTTATTCTTCATTATGTATGTCCCCATGGCCGGTTTGGTAATGGCCTTCAAGAAATTCGATTATCAGCTGGGCATCTTCGCCAGCCCCTGGTGCGGTCTTGATAACTTCAAGTTCCTGGTGCAGTCCTGGAAAACTTTCGTCAACATGACCAAGAACACCGTGTTTTACTACCTGATGTTCACCGCAGTGGGCACGGTTCTGAATGTTACGCTGGCCATCGCCATCGATCAGATGCGTCTGAAGCGGGCTGCCAAGACCATGCAGACCCTGATGATCATCCCCGTGTTCATCTCCTACGCCGCTGTGCAGTTCATCGTATATGCCTTCCTGGCCAAAGATACGGGTCTGATCAACAATTCTCTGGGTCTCAACGTCAGCTTCTATTCCAAGGCTGCCTACTGGCCCTGGATCCTCTTGATCGTCAAGATCTGGAAGGATACCGGTTACGGCTCCGTGCTGTATATGTCCGTGCTGGCCGGTATCGATACTTCCCTGTATGAGGCCGCCGAGATCGACGGTGCCAACAAGTGGCAGCAGATCAAGCACATCACCATTCCTTCGCTGGTGCCTATGATCACCGTTATGCTGCTTTTGTCCGTTGGTAACGTGATGCGTTCCGATACGGGTCTGTTCTATCAGGTCACCCGTAACAACGGTATCCTCTACTCCACCACGCAGGTTATCGACTCCTACGTGCTGGGTCAGATTTTCAAGAGCTCCAACTTCGGTTTCCCGGCTGCCACTTCTTTCTTCCAGTCTGTGATCGGTCTTCTGCTGATGTTGGTTGCCAACTTCACTGTCCGTAAGATCGAGCCTGAAAACGCACTGTTCTGAGGAAGGAGTGAGATCAATGGAAAAAACCGCCGTTGCAACCCCCATCAAGTTCAACCATAAGCATCTCTCTCCCAAGATCATCATCGGTCAGACCATTCTGACCATTCTGATCATCGCCTTCACGATTTTCTGCTTTGCTCCCGTACTGCTCACCTTCATCTCTGCCTTTACCGATGAGATGACCATCAACCAGAACGGTTTCTCCTTCTGGCCGGAAAAGTGGTCCATGACGGGTATGAATTCCGTGCTCAAGTACGGCGATAAGCTGTTCAGCTCCTATGCGGTGACCATCTTCGTCACCGTGGCCGGTACTTTCCTGGGCCTGCTGGTGATGAGTATGTACGCCTACGCCATCAGCCGCAAGGGTTTCAAGCTGACCAAGTTCCTGAGCATCTTCCTGCTGATTCCCATGCTGTTCAACGGCGGTCAGCTGTCCGGCTACATGATCTTCACCCGCTACTACGGCCTGAAGAACAATCTGCTGGCCCTGATCCTGCCCCTGTGCGTATCCACGATGAATGTCATCATTCTGCGCACCTACATCGTCAACAGCATTCCCGGCGAATTGATGGAAGCTGCCAAGATTGACGGCGCCGGCGATTACCGCACCTTCTTCCAGATTACGCTGCCGCTGCTCAAGCCCTCTCTGGCGGCTGTGGGCTTCATGATGGCTACCGCTTACTGGAATGACTGGCAGAACGCTCTGCTCTATATCTCCAACGATAAGCTCAAGCCCTTGCAGCTTTTGCTGGTCAACATTCAGAAGAACATCTCCTTCCTTCTGAACAACACCAACGTTCCCGCTTCCGTCCGTGCTGCCATGGGCGGCGCTATCCCCCAGTATTCTGCAACCATGGCCACCGTTCTGGTGGTTATCGGTCCCATCATGGTGGTGTACCCCTTCTTCCAGAAGTATTTCATCAAGGGTCTCACCGTGGGTTCCGTCAAGGGCTGATGCCCATTCAACATTGTTTCTGACGTTTCTTGTATCTATGAAACGTTTAGAATAAAAAATTAGGGAGGAAAACAACCATGAAAAAGCTCGTTTCTCTGGTTCTTGCCCTGTGCATGCTGCTGTCCGTTGTGGCCGTGGCCTCTGCCGAGGAAAAGGTCGTCATCAACGTATGGCGCAAGACCTTCAACCTGGCTCAGCCTGATCAGGATCAGGTAAAGAAGGTTGAAGCTGCTATCAATGAGTACATCGCTGACAAGATCAACGTTCAGATCGTTCTGACCGATATGTCCGGCGAGTACGAAGACCAGGCCAAGCTGGCTATGGCCAACAACGAGATCGACCTGCTGTGGACCGCTTCCTGGGAAAGCGTCATCGGCACCAACGATCTGGTTCCCGCCAACGCTGTGGCTGACATCACCGATTACCTGCCCGGCACCGCTCTGTACGCCTCCATGGCCGAAGGCCAGTGGGAAGCTACCAAGTACAGCGGCCGCAACTACTTCATCCCCGTCTACAAAGACAACGTGGAAGGCTACAACTTCATGTTCCGCAAGGAACTGGTTGACCAGTTCGGCTGGGATGTCTCCTCTGTGAAGACTCTGGCTGACGCCGAGCCCTTCCTGGTTCAGGCTAAGGAAGAAGCTGGCATCAAGTACCCCTACCTCACCCAGAAGACCGCTCTGTTCTATCGCTGGAACATCGATGCTTTCGATTTCTTCACCGCTGACGCTTCCACCAACTTCTTCGCCGTTGATCGCGACACCAACGAAGTTGTGAACGTTCTGGCTTCCGAAGAATACGTCGAGTTCTGCAAGCTGATGGGCAAGTGGGGCGAAATGGGCCTCCTCCACGAGGATGACCTGACCAAGGTTACCACCGACACCACCACCCAGTCCAAGGATTGGGCTCTGTCCTACTGGACCGACCTGCCCGACAACACCGAAGCCAACGCTCGTTATGGCCAGGAAGTTGTGATGGTGCCCGCCACCAACAACTACGCTCACAGCACCTCCGCTCTGGGCTCCTGCTACGCCGTGACCACCATGGACGAGACCAAGATCAAGGCTTGCATCGACTTCATGGGCCTGCTGTACACCGACAGCAAGCTGGCTGATATGTACACCTTCGGTATCGAAGGCGAAGACTTCACCTACACTCAGGAAGAAGGCCAGACCGTCGTTCACGTCACCCAGACCAGCGAGAAGTACAACCACTCCATGTGGGAGTCTGCCAGCGCTACCATCGTTACTCCTCTGGCTGTCGAGCCCGACAACAAGGCTGACCTGTACATCGACTTCAACGGCGGCGCCATCACCTCTTGCGCTGCTGGCTTCCGCTTCGACCGTACTCCCGTTGAGGCCGAGTACGTTGCTTGCCAGGCTCTGTTCGATCAGTACGGCTTCGTGCTCGAGAACGGTGGCGTGCCCGCTGACGCTGTGGAAGATTACATCGCTCAGTACCAGGCTGACCTGGATGCCGCTGGCTTCCAGACCTGCTTGGCCGAGTTCCAGAACCAGTACAACGCTTGGAAGGCTCAGTAATCTGACGCTCTCCATCGCTGGTTGACAAGCTATTGTTAACTGACTGATTCAGGGGAGGATCAACGAAAGTTGATCCTCCCTTTTTGGTTGTGTTTCTTTCCGTCTGGCACATACGCAAACAGGGCTCACCCATTGCACACAAACAAAAAACAGGGTATAATAATGCCGCCGAATAAGTTCCTCTGAAAGGACAGAGACATATGGATATTTTTGGTTATCTGGAAGGCATGGCCAGCCAGCATGGCCCCAGCGGGCATGAGGGCCCGGTGTCCCAGTGGATGGCAGAATGGTTCCGTCCGCTTACGGACAGCGTGGAAATCGATCCGCTGTACAATGTGATTGCCTGCAAAAAGGCCACCGTGGCGACCCCGGATGGTTCGCCTGCGCCCAAGGTGCTTTTGTGCGCCCATCAGGATGAAATTGCCCTGATGGTTTCTGACATCCTGCCGGACGGTACCCTGCGCATGGGTCAGGTGGGCGGCGTGGATCCCCGCATCCTGCCTGCGGGTGTGGTGAAGGTGCACGCCTCCTTAAGCGGTGAGATTCTGACCGGCGTGGTGGGCGCAGTGCCGCCTCATCTGCTGTCAGATGCAGACCGCAAGAGCAACTATAAGCGGGAAGACCTGTTTGTGGACTTGGGCCTTTCCCATGAGGCTGTCCGTCAAAAAGTCGCCATCGGCGATCTGATCACCCTCTGCGGTCCGGCCACCAAGCTGCTCAATGACCGTTGCGCCGCCAAAACCATGGACGACCGTGCCTGCGTGGGGGTGCTACTGGAGGCTGCCGAGCGGCTCCAGCGGATGCAGCATATGTGTGATGTGTATTTTGTGGCTACCTCTCAGGAGGAGGTGGGTTGCAAGGGCGCTGCGGTTGCAGCCTACACGGTGGATCCCGATCTGGCGGTGGTGCTGGATGTATCCCATGCCACCATTCCTGCCAGCCGCCCCGATACCACCGTGCCGCTGGATGCCCCTGCCGCCACCTATGGCCCCTTTATTCAGCATAAGCTGTTGGAGAAACTGAAAAAGACTGCCGGGGAGCATCATATCAAGCTGAATACCGAGCACGCCACCAGCCGCACCGGCACGGATACTGACAATGTGCAGGTGGCCCGGGCGGGTATTCCCTGTGTGTTGATCGATCTGCCCCTCAAGTATATGCACACCACGGTGGAATTGCTGGATATGAACGTAATGAAGGAATGCGGACGCCTACTCAGCCATTTCCTGTGCGATATCGACGAAAGGTGGGATGAAGACCTATGGAGCTGAAACAGCTTTGTGAAATGCAGGGCATCAGCGGACGGGAAGAACCCGTGCGCATGGCCATCTACCACGAATGCGTCGAGAAGCTGGGCGAGGAAAACGTGACTATTGACAAGATGGGCAATGTGATCGCCCACAAGGCAGGCAAAAATCCTGATGCGCCCCATGTGATGCTCACTGCCCATATGGACGAAGTGGGTCTCATGGTCATCAACGCTACGGATGACGGTCTGCTGCGGGTGCGTGCCATCGGTGGCATCGACCCCCGGGTGCTGGTTTCCAAGCGTGTCCGGGTAGGCTACGACGTGCCTGGCAAGGATGGGAAAGAGGAAAAGAAGGCCATATCCGGCGTGATCGGCGCTATGGCCATCCATCAGCAGTCTGCGGCGGATCGGAAGAATGTGCTGCCCATTGACCAGCTGTTTGTGGATATTGGCGCCAAGGACAAGGACGAAGCCCTGCGCTATGCTCCTGCCGGTACGCCTGTTACGTTTGACACACCCTACACGCCTTTTGGCGACGGCTTGCTTTTGTGCAAAGCCGCGGATGACCGGGTGGGCTGCTACAATATGCTGCGCCTGTTGGATGCGGAAGTCAGCGGTGATACGGATTTTGTGTTCACCTGTCAGGAAGAGGTGGGCTGCCGTGGCGCTGCCGGTGCAGCGTTCCGCCTGATGCCGGATATCGCCATTGCACTGGAGGGCACCACTGCCAATGATGCGGGCGATATGCCCGAGGTTTCCAAGGTGTGCAAAGTGGGGCAGGGCGTTGCCATCAGCTTTATGGACAATGCCTCCATTGCGCAGCCGGAAATGTTTGCTGAGATGATGAATGTTGCCAAGGCTTGCGGTGCTGCCCATCAGGTGAAAATGAGCGTATCCGGCGGCAACGAAGGCGGCGTGATGCAGCGCACCGGCATGGGCGTACGCACCTGCGTGCTCAGCGTGCCCTGCCGCTACATCCACAGCCCTTCCACCGTCTGCGCATTGAGCGATGTGGAAGCCCAGTATCAGCTGGCGAAAGCCTATCTTGAAAAGTAAGGGGGATGCAACCCATGTATGATTTGATTGAAAAATTGGTGAATGCCTATGGCCCCACTGGTCGGGAGACCCTTGTGGCTGATACCATTGAGGAAATGGTGAAGCCTTACGTGGATACCATCCGCCGGGATGCCATGGGCAACCTGATCTGCGAAAAGACCGGCGAAGAAGGCGGCCAGCGCATCATGCTGTCCGCTCACATGGACCACATCGGTTTCATTGTGGTGGCTGTTGAAAAGGAAGGCTTCCTGCGGGTGATGCCTGTGGGCGGCATCAGTATGAATGCCAGTCTGACCCGTCATGTGTCCTTTGGCAATGGTGTTCAGGGTATCATCTGCCGGGAACCTGTCCGGGATGGCGAGACCCCTGCCATGAAGCATATGTTCATCGACATCGGCGCTGAGAACGAAGCTGAAGCCCTGTCCATGATCAATCTGGGCGATATGGCGGTCTACAGCAATGACTGCTTCCGTCTGGGCCAGCATAAAGTGGCGGCTCCTGCTATGGATGATCGCATCGCGTGCGCTCTGCTGGTGGCTGTGCTCAAGGAACTGCCTCAAAAGACCAGAAACACCATCGTTGCCGTTTTCTCCACTCAGGAGGAAGTGGGCTGCCGTGGCGCCAAAACCGCTGCTTATGGCGTGGAGCCAGACATTGGCATCGCCTTGGATGTGACCGGCAATGGCGACACCCCCGAAACCAAGCTGCCCGCTGTTAAGCTGGGCGCAGGTGCTGCCATCAAGGTGATGGATCGGGGCAGCATCTCCAACCCTGAATTGTTCAGCGACCTGTTGGCTGCCGGCAAGGCTGCCGGCGTACCCACCCAGCGGGAAGTGCTGCCCTATGGCGGCACCGATGCCAGCACCATTCAGCTGACCCGTGGCGGCGTGAAGGTCTGCACCGTGTCCATCCCCTGCCGCTATGTGCACAGCGCCTGCGAGGTCATTGACCTGCGGGATGTGGATGCTGCCAAGAAGCTGCTGGTGGAATATTTGAAGTAAGGGGACAACGTCATGCGGGAAAAACTCATCAATCTGATGATTGATCAGATCGCTTCGTGGACGGACGAGGATATTTACGCCATCTCTCTGTACGTGTATGACGAGTGCGATAATCCTTGCAAGCCAACGGTCACCCTTGGGTATAATACAGAGACGCAGGTGCGGGCTCAAATGGATTCGGAGGTCAAGTGGAAACCTGTCAACGAGACAGAAGCCCGATGGAACTATGCTTTTTGGATTCAGAATGCGTTCTTCTGCTTCGGTGAGGGCGATACCGCCCGGGATGTCAGAGAATGGATGATGACACGTTGCCTGCCGTACTATGAGGATGACGATGAAGCGTGGGATGATGACTGCGTGGATGAGGAATGCAGACAGATTACCAAGGAGTTTGTAAGTGAACTGGTCGCCATTGTGCAGGAGATTCATGCCCTGGGGATTCTGACGAAAAAGTTTGGCAGAGAATTGCCGATTCTGATTCATGAACTGGAGTACTATCCCGAAATCGCCCAGCAGAACATACAAGCCAATGGAGATGCACTGCCGGAGGCATTTGTTACATTTTGCTGTGGAGAATAGGAAATGTAGTGCTTCGTCATAGCTGAAGCAAGCCGCGGTAACGATTGCCGTGGCTTGCTTTGTGTATTTCTGTATGATAAGATGGTCTGGTATCAAACCAACAGAACAAACGGAGCGAATCACCATGCACATCAAACTGGCTATTTTCGATTTTGACGGCACCATTGCCGATACCCGGGCCCCTATCATTGCCGCTAAACAGGAAACCATGCGCCTTCATAACCTTCCCGTGCTGGATGAGGCGGCCTGCGCTTCCACCATTGGCTACACGGCCAAGGTGGGTTTTCAGCGGCTGTATCCCGGCATTGCGGATGAATTGGCGGATGCCTGTACCGTCACTTACCGCAGGCTGTTTGAGGAGAAGAAAAAGACCATGCCTCCGGTGCTGTTTCCCTATATGGAGGAAGTGCTGGAAAAACTGACTCTTCAGGGAATCGCCTGCACCATTGCCACTGCCCGAAATACGGAATCCTGCCATGAAATGCTGGGGCAGCTGGGTGTGAAGAAGCATTTTTCCTATATCCTTTGCGGCGAAAGCACCAAAAATCTGAAACCGCACCCGGAGGCTGTGTTGAAAACGCTGGAGGATTTGCACTGCCAGCCGGAGGAAGCCATCGTCATCGGCGATATGCCCATGGATGTGCTGATGGGCAAAGGCGCAGGTGCGTATGTATGCGGCGTGACCTATGGCAACGCGGACAAAGCCACCTTGCTGGAAGCCGGCGCTGATTTTGTGGTGGATGATATTTCGGAATTGCTGCGTGTTCTGCATATGGCGTGAGGGAATCCGATTGGCAGCAACAAGCGCTGTCAACACTTTGCCCGCCATAAGGGAGGATAACCATGTACAAAAGCCTCAAACCTTATCTGATCTTGTTTGCAGGTGTTTTTGCCCTGTCCACCTCCGCCATCTGGGTGAAGCTGGCCCAGGCCCCCTCGGCGGTGATTGCCTTTTACCGGCTGCTGTTTGCCGCCCTGGTGCTGCTGCCCTTCCTGCTGTTGAACCCCAAATACCTGAGTGAACTGAAAAACATGGCCAAGGGCAGGGCTGTGCAGATCGTTGCGGCAGGCTTTTTTCTGGCGCTTCATTATGTGCTTTGGTTTGAATCCCTACGCTTTACGTCCACAGCAAGCTCCACTGTGATCGTATGTTTGCAACCCTTGTTTTCGCTGGCGATTGAGCGGTTTGTTGCCAAAAAGAAGACCCATTCTGCGGCATTGATCGGTTGTATCGTGGCGCTTTGCGGCTGTGTGGTCATCGGTCTGGGGGATTTCCGCATCAGCGGGCAAAGCCTTTTGGGGGATGTGCTGGCTTTCGTGGCTGCTGGGGTGATTGCGGTGTATTACTTTGTGGGGGAGAATGTCCGCAAGGAAATGTCCGCCGTCGTTTACTCTACCAGCGCCTATCTGATCAGTGCCGTTATGCTGCTGGGGTATATTCTGCTCCGTGGTGACCCGCTTGCAGGCTTTGATAAAAACACATGGCTGTGCTTTGCTGGCATTGCACTGGTGGCCACCATCGGCGGTCAGTTTATCTTCAACCTGCTGTTGAAGAATCTGCCAGCTTCTGCGGTTACCATGGGGATACTGGGCGAGCCCATCGGTACCTGTATTTTGGCTTTCCTTATTCTGGGGGAGGGCATGAGCCTGCAACAGCTTGTCGGCTTTGCGGTCATCATGATTGGTATGGGGATTTTCTTTATTCGTCCGGGACAGGGAAAACAGGAATAATCGTAAGATTGTAAGAAAGAAGACCACCGGGGATCCTGCATCCTCGGCGGTCGTTTGCTATGAATGTTTAATTGTCCTTCTGCTTTTCACGCAGAATAAACCGGATGGGGGTACCCTGGAATCCGAAGCTCTTGCGGAACTGGTTTTCCAGATAACGCTCGTAAGCAAAGTGCATCAGTTCTTCATCGTTGATGAAGAAAACGAAGGTGGGCGGGCAGACGCTCTGCTGGGTGGCATAGTAAATCTTCAGGCGGCGACCGGCGGAGATAGGCGGCTGCAGGCTGGCCTGAGCATCGGCCAGTGCCTCGTTGAGCACGCCGGTAGGAATGCGCTTGCGGTACTGCTCAAAGGCGGCCTTCACAGCGCCCAGCACATTGTTCACGCGCTGACCGGTCAGGGCGGAGAGGAACAGCACAGGCGCATAACTCATGAATTTCAGATCGCCGAGGATCTTCTTGCGCATCTGCTCCATGGTGTTGGTATCCTTCTCAATGGCGTCCCACTTGTTGACCACCACGATGACAGCCTTGCCGGCGTTCAAAATGAGACCGGCAATTTTGGTATCCTGCTCGGTAACGCCGGTCTGGGCATCAATGAGCAGCAGGGCCACATCGCACCGGTCAATGGCGGCGATGGAGCGCAGCACGCTGTAGCGTTCCAGTGATTCGTCCTCCACGGCCTTTTTCTTGCGCATACCGGCGGTATCGATAATGTTGAACCGGGTGCCGTCGGTATCGGTGAACAGGGTGTCGATGGCGTCACGGGTGGTGCCGGGGATATCGCTGACCATGGTGCGTTCCTGACCCAGCAGTTTGTTGGTCAGGCTGCTCTTGCCCACGTTGGGACGGCCCACCAGCGCCAGCTGAATGACGTGTTCCTCGTCCTCCATTTCATCTTCCTGTGCCGGAGGCAGCTCCTTGACGATGGCTTCCAGCAAATCGCCCAGGCCCAGCATATTGGTGGCGCTGATGGCGATGGGGTCACCCAGGCCCAGGTTGTAGTACTCGTAGAGCTGATCATTCAGGCCCATATGGTCCATCTTATTGACGACCAGCAGCAGAGGCTTGTGGGTCTTGCGCAGGTAGTTGGCAATGTCCTCGTCGTCGGGGGTCATGCCGGTGCGGCCGTCGCAGAAGAAGCAGATCACATCGGCGGTATCCATGGCAATCTCAGCCTGACGGCGCATCTGGCTCAGCAGCACATCCTCCGAGCGCATATCCAGACCGCCGGTATCTACCATGCTGAAGCGGCGGCCCATCCATTCCACGTCCGCATAGACACGGTCACGGGTTACACCGGGGATATCCTCCACGATGGAGATACGCCGCCCGGCGATTTTGTTAAAGAAAGTGGATTTGCCCACGTTGGGGCGGCCAACGATGGCCACAAGGGGTTTTGCCATTATTCTCTACCTCTCAATGCTTCATACAGTGCCTGCCCGTCGTTTTCCACCAGCTGCACGGGGAGCGGCGAGCGTTTACAGAATTCATCATAGCTCATGTCATCCAGAAACAGATCCCGTTCGTGACGCAGCATCACGCTGCACAAAAGCAGGGTATCGCATCCCTGAATGTTTTCGGGGGTCAGGGCGGAAAGCACATCGCCGCCGGTAAGCAAGCCGGTAACGGTGACGGTTTCGCCAAAGAAACGGTTGATCACAGGGAGCACCTTCACCGTGACGCCATCCGGGGCAAAGCGCTTGCACAGCCGCTTGATGTGCGGCGCAGCACTGACGCCCGTGGCGATCAGATAGTTACGGCTGGGAGCGGGAGCATCTGGCTCATCATCGAAGAACTGCGCCTCTTCCATTTCCATCTCCAGCCTGCGCAGAAGACCAACGCCATTTTCAATCTGGGGAAAACCTTCGTACCAGTCTTCGTCCGGAATGGTGCGTCCGCACAGGCAGTAGAACTCATCGCTGGGGAAGGCGAAGGTGGTGCCAAGGGTTTTGCGGCATTCCTCCTGAAAGGGGGCGATGCTGTCCAGCAGGGCAGCGGCACCCTCGGCGGTAAAAGGAACGAGGGGTTCCAGCCCCTCGCGGCATTTGGTGAGGCCCACAGGCACCATGGCTACCGTCATGGCGGCAGGTGCCAGCGAACGCAGATCGTGGAGGGTATTCAGAAGAACTTCGCCATCGTTGTAGCCGGGACAGACCACAATCTGGCAATGAAAGCGGATGCCTGCATCCTTCAGGCGGCGCAGCTTGTCCATCAGGCTGCCTGCAAAGCGGTTGTTCATCATCCGGCAGCGGAGCGCCGGATCCGTTGCGTGCACGCTGATATACAGGGGAGAGGCTTTCCGTTTGATGATGCGGTCCATTTCCTCATCCGATACATTGGTCAGGGTGACGAAGTTGCCCATCATCAGGGAGTAGCGCCAGTCATCGTCCTTTACATACAGGGTATCCCGCAGGCCCTTGGGCATCTGGTCAATGAAGCAAAAAACGCATTTGTTGTGGCAGGTGCGGGGGGAGAGGGTCATGCTCTGCCCGAAATGCAGGCCCAGCGGTTCCCATTCCTGCTTGCGCAGGGTGATGTTCTTCCGTTTACCGTCTTTTCGCTTGATATCCAGTTTCAATCGGGAGGCGGAAATCAACGCCTGATAGTCGATCTCATCCACAATGGTTTCCCCGTTGATGGCACAGAGGGAATCGCCTGTTTCCAGACCGGAACGCTGGGCTGGACTGCCGGGTTCCACAGCGGTGATCAGGTGTTCCATGGCGGCGCCTCCTTTCGAAAGAAAGTGTGGTTTGCAATAGTGCATAACGAATATATCATACCTTAAGATGTGTAGGCAAGTCAAGGTTTGGTATGCGTTGATAGGGACTGGCGCAGAATGAGATTTTCAATTGTTACGGATTTATTACATTGACTTTCACAGAATTGTAGGATATAATGTGAAACGAATTGGCAATGTCATCCGTCTATATAGCGGATTCCCATTGTTTGATATTTAAGGAGGCAACATCGTGAAGAAACTGATTTCTGTTCTTTTGGTTATGGCTCTGCTGCTGACCAGTGGTCTGGCTCTGGCTGCGGACGAGAAGTCCGATCCTGACAAGGGCGCCAAGTACACCATGAGCACCAAGGACGTGGTTGTTCTGCAGAATGTGGAAGACCGCAAGATCGCTTATGACAAGAGCCAGCTCAGCGACAACCCCGTCATCGAAGGCGAAAGCACCACCACCGGTCTGCCTCTGGACGAGGGTTGGTACTACCCTGTGCTGGTGCAGATCTCCAACCCCGAAGATACCGTGAAGGTTGATGGTAAGAAGGTCACCGCTGCCGGTGTGGGCACCCGTGCTCCCTGGAGCGGCCAGTATGCCGATATCGTATACGAAGGCATCCTCTATCGTGAGGGCCAGACCCGTATCACCTTCCTGTTCAGCGATAGCTTTGTAGATGGCCAGCCCACCAGCGCCGGCCCCGTGCGTTCTGCCCGTATCGGTCATGCGCTGCTGCGTGAAGAGTGGCAGGGCGGCATCGTCTTCATGGGTGGCCCCCGTGTAAAAGGCAACAACATCGTTGAAACTTTTGAGGAACTGGGCGCCATCGAAAAGGGCGGCGTGTTCAACCTGGATACCAATAAATACAATGACTACTGGTATCGCGTGGAAGGTCTGAAGAACCCCGAAAACGTGACCATCAACCCCGTTGCGGTTCGTGAAACGGTACCGGAAGAGTGGCGCAACGCTACCCCCCATCCCTTCCTGTTTGTGGATTACAGCCCCTACACCGAGGGCTATGAGATGGCTTACTCCATCAATCTGGACTGGGGCCACAAGCGCTATATCTCTCATTTCTACTATGATGAGACCAACAACCTCTACCTGCGCTACAGCGATGTGGTGCCCTACATCTCCTTTGATTCTGCCGAGGATCGCAGCGAAGAGAACGCCGAGCAGCTCAGCTTCTCCAACGTGATCATTCAGCGCGTGCCCTATGAGTACGTGAACAACAACAAGACCATGCCCAAGATGCTGGCTGTTGGCGAAGGCAATGCTGATATCTTCATCGGCGGCCGCTACATTCCCGGCTACTGGGTGCGTGAGAGCGAAACCAGCCCCACCGTCTTCTTTGATGACAAGGGCAACGAGATTCAGCTCACCCGCGGCAAGACCTTCATCGCTCACTTCCCGCCGGAGCGTCTGCTCACCTACGGCGGCGCTAACTAAGCGTTATTGCCGGATGGCTTTTTCGGAGCCGCAGTTCCCTTTACTGGGAATTGCGGCTCCTTTTCTGTGGTTTGGGCTGGATTTGGCGGTTGCAACCGTTTGGGTTATGCACTATAATAGAGGTATCATTCCCGCTGGAATCCGGCGGAGGGAAGGATGGCTATTGATCATGAATACATACCGTCAGAATCCTGTTGCATTTTATCTGCGGACGCTTACCTATATGCTGTTTGCGCTGTTTTTCCGGCTGATCATGCTGGCGCCGCTGCTGTTTTTGCTGATGCCGGAGGGCTCTCCCTGGCGCTGGGGTGCCCTGCTTTGCCCCGTGCTGCTTTTGTTTGTGGTGCTGCCCATGCGCTATTCCTTTGCGGATGCGGTGGTGCAGAAACCCCGTCAGCGTTTCTTCTCCTTTGATGCGGCGTTGGGAACCCAGCATTATGGCGAAAAGCTGGGCGAAAGCCTGCTGCATATCCTCAGCGTTGCCAAGTGGGCGCTGCCCTTGGTGGCAATGGTGGTCTTTGCCGGTTGGTATTACCTCTATCCGTTGGAGGAAAGCTCCGGTGAACTGCTGAATACGTTGAAAACCATGGGTCAGTGGGGCGCTAACCTGTGGTACTCCGTTGCGGATTTCTTTGTCAAGCTGTTTGGCAAAACCCCCGAGGCCCATTTGGAAGGCTCCATGATGGAAGGTCTGTACATGGCGCTGATTGCGTTGGGCATCGGTCTTTTGATCTTCCTCTACGGCGTTATGCGCAACAGCTGCAACCGCTACATCTGGGTGACTGCCACCCGGGATGAGCGCAATCCCCGCACGGAAATCCGTCGCCGGATGCGTGGCCGCCGCTTTGGTCAGCTGATGGTAGCGCTGGTGAATCTGGTGCTGTGGGCCCCCTTTGTGGTGGTTGTTTGGCTGTATGCCAAGGAGATCTTCCTGCCCGCCATTCAGATGATTACCGGCAACATGGCTACCAAAGTGATTCCTGTGAAGGATCTGAACGAACTGGTGCTGCCGCTGGTGCTGGCCTTCTTCCTGCTGTATCTGCCCTTGCTGCCTGTTCGCCGCATTCTGACGGCTGCCTATGCCACGGCCCGTAAGCGTCATGCTGTGCCGGAGGGCATGGTGGATAACAGCGCTGCTGCCAAGAGCATTCAGGCATCCCAGATGGTTTCCGATGTGCCCATGCCTGCCATGCCGGTGGTGCCCCAGTGGGTGCAGCAGGAAAGCGTAGCGTATTTCCCCCAGAATGTACAGCCTGTGCAGAATGTTCAGGTTGTGCCGGAAGAGAACCAGAGCGTTGAAGGCTGATGATGAGACTGGATAAATATCTGTCCCAGAGCGGCGAACATTCCCGCACCGAGGCTGGACGGCTGATCCGTTCCGGTGCGGTGCAGGTGAACGGTCAGGTGGTGCGCAAGCCGGATACCCAGATTTCCCCGGATGCACAGGTGGTGCTGGCAGGGGTGGAGATCGGCGACAGCAGCCAGCAGTATTATCTGCTCCACAAGCCCGCAGGCGTGCTGACTGCCGCCCGGGATAACCGGGCCCAGACAGTGATGGATCTGGTGCCGGAAAACCTGCGCAAGCGCAAGGTGTTGCCGGTAGGACGACTGGATAAGGACACCACAGGGCTGCTTTTGCTGACCAATGATGGGGAACTGGCGCATTTTTTGCTCAGCCCCAACCGCCATGTGTGGAAGGAATACCGGGCAACAGTTACGGGCCAGTTGACGCAGGCGGATGCAGAGGCCTTTGCCAATGGCTTGCAGCTGTCCGATTTTGTAGCCAAGCCCGCCAAGCTGACCATTGTGGAAAGCACTCCCGAGACCAGCGTTGCTTTGGTGGAAGTGCGGGAAGGCAAGTTTCATCAGGTAAAGCGGATGTTTGCTGCTACGGGCCATGAAGTGACAGCGCTGCACCGCCATCGTTTTGGCCCGCTGACGCTGCCGGAGGATTTGCCTGTCGGGCAGTGCCGTCCGTTGACGGAAGAGGAAGTACAAGCTCTGCGGGACAGTGTTAAAGCCCGCAGAAAAGACGGTGAGGAAATCGAACCGCCGCAAGGGAAAGGAAACGACAATGGCTGACCATTATTACACAGCTCAACCTGAGAGCAAACATAAGCCCGGTGTGGTGAACTATACCTATCGGGATGAAACACTCCGCTTTGAAACGGACAGCGGGGTGTTTTCACGCACAGAAATCGACAAAGGGACCGATATTCTGCTGCGGGCGCTGCCGGAAACCGTATCCGGGGATGTGCTGGATATGGGCTGCGGCTATGGCGTCATCGGCGTCACGGTGGGCAAGCACTGGAAGGATACCCGCATCACCATGGCGGATGTGAATGAGCGCGCCTGCGGTCTCAGCCAGCAGAACGCTCAGAAGAATGGTGTGGCGGCAAAAGTGCTGGTGTCCGATGGCTATGAAAAGATTTTGGGAAGCCACTACGACCTGATCCTGCAAAATCCGCCCATCCGGGCCGGAAAAGTTGTGATTTATCAGATGTTTGCAGATGCGGCAACCTGTCTGAAGGAGGGCGGCCAGCTGTGGCTGGTCATCCGCAAGCAGCAGGGCGCTCCCTCTGCCCTCACTTACCTGCGCACCCTCTACGAACAGGCAGAAGTGGTGGAAAAAGAAGCTGGCTATTGGATTATCTGCTGCGAGAAGCCCTTGGAGGAACACCAATGAGAACCTACGACAAAGCCTTTTTTGATCAGGGGATCGACCGCCGGAACACCGCCTGTGAAAAGTGGGACGGGATGGCGGAGCGTGCCGGGCATGATGTGCTGCCCATGTGGGTGGCAGATATGGATTTTCCCTGTGCGGAAGAGATCATGGAAGCCATTCAGAAGCGGGCGCAGCATCCTGTGTTTGGCTATACCAGCTATGACCGGGAATGCGCACAGGCTCTGTTGGGTTTTATCGAGCGCAGATATGGACTGTGCCTGCCGCTGGAAAGCCATGCCATGATGCCCTGTGTAATTACCGGCCTGAAAACCGCCGTGCTTACCCTGACCCAGCCCGGAGATGGCGTAATTGTGCAGCCTCCGGTATACGGCCCCTTTTATGGCAGCGTGCGGGAAAATGGCCGCAAGCTGATGGAGTGCCCCCTGAACCGGGATGAGAACGGCTATTACACCATGGATCTGGAACGGGTGGAGGATGCGCTGAAAGCCGGTGCCAAACTGATGATGCTGTGCAACCCCCACAATCCGGTAGGCCGTGCCTGGACGCAGGATGAGTTGACCGCCCTGTGGTCGCTGCTGAAGCAATATGACTGTGCTTTGGTATCTGATGAGATCCATATGGATTTTGTGCTGGCAGACCGTCCGTTCGTGCCCATGCTGTCCATTGCACAGGATGAAAGCGACAAAGTGATTGCGCTGACCAGCGCCAGCAAGACCTTCAATCTGGCGGGGCTGCAACAGGCAGCCATGCTGTGTCGCAACCAGAAGCTGCTGGATGCGCTGACGAAGCAAATGAATGCGGCTGGCGTTACCCAGGGCAACATTTTTGCCATGGTTGCCTGTGAAGCAGCGCATCTGTATGGCGATCAGTGGCTGGATGGCCTCAAGGACTACCTGCGTCAGGCGTACGACCTTTTGGCAAAGGAACTGAAACAGCGCCTGCCCAAAGCAGTGCTGACGCCATTGGAAGCCACGTATCTGGCATGGATCGATATGCGGGCTTACGGCTTTTCGATGGAAGAACTGATGGAACGCACCCTTGCACAGGGCGTGGCTTTCAGTGAAGGCACGTTCTTTGGGCTAGACTGCGGCGCAGGATTCCTGCGCATCAATATAGCCTGTCCTCACAGCCATACGCTGGAGGCGGTCAAGCGGCTGGAAGCAGCCATCAAAGCATAACGGAGGAAAAGAAATGGATATCAATATGCTGATCGAAGGTATGCGGGAGGAACTGGTGGACACCCTGAAACGCTGGATCGCTGTGCCCAGCGTGAAAGCTGATGCCCAGCCCGGCGCACCTTTTGGTGAGGAAGTAAAGCAAATGCTGCACATGGCGCTGGAGGACGGCGCAAAGATGGGATTTGAAACCCGGAACATCGACGAATATGCCGGTGATCTGCGGATGGGTCCCATTGGCGTGGAACCGCTGGGCATTCTGGCCCATCTGGATGTGGTGCCTGCCGGTGACGGCTGGCAGACCCCGCCTTTTGAACCCACACAGGTGGGCGACCGCATCTACGGCCGCGGTACCTCCGATGACAAGGGCCCTGCCATTGCTGCTCTCTATGCCATGAAAGCCATCAAGGAAGCCGGTATCCCCCTCAAGCGGGAAGTGCGCCTGATCCTTGGCTGCGATGAGGAAAGCGGCTGGGAGGATATGCACTACTACTGCGAGCATTGCGATATGCCCAAGACCGGTTTCAGCCCCGATGCCAGTTTCCCGGTGATCAACACGGAAAAGGGAATGCTGCACCTGAGCCTGCGTGCGCCCTATTGTGCCGATGGCCTGGAAGTGAAGGAAATCAACGTGGGCGAACGCTGCAACGTGATTCCCGGAAATGCCACCGCTTTGATCGGCGGCACCGAGGATGAATGCGAGAAAATCAACCGGCTGGCAGATGATATGATGGTGCAGGTGGAAGCCGAATATCTGGGCGAGCACACCATCAAACTGATCTCCACCGGTATTCCCGGCCATGCGGCGTACCCCGAAGCCGCCAAGAATGCGCTGGGTCAGCTGCTGATTATGCTGCGGGCGCTGGGCGTTTCCGGCGTGCTGAAAACCTTGGCCGATGTGGTGGGTATGGAGTCCGACGGCAGCGGTCTGGGCATCCGCTGCAGCGATGAAACCAGCGGCGGCCTTACCTGCAATTTAGGCATTCTGCGCTATGCCCCGGAAGAGGGCCTGTATGCCACGCTGGATATCCGCTATCCCATCCTGTGCAAGTGGGAAGCCCTGTTGGCTGCTGCCACTGCCGCCCTTGGCAAGGGCATTCAGGTGACTGTGGACGAGCAGAAGGATCCCCACCATGTGGCTCCCAGCAGCGAGCTGGTGACGGCGTTGCTGGAGGCTTACCATGAGGTGACGGGCCGTCCCAAGGAATGCGTAGCCACCGGCGGCGGCACCTATGCCCGCTGTCTGGAAGAAGGCGTGGCCTTTGGCAGCGCCTTCCCCGAGGATGAGGAACTGGCCCATCAGGCAGGCGAATACGCCAGCATTGACGGCCTGATGCAGAATGTGCAGATTTTCGCCCGGGCCATTGAGTTGCTGGCGGGGGAATGATTGGAACAGCGAAACCAAGTGGGGGAACCTCCGTGAAGCCTGACCTGATAGAGCGCTATTACGACCTGCAGGTATCGGCCCTGCAACTGATGGATAAGCATTTTGAAACCGAAATCTACACAGCCGAAACCACCTGTGGAAAATTTCTGGTGAAGGTGATGCCGCTGTTTTACCAGAATGTAGACAGCGAAGGCATGATTGCTGGGCATCTGTGGCAGCATGGGCTGAAGGTGGCCCGTTTCCTTCGCAACAAAGAAGGCAACTATGTTACCAAATGCGAAGAAAACCAGTTTACCCTTCAGGAATTTGTGGAAGGCAAAACGCTGGCGCTGAACAGCGCCCCGGAATGGTTTCTGGAAAAAGCGGCGGATTATCTTGGCAAAACCACCGTGGCACTCAAGGAGTACGGCTCTCTTCCGATGCCGTTTGACAAAGCCTTTTTTGCCCCAGACAACGCCTTGCAAAAGAGGCAGCAGTATCTGGATGAGCAGAAATCCGCTGAGGCCGGTCTCATTCCTGTTTATGAGGAGCAAATCCGCCATCTGGAGCGCATTGCCCAATTTCATATTGACACAGAGCGACTGACCTATGCCAATTCCCACGGGGATTTTCATATAGGTCAGGCCATCGTGCAGAATCAGGACATCACCGTGGTCGATTGGGCCTCTGCCTGCTGTCTGCCCATCTGTCTGGACATTGCCACCTGCTACGCCTTTGCCAGCCCTCGCTGCAGCGAAGGTGCGTTGGACGCAGAGGGACTGTGCCGGTTCATTCGCACCTACACAAAGCACGTTCCCCTCATGCTGTACGATATTCAGGCCTTGCCTTATGTGATGTACTTCTGGTATTGTATCTGCAACTATTCTCCCACGGAGCTTGCCTCCATCTCCGCCAGCGACCGTCTGGTGCAAAACTATCAGCCCATCGCTGTTTTGATCCAGAAGCTGCTTCATTGGCTTTCTGTGCATGTAGAGGAATTGTCGGAAGAACTGGTGAAAGAATTTCAGCAATAACAAGAACGCCCCTCAAGGTGGGAGGCGTTACACAAAAAGACCGCTTTCGAATGAGAAAGCGGTCTTTGAATATGGGATATATTCATTAAATTTCCATAATAATGGGCAAAATCATGGGATTGCGCTTGATCTGATCGAAGATATACCGATGCAGCTCATCCTTGATGCGGTTCTTCATGTTCTGCCACTCGCTGCCGTCGATGCGGCCATAGCTGGCAATGATGCTGCGAGCCAGTTCGCGGCTGTTTTCGATAATATCCTCGTTTTCACGCACATACACGAAGCCGCGGCTGATGAGATCGGGGCCGGACACCAAGGTGCCGCTGTCCCGGTCGATGGCCATGACCACGATGATCAGACCGTCCTGACTGAGATGCTTTCTGTCACGGAGCACCACGTTACCCACATCGCCAATGCCCAGACCATCCACCAGCACGCCGCCGGTGGGCACGGTACCGGTGATGTCCAGGAAATCGTCGCTCATCTCGATCACCTGACCGATTTCCGGAATGATAATGTTCTGACTGGGAGTGCCGAGGGCTTCCGCCAGCTCCGCGTGCTGCCACAGCTTGGCATATTCGCCATGGATGGGGATGAAATAGCGGGGCTTGCACAGCACGTGCAGCAGCTTGATTTCCTCTTCGCAGGCGTGACCGGAAACGTGCACCTCGCCCAGCTGACCGTACATTACGTTGGCGCCGCAGCGGTACAGCTGATTGATGACCCGGGCCACAGGCTTTTCGTTGCCGGGAATGGGGTGAGCGGAGATGATGACCATATCGGTGGGCCGAATTTGCAGCTTGCGGTGCTCGCCGTAAGCCATACGGGTCAGACCGGCCATGGCTTCGCCCTGACTGCCGGTGGTCACCACCAGCACTTCCTCATCGGGATAGCTGTCGATGTCGTCCACATCGATGATGTTTTCCTCGGGGATTTTCAGCTCGCCAATGGACATGGCAACACGGGTCACGTTCACCATGCTGCGGCCTACGAAGCACACCTTGCGGCCAAACAGCTGAGCCGAATCTACCACCATCTGCACACGGTGGATGTTGGAGGCAAACATGGCGACGATCACACGGCCTTTGGCCTGCTGGAACATATCGATAAAGGTCTGCCCGATCTTGGTTTCGGACATGGTATGGCCCTTGCGCTCCACGTTGGTGCTTTCGCACAGAAAAGCCAGAACGCCGTCATTGCCCAGCATGGCGAAGCTGGCAAGGTCAGCCACTTCGCCGTCGATGGGCGTGAAGTCGATCTTGAAGTCGCCGCTGAATACGATGGTGCCTGCCGGGCAGGTGATGGCAATGGCAACCGCACCGGCGATGGAGTGGTTCACGTGGATGAACTTCACATGGAAGCAGCCCAGATCCAATTCATCCCGGGGCTTGATCACATTCAGCGGAATCCCGGCAACCCGGTGCTCCTTCAATTTCAAGTCCACCAGTGCCAGCGTCAGCTTGGTGCCGTACAGGGGCATGGGCACCTGACGCAGCACATAGGGGGTTGCGCCAATATGATCCTCGTGGCCGTGGGTCAGCAAAAGACCACGGATGCGGTGACGGTTCTTGATCAGATACGTCACATCCGGGATGACCAGATCCACGCCCAGCATATCTTCTTTTGGAAAGATGGAACCGCAGTCCACCACCAGAATATCTTCGCCGTATTCCACCACGGTGATATTCTTGCCAAATTCATCAACGCCGCCGAGAGGGATAATTTTGAGTCTTTGTTCGGTATCTGCCATAAGGGCCTCCTTCAGCGCAGGGTGCGCAAACAATTCACAACAAAGCAAAAGGATATAACGCCATAGCATACAAACGCCTCTGCGCTGTACGCCGGATTGATAAAATAGATTTGTCGATGGACCAAGCAAACGACCCCATCTAACACTTTATAGTATAGCACAGGATGAATGGTTTGAACAGGGGAAATATGGTGGTTTTTTGCCGTTTTTTGTGTAAACGATCGGTTTTCATCTTTTTGGGTGTTCGAGTGAAAAAACAAGCGCCTTTCTATGAAGAAAGACGCTTGGAAAGACGAAGAAATATTACTGTTGAAGATGAAGATCTCTGGGCTGCGCCAGCAGGATTTCTTTATCTGTATGGAACTTAACAAAACCTTCGTTAATCCAGCTGGCGGGGTCCAGCTGCAGATCAGGCATACCCAACAGCGGGCTGCGCAGGAAGGTATCGACGATCAACACATCGTCCTCTGTGGTTTGCAGTTTCTCAACCAGATGATCATAGCTGCCTGCATAGTTTTTGGAATAGCCCTGCACCAGATGGATGGTGGCAAGCGCCGACGGATAATTACAGCTTACATCAAAGGGGGAGAAACTGATGGAAGTGCGATAGTAACTGAGCATTCCGAAGGTTACGGCAACAACCGCTGCAATCACTGCCGGGAAAAAGCAGGTATCTTTTTTGGGCAGCAGTTTGGGAATGAATTCAGCAATCCAGAACACAAAGATGGCTTCGTTGATGACCAACAGAATCGAGAATACGAAGAAGATGATGTTCTGATGACGATACATAATGGAGTAGGCTGAATATACCAGCGGGAAGTATGCAGCTGCCAGAATACAGATGGAGCACAGGGGCATGAGCAGCAGGTACTTGGGCAGTTTGGGAACGTATTTTTTCAGATGGAAGAAAACGGGTATGAGCAAAAGGCTGATCAGGTAATATTGCCAGTTTTGGGTACAGAACGTGAATGCGTGGCTAAAGGAGGTGAGGAAAGTCTCAATGAGAGGAAGTCTTTCGCCGACCGCTGTTTGTCGGGCAGTATTGCCTGGGGCGGAGATGGCAAGCAGATAGCCCATCAACAGAAACAGTAAGGGCAGAATATAGGTCTTCGGCTTGTTTTTGAATAGAATCCAGATGGTAAGAAAACCGTACACAACGATGGAATACGTGGAAATCATCCAATTGGCTCCACCAAGGATGAAAAAGCAGAGACAATAGGCAATGTGACTCCATACTTTTCTGCCGGTATTTTGTGATTGGCGATGCAAAGACTTGATCAGGCAAGAGAAAAGAAGGAGGGAAAAGATGAAGAAAAAGGTGTAATTCATGGCGGCGCTGTACCAATAATAGCCTTCGTAAACGCTGGGCATGGTCGTCAGGAGCATTATACTGAGCACCATGGTCATCAGCCATAAATAGGCGACAGGGATTTCTTTGTTCACCAAATGCAGGCATTTGACAGCCTGATAGATGGCCACAACCAGAAAAACGGTCAAGAGGATGGGATGAATAAAGTCATAGGTGTAATTGATGATATGCGGCGCGAAAACAGAAACAAACATGGAGGAAAAAATGCCGCTATAGGCATGCCAGATCCTGACCGTTTCCTGAATGGCGGCGCCAAATGCCTGTATGATGGAACCGGTCTGGCGATAAGCCGCAGCCGCCGGATAGGGCTGCACCAGATCGTCAAGGATAGGCCGGTTATAGAACGCCGTTAAAATCAGCGGGAGAACAAGCACAACCATGGCGATGGTGGCAAGAATGGAAAGCGTGCGAATGGAAACGGAAAACTTCTTCATCACGCCGAACCTCCTTCAAAGTATGAAAGTATCGAAGGAAAGTATAGCATAGTTTTCCGGTGATGTAAAACCATACAAGAAGCTGCGGAAGATCAAAAAAGATGCCTTCCCGCAGGAAGACATCCATTCCATCAGGCTTCGGGTTTGTCGGTTTCGTTGGTATACACATCCCGGATGAAATATACAGGGCGGCTTTTGGTTTCCATATAGCTGCGTCCCAGATATTCGCCAATGATTCCCAGCGCAAACAACTGAATACCACCTACCAGCAGAATCAATACCACAATGGTAGGATAACCGGCTACATCCACGCCAAAAGTCAGTTTCTCAATGATGACGGCGATCAGATAGACAAAGGAAGCGGCGGAGAACAACAGTCCCAGAATCGTAGCAAAGCGAAGAGGCGCAGTGCTGAAGGAAACAATTCCTTCAATGGCATAGCCAAACAGCTTGCGGAAGGACCATTTGGATTCACCGTGGGCGCGGGGCTGTGCCTCATAGGGATAGAAATAGGTTTCGAAACCCACATAGGAGAACAGTCCCTTGGAAAAACGGAAATATTCCGGCAGGCTGATCATGGCGTTGGCCATCTTTCGGGTGAAAACACGAAAATCGCTGGCGCCGTTGGTAAACGGTACATCGGCCAGACGGTTGATGATCTGATAGAAAGCGCGCTTGAAGAACCCAAGGACTTTTCCTTCCTTGCGTTCCTTCTGATAAGCAGCCACGCAATCATACTGAGGATTGTTTTGAAGAACTTTCAGCATATCCAGCAGCGTATCGGGGGATTGCTGCAAATCAGCATCAATGATCCCTACATAATCACCGGTGGTATGCTGCAAGCCGGCCAACATGGCCGCTTCCTTGCCAAAATTCCGGGAAAAATCAATCACCTTGATGCAGGTTTCCTTTTCCAACAGCCCTTTGAGCTGTTCAAGGGTCTGGTCGCTGGAACCATCATTGATGAACACCAGCTCCAGTTCATATGGGGCACTGGCAAAAGCTTGCTTGACAGCATCATAGAAAAGGGAAATGTTGGCTTGTTCGTTGTAGCAGGGGACTACGAGAGAAAGTACCATGGTTGCTCACCACCTTGTTCGTAAAAGAATCGTGTTTTCTCCTGTATAGAATTCAACAAATGCGGTATTAACCCAATAATCCGGATACCATTGAAATTCGGTTCCGCCAACAATGGGGCTTCTGAAGTTGGATTCAACGATGATCTCTTCTTCCTCGGTTGTTTGCAGGGTATAGACAAGATCGTCATAACTGGTAGCATAATTTTTCGTATATCCCATCAGCAGATGGACGGATGCCTGCAGAGGCGTATAGTTGCTGGAAAGACTGATGGGAGAAAGGGTGAATGTAGTCTGAAAGGCTGCAAGAAGCGTTACAGAAAAGGCGAGAACAACGGCAATCACCCGGGACAGCACAAAATGTTCGCCCTTTTGATAGTTGGCACAGCGACGCTGTGCAAGCCAACTGACAAAAACCAGTTCGTTGATCAGGAGAAGGATCGTAAAGATAAAGTAAATAATGTTTTCATGTCGATAGGTGATGTAATAAGCGGTATACACCATCGGAAAGAAACAGGAGGCGATAACACAGACAGAGGCGACGGGAAGCAGCCAGATATGCTTGGGGAGAACAGGCATATAGTGACTGATACGAGCTATGAAGGGAAGCATCAGCAAAGGGAAAAGATAAAAAGTTCCTTTGGAAAAGCAGAACGACAGCGCTTTGAAAAAGGCCAGCACAAATGCTTCAATGATGGAAGGCTTATCACCGACCATCAACTGCCTGTTGAAATTACCGGGGGCAATAATCGCCAGTCCATAACCGGCCAGCAAAAAGAGAAAAGGAATGATCAACGTGCGGCGCTTTTTCTGAATAAGGATGAACAGCACCAAAAAGGCATAGACAACAACGGAAGAAGTGGAAGTGATCCAATTACATCCGCCCAAGAAGAAGAAACCTACGCAATAGGTCAATAGCAGAAAAACATATCTTCCTTTGCAAATACCATCATTCAAAGTGGTTTTCAGCACACTTGAAAAAAGAAGAAGGGAAATACAGAAGAAGAAAAGATAGTTGGCGGCGCTGCTATACCAGAACAGGCCTTCAACAATGTCGGGCATTGTTGTAAGCAATGCGATACTCAACAGCGGCGTCAGCAGATATATATAGGCTGAAGGAATATTCTTGTTAAGCAGATAAAGACACTGCACAAGTTTGAAACAGGCAAAAATCAAAAGTGCGCACAAGAGAATAGGGTGGATGAAGCCCAATGTATCACCGAATGCATAAGGGGCAAAAACGGAAAGAAACATTGAGGAAAAAATGCCGCTATACTCATGCCAGATGCGGATCACTTCGCGAATGGATGTCAACAGAACTTGAAAAACAGAACCTGTTTCCTGGTACGCAACTTTGGCTGGATAGGGCTGTTCAAGATCATCGTTGATAGGACGGTTGTATATGGATGAAATCAAAATGGGGGTAAGCAGCAGTACCAATACAATAAACGCAATCACAGATAGAGCCCTGATAGAAATTGTACGCTTCTGTGCCATATGGATCTTCCTTTTCCTTGAATCGATTTGGAAAAAATCATATTTATCATACCACGGAATGGTGAAAAAGTAAAATAAGCCAACAACTTGTTTGCAGTTACAAAAAACAGCCGCTGTTGTACTGATGCAGAGAAACGGCTGTTGATATTGTCGTTTGCAGTTTTGGCAGTCTGTCACTCCTGCCCGCACCCCAGCACCCCGATATCCGGCTTCTGTTCATACACCTGGGCCACATGAGGCGTCCACTCCGGCTTTCCGGAGATTACCTTGTCGCAAACCTTCATGCCGGCAACGCCCAGCCCCAGACCAATCAAACTGCCGCCCATGGCCCACAGCTCGTTGCCGCTGGACAGGCTGTTGCCCAGCAATAAACCGACAACAAAGAAAATCAGTGGAATCACATAGGCCATGAAGGTGGCGCTGAGGAAGCGGTTGTCCGGCAGCTCCACCCGCACCCAGTCGCCTTCCTTGCAGTCGGCTTTCAGGGTGATGGAGCCGGTCTGGCTCATGGCGTTGCAGCCGCCGCATTTTTCGCAGGCATCCGGACGGATGTAGGAGATGGTCGCCATTTTGGTGGCATTGTTGTAAGCGGTCACCTGACCGAATTTGATCATGTTTTTCACCTCATGAGAAAACTGCCAGTACAATTTCAGAACAATCAGGAAAAAACTTGCGAAAAGATGGATTCCTTCTGCTGAAAGTATTGACAGATGCGTATACGGGCGCTATAATATAGAATTGCATCAGTATCTAAACTGCACGTTCTATGCCGGTGCGCTTGATGGTATTGTACATACCTTTGAGCAAAAATGCAACAGGAAAATTCTGCGCTGCACAATCGGTACGAATTCTCTGTTTTGGTCAGGTGCGAGGAACATAAGGGGTGATGGCATTTATGGTGCATGAAGTTCAAATGGGTAAGCACAGAACGCGCCAGAGCTTTTCTCACATTGACGAGATTCTGGATATGCCCGATCTCATCGAGGTGCAGAAGAACTCATACCAGCGCTTTTTGGAGACCGATCTCCGCGAAGTGTTGGACGACGTGTCGCCAATCGTAGACTATACGGAAAATCTCTCGCTGGAGTTTGTGGACTATTCTCTGGAAGAGCCCAAGAACAGCGTTGAACGCTGCAAGGAGCGCGACATGACCTATGCCGCGCCGCTGAAGGTCTTTGTCCGCCTGAAGAACCGCGAAACGGGCGAGATCAAGGAATCCGACGTTTTCATGGGCGATTTCCCCCTCATGACCGAGCATGGCACCTTTATCATCAACGGTGCGGAGCGTGTTATCGTCAGCCAGTTGGTCCGTTCGCCCGGCGTTTACTACGGCGATCAGATTGACAAGACCGGCAAGCATCTGTTCTCCACCACGGTGATCCCCAACCGCGGTGCCTGGCTGGAGTATGAAACCGACTCCAACAACGTACTGTGGGTGCGTATTGACCGTGCCCGCAAGCTGCCCATCACGCTGATCCTGCGTGCTTTGGGCTACGGCACCGATGCGCAGATCATCGACCTGCTGGGTGAGGATGAGCGCCTGATGGCCACCATCCAGAAGGGCGACGGCGCCAAGAGCAAGGATGAAGGTCTCATCGAGATCTACAAGAAGCAGAAGCCCGGCGAGCCCCCCACGAAGGAGAGCGCCACCAACCTGTTCAACTCCCTGTTCTTCGATGCCAAGCGCTATGATCTGATGCGTGTTGGCCGCTATAAGTTCAACAAGAAGCTCTCTCTGGCCACCCGTATTCAGGATCGGGTCGCCGCTGAGGATATCGTCAACCCCACCACCAAGGAAGTGATGGTCAAGGCTGGCGAAGTGATCGAGAAGGACGTTGCCCGCGCCATTCAGAACGCCGGTATCAATGAGGCGTATGTGGATGTGGAAGGCAAGGCTCATAAGGTTGTGGGCAACCACTTTGTGGATGCTGCCTGCTACCTGCCCTTCGATCCCAAGGAAGTGGGCGTACAGGAGCAGGTGCTCTATCCCATGCTGATGGAAATCGTGGGTGCCTGCGAAGGCGACGAGAAGAAGCTGCGTGAGGAAGTGAAGGCGCACCTCCACGATTTGATGCCCAAGCACATCATCACCGAGGATATCGTGGCCTCCATCAGCTATCTGCTGGGCCTGCCCTATGGCATCGGTTTCACCGATGATATCGACCATTTGGGCAACCGCCGTCTGCGCTCTGTGGGCGAACTGCTCCAGAACCAGATCCGCATTGGTCTGAGCCGTCTGGAGCGCGTGGTGCGTGAGCGTATGGCCATTCAGGATGCCGACGATGTGAAGCCCGGCGAACTGATCAACATCCGCCCCGTCAGCGCAGCCATCAAGGAGTTCTTTGGCTCCTCCCAGCTGTCTCAGTTCATGGACCAGCCCAACCCGCTGGCCGAGCTGACTCATAAGCGCCGTCTGTCCGCTCTGGGCCCCGGCGGTCTGAACCGTGACCGTGCCTCTTTCGAGGTTCGCGACGTTCACTACAGCCACTATGCCCGTATCTGCCCCATTGAGACCCCTGAAGGTCCCAACATCGGTCTGATCGGCTCTCTGGCGACCTATGCCCGTATCAACGAGTACGGCTTCATCGAAGCTCCCTATCGCAAGATCGATCCCAAGACCCACAAGGTCACCGATGAGATCGTGTACCTGACTGCCGACGAAGAAGACTTCTTTGTGGTGGCGCAGGCCAAGGAGCCTCTGGAGGCCGATGGTACCTTTACCAACGAATATATCACCGTCCGTGACAAGGCCGAGTTCGTGCAGGTGCACCGTGAGAACGTTGACCTGATCGACGTCAGCCCCCGTCAGATCGTTTCCGTGGCCACCGCCATGATTCCCTTCCTGGAGAATGATGACGCTACCCGTGCACTGATGGGTTCCAATATGCAGCGTCAGGCTGTGCCGCTGCTGGTGCCGGAAGCCCCCATCGTGGGTACCGGTATGGAGTTCAAGGCTGCCCATGACAGCGGCGTTGTGCTGCTGAGCAAGGAAAGCGGCGTGGTGGAAAAGGTTGCCGGTGATTCCATCGTCATCCGTGATGACAACCGGGAAGCCCACACCTACAAGCTGAGCAAGTTTGCCCGTTCCAACCAGGGCACCTGCATCAACCAGCATCCCCGTGTCAAGGCGGGCCAGCGTGTGGAAAAGGGCGATCTGCTGGCGGATGGTCCTTCCACTGAAAAGGGCGAAATCGGTCTGGGCCGCAACGTGCTCATCGGTTTCATGACCTGGGAAGGCTACAACTACGAAGACGCCGTCCTCATCAGCGAAAAGCTGGTCAAGGAAGACATCTATACCTCCATCCACATCGAGGAGTTCGAGTCCGAAGCCCGCGAAACCAAGCTGGGACCGGAAGAGATCACCCGTGATATTCCCAACATCGGCGACGATGCTGTGAAGGATCTGGACGAAGACGGTATCATCCGCATCGGTGCCGAGGTTCGTGCAGGCGACATTCTGGTTGGTAAGGTCACCCCCAAGGGCGAGACCGACCTGACCGCTGAAGAGCGTCTGCTGCGTGCCATCTTCGGCGAAAAGGCCCGTGAGGTGCGTGACACCTCCCTGCGTGTGCCCCATGGCGAGGGTGGTATCGTTGTGGACGTGAAGGTATTCACCCGCGAAAACAAGGACGAGCTCTCTCCCGGCGTGAACATGATGGTTCGTGTTTACATCGCCCAGAAGCGTAAGATCAGCGTGGGCGACAAGATGGCCGGCCGCCACGGTAACAAGGGTGTTGTTTCCCGCATTCTGCGTGAAGAGGATATGCCCTTCATGCCCGATGGCACCCCCCTGCAGATCGTTCTGAACCCCCTGGGCGTTCCCTCCCGTATGAATATCGGTCAGGTGCTGGAAGTGCACCTTGGCATGGCCGCCAAGACCCTTGGCTGGCACGTTGCCACCCCCGTGTTCGACGGCGCCACCATGGACGACATTGCCAAGTGTCTGGAAATGGCCGGCAAGGATCCCAGCGGCAAGACCATCCTTTACGACGGCCGTACGGGCGAACCCTTTGAAAACCCCGTTACCGTCGGCTATATGTACTTCCTCAAACTCCACCATCTGGTAGACGACAAGATGCACGCCCGCTCTGTGGGTCCGTACTCTCTCGTTACCCAGCAGCCTCTGGGCGGTAAGGCCCAGTTCGGCGGCCAGCGCTTTGGCGAGATGGAAGTCTGGGCTTTGGAGGCCTACGGCGCCGCCAATACCCTGCAGGAGATCCTCACTGTCAAGTCCGACGACGTGGTAGGCCGTGTGAAGGCTTACGAAGCCATCGTCAAGGGCACCAACATCCCTGCTCCCGGCGTGCCGGAGAGCTTCAAGGTTCTCATCAAGGAACTCCAGTCCCTGGCGCTGGATATCCGTGTGCTGGATGCCAATAAGGAAGAGATTGTGATCCGTGAACTGGATGACGACGACTTCGATATGGACATCTCCTCCGGCCGCAGCGAAGAAAAGGTCGAGGAAGAAACCGAAGAGAACGCCATCGCCGAGCAGGAAGCTGCCGCCGATGTGGATATGGATGTTGATTTCAGCATGGATGTGTTGGATGATTTCGACATGGATCTGGGCGATGATCTGGGTTCTGTGGATTTCAGCGACCCCATGGATGAGGAGTAACACCCGTCAAGCCGATACACTGAAAGGAAGTGCCGTATTTTGTTTGACCTGAACAATCTTGATTCCATCCAGATCGGCATGGCTTCTCCGGAGCAGATCCGCGAATGGAGCTGCGGCGAGGTTACCAAGCCTGAAACCATCAATTACCGCACCTTGAAGCCTGAAAAGGACGGTTTGTACTGCGAGCGCATCTTCGGACCCACCAAGGACTGGGAGTGCAACTGCGGCAAGTACAAGCGCATCAAGTTCAAGGATAAGAACAAAATCTGTGACAAGTGCGGCGTGCAGGTAACCCGTGCCAAGGTGCGCCGTGAACGCATGGGCCATATCGAGCTGGCTGCCCCTGTAAGCCATATCTGGTATTTCAAGGGTATCCCCAGCCGTATGGGTATGCTGCTGGACATCAGCCCCCGCACGCTGGAGAAGGTACTGTATTTTGCCAACTTCATCGTGCTGGATCCCGGCGATCCCAGCCAGACCGGCCTGAAGAAGCATGAGCTGATCAACGATGCCAAGTACCGCGAGGTGGAAGCCAAGTGCGGTAAGGGCAGCTTCCGTGCCGGTATGGGCGCCGAAGCGGTCAAGGAACTGCTCCAGTCTCTGGATCTGGATCAGCTCAGCGAACAGCTCAAGAAGGAAATCGCCGAGCTGGTGGAAAAAGAGCGGGATCGTGATACCGAAGGCCAGAAGCGTGCCCGTGCGGTGAAGCGTTTGGAGGTGGTGGAGGCTTTCCGCCTGTCCAACAACAAGCCCGAGTGGATGATTCTGGACGTGATCCCCGTTATGCCCCCGGATCTGCGCCCCATGGTGCAGCTGGATGGCGGCCGTTTTGCCACCTCCGACCTGAATGACCTGTACCGTCGTGTCATCAACCGTAACAACCGCCTCAAGCGCCTCATCGAGCTGCGTGCGCCTGACATCATTGTGCGCAACGAAAAGCGTATGCTGCAGGAAGCGGTTGACGCTCTGATCGACAACGGCCGCCGTGGCCGCCCCGTTACGGGCCCCGGCAACCGTGCCCTCAAGTCCCTGTCCGACTTCCTGCGCGGTAAGCAGGGTCGTTTCCGTCAGAACCTGCTGGGTAAGCGTGTTGACTACTCCGGCCGTTCTGTTATCGTTGTCGGCCCCGAACTGAAACTGTATCAGTGCGGCGTGCCCAAGGAAATGGCGCTGGAGCTGTTCAAGCCCTTCGTCATCGAACGTCTGGTAGCCCAGAACAAGGCTCACCATGGCAAGAACGCCAAGCGTATGGTGGAAAAGGGCCGCCCCGAAGTGTGGGATATCCTTGAAGAAGTCATCAAGGAGCATCCAGTGCTGCTCAACCGTGCTCCCACGCTGCACCGTCTGGGTATTCAGGCTTTCGAGCCCGTGCTGGTGGAAGGCAAGGCCCTCAAGCTGCATCCCCTGGTATGTACCGCTTACAACGCCGACTTTGACGGCGACCAGATGGCCATTCACGTTCCCCTGAGCCTGGAAGCGCAGGCGGAAGCCCGTTTCCTGATGCTGGCCCATAACAACATCCTGAAGCCTCAGGATGGTAAGCCCGTTATGTCCCCCTCTCAGGACATGGTTATCGGTTGCTACTACCTGACGCTGGAGAACCCCGATGCACTGGGCGGCTTCCAGAAGGATGAAAACGGCGAGTATATTATCGATGAAAAGACCGGCGAACCCGCCCGTCACAGCTACGGCAGCCCCGAGGAAGCCATGCTGGCCTATCAGACCGCTCAGCTGAGCCTGCAGGCACCCATCAAGGTGCGTGTGGAGCGTGAGTTTGACGGCGTGAAGGCCATCAAATCCATTAACTGCACCCTGGGCCAGCTCATCTTCAACGATGTGATTCCCCAGGATATCGGCCGTAAGCCCCGCACCTGCCTGGACGAAATGTTCCCCCTGGAAGTTGATACCCTGGTGGGCAAGAAGGAACTGGGCAAGGTAGTTGATGAAGTGTACCTGAAGCACGGCATCCACCGCACGGCTCAGGTGCTGGACAACATCAAGGCGCTGGGCTTCAAGTATTCCACCCGTGGCGCTGTCACCGTCGCCGTCAGCGACATCAAGGTGCCTGTGGATAAGCCCGCCATCATGGAGGAAGCCGACAAGAACGTAGCCGAAATCAACGATATGTACCGCATGGGTATGGTATCCGAGGACGAGCGCTACAACATGGTCGTGGAAATCTGGAATAACACCACCGCCAAGCTGCGTGGCATGATTCTCCCCGGCCTGAGCAAGTTCAACCCCATCCGCATGATGACCGACTCCGGTGCTCGTGGTAGCGCCGCTCAGGTCTCCCAGCTGGCCGGTATGCGCGGTCTGATGGCCTCTCCCAGCGGTCGCACGCTGGAATTGCCCATTCGTGCAAACTTCCGTGAAGGTCTGGGCGTGCTGGAGTTCTTCCTGTCCTCTCACGGTAGCCGTAAGTCTCTGGCTGATACCGCTCTGCGTACGGCTGACTCTGGTTACCTGACCCGCCGTCTGGTGGACGTTTCTCAGGAAGTTATCGTCCGTGAGGATGACTGCTTCGCCACCCGTGGCGAAAAGGTCCGTGGCATCACCATTCAGGAGATCAGCATCAACAACCAGGTTATCGAAAGCCTGGAGGATCGCCTGATCGGCCGTGTGGCTGCCGAGGATATCATCCATCCCGAAACCGGCGAGATTCTGGTCTCCCTCAACGAGACCATTACCCACGATAAGGCCAAGCTGGTAGTCAAGGCCGGCATCACCAAGGCGCAGGTGCGTTCCGTGCTGACCTGCCGCAACGAAACCGGCGTGTGCGCCCGCTGCTACGGCATGAACCTTGCCACCGGCGGCGCTGTGGATGTGGGTGAAGCGGTCGGTATCATCGCTGCGCAGGCTATCGGTGAACCCGGTACCCAGCTGACCATGCGTACCTTCCATACCGGCGGTATCGCCAGCGGCGACGATATTACGCAGGGTCTTCCCCGCGTCGAAGAACTCTTCGAAGCCCGTAAGCCCAAGCGTGATGCCATCCTCAGCGAGATTTCCGGTAAGGTTTCTCTGGGCGAGAACAAAAAGAAGCGCGAGATCGTGGTTACCTCTGTGGATGATGCGCACGAGCAGAAGACTTACCAGATCAACTACGGCAGCCGCCTGAAGGTCAACGAAGGCCAGATGGTGGAAGCCGGTCAGGAACTGATCGAAGGCTCCATCAATCCCCACGACCTGCTGCGCATTCTGGGCGTGAAGGCCGTGCAGGACTATCTGCTGCGTGAAGTTCTCAGCGTGTACCGTCAGCAGGGCGTTAACATCAGCGATAAGCATATCGAAGTGATCGTCAAGCAGATGCTGCGCAAGGTTCGTGTGGAAGACAGCGGCGATACCAGCCTGCTGCCCGGCTCTCTGGTGGATATCTACCGCTTCGAGGAAGCCAACAAGGAAACCATTATGGCTGGTGGCAACCCCGCTATCGCCAAGCGTGTGCTGCTGGGTATCACCAAGGCCTCTCTGGCCACCGAGAGCTTCCTGTCCGCCGCCTCCTTCCAGGAGACCACCCGTGTGCTCACCGATGCCGCCATCAAGGGCAAGGTTGACCCGCTGCTGGGCCTGAAGGAGAACGTGATCATCGGTAAGCTGATTCCCGCCGGTACCGGCATGAAGCGCTATTCCGATATCAATCTGGTGGAGAATTTCTAAGTTCAAACCAATCAAAAGGACTGCTGCGATTTTTGCAGCAGTCCTTTGCTGTATGGAGAAAGAGTGGGATACAATGAAAACGTGTCGGAAATACCTGCCCAGTCTGATCATTTTTGGTATCTTTGAGGCGGTTGCCATTGCTCTGTGGCTCAGCAAGGACAATCTGTTCTATCTGTTCAATTTTACCTATATTGGTGGGTTTCTCGCACTGGGCCTTGCGCTGTATGCGCGGAAATACAAGTACGCACGGCAGGTGGTGCAGCTGGGCGTTGGCCTGTATATGCTGGTGTATCTGGGCCTGATCTGCAACGAAAACATGCAGATCGAAGGCTTCTGGTACTATTTGTTCCTTGGTGTGTTTGAAGCAGCCACCATCCATTATGTGGTGGCAAAGATATTTGGCCCACTGCTCTTTGGCAGGGGCTGGTGCGGTTATGCCTGCTGGACGGCCATGGTGCTGGATTTTTTGCCCTTCAAGCAGCCCAATGAACCCAGAAAAAAGCTTGGTTTCCTGCGCTATATCATGTTCGGGCTGTCCCTTGGCTTTGTGAGCGCCCTGTTCCTGTTGCAGGTAAAGCATCTGGAGCAGATCATGTTCTGGAGCTTTTTGATTGGGAATGTGCTGTATTATGCTGCTGGCATTGGCTTGGCCTTTGCTTTCAAGGATAACCGGGCCTTCTGCAAATACCTTTGCCCGGTGACGGTATTCCTGAAACCTGCCAGTTATTTTTCTCTGATGCGTATTACGGTGGACAAGGACAAATGCGTTTCCTGTGGAAAATGCAAGCAGGTTTGTCCTATGAATGTGGATATGCTGAATCCATCACGCAAAAGAGAAAATGGCACCGAATGTATTCTTTGTATGAGCTGCGTGGATTCATGCCCCAAAGGAGCGGTGAAATTGTAAGAAAAAGCGCACATGCCGGGATGGGAAGAATTCCCGATATGTGCGCTTTGTTCGTTTTGGGTTTACCGGAGAAAAGTCACTTCCAGCCAGTCTGCTATCCCATCTTCATCATTGCTGCCGATGACCACATCGGCCACTTCTTTGACCTCCTCAATGGCGTTCCCCATGGCTATGCCAAGTCCGCACATCTTCAGCATTCCGATGTCCGCATAATCATCCCCAAAAGCAATGATTTTCGCAGGTTGCAGCTCCAAGGCATCGCACATCTGTAAAATGGCAGCTTCTTTGGTGGCGTCTTTGGGTGTCAGTTTGTACCACGGGCCATCTGAAAAATGAATCAAATCGCAGTGGGGGAGCGCATCGGCAACGACTTTGGGTAAATCGGGATCATGGCATTCAAAGCAAATTTTCAGGCTTGGCAGGGCAAAACCTTCGTAATCAGTCATATGGCCCATGGCCCAGGTTTGATCGGCATCGGTGGCGGGCACTTGGTAATTGCGGTAGTAATCATTCACGGTATCCACGGTCATCGGCACATCTGCGCCGCAGACAGTGCGAAGCGTTTGCAGTACATGAGCGGTTTCGTCAGCTGAAAAGCCGTTCTGATGGGTGATGGTACCCTTGCAGCGCACCAGTGCGCCTGCGCTGGAGATGACGGCGTCCGGTGTGAGCTGCCTGAGAAAGCCCATGGCATTCTGCTCGCCCCGGGAGGTGGCCACACCGATGAGCAGCCCTTGCTGACGGCAGCGTTGGAGCGCCTCCAAGGTGCGGGGCGAGAGGGTCTTATCACTGCGCAAAAGGGTGCCGTCCAAATCAAATAACAGCATACGTGGATTCATTGCTACTCACTCCTTCTTCCATTGATTCGGGTATGTAGCAAAGCGAGCTTCTCCCCTCCGGGAAAAAGCCCGCTTTTCATTATCCGAAAATGCAAAATTCGCATTCCAAACGACCGTTGTACAAACGGCGCTTTTTGTCGGCACGACGGCCGAAGTTGCGCTCAAAGGCGCTGTCAGAGGTGATGACTGCCATCTTCCAGCCGGGGTGGCGTTTCAGCAGCAGTCCCATCTCCTTATACAGGGCACGTGCTTGCTGCTGGTCGCCCAGTCGTTCTCCGTAGGGGGGATTGCACAGAAAGAGACCGGGTTCGCCATCCAGCTGCAGGGTTCGCAGATCCTGCTGCGTTACCTGAATGCGTCCCTCAAACCCTGCCTGCTTGATGTGCCGGTTGCACAGGGTCAGGGCTTCCGGGTCGATATCGCTGCCGGCAATCTGGAAATCGCCTTCCTGCGCTGCTTTCAGGCGGGCTTCGGCTTTCATATCCGCCATGGCATCCTTGGGCATGAAGGAGAATTGCTCGCAGGCAAAGGTACGGTTCATACCGGCGGGACGCTGAGTGGCTTTGATGGCAGCTTCAATCAGCAGGGTACCGGTGCCGCAGCAGGGGTCGTACAGACGCATACCGGGTCGCCACGGGCTCAAATCCACCAAAGCAGCGGCAAGGGTCTCCCGCAAAGGCGCTTCTCCGTTCCAGGTGCGGTAGCCACGGCGGTTCAAGGCTTCGCCGCTCATGTCCAGCGTAATGCGGGCCATGTTCTTCACAATGGCTACTTCAATGGGGTATTCAGCGCCGTTCTCCGGCAGACGGTTCACCCGTAGCTTTTGCTGCAGCCGGTTGACAATGGCCTTTTTGGTGATGGATTGGCAGTCCCGCACGCTCATCAGCTGGGAACGGACGCATTTGCCGCTGACATGGATAGCGGCATCCCGACTGAGCAGGTTTTCCCACGGGATGCTCTCCACCAGCCGGAACAGACCATCGAAGGTTGTCACTTCCGCTTCTTTCAGGCAGCAGAGCACACGGTCGGCGGTGCGCAGGTTCAAATTGGCATGGTAAGCATCCGTCCAGCTACCTTCAAAGCGGGCGCAGCCCTGCTCGGCCTTAGCGGGAATGCCCATGCGTTTCAGTTCGTTGGCTACCACGCCTTCCAATCCGAAGGCAGCCGTAGCAAGAAAAGTTCGTGTCATGCGTTTTACTCCAATACAAAGGGCGCAAGAGGCAGCCCGTTTTCGCCAAAGAGATTGACGGTTACATAGTTCAGATGAGCATAGCGAGCCTTGGTGGGATAGGGGACAGCATCACAAGAGAGCAGAATGCGGTCGTCCAGCAGCTGTGCCGATGCTTTTTGATACCGGCCATTTGCGCCTGCAATCTCAAAGGTTGCCGTTGCCTCGCCTTTTTCATGAATGGTATCGGACAGGGTGACCATCAGCCCGCCATCCACAGGGTATTTTCCGGTGGCGTACACAGAGGTTTTCCCCGGCTTTCCGTAGACCACAGGCAAAGCAACCTGATACAGCCGCTCGCCGATGGTGCGCTTGTCGGTGGGATGGATGTTGCCCAGCTCGCCGCAGTCGATGGTAACAGCAAGGCCGGAATGGCGCAGATGACGGTAGACTTTCCATTGCTGATAACGCAGGTCAGCCCAGTTGGAATAGTCGTCCTCGCCTTCATTTTTGAATACGGGCAGTTGCACATTCAGGAAGGGCAGCTCCGTGTCTGCGAACAGTTTGCGCCAGTTGAGCACCATGGTGGTCAGCAGCATTTCATACCATTCAGGTCTGGCGGTATCCTCCTCGCCCTGATAGAACAGGAGCGCTGTCAGACTGTAGGGCGCTACCCGCTTGAGCATGGTTTCCACCAGTCCAGCGGGGCGGTAGGGGGATTTGCAGCCCATGGGCGGGGGCCAGGGATAATCCCCGGCCGCTTTATTGAGTTCGTTCTGGGAAATGGCCGGATTGGCGGCTTTCAGTTCGTCTGCACGCTTGCACCAGGCAGCAATCCTTTGGTCATATTCTGCCTGCTCCGCATCGTACTGCGCTTCGGTTTTACTGCCCACTTTTTCTTTGTACAAATCCATATAAACCTGACCGGAAGCATTTTGCCGGAGAACTTCTTCTTCCACCCAGCAGGAGGCGGAGGTGCCGCCCCAATTGCAGCCGATGATGCCTACTGGTACATCCTGCTCCTTGCGCACCTTCAGGGCAAAGAAATAGGCAACAGCGCTGATTTCCTTGATCTGTCCGGGCTGGCACAGTTTCCAGCAGGAATGCTGGCGTTCGCTTACCAGAAAATCATCGGTCAAAGTGGGAACCTTGGGCACATAGAAGGAACGAAGCAAGGGATCGTTGTGGGTCACAATCAACTGCGGGCCTTCATCCGCATTTTGCAGTTCCAGCTCCATATTGCTTTGGCCGCCAGCCAGAAATACGTCGCCGATAGCTACATCGGTAAAGGTATAGCTGGTCACTCCATCCGTCAGGGACAGGATGTGATCCACCCCGGCTTCCATGGGCGGGAATAGGAGCAGAAAGCGCCCATCTTCCGCTTTGGCAGTGGTGGAGAGGCCATTCAGCGTGCCAGTGATGAGGCTGCCTTCATCTGCCGTACCAAAGATGCGGATTTCCTTGCGGCGGCTGAGGATCATATGGTCGGAGAAAACTGGTGCAGGGACAAACAAGGTTCGTCATCCTCTCGTGAGTGATGGGGAAATTCAGATGCGGCGGAGAATATAGCCCACGGAGGCGTGATCGCCGTTGCTGATGGGGATATACAGGCCGCTGTACATCAATTCATCGCCGCCGTATTCTTCGCCGGTTTCCTCAATGCGATAGCGGGCTGCCGGATCCAGACCGGCAAGGCGCACCACCGGCGGATAGGTGGCGCTGAGGAACAGGGCGCGCTCAAAGGTGAACACAGCTTCGCTGCCGTCCTTGGCAACGGTGATCCATGCGGTGTCGTTGCCATCATAGGGGGAGAGCAGACGGTAGAAATCACCGTAGAGCAGAGTATTGCGCACGGCCTTTACAGCCTTGATCTGCTGGGAGATCTCGGTGAGTTCTTCCTCGGTCAGGCTGTTGAGATCCAGCTCATAGCCAAAGCAGCCGCTGCGGGCTACGTTGCCACGGGTGCTCAGAGGGGTGATGCGCCCGGTCTGGTGGTTGGGCACAGCGCTGACATGACTGCCCATGGCAAAGGGCGGGAACACCAGAGAGGTGCTGTACTGGATGCGGCAGCGGGAATAGGCGTCCGTGTTATCGGAGCACCAGGTCTGCGGCATATAGTGCAGCATACCCATATCAAAGCGGCCGCCGCCGCTGGAGCAGCTTTCAAACAACACATCCGGGAAACGGTGGATCAGCTTTTCCAGAATGCTGTACAGGCCCAGCATATAGCGGTGGGGCAGTTCACGCTGACGATTGGCGGGCAGCAGGGAGGAACCTACATTGGAGAAGTTGCGGTTCATATCCCACTTTACATAGTCGATGGGGTTTTCTGTCAGAATGGCAGAAACGGATTCATAGATATAGTCGCAGACATCCTGACGGCTCAAATCCAGCGTCAGCTGATTGCGGCCCTCTATGGGGGTGCGCCCGTCGATGTGCAGGGCCCAGTCGGGATGTGCCCGGTAGAGATCGCTGTCGGGGGAGATCATTTCCGGCTCGAACCACAGGCCGAATTTCAGGCCCATCTGGTGGATTTCTTCCGCCAAGGGCGTCAGGCCGCCGGGCAGCTTGCGCCGATCCACCACCCAGTCGCCCAGAGAGGAATTATCGCTGTCCCGATGACCGAACCAGCCGTCATCCAGCACGAAAAGCTCTACACCCACACGGGCAGCGGTTTTTGCCAGCTTGACCAGCTTATCGTGGTCGAAGTTGAAATAGGTGGCTTCCCAGTTGTTGAGCAGGATGGGACGGGGCTGGTCAGCAAACTTGCCCCGGACAATGTGCTTTGCACACAGGGTGTGGAACTGGGCGCTCATGCCGCCAAGACCGGCATCGGAATAGACAGCAATGGCTTCGGGGGTCTGGAAGGATTGGCCGGGTTCCAGCGTCCAGCCGAAACCATCCGGGTTGATGCCCAGCAGGATGCGGGGGCTGAATTGCTGATCCACCAGTGCACCGGCATAGAAATTGCCGCTGTATACCAGAGAGAAAGCGTATACTTCGCCCTGACGCTCGGTGGTTTCCGGGGTCATCATGGCAAGGAAGGGGGAGGTCTGCAAACTGCTGGCGCCCTTGATGGAGCCTACGGAGCATTCGCCAGGCAGCATGGGGCGGCGATGCATCTCCCGCTCCCGGGCCCAGGAACCGCTCAGGGTGAGGATGTCATAGGGACGGGTGGGCAGCTGGAGGCACAGGCTCATGGCCTTTTCCACCGACAGGGTCTCGCTGCCTTCGTTGATCAGCTCCACACTGCGGGCCAGTGCATCGCAGTCGTCAAACAGGGTATAGCGCAGTACGGCTTTCAGACCCAGCAGTTCATCTTTCAGGATGAGGCGCAGCGTCTGTTCGCCGTTGCCATAGGCGGAGGGCAGACCGGGCAGGGGCTGCTTTTCGGTGTCGATTTCCGCAGAAACAAAGCGCAGGTCGCAGCTGGTGGTGCCATCTTCCCGGCGCACCGTCAGAGCCCCCTGACGCATATCGCCAAGGCCAAAGGAGGGGTATTCCCCAGGCACACGGTCCATGGCACAGTTGTTGGTGGTAAAGCTGCCGTTCGCAGGCAGGCCGTAGTGCTTGATCAGCTGAGCTGGTTCAAGGGTTTCCAGACGCTTGCCCCAGTACAGGTGCATGGGTACGCCGCCGGGCAGGATGTGGATCAGATAGCTGACATGGTCGTTGCGCAGATGGATCAGGTTCTGGCCGATAAAGAGCTGGGACATGGAACGTCCTCCTTTGAATACAGATCATGTGCTTTCTTATTGATAGGGAAGCATAAGAAAGGGATAGATGTATCTTATCGGTTTCGATTGTCAGTGTCAATGGTTTACTGTAACTTTATTATTACTTTTTTGTCTGCGTTCTCTTTACAAAACAGGGCTTTAGCAGTATGATGAATCCACTGTTGATTCAGAGCGGAAAATGCTGTCCGCTGATGAAGGAGGATGCACAGATGGAAGCACGTGCAATGGCGACCCTGTGGACGATGGATTCGGCTTTTGATACCACCACCCAGCAGGAAGCCCGTGAAATTTTGATGGATGAGGAACAGCTGCTGGCCACTTTCGGCACGGAGCTGCATTTTGGTACCGGCGGATTGCGGGGCATTCTGGGCACCGGCACCGCCCGCATGAACCGCTATACTGTGGCCCGTGCGACGCTGGGGCTGGCCCGCTATCTCAAAGGACAGTACAAGGCCCCTTCTGTCGCCATCGCTCACGACAGCCGCCATGGCAGCGAGGAATTCACTCAGGCAGCGGCAGAAGTGCTCTGTGCAGAGGGCGTCAAGGTGCACGTATTCGATACGCTGGCCCCTACGCCCATGCTGTCCTATGCGGTGCGTGTGCTGCACTGCTCGGCAGGCGTGATGATCACCGCCAGCCACAATCCTGCTATCTATAACGGCTACAAGGTCTATGGCGCAGATGGCTGCCAGATCACTGATCATGCCGCTGATTTGATCACTGCCGAGATTGAGAAAGTCAGCTACACGGAAGCGGCCTATCTGCCCAAAAGCCGTGCCATGGCCGAGGGACTCTGGCTGCCGGTGGGCGACGAAGTGCGCCGCAGCTTTGCGCAGGCTTGCCTGTTCTGCCGTCCTGACCCGGCCATCAGCACGCCGATCAATGTGGTATACACGCCTTTGCATGGTACGGGCCTTTTGCCGGTGCGGGAAGTGCTTTCCCATATGCAGGGTGTGCACGTGACCGAGGTGGAAGCTCAGTGCGAGCCGGACGGCGCATTCCCCACCTGCCCCAAGCCTAACCCTGAACTGGATGAAACGCTGGCCATGGGTATTTCGTTGGCCAAGGAAACCGGTGCGGATATGCTACTGGCCACCGATCCGGACTGCGACCGTGTGGGCGTAGCCGTCCGGGATGCGCAGGGCGGGTATCACCGCCTCAGTGGTAATGAAGTGGGTCTGTTGCTTTGCGAATATATCCTGCGCACCCGTAAGCTCAATGGTACCATGCCCAAGAAACCTGTGCTTGTGAAAACCATCGTCACCTCCGATCTGGCTTTCCCCATTGCCAAAGCCTACGGTGTGGAAGTGAAGGAAGTACTCACAGGCTTCAAGTACATCGGCGAAGTGATCGGCGGTCTGGAAAAGAAAAAGGGCGAGGATCGCTATGTATTCGGCTTTGAGGAAAGCTGCGGCTATCTGGCCGGCACCCATGTGCGGGATAAGGACGGCGTAATGGCCTGTATGCTGGTATGCGAAATGGCGCAGGCCTGCAAGCAGCAGGGCCTCACCGTGTGGGACAGCCTTTGCAAGCTCTACGAAACCTATGGCTACATGGGCACTGCGCTGCTGAACTTCGATATCGCCGGTGCGCTGCCCATGCAGGAGATGGAGCGGGTCATGGTGAATATGCGCAAGACCCCGCCCACAGAACTGGCAGGCAAGCCCGTTGTCACCGTGAAGGACTATCTGGGCGGCATCGAAGGGCTGCCGGTGAGCAATGTGCTCAGCTATGCCACCGATGATGGCTGCAAGGCCATTGTGCGCCCCTCCGGTACGGAGCCCAAGGTGAAGGTGTACCTGTCTGCCAAGGCAGAAAACCGGGAAGCTGCCGATACGCTGCTCCAGCAGATGACGGTGCAGATGACCGGGCTGATTCAGGGATAAGAAAATTTGCGCGGCATGGGCTGTTTGGCTTGTGCCGCCTTTATGCTATGCAGGAGAAAAATACATGGAAAAACTGGAATTATATATTCCAAAGCTGGAAGATTTGTGGTTCTATCAGAAGATGATGGCTGACCCAGCCACCATGGCGTACAATGCAGGGTGGGATGTTGACTATGCTGGCTACCATCGAGACACTGGCTGTATCGATTATTCAGATGAAGACTTGGCGGTTTGGTTTACAGACTGGATTGGCAACGAACCAGAGCGTTTCTATGCCTATATCAAGCGCAGCTCCGATGGCGTTTGGATTGGGGACGTGAATTTTCATTACAACCCGGAACGGGATTGGTGGGATATGGGCATCGTGATCTATGCGCTTCATCGCGGGAAAGGGTATGCCGTGCCTGCGCTGAGACAAATGCTGGACCGGGCATTTTGTGTTTGTGGTATTTCCAGAATCCACAATGATTTTGAGCTTGCCCGGAATGAAGTAGCTGCGTGGGAAGCACACCGGAAAGCGGGCTTCAGGGAAATGGGCGTGGAGAACGGGTTCCTTCACATGATGATAATGAAAGAAGATTATCTCCATTCATGCGAATCATTTACATTCACGGAGGAAAATCCATGATCAAAATCATACAAGCCGCTCCGCAGGAAGCAGCCACCGTCGCAACCCTCGCCCTTCGTATGTGGAATGACAACACCCTTGAAGGCTTGACCGCTGAATTTGCAGAGCTGCTTGCCAGCGAAGAAGCTGCTATTTTCCTGCTGTATGCAAATGAACAACCCGTGGCCTTCGCCCAATGCCAGCTTCGCCACGATTATGTGGAAGGCACGGAAACCAGCCCCGTGGGTTATCTGGAGGGCATTTATGTGGACGATGACTGCCGGGGCAGGGGCTATGCCAAAATGCTGCTGTGCGCCTGCGAGGACTGGGCCAAAAGCAAGGGCTGCACCGAATTTGCCAGCGATTGTGAACTGGAGAATACCGGCAGTCTGGCGTTTCACTTGCAGATGGGGTTTGAGGAAGCCAATCGGGTGATTTGCTTTACCAAAAAATTGTGAGATTTAACAGATGGAATGAGGGATGGCCGTGAAGCTGTATACCGGGGAACTGGTGTTGAGAACAGTATCGGAAAAGGATATTGCCGAAATTGCACGTATGTGGAACTTTTTTCAAGGCGGTGTGTCTGAGTCAGAGGCTTATGATGCGCTTGCGTACATGGCGACAAATCATGCCCGCAATACAACAGGTTCATTCTATCATCTTTGTTTGGCTGTTTGCCAAAAGGAAGATTTGCAAACCATATGCGGATGGTGTGGCTTGGATGGAAAGGAAAATTCCGAAAGACCGGAGATATATGTTCTTTTGCACGATAGCGTCCGCAACATGGGCTGGGGTACACAATGTGTAAAAGCATTACTTTCATATGCGTTTCGTGAGCTTGGATTGAAGAGGGTTCATGGCGGCTGTGATCAGCAGAATATCGCATCAGCAAGAATGATGCAAAAGGGCGGTATGAGCCATTATGCCGATGCAGAGAATGGGGATCCTTTGTTTATTGCCGTGGCAGATAAAGGATCGTTGGTTTAACTGCGAAAATACAGTGGGATATAGGAAGCCGGACTGCCTCATCTGCGGTCCGACTTCCTTTTTGACATATGATATTAGCGTTCTGATGATGGTGAAGGCTGCCCGGAAAGAAGGATAGTTTTGCCCTATATTTGCTGCAATCTTTGCAGCCTTTCCACAGGCCTTCCCTCTTGCATACAAGTCGGATTTTCCGTACAATAGAACCATCGAAGATTGTCCATATGCGCAGAAGAATGCCGTTTCGCTCCCATCGGGAAAAACAGGCGCTTTCTCGCAAAGAAAGGAACAGAAACGTATGAAGAAGCTCGGTTTCAATCCCTATCTGCCCTCCTGGGAATACATCCCCGATGGCGAACCCTATGTTTTCGGCGACCGTGTGTATGTTTATGGCTCCCATGATTTCTTCAACGGCTGGGTATTCTGCATGGGCGACTATGTGTGCTGGTCTGCCCCGGTGGATAATCTGGCGGACTGGCGCTATGAAGGCGTCATCTACCCCCGCAACGAGGACCCCATGAACAAGGACGGCTCCATGTGCCTCTACGCCCCCGACGTGACCGTGGGCCCCGATGGCCGCTACTACCTGTACTATGTGCTGGATCATCTGGATATCGTGTCTGTAGCCGTATGCGATACCCCTGCCGGCAAGTATGAGTTCTACGGCAATGTGCACTATGCGGATGGCACGCTCTATGGCCGCAAGGAAGGCGATGAGCCTCAGTTTGACCCCGGCGTGCTTACCGAGGGGGATACCACCTACCTGTACACCGGCTTCTGCGCCAGAGGCGATAAGAGCCGCCACGGCGCCATGCTGGTGGAACTGGGCCCGGATATGCTGACCATTCAGGGCGATATGCGCATTGTGGCGCCCGGCGTGGAGTATCAGGAAGGCACCGGCTACGAAGGTCATGCTTTCTTTGAAGCTCCCTCCATCCGTAAGCACGGCGATACCTACTATTTCGTGTATTCTTCCACCCCCATGCACGAATTGTGCTATGCCACCAGCAAGGATCCCCGTCAGGGCTTCACCTATGGCGGCGTCATCGTCAGCAATGTGGATTTGCATATCGGCGACGAGCCCGACAAGCCCAAGGCTTACGGCGGCAATAACCACGGCAGCATCATTGAGATCAATGGTCAGTGGTATATCTTCTATCACCGCCAGACCAACCGCAGCTGGTACAGCCGTCAGGGCTGTCTGGAACCCATCCAGATTCTGCCCGATGGCAGCATTCCGCAGGTGGAGATGACCTCCTGCGGCCCCAACGGCGGCCCGCTGCCCGGCAAGGGCGAGTATCCCGCCTATATCGCCTGCCACCTGTTCGATAAAGAACGTGCCCTCATCACCGGTGCGCCCAACTCTGCCTATGTGACCCAGGACGGCAAGGACGGCGACGAGATTCAGGGCCATATCGCCAATATCCACGATGGCACCGTCATCGGCTTCAAGTACTTCGATTTTGACGATGTACAGAAGGTCACCCTGATGGTTCGCGGCTATGGCTGGGGCGGCACCCTGCACGTAAAGACCAGCAAGTTCGGCCCCGCTCTGGCTTCCATGAAGCTGGAAAACACCAACGTATGGACGGCCTATTCGGCACCCATTACCCTGCCCAAGGGCAAGAGCTCCCTGTATATCACTTACGAGGGTGGCGGCGCTGTAATGCTGTACTCCGTGATCTTTGAATAAGGAACGCTTGCTCTCTGTCTCACACTGCCGGCTTCGGGGCTTGGGGCAGAGAGCATTCTTATGGACAGGAAAGGAAAGCATAACCATGAAGAAAGCAAAAATGACGCTTCATCCGTCTTATCGTATCGGAACCATTTCTCCCCGGCTGTTCGGCGCATTTCTGGAGCCCATTGGTTCCATGGTCAACGGCAGTATGTACAACCCCAAGCATCCCACTGCGGATGAGCAGGGCTTCCGTCAGGATTTTTATCAGGGCCTGAAGGAAGCGGGATTGCCCTGCGTCCGTCTGCCCGGCGGCAATTTTGTTTCCGGTTGGAACTGGAAGGATTCCCTCGGCCCGAAGGAAAAACGCAAAACCCGTTTGGATCCGGCCTGGTTCCAATATATCCCCAACGATGTGGGCCACGATGAGTATCTGCAATGGGCGGAAAAGTGCGGCGCAGAGGCTATGTATACCATCAATCTGGGTACCGGCACCCTGCAGGATGCCATGGATATTGTGGAATACACCAATTTTGAAGGCGGCAGCGATTGGTCTGAGCAGCGCCGCCAGAATGGTCACGAGAAACCCTATGGCGTAAAAACCTGGTATCTGGGCAATGAAATGGACGGCCCCTGGCAGATCGGCTCCTATCAGAAGGATCCCAAGGGCTACGGCGTACTGGCTCATGAGGTTTCCAAAGCCCTCAAGTGGATCGATCCCACCATCGAAACCGTTGCCTGCGCTTCTTCCTCGCCCTTCCTGAACCATTATCCGGACTGGGATCTGCAGGTGCTCCGGGAATGCTATGAAGTGGTGGATTACATCTCCCTGCATCACTATCACTCCGCACCTCCCGGAAACATCCCGGCTCTGATGGCTGGTTCGCAGGCGTTCGAGAAGTATATCCAGACCGAAATCGCCCTGTGCGACTTCCTGAAAACCCACCTGCGCTCCGAAAAAACCATGCTGTTGTCGCTGGATGAATACGCTTGTTCCTACCGTCCTGCTCAGGGCGCCAAGCTGGGTATGGGCGGCCGTCAGCCTGCCATGGGCTTCCTGGGGCTGGATCCGGAGCGCAAGTATGTACGTCACGACCCGGATGACTGGTCCACCCGCCGCAGCTTCCCCCTCAATGGCGAGATGCCCCGCACCCTTTCCAATGTGATGGTGATGCTGACCATGCTGCGCCATGCGGATCGCATCAAGATCGGCTGCGCCACCAGCGGTATCAACCTGCTGTGCGCCAACGACCGGGAACACGTGTGGAAGAGCGCTGCTTATTATCCCATGACTCAGCTGATCCGCTATGCCAAGGGTGTATCCCTGCAGCCGGTGGTGGAATGCGAAACCTTCAACGTGGAAGGCTATGCCATCGACGATATGAACCAGTACGGCGATTTCACCGGCGTGCCCTATGTGCAGGCAGCTGCCGCCTTCAACGAGGAAGCAGGCGAGCTGACGGTGTTCGTTGCCAATGCAGACTGGCAGGATGAGCAGCAGTTCACGCTGGATGTGAGCGCTTTTGAAGGCTGGCAGTTCAAGGAGCATAGTACCATGTTCTCCGAGGATACGGAAGCCTACAACAACTATGAGCATCCCGATACCATTCTGCCGGTTTCCGTGCCGGATACCACCTGTGCGGAGGGTCAGGTGCAGGCGATGCTGAAACCCCTGTCCTGGAATATGTTCCGGTTTGTGAAAGAAATGTAAGGAAAGGAGCTGCTTATCATGGGCATCAAATCCAATATCAGCCTTTATCAGTTGGCAGGGGAGGAAGTTTTGTGGACGTGCTCCTTCGACCGTTTCCGGGTGAAGGTGTATGTTCCAAAGGGTCACGAACTCTCCGATCTGATCAATTTCGGCTTTCTTGCTCCCTATCTGCTGGTGCTGGAAGAGAAGGAAATGGCCATTGATGAGGCAGTATTCTTCGCTCAGCAGCACGGCTTTGACAGGATTGCCGCCCAGTACTCCACCAGCGTGGTGTTTGTCTATCCCACGGCACCCGGCGGCTGGGCGGAGGCGGATGAAAACCTGTTCATTGACCTGATCGCCGAAAGCCGCATCCATCAGTATTACAAGGATGGCATGGTGCTCAGCCGGGATCGCTTTACCAAGGAATGGGGCGATAAGTATATCCGGGGAGCCATTTTCCGCACCTTCTTGTATGGCTATGGCGCTTCTGCGGATTATGTTGCCAAAAACCTGCTGAAGACCATCAATGGGCTGTACCTGTGGGGCCCCGGTGAGATCACCCCGGCGGTTGCCATTCTGGAACGCCTGTCCGTGGTTCCTGCCCCTGAGCGCCGGGATATCCCGGTGGTTTCCGTGGGCAATACCGATGCCATCAACAACGCACTGCGTTCTTCCTGCGACCATCTGCTGGTGAAGGATACCGCAGATGTACCCGCAGATTTCAAGAAATTCGTGTATCGTTTCAAGCGTTGGTGCGGCAAGCTGGAGACCGAGGATGTGATGGACGAAATCGGCATGGTGCAGGAGTATGGCACGGCCACTGTTTACACCTCTGCCGATAATCAGGGCGATGATGCGGGTACGGAAACCCATCGCATCGGCTATGTAGCCCATTACAACAAAGGCCTGCTGGATAACGGCCCGGTGCCGCTGCTGCTGGCTTTCCATGGCGGTGGAGACTCCACCTTCTACCTGAGCCATGTAGCCGGTTGGTATCGGGTGGCGAATCGCAATAACTTCCTGCTGGTGGCGGTCGAGAACCATCTGAATTCCACCGCTACGGAGATGATGGAACTGCTGGAGATTCTCAAGCAGCGCTATCCCATCGACGAGCACCGTATCTATGCCAGCGGTTTCTCCATGGGCGGCTGCAAGAGTTGGGATCTGTATCAGGAATATCCGCAGGTGTTTGCTGCACTGGCACCCATGGATGCCACCTTCGAGGTGGGTCTCAACGTATACGGTCAGCCTGCGCCCGTAGAAATCAACCGCAGCACGCCTGTGCCGCTGTTCTATGCCGGCGGCGAGATTACGCCTCTGCCAGAGCTGCCCTTCCAGGCTGAAAAATGCTGGGATCGGATGCGGTATGTGTTTGAGGTCAACCAGCTGAAAACGCCCTACAGCGTCACCTGGGAAGAGAAGGACAACTGGCCTGATCCCATCTGGGGCATCAGCGGCGATATGGTGAAGAAATACGATGATCCCAGCCGTGGCAGCGTGCTGACCATTCATTACTTCGAAAGCCAGGATGGCGTAACCCGCACCGCATTTGCTTCCATCAGCGAACAAGGCCACGAATGCCGTGAGCACACCTGTGAGCACGCATGGCAGTTTATGAAGCAGTTTACAAGGTAAGAAAATCACGATATGAAAAGAGCAGAGGCATCAAATCCTCTGCTCTTTTCATATCAAGAATTATTACATTTTGCCAATATGTTGAACTACCCTCCCTGTGCCCATTCCATGGGCACAGATCCGGGATTCCAAAGGGATGAAATCCCTTTGGCGGGGTCAAGGGGCAGCGCCCCTTGCCTTTCGTCCCGCATTACGGCGCAACCTTCACCGGGTCGGAATATTCGCTGTAGACCCGCTTGCCGTTGCTGTTTTTGTAAGCACGTATCTTGTAGTAGTAAGTGCGGGAGATGTCGTCATCCTGAATCTTCACATCCCAGCGCTTGGTGGTAGCCTGTTCATCCACCTTGGAGTAAGTGCCGGTTTTGCTGGTGGAACGGTAGAGCACATAGCCGCTGGCACCTTTGACGTATACGGACAGCTTGGTATAGCTGCTGTATTCGGTGGCGGTCAGCTCCGGCTCCCGTTCCTTGATGGTGGTGGCGGTTACCGCCACGGCATTGCTGGCAGTGCTGCCAGAAGAGGAAGAACCGCTGGAGGAACCACTGCCGCAAGTGACAGATACTTTCAAGTCTTCCAGCCCGGGGGCGGTAATGGTCAAAGTGCCGCTGCCGCTCTTCTTGCGCTTCACTTCACCCTCTGCGCTGACGGTGAAGAGGGAAGTATTGCTGCTTTTGAATTTCAGATCTGCGTTTTCGCATTTGCCGATCTTTACATCGTAGCGGTCATACAGATTGACGGTAAGGGTGGCGGAGGACTTGGATTTCAGGTTCACATCAGCGCAGCGCAGCTCGAACCGTTTGTGGCTGTTGTCTGCGTGGGTGTACATATCCTTGCTGATCTCCACCTTCATGCTTTTGGTGGCACCGGCTTTGGTGGCCTTGCCCGCTGCCTTGCCCTCGTAGTCCTCGGGGAAACCGGTCAGTAACAGCACCCAGTAGTATTCATTGTCGCTGCCTTTCATATAGACGCAGCCCACGCCCGCATGGGTGAAATCCGGGTCGGTGATGGCATCGTAGGAGGAAGAGTACCATTCCAGATAAGTTTCCTCGGCCTTGGAGAAACCGGCAGCGATGCATTCGGTGGATACCTCGCAGGGGGCCAGGGATCCGTACTCATCAATGATGGTATCGTAGTCGGTCATATCGGGGCGGGAATGATCGAAGAAAACAAACAGTTCGCCTGCCCGCTGGATAGCGGCTTTTTCCAGATCACCGGTCATGATCAGCTCCGGCAGCCCTTCCTCCGCACGGATTTTGTTGATCTGCTTCAGAGCGTCACGGGCACGGTTTTGGTAGGTCTGGGCAGTAAAGGAGACGGTGAGATTCGTGCTCTTTTTGCTGGCGGCGCTGGCAGCGGGAATGGCAGAAAGCAACAGGCAGCACAGCAGAACCAACGCAATCAGGCGCTGAAACATACGGTGGGTGGTCACAGGCATTCACTCCTTACAGATCAGTTGGATGCGCCGGAGTCTTCCAGCAACAGAATGTATTCCTTCAGGGGCAGCATCTCGCCGCCGATGGCTTCGGTTTTGGTGCGTCCGGAAGGCTGCATCCCCATGCGCTGGTAGAAGCGGCAGGCGGGGTCATTGCCCATGAGTACCCACAGGCAAACCCCGCTGAGGCCCTGCTGATGGCAATGCTCAACAGCGGCCTGCCAAAGCAGACGGCCATATCCTTTACCGATCATCTCCGGCAGCAGGTACAGGCTGACGATCTCGCCAAAGCCTTGCCGGGCTTCATCCCGTGCGTAGGACACATAGGCTGCGCCAATGACCCGGTCATCCAGCAAAGCGATCCAGTTGGCTTCCGGATCAGCTTTCAGAAGACCGATCCAGCTTTCCGGGCGCAGTTTGTCCAAATACCGCTGGGGCACCAATCCCTGATAGGCGTGCTTCCAGCTGTCAGCGTAGACCTGTGCAACGGCGGCAAAATCGTCTGCCGGGGTCATGGGACGGATGGTCAGCACGACCAGCCCTCCACGAAGCTGCGCAGGGCGGTGGCAACGGTTTCGATTTCCTCATCCTTCAGGTAGGGATGCATGGGCAGGGAAAGCACCCGGTCGCAGGCAGCCATGGAACCCGGATAGTCGCTGTCCGGGAACTGGCAGCCAGCAAAAGCAGTCTGGCTGTGCATTCCTTTGGGATAGTACACCATGGTGGGAATCCCCTGAGCTTTCAGGGCAGCCTGAGCTGTATCCCGCATGGAACGATCCTTCAACAGCACCGTATACTGGGCCCAACTGCTGCGGTAGCCTGGCAGCACAGTGGGGGTGACCACGATATCGGAAAGAAGCTCCGTATAGCGGTCAGCAGCCTTGTCCAGCGCATCCAGTTCGTAGTCCCGCAAGGCTTTCAGCTTGGGCAGCAGAATGGCAGCCTGCAAAGTATCCAGACGGGAATTGAGGCCAAAGCGTACGTTGTCATACTTGTCCACAGGGCTGCGGCCATTGGCCCGCAGGGAACGCAGCAGGGCGTCGTCCTCGTCGGAATCCACGAACACAGCGCCGCCGTCGCCGTAGCAGCCCAACGGCTTGGCAGGAAAGAAACTGGTAATGGCAGCATCGCCAAAGGAGCAGGCGGCACGGCCGTTGAAGCTGCCGCCGTAGCCCTGGGCTGCATCCTCCAGCACCAAAAGGCCATGCTTGTCGGCGATGGCACGCACCTTGTCGTGCTCCGCAGGCTGACCGAACAGGTCCACCACCACGATGACACGGGGCGTCAGCTTGCCTTCGGCCTTGACTTTTTCAATCATGGCTTCCAGCGCTTCGGTGCAGAGATTGAAGGTATCCAGCCGGATATCCACAGGAATGGCGCAAGCGCCCACCGCATCGGCGCAGCCGGCGGAGGCAAAGTAGGTGAAATCCGGCACGAAAACAGCATCCCCAGCCTTCACGCCCCACATCTTCAGGGCGAGGATCAGGGCATCGGTGCCGTTGCCGCAGCATACGCAATGCTTGCGGCCCACATCGGCTGCCAGCTTTTCTTCCAGCTCCGCCACCTGCTTGCCAAGGATAAACTGTCCGCTTTCCAGCACGGAAGCGATGCCAGCATCGATTTCGGTTTTCAGCGCCTCATACTGGGCGTGCAAATCATGAAAATTCATATCAAAGCTCCTTTAATCCGGCTCCGTCCTGTTCAAAACGCCGCCCGCAGACAGGGCATTCCAGAGAATCGCCCTTGAGCCGCTGGCCGCAGGTGCACACATAACCATGCTGGCGGGCGGGTACCCCCAGCATCAGGGCATGGGGCGGAACATCGGTGGTGACCACAGCGCCTGCGCCGATCATAGCGCAGCGGCCGATGCGGTGGCCGCAGACCACGGTGGCATTGGCACCGATGGAAGCGCCATCCTCCACCGGGGTGTGGACGAAGTTTTCATGCCCCTTGGGGTAGAGGGCACGGGGGGTCAAATCGTTGGTGAAAACGCAGCTGGGGCCGCAAAAAACGCCGTTGCCAAGGGTTACGCCCTCGTAAATGCTGACATTGTTTTGCAGCTTGCAGCCATTGCCGATGGTGACCCGCTGACCCACGTAGCAGTTCTGCCCGATGGAGCACTTCTCGCCGATGCGGCTGGACCCTTCTACATGGCAGAAATGCCACACTTTGGTGCCCTCGCCCAGCTCTGCGCCCTCATCCACGATGGCGGAAGGGTGCACGTATGCGCTCATCGGTCGAACCTCCCCACGAAATCCATGGTGGAGCAATCTTCCAGCGGTAATTGCACCGGGCGGTGCTCCGCAGCGGACTTGTAAATCGCCAGCACGGTTTCCAGCGCACGCAGACCCGCTTCGCCGTCCACATAGGGGGCGCGATCCTCACGAATAGCGGCGATCACGTCCGCATACAGGGGCGTATGACCGAAACCATATACATTGGGCGGGTTTTCGCCGTACTGCTGCTTGATAACCGCCGGGTCGCCGCAATCCTGCTTGAAGTCCCACTCCTCAATGATATTGACACTCTTGCCGCCAGCCTTGACGGTACCTTCGGTGCCAAACAGGTAGAGGGTTTCTTCCAGATTGCGGGGATAGATATTGGTGGTGCCTTCGATGAGACCGTAGGAGCCGCCCGCAAAGCGCACCAGCGCCATGCCCAAGTCCTCGGCTTCGATGAAGTCGTGGCAGAGATTATCGGTGTAAGCCATCACTTCGGTGGCCTCGTCGCCCATCATCCAGCGCAGCAGGTCAATGTTGTGGATGCACTGGTTCATCAGCGCACCGCCGTCCTGCGCCCAGGTGCCCCGCCAGGGCGCCTGCTGATAGTAGGGCAGGCTGCGGTTCCAGCGGATATGGGCAGCGCCGTGGAGCATCTTGCCGAAGCGGTTTTCCTCCACTGCGGAACGGATCTTCTGGATGGACTTGTTGAAGCGGTTCTGATGGCAGGCGCACAGCTTCACGCCTTTTTCCCCGGCGGCAGCAATCAGCGCTTTGGCGTCCTTGATGCTGAGGGAAATGGGCTTTTCGATAATCAGATTGCTGCCGGCGGCGATCACATCCATACCGATAGCGGCGTGCTTGCCGCTTTCGGTGGCAATGGCACACAGCTCAGGCTTTTCATTAGCCAGCATTTCTTTGTAATCGGTATAGCGGCGCACCTTGGCCTTTTCCTCCTCGGGCAGAGGAGCCAGCACGGCTTCCATCCGTTCAGGCACAGGGTCACAAACTGCGCAGAGGGTCAGCTCTGCGCAGTTGTTCATGTATGCAGCAATATGGTTGGGGGCAATGCGTCCGCAGCCGATCAGGGCATAGCGAAGGGGAGTATTCATCGGACAATAGCTCCTTTCAGGCTTACAGCACCAGCAGGTTGTCCCGGTTCTGGATGGCCTTCATGGCGTTTTTGGTATCAAAGATCAGCTGGGCGTTATCGGCGACCATCTGATAATCCACGGTGGTATGGGCGGTGGTGACCATGACCAGGTCAGCAGCCTTCACGATTTCGGGGGTCAGCTCCGTCAGACCCTTTTCGGTAACGCCGTGCTCCCGGTATTCCGCAACGAAGGGATCGTAGAAGGTCACTTCCGCGCCCCGCTCCTTGAGGTGCTCGATCACGCGGATGGCGGGGGACTCACGGTAGTCGTCGATATCCTGCTTGTAGGCAACGCCCAGCACCAGCACCTTGGCGCCGTTCAGGGCTTTCTTGTGGCCATTCAGGGCAGCCATGGCACGATCCACGCAGTACTCGGGCATCCGGTCGTTGACCATCATGCTGCTCTCGATCATGCTGGTGTGGAAGCCGTACTCACGGGCTTTCCAGCTCAGGTAGTAGGGATCCAGCGGGATGCAGTGACCGCCCAGACCGGGGCCGGGATAGAAGGCCTGGAAGCCGTAGGGCTTGGACTTGGCAGCATCCACCACTTCCCACACGTTGATGCCCATCTTGTCGCACAGGATGGCCAGCTCGTTAATGAGACCGATATTCACGTTGCGGTAGGTGTTTTCGAGAATCTTTTCCATCTCTGCAACAGCGGGGCTGGATACCCGGTGCACAGGCGCTTCCAGAACGGCCTCGTACAGAGTGGCGGCGATATCGGTGCACTCGGGGGTGATGCCGCCCACCACCTTGGGGGTGTTCTTGGTCTTGTAGATCAGGTTGCCGGGATCCACCCGCTCGGGAGAGAACGCCAGATAGAAGTCCACGCCGCACTTGAGGCCGGAGGATTCCAGAATGGGCTTGAGCAGCTCCTCGGTGGTGCCGGGATAGGTGGTGGACTCCAGAACCACCAGCATATCCTTGTGCATATGGGGCAGGATGCTTTCGGTGGAGGACTTCACATAGCTGATGTCGGGCTGCTGGTGAGCATCCAGGGGAGTGGGCACGGCGATGCACACGCAGTCGCAGGAGGCCACGGAAGCAAAGTCGGTGGTGGCACGGAGCATACCGCTGCGCACGATCTCTTCCAGATCGCTGTCCACCACATCGCCAATATAGTTATGGCCTTCGTTGACCATCTGTACCTTCTGATCCTGCACGTCAAAACCGATCACTTTGAAACCGGCCTTAGCCTTTTCCACAGCCAGCGGCAGGCCCACATAGCCAAGGCCCACAACGCCCAGCGTTACAGTACGATCCAGAATTCTTTGCTTGAGAGTAGACATATCGGTTACGCTCCTTCTGTTGTGTAGTGATGAATGAGGAACATCCGTTGACGGATGGTTGGTCAGATTGATACCGACTGATGCTGGAAAGCAGCATAAGCGGCGTTGAGCAGCACCTTGCGCAGGCGGTCGTTTTCTTCCCGGGTGGCGGGGGACTCGTGACCGTTGCACAAAAGCGCCACGAAGAAACCGTCCGAGGGGTTCACTGCCACCAGGGAACCGCTGGCAGGATCCTGCAGGCCGTAGCCGTCGCTGGGCCACAGGTGTCCCAGATAGGGCTGGGAACGCTTGGTGATGCGCAGGCTGTAGCTCCATGCGGCGTTCATACCCCGGGTGCGGTCGGTAGCCGCCAGATGCACCGAGCGCTTCGCCAGAAAAACATCCTTTTGGCAAAGGCCGTCCGAGGCCAGCATACTCACAAAGCGGGTCAGGTCGCTCAGGGTGGTAAAGAGGCCTGCGTGCCCGGCAATGCCATGCAGGAAGCGGGCATTGCCATCCAGAGGCCAGCCGGCAGAGGGCTGAGCGTTTTCGTAGGTGATCTGGGTGGGGGCAATATTCTCGCCGGAGGGCAGGTAGCCGGTGCCCGTCATGGTCAGCGGCGCAGTCACATGACGCTTCACCGCATCATCCAGAGGCATATCAAATACCTTTTCCATCAGGAATCCCAGCAGGATATAGCCCATGGCGGACTGTTTCACTTTTTCGCCGGGTTGGCTTTCCAGCGGATGGGCCAGCAGGGCTTTCAGCGCATCCTGTGCCCGGTGGGCTTCATGCTCCAGCGAAAAGGAAGCCGGCAAACCGCTGGTATGGGTCAGCAGCTGTTCCAGGGTGATTCCCTTTTTATCCTGCGGCACGCCATCCAGAAACCGGCTGATGGGATCATCCGGGGAAATCAGACCGTGTTCCATGGCTTTCAGGCTCAGGGGCATGGTTGCCAGCACCTGTGTCAGAAAACCTGCATCATAGCGGGTTTCCAGCGTGACGGGCTTTTTGCCGTTGGGTGTCAGCTGTCCGAAAACCTTCTGGTACAGCACGTCTCCCCGTTGACCGGCAGCAAAGCCGCAGCCGGGAAAGCAGCCGTTCTCCATTGCGTTGGACAAGAGCTTGTCCACAGCATTCCACATAGGCGTCCTCCTTACCGGGGCAAAGCCCCAAAAAAGCATAAGGTCACCACTACCATTATACCACAACCACGGCCTTTGGGAAAGGCTTTTCTTTCTTCGTCAAAATGTGATATACTATATTCATTATTCCAATAAGATGGGGAGGTGCGCTTTCATGGCAGCTTTTGTGAATGATCCGGGCAGTTTTCTGTGGGGGGCAACGGCTGTGCCCAACGCATTTTTCTGTGAATATATGCCCGCTGCGCCGGAGGGCTATGTGAAGGTGTACCTGTATGGACTGATGGCAGTCAAGGAAGGCCTTGGCGATACCATCCGAATGGTGGAGGATCTGGCCATTGCCCTTGGCATGGAGGTGGCGGAGGTGGAAAAAGCCCTCCGTTACTGGGAACGCTGCCGCCTGATGGAACGGGTGCGGGACAATCCTCCCCAGTACCGCTATCTGAACGTGCAGCAGGCCACCCTGATGCATCAGCAGACCCAGCCGGACGAACAGTACGAATCCTTTGCCCAGGCGTTGTATTCCCTCTTTGGGGAAAAGCGCAAGCTCCACGGCGGCGAAACGGTGCTGGCCTATGAATGGGTGGAGCAGCTGGGACTCAGCCCGGAGGTGGTGCTGATGCTGATCCGGCATATGATCTCAACCCGTGGTTTGAATTTCAGCTTCAAGGAAGCCCAGAAAATCGCCGGTGAGATGAGCAGCGAGAAGATCACCACGCTGGAAGCGGCGGAGATGATGTTCAGCCGCTCGGAAAGCGCCTGGAAGGGTGCCAGAAAGCTACTGAGCCGCCTTGGCAAACGCCGCAATCCCAGCGAGGATGAAATTGACCTGTACCTGAAATGGACGGTGCAGTGGGGCTTTGCTCCCAAAGCGGTGGAAGCCGCCTGCGTGGAAACCACCAAGGGCGACCCCAGCTTTGCGTATCTGGACAAAATTTTGGAGGGCATTCACCAGCGCAGCGGCGGCAAGGCCACCACAGCGGAAATGGTGGAAAAATTCCTCAAAGGCGAGCAGGATGAAACCGCCCGTGTGCGGGAAATGCTGGCGGCTTTCGGTCATAAGTCCGCTGTGGTGGATGAGGGAATGCGGCTTGTGTACCGTTCCCTGTGCGACCTTGCCAGCCATGAAATCGTTGTTCTGGCGGCCCGTCAGGTGGGGAAACGCCGGGGCGCACATTCGCTGGATCAGGTGGGCGAACTGGTGGAGGCGTGGAACAACCGGGGACTGCAAACGGAAGCGGATGTGGAAGCCTACCTCAAGAGCGTCGCCCGGCAGGATAAGACCCTGCGCAATCTGTTCGCTTTGATGGGCAAGGAAAAGACCCTGATATGCTCCCAGGCCAACCGGGAACTTTTGCGTAAATGGCAGGAGGATTGGCGGGTCAGCGAACCGGTGATTTCTCTGGCGGCTGCCTATGCCCAGAATGTGGAGCATCCCATGGCGTATGTGGATAAGCTGCTGCAAAATTGGCGGGAGAAGGATATCACCACCGTTGCGGAGGCCCAGGAAGAGCACGAGAAATTCACCCAGGCAGCGGCTGCTGGCAAGAAAACAGAAAAAGCAGCTGCTGCAAAGCCTTCCGGTAAACGGGTGCTGGCCCAGCAGTATGAGCAGCGGGAATACAACCCGGATGATGTGAATGGCATGAGTGCAGAGGATATTGAGGAGATGAGCAAGCTGTGACGCGGGAACAACTGATTTTGGCCCTTCAGCAGGAATATGCCGCCCGGCGGGAAGAGAATATGCGTATCTATGAGGAACGCCGCACTCAGGCCTGCGAGAAGTGTCCGGGCCTCAGGGAAGTGCTGGATGCCCGCCACGCTGCGGTGCTGCAAGGGGTTCGCACCAGCCTGCTGAATCGCTTCCGCAAGGAAGGAGAAAACGCCCAGCTGCCCAACGCCATGGCGTTGATGAATCAGCGCATCGCAGAGATGCTCCGGGAAGCCGGGCTGCCAGCAGATGCGCTGGATCCGGTGTATACCTGCGCTGAATGCAAGGACGAAGGTTATGTATACGCACCTTCCCGGCAGATGTGCAGATGCATGAAGCAGGAATTGAACCATCGGATGCTGGGGGAACTGGGATTGGGCGCCAGCGGCAATACCTTTGAGCGTTTCGATGAAACCCTGTTTGACGATGAGGAAATCGACGAGCGGGATGGCTTCAGCCAGCGGAAACACGCCTTGCTGGCTAAAAAGATCTGCCTGGAATATGCGGATTCCTTCCCCGATACCGCCACACCTAACCTGCTGCTGTCCGGCAAGAGCGGCCTGGGCAAAACCTTCCTTTTGCACGCTATTGCTCACCGGCTGGTTCAGCGTGATATCATGCCGGTCTATACCAGCGCCTATCACCTGCTGGAGGTGGCCCGTAAAGCCTATTTTGAAAACAGCGGCGACAAGCTGGCGGAGATGATGAATGCGCCCATCCTGCTGATTGACGATCTGGGTACCGAGCCCATGATGCAGAACATCACCATTGAGCAGCTGTTCAACCTGCTCAACGAGCGGCAGCTGAGCCGCCGCCATACGGTGATCTCCACCAACCTGACCATGGCAGAATTCAAGGAACGCTACACCGAGCGCATCGCTTCCCGCCTGATGGATGAAAGCAGCTGGCGCAGGCTGGTGCTGACCGGCAGCGATGTGCGCAAAAAGCTCAAGAGGGGACAGGCATGAATATTCAGATCTATGTGAACAAGAAGAATCCCGATGTGCTCAAGGCGGAGCGTTTCTTCAAGGAGCGTCGCATTCCCTACCAGATGATGGATTTGAAAAAACACAAGCTGGGCAGGAAGGAACTGGAGCTGTTCATCCGGGCAGCGGGCAGCGCCCGTGCGCTGGTGGACCGGGAAGGCAAGAAGGCGTTGGAGCGTCCCGTGGCGCATATGTCCACGGACAGCCTGATTGTGGCGGAGCTTCTCAACGATCCTGCCGCTTTGGTCAGTCCTATTGTGCGCAACGGCAGCAAAGTGACCGTGGGCGCCAATGAGGATGTCTGGAAACAGTGGGTGGCGGAGGGCTGACAGGCTCTTGACGGATGCAATGCAATCCGCTATCATTCCCCCTTGGCATCCAACTGCCAAGGATGAAAAACGGAGACACTTCACCTGTATGGAGGGAGTTCAAATGCAAGAGATTACGGCAAATCGAGAGAATCAGCGGCGGAACATCTGGTGCAGCGGCTGGTTTGTGCTGGCGGCAGTGGCAGCTGTTCTGTTTGCGCTGTCCATGTTCCTTTGGGAAAGCCGCCTGCCCACGGAGATTGATTTGCAGATTCACGCCAGCTATTCGGTGGACTTTGATTTTACCGATCTGCATTCCATCACCAGCCGCATCGCTTACCCGCTGTGGCACGTGCTGGTGGCGATTCTCTACCAACTGGGTACGCCCATCGACTGGGCAGGGTCGATCATCTGCACGCTGTTCAGAGCCCTCACCTTTGTGATGACCTACCGGCTTCTGGACCGGATGAGCGGTGGCAAAATCAAGACCTTCTGGCTGGCCTTGTGTGCGCTTTTCATGTTTGTGGTCACCGGCGTCAATCTGCCCAACGACACGGGGCTCAGCGTATACCGGTTTGTGAATGGTTCCCCCAATGTATGGCACAATCCCACTCAGCAGGCAGTCATTTCCACGATGATGATCGTGGTGCCCTATCTGGTATGGTGCTGGGATTCCTTTGAGAAAAAACTGCCCGAAGGCGGCGACGATACCATGCTGCCCTGGTGGCAGGTATTTGGTCTGGCGGCGCTGCTGATTCTGAATCTGATGTGCAAGCCTACGGTGATGCAGGCCTTTTTGCCCGCGGCCTTTCTGATGTATCTGGTGGAGCTTTGCCGCAGACCCCGCAACTGGCGCTATTTCGGCCAGATCGTGCTGGCCTTCATTCCTGCCGTGGTTTGCTTTTTGGTGCAATATCTGTACTATACCGGCGTGGTGGTGCCCTATACCAGCGGCGTGGAATTTGGCGCTACGGCGCAGACCCTGTGGGAAGCCTTCCGCACCATGCTGATGATGAATGCCTTCCCACTGGCGGCTCTGGCTTGCTGCTGGCACAAAGGAATGTTCAAAGACCGCCATGTGTTGCTGGCAGTGCTGATGGTATTCATCAGTATGCTGGAGGTGGCCTTCTTCCGGGAAACCGGTATGCGTGCGGGTCATGGCAACTTTGGCTGGGCCACCATGAGCTCCTCTTACTTCTTCTGGGCGGTGATGCTGGGCAAATTCGCAGGAATGCTCAGGCAGCAGTGGAAAGAAGCGGCGCTCTGGCGCAAGGTGCTGGTGGTTGTGGCTGTGGGGATTCTGCTTTGGCATCTGGCGTCCACAGTGGAATATTTCGTGTTTATGCTCAGTACGGGAAATGCGTTCTGATGCGTGAAGGAGCGGTTCGATGGCCGCTCCTTTTGCATATCATTCCCTTGTACATTTGTCAATGATGTGAGACCAAGAAACGAGGGAGTCTGAGTTTGGGTGAGGGGAAGGGGTTAACCCCTTCCCCTCACCCAAATAGCGTTTCCAGAAGTGCCGGTAATAGCTCTTTTCTTCGCTGAATGGGTGATTTCCAACCGAGTACCGCCATGGGGATACGATTTGAGCGACGAAGGTAATTCTTCATTTGATGCTGAAGATCATCATAGGAGTAAAAGCGCAGGTAATTATAGAACCGTTCCTGGTCGTTGCGGTGACTCCGTTCAACTTTGCCGTTGTGCCAGGGCGTTTTGGGGCGAAGCTGCTTGTGAATGATCCCATTCTCCATACAAAAGAAATCAAATATATGGATGCGATCTGTCTTTTGACTGTTGCAAAACTCCGATCCATTATCTGTCTGGATCGTATGAGGTGCATAGCCAAAGTAGACAATTGCACGTTTGACAAAATCTACAGTTGAGAAGCCGCTTTGCTCTTTGTATGCGTAGATGAAGCGTTCTCGACTGGCTTCCTCCAGCATCGTATACTGGAAGAATCTTTCATCATCTTTGCCTGCGTAGCACGCTTGAGGAACGTATTTCACATCCAGCTGCCACTTCACACCAAGTTCTGTAGGGGTGTCGTAATGCCCATTATGCTTTGATTTTTTCTTTGTCGATTCCACCTTTTTTCGATAGCCAAGACGTATGAATACTCGGTAAAGGGAACCTGGGTGGCGACTATATGCCTTATCTTGCAAGAGTTTTCCATAGAGTTCACATACGCTGATATTGGGATTTCGCCTGTGGTAATTGCGTATACACTTTAGCTCTTCTTCCGTATGGGCATTCGGATGTTGGCTGTGCGGCCTATGCGATTTGGGTAACAGCGATTCTCTTGTCCCGTCGTACTGCTTGTTCCAGCGCATTAGCGAAGCCTTGGAGATATGGTATCTCCTTACCACAAAGCCAATATCCCTGGTTTGGCGATACAACTTCACTGAATTGATCTTAGTGCTCATTTCATGTGGTAAATACCGTTTGGTTTGTGCTATACTATTCATGGCGTTTGAGTCCTTTGTTAGTTTGGTGTGTGGTAGCTCTATTCTAACAGACTCTCTCGCCTTTTTTCTACCCCTCAGTCTCACATCTATTGTAACGCTACACCGCTCCTTTTGCATATCATTCCCTTCCCTTGCTTTCCATCGCAGGCTTTGCTATACTGGATGCTGAAACAGTCTGTATTTCACACAGGAGGCGTCGTATGACCACCGCAGGGCAGATCAAAGTGCTCACATTGGCTGGGCGCATCATTCTGGAAAACGGAGGCGAGACCTACCGGGCAGAGGATACCATCTTCCGCATGGCAAAAGCCATGGGGCTGAAGGAACCGGATGCTTTTGGCGTGCCCAGCGGTCTGTTTATCTCCTTTACGGATGCTCAGGGGGAGCGGCAAACCTCCGTGTGCCGTATGCATGGCAGGGATACGGATTTGAGCCGGGTGGATGCGGTCAATCAGCTGAGCCGCCAGTTAAGCGCGGGCGACATCACCGGTGATGAACTATTGGTGAAACTGACGGAATTATCCAAACCAGCGGCGCATTCCCGTTGGCACGCACCGCTGACAGCTGCGTTGACAGCCCTTGGTTTTGCGCTGATGTTTGAAGGTTCCCTGTGGGAGATGGTCATCAGCGCCATTGCGGCTGCACTGACCCAGATGATCCCCTGGGTCTGGTCCTGGCAGCATGACAATATGATCAAGCTGGTGCTGGGCAGCGCCATTTCAGCATTGCTGCCGCTGGTGTTTCATCATATCACCGGGCTGGGGCTTGTGGATGCCATGGTTGCCGGTGCGCTGATGCCGCTGGTGCCGGGGTTGAGTATGACCAATGCGGTGCTGGATGTAGTCCGGGGAGATATGGTGTCCGGTACGGCTCATGGTGCCCGGGCATTGCTGACGGCAGCGCTTGTGGCTGGCGGTGCGTTGATTGGCACGGCGGTCTTTGGATGGATAGGAGGCGTTCTGTGATGCTGGAAGGCTTGCTTCGGGCCATTGTGTCCGGGTATCTGGGAGCAGCCGGTTTCGGCGCTTTGCTCAACGCCCCCAAAAAGGGCATCCTGTGGGATGCAGCCATCGGTTCGCTGGGCTATACGGCATACTGGCTCATTTTTCAGCTGACCGGCGCTGAATTGCCGGCCATGTTTGTGGCGGCGCTGCTGGCGGCTGCTCTGGGGCAGGTCGCTGCCAGAAAGCTGCACATGATCTCCACGGTGTTTGTCACCATCGCCATCCTGCCGCTGGTGCCGGGAATCGGCCTGTATCGGGCCATGAGCGCCATGGGTCAGGGAGATATGACCCTGGGTGCCAAAACGGCTGTGCAGGCCATGAGCCTGATTTTGATGATTGTTATGGGTACAGGTATCGGTTCTGCGCTGTTTTCTATGCGTAAACCAGTGGATACGAAGGAGGAAGAACTGTGACAGAAAGAATCCGAAAGACGGAACAATGGTCGGCAAATCTTTGCAATGCTTCGATTTTGCTGTATGTGCTGTGGCTTTTGCTGCCCGCTGTGCAAACCACCGGGCGGGCCATCACCGGCGTTGTGACGGTCGGTTTGTTTGCTATCGGCGTTCTGCTGGATGGGGCTTCATGGAAAAGGGATTGGCTGGGGCTGCTTCTGCGTGCCTTCTGCATTGCAGTTATGCCGCTGCTTCTGTTTTTCTTTGCAGGGCGTGGCGGTGATAACCTGCCGTCCTTCTATGTGCAGAACGGTATGTTCTGGTTTCCGCTGGTTTTTTGCGGCTATGCCCGCCAGAGAGGCGACAGCCGTTTGTGGCGCTGGCTGAAAGGAACGCTGCTGTTTGCGGTTACGGCGACCGTGCTCACCACCATCTTCTGGCTGGTGGAGGGTATGTTCTTCCGCGGGGATACGGTATATGCCTATTCCCGTTCCCTGGGCTGCGCAGAGCCGGGCTATGAGGCATATCTGAAGGAACTGATGCTGAAAAACATCGGCGGCTATGATTTTGTGTACGCCATGGTGGCGGCGCTGCCCCTGACCATTCTGGGAATGCAGCACAGCCGTGGCGGCAAACGGGCGGCCTATACGGTTCTGCTGGCGTTGCAGACGATGATGATCGTGCTCTCCCAGTATACCTACGCTATGCTGTACGCCGCTGTGATTCTGGCGGTGGAGATTCTGGCGGCGATCATCCGCTGGCTGTCCCGGGGCAAGGTGAAGATGGGGCTTTCCCTGGTTTGCGGTGTGCTTCCGCTGTTGCTGGTATGGTTTCTGCGGATGCCGTTACTCAAGTTGGCAACCACACTGTTTGCGCAGGCCGGGCTGGACAGTTTCGCTTTTTCCCTGGAACAGCTGATGATCGCTTTGCAGGGCGGCGCAACGGATGAGAATTCCCGACTGGTGCACTATCAGACGGCGTGGCAGGGCATCCGGCAATCTCCGCTGCTGGGCAGCCTGCCGGGCAGCGAGGAACTGCTCAGCCGCCACAGCGACGTTTTGGATGTGCTGTCCGGTATGGGTATTCTGGGCAGCGCAGGGATTGCTGTCATGATTGCATTGATGGGAAAAGGCGCCTGGCACCATTTTTGGAATCATCCCGACAAGGCACGGCTCTGTGTGATGTGGCTGAGTGTTCTGGTCACTGCCACGCTGGGCACGGTCTGCTACAGCCGGGATGTAATGGTTGTAGCGGCGTTGGGTACTTTGCTGGTTTTGGAGGGAAAGCCAGCCGGAGAAACGCCGGTTGTTTCCACCGCTGCGTTTACACCGGCAATGAATGAAGAAAGAGAAGAGTGATTGACCATGGATGAGATTCGTTTGATTGAGCCTGCGGAGGCGTATGCTGATCAGATCTGGGCATACCGTGCCCGTTTTCTGGAAAGCAAGGAGGATGACGGCGGCTGCGGCGAACTGCTGGATTGCCAGACGGTGGAAGAATGGCTGGCTTTTGTCCGGGCAGAAAAACACCCCGAAACCTGCCCGGAGGGCCGTGTGCCTTCGGATTGCTATCTGGCGATCCGGACCAGCGATAACAAGCTGGTGGGCATGATCGATCTGCGCCACCACATTGACCATCCTGTTCTGGGCACCTGGGGCGGGCATATCGGCTATTCGGTGCACCCGGAGGAACGCCGCAAGGGCTATGCCACCCGTATGCTCCGGATGGATCTGGAAAATGCCCGCAAGCTGGGCATTCAGCGGGTGATGATCACCTGCGATGATGGCAATATCGCCAGCGAAAAGACCATTCTGAAAAACGGCGGTGTGTATGAAAAGGATGTGCCGGTGGATGGCCGTATGGTCAAGCGGTTTTGGATTGAATTATAATGCTTGCATTGATGAGTGGCCTCATGTGTTGACGCAATAAGGAAAAGAATGTATACTGACCATAAGCTCTATCAATTTTCAACACAAAGGAGATCATGCATATGGCTAAGAAAGTCGGTACTTTGATTAAGGAAGCCCGTACAGGCGCAGGCTTTACTCAGGAAGAACTGGCCCGGAAACTGGCCGGTGTGTCTGCCAGTGACATCAGCAAGGCGGAGCGTGGCGAGTTGGAGCTGTCCCAGGCTAACCTGAAGAAGATCGCTAAGGCTTGCGGCGTAACCCAGGCTTCCCTCATCAATGCCGCCAAGGGAACTTCCTCCAAGAAGACCACCTCCGGCAAGAAGACCGAAAAGAAGACCACCACCAAGAAGACCAGCACTGCCAAGAAAACCTCCATGCAGGTGACCGCCACTGAGCGCAAGCTGGTGGAAGCCTATCGCGAGGCTACCAGCGATAACAAGAAGCGGGCCATGAAGGTGCTCAAGGATCAGGATGATTCTCTGGCTGGTTCTTTGGGCGATGTGTTGGGCGGCCTGCTGGGCTGATTTTGTATCGTTGCTGGGGAGTGCTCTGCTGACCTCCCGGGCAGTTCAATTGCAAAAAAACCAGGGCGTTTCGAAAACGCTCTGGTTTTTTGCTGTTGCCTTTCATTCATCCATAGGGAGAAAGGTTGCGGTATCCGCCCGACTGATGCCGCCGTACAGCAGGTTGGTGTGCCTGCCTTCTGCCAACCAGTGGTCGATGGCCTGCCGGGCAGAGGGCGGCATGGGCAGGTCTGTCAACTCGTCCAAGGCAAACCATCGCAGCTGTCCTTCGTCGGAAAGAAGTCCGTTTTCCGCTCCCTCTTTCAGCTGGGCAAAGAAGAAATAATTCTGCCGCACTTCGCCATTGGCATTGCGCAGAACGATATACCGGAGGCTCAGGCTGTCCAGCTGTTCTTTAGTCAGGCCCAGCTCTTCCTGCAATTCCCGCAGCACGCAGGCCTTGGGGTCGTTCAGCTCCTCCGGCTCAAAATGACCGCCCGCTGAGCCTACCCATACATTGTTGACCACTCGGCCGCCTTGACGGTACAAAAGCAGGATGCTATCTCCCTGGCAAAGGTAGATGGCGGTCATGTGGCGCAGGCGGTCAGGAGTGGGGGAGGGGAGCATGGCAGAGGCCTCCTTATGCTTTCTGTACAGGATTGTTCAAAAGATTCACTGTTTTGAAATTGCGAAGAACTCATCGGCAGTCAGCCCAAACAGCAGCCGGTCGTGATACTGTCCGTTCAGAAAGGCACATTCCCGGCTGGTGCCTTCCAGCTGGCAGCCCAGCGAGCACAGCAGAGCAGCGGCTTCTGTATTGTCCGCAAGGCAACAGCCCTCGAATTTGTGCAGACGGCGCTCCGCAAAGGCGTATTTCAGCAACAGCTCCATGGCAGCTTTGCCATAGCCCTTTCTCCGCTGTTCGTTGGTGATGAACAGCTTCAGCGAAAAAGTTCCGTGCCGCTCGTTGACATGGCTGAAGTGGATCTGTCCCAGATAGCTGCCGTCCAGTGCGGTAATGGTAAAGGCGGGCACAGCCGGACTGTGTTCAGCGGAGACACCGCTGGGATCGGGATGCTTCTTTTGCGGCGGCAGGGTCATCTCCTGATACATGGCAGCCATGGCGGCGCTGTCCTGCCCATCCAGATAGGCGGAGGCAGCATCCTGCGGATCCCACAGGCGCAGAAGGATGGTTTTGTTTTGGAAGTAATAGCGGGGATAGGCAGCCACGATGATTCCTCCTTTGTAAAAATCCAGTAAAACGAAAACATCCCGCAAGTGAACTTGCGGGATATTCTGGCAGCTCCAAGGGGAATCGAACCCCTGATTTCGCCTTGAGAGGGCGACGTCTTAACCGCTTGACCATGGAGCCAAAAAAATGGCTGGGGAACTAGGATTCGAACCTAGACAATACGAGTCAGAGTCGTAGGTGCTGCCATTACACAATTCCCCAACAGCCTTGCACCTCATCGGTGCGAAAGCTATTATAGGACAAAGTGGGTTCTCTGTCAAGCGGTTTTTGCAAAAAAGTTGAACTTTTTTTCAGAGCATGGCGGAAGATGCGGCATACCATTGAAAAATCAGAACTTTTTCTTGCGGTGGCGGCGCTGCTGAGGCTTCTGGATATCCGCACGCTCGCCCTTGAGCTGGAACAGCTGGTCGCGCAGTTTGGCAGCTTTTTCGAAATCCAGCTCCTTGGCAGCGGACAGCATCTGATCCTCCACGCTCTTCATCAGGGCGGTCAGTTCTTCTTCGCTCATGGATTCCGGCGCACCGGCAGCCATGCTGTCGGTAATGCGGATGAGGGCCTGCACGGTGCTCTTGACGCTCTGGGGCGTAATGCCGTGCAATTCATTGTACGCCTGCTGCAACGCCCGGCGACGGTTGGTCTCGTTCATGGCCTTTTCCATGCTTTCGGTCAGCTGGTCGCCATAGAGAATCACCCGACCTTCTACGTTTCGGGCGGCACGGCCGATGGTCTGAATCAGCGTGGTCTCGCTGCGGAGGAAACCTTCCTTGTCGGCATCCAGAATGGCCACAAGGCTCACTTCCGGCATATCCAGACCTTCGCGCAGCAGGTTGATGCCCACCAGCACATCGTATTCGCCAAGGCGCAGATCACGGATCAGCTGGGTGCGCTCCATGGTCTGAATATCGCTGTGCAGATATCGAACCCGGATCCCCAGATTCTTCAGGTAGTCCGTCAGGCTTTCCGCCATGCGCTTGGTAAGCGTAGTCACCAGCACACGCTCGTTTTTAGCCACGGTTTTGTTGATCTCGCCCACCAGATCGTCCACCTGACCGGTGGCAGGGCGCAGGATCAGCTTGGGATCCAGCAGGCCGGTGGGGCGGATGATCTGCTCTACCGTGTTCTGGCTCATTTGCAGCTCGTATTCGCCCGGTGTGGCGCTGACATAGATGACCTGATTCACCCGCTGGCGGAATTCGTCGTACACCAGAGGGCGGTTATCATAGGCAGAGGGCAGACGGAAACCGTAATCCACAAGGCTTTTCTTGCGGGCATGGTCGCCGTTGTACATCGCCCGCACCTGCGGCAGGGTTACATGGCTTTCGTCGATGAAGAGCAGGAAATCCTTGGGGAAGTAGTCCAGCAGGGAATAGGGCGCATCGCCGGGTTTGCGGCCGTCAAAGTAGCGGGAATAGTTTTCGATGCCGGTGCAGAAGCCGATCTGACGCATCATTTCCAGATCGTACCGGGTGCGCTGACGAAGCCTGAGGGCATACAGCGGCTGGCCTTCGTCCTCCAGCTCCTTGACCCGCTTTTCCAGATCAATCTCGATCTGGTCAATGTTCTGGTTCATCTTTTCCCGATCCATGGCGTAGTGGGTGGCGGGGAACACCATGGCGTGCTCCAGCGTGCTCAGGGCATTGCCGCTGACCACTTCAAACTCTCGGATGCGGTCGATCTCATCGCCGAAAAATTCGATGCGCAGACCGTGTTCCCGTTCATTGGCAGGAATGATTTCCAGCACATCCCCGTGCACCCGGAAGGAACCACGGTTGAAGTCGATATCGTTGCGGGTGTACTGGATTTCCACCAGACGCTCGATCAGCTTGTCACGGCTGATTTGCATCCCCGGACGCATACTGACCATCATGCCTTCGTACTCGCTGGGGTCGCCCATGGAGTAAATGCAGCTGACGCTGGCAACGATAATCACATCCTTGCGCTCCCGGACGGCAGCGGTGGCGCTGTGGCGCAAGCGATCAATTTCTTCGTTGATGGAGGCGTCCTTTTCAATGTAGGTATCGCTGGAGGCGATGTAGGCCTCGGGCTGATAGTAGTCGTAGTAACTGACAAAATACTCCACGGCGCTGTCCGGGAAAAAAGCCCTCAATTCGCTGCAAAGCTGGGCAGCCAGCGTTTTGTTGTGAGCCAGCACCAGCGTGGGCTTCTGAATTTTCTCGATGATGGAAGCCATGGTAAAGGTTTTGCCGCTGCCGGTAACGCCCAGCAGCACCTGATCCTTGAGACCCTGCTTGACGCCGTTTGCCAGCGCTTCAATAGCGGCGGGCTGATCGCCGGCGGCGGGATAGGGCGCTTTCAAAACAAATTGATTCATGGGATGGTTCCTTTCCTGTGTATCGCTTCTATTATAGCACGGCTTTCTTATTGCGCATAGTGTCCGATTGCTGGCAGGGAATACAGCGTTCCTCTCATTTCGCCATATGATGACATGGCAATGATTGTGCCCTGAAAGCCGGATTCCTGCTCATTCGTATGCTCTATGCACCCAATCTTTTCTCCGATGCGCTGTCAATCGGCCTTCTGCCAAGGCTGCGAATGGTTTCCACCGGGCATGAGCTGCCGTTTCGGAGGCCACAATGAGTTGGCAGGAGGGATGACGCATGAAAGTTCAAGGAAAGACAGGAACAGCAAGGATTGGCGCATTTGGGGTGATGGAGCCATGGCAACATATCTGATCCGGCACACGCCCAAGCTCAGCGGTGAGGTGGAGGTCAGCACGGCGAAAAATGCAGTGTTGCCGCTGCTGGCTGCCGGGCTTCTGACGGAGGATCCGCTGGTGATCAAGGAAGTGCCCCACATCACGGATGTAGAAACCCTGCTGGGGATTCTGCGGGATTGCGGCGCAGAAGTCAAGCGCAATGGCAGCGATGTGTCGGTCTGCGCATTGCAGCCCCAGAGCCCCAGCCACGATGAGCATATGCGCAAGCTGCGGGCCAGCATTCTGGTATTGGGCCCCATTCTTACCCGCAGCGGCAGCGCCTGCGTGGGGCTGCCGGGGGGATGCGCCATTGGGCAGCGGCCTATTGATCTGCACCTGAAAGGCTTGCAGGCCATGGGCGCACAGGTGCATCCCATCGGCGGCAGGCGGCATCTCAGCGGGCGGCTGACCGGCACCCGCATCTATCTGGATCTGCCCAGCGTGGGCGCAACGGAAAACCTGATGATGGCAGCTGTGTTGGCAGACGGCCTGACCACGCTGGAAAACGCCGCCAAGGAGCCGGAGATCGTGGATCTGGCCAACTGCCTCAATCGGATGGGGGCGTGCATCAATGGTGCAGGCACGGGCACAGTGACCATCATGGGGGTGGACAGGCTGCATGGCACCATCTATAAGCCCATCCCCGACCGGGTGGAGGCGGGAACGCTGCTGTGCGCCGCTGCCATTACGGAAGGGAGCGTACTGGTGCGGGGCGCCTGTGTGGAACATCTGCGCTCGCTGCTGTTCAAACTGGCGGAAACTGGCGTGGGTCTCCGGGAAACTCCGGCTGGTATCCGGGTAAATGGCCGGGCCATCTCACCTTTTGAGGTACGAACCTTAGCCTATCCGGGCTTTCCAACGGATATGCAGGCGCCCATGACAGTGGTGGCCCTCAGCTGCCATGGCAGCAGTATGCTGCACGAAACAGTGTTTGAGAACCGCTTTATGCACGTGACAGAACTGAACCGGCTGGGTGCCCAGATTCGGGTGGAGGGCGGCATGGCCATTGTGGAAGGCGGTACACCGCTTCGGGGCGGTGTGGTGCGCTCCACCGACCTGCGGGCAGGGGCAGCTTTGATGCTGGCAGGCTTGCTGGCACGGGGCGAAACCGTATTGAACGACCCGGCAGGGCACATTGAGCGGGGCTACCAGGATCTGCCGGAAAAACTGCGTGCCTTGGGCGCAGATATCGAAAAAGTGGAGGATTTGGTGGGGGTGTAGAATTCGTAAAGTTTTGCACCGTGAAACGGTGCAATGTGGAGGTGCAGGAGGCACTGCCTCCTGCCGGGGTGTCGGGGCAGCGCCCCGACGCTACTTCGTCGCCTTGAAATACGGCTCCGGCACCAGTACGTGCTCCTCCCGGGGATTGATGCTGCCCAGCGCTTCATCGGTAAGCATGACGGCTCTGCGAATGGAGAAATACCCGTACCGGTCACGGATTTCGTCCAGCGCACGCTCCAGCAGGTGTTGCCGCTGGCGGATGGCATCCTCCGGCAAAAAGGAGAGCTGCAGGTTGCCATCACAGCGGCTGAGGCGGGAGACACCTACGCCCATGCTGCGCAGCGGTTCAAAGCCTACCAGCCCGTCCCCCATCAAATGATAGGCAGCCTGAAACAGTTCCTGACACAGGTTGGTGGGCAAAGGCAGCGTGCACTGGCGGGAGGTGGTCACCAGATTGGTATCCCGCAGGGATACTTCCAGTACCTGTGCCTGCAAACCCTGCTTGCGCAGGCGCATCCCCACGCTTTCGCACAGCCCGTAAAGGGTGATGCGGATGTCGTCGTCGCAGAGCAGGTCATGGGCGGCGGTGATGGAATTGCCTACGCTTTTGACCACGGTGGCAGCATCGGCGGCGATCACGCCGGAGGCGTCGTTGCCGTGGGCAAAGCCGCTGAGCATTAGGCCGGTTTTGCCCAGCAGGCTGCGCAGGGTTTCCGGCGGGGCGGCGGTGAGCTGCCCGATGGTATAAATGCCGATGCTGTTGAGCTTGCGGGTGGTGGCTCTGCCAATGAACAAAAGATCGCCCACGGGCAGGGGGTCCAGTACCCGTGCCCGGTTTTCGTTGCAGATGACGCTGACGGCATCGGGCTTTTTCAGGTCGCTGCCCAGCTTGGCAAAAACCCGGTTGTCGCTGACGCCGATGCTGGCCGTCAGGCCGGTTTCCTCCCGGATGGTATGGCGCAGGTGGTTGGCAATGCGCACTCCTTCCCGGATGGTAGTGGTGGGGCCGGAAATATCCAGCCATGCTTCATCGGAACCAAAGGGCTGCACATGGCTGGTATAGCGGGAGAAAATGCCCCGGACGGTATAGCTCATGCGCTGTACCTCCCGGCTGTCCACCCCCACGGTGATCAGATGGGGGCACAGCTCCCGGGCCTGCCAGATGGCCTGGCCTGTTTTGATGCCCAGCTTCTTGGCAGGGTTGTTTTTGGCCAGCACGATGCCGTGCCGCTTGTCCGGGTCGCCGCAGACGGCTACGGGTACCTCCATCAGCGCAGGCTGCCCCCGGCAGGATACAGAGGCAAAGAAGTTGTTCAGGTCGGCGTGGAGAATCACCCGGGCCATGGTACCCATCCCCTTTCCAAAAATCGAACATCTGTTCTCTTATTATAAGAACAAATGTTCGATTTTTCAACCGCCAGATATTGGGGAGGATAGACCGCAGACACCACAAGATGCTCTGAAACATTGAAAACAGAACGGCTTTATGATATCCTGTCACAAAAGAGATTGAAAGGAAATGGCTGCTATGGTCACGCTTCGAAAAATCACCGGGGAAAACCTGTGGGAGATCGTTGCCCTGAAGGTGGGGGAGAGCCAGCGCCATTTTGTGGCGGATAATACCCGCAGTCTGTTGGAAGCCTATGTGGCGATCACCAATGGCGGCATGGCCCTGCCCTTTGGCATCTATGCAGGGGATGCGCCGGTGGGGTTCCTGATGATTGGCTATGGTTGCGGGGACTGGCCGGATGCGCCTGCCATCGCTCATGATAACTACAGCCTGTGGCGGTTTATGATCGATGAGCGCTATCAGGGGCAGGGGTACGGCAGAGCCGCCCTTGCGGAGGCGCTGCGGTTCATCCGTACATTGCCCTGCGGCCCGGCGACGTATTGCTGGCTCAGCTACGAGCCGGAAAACGACGTAGCTAAGAGGCTGTACGCTTCCTTTGGTTTTACCGAAACCGGCGATTGGGACGATAACGAAGTCATCGCCGCTTTGCCGCTGTAACCCTTTGCAAATCAGGCTGCTTGTGCTATAATCAGTGCGAAAAGAGGAGGCCTTTCCGGCCGCCGTATGATAAAAGTGAATGCGCGATCCATCAAGCCATTGCACCGCCCGCTCCTGTGCGCATAGGATGAAGGGGCGGCGCTTGTGTGTGCATATCTCTGGCTGCTGCCATGCGCCGTCAGCTGATACGCCCGGAGTGTGAAACGCAATGAAACGAGGCGAAATCTATATGGCCCAGCTGGATCCCGTAGTTGGCAGTGAGCAAGGCGGGCGAAGGCCGGTGCTGATCGTGCAGAATGACCGCGGAAACCGTTATTCGCCAACGGTGATCGTGGTTCCCCTGACCAGTTCGGAGCGCAAGCCCGGATTGCCTACCCACGTATCCCTGCTCAACGGCACAGGCGGGCTTAGAAAGCCCTCTGTGGTGCTGTGCGAGCAGGTGCGTACCCTTGAAAAAACAAGGCTGAGCCGGTATATGGGCTGCCTTGATGCGGACAAACTGAAGGAGGTGGAGAAGGCGCTGTCGGTGTCGCTGGACATGGACAGTACGCAGCTTTCTTCCACCTGAACCATACGAACAGGAGAGAATGTACAATGAAGCTGAAGAAATGGCTCCATCAGGAGCAACTGATTGCGTGGGCGCAGATTGTGCTCGGTTGCCTGATCGGTGCGCTGGCCTACCCCTGGTTTCTGGTACCCAACCATATTGCTCCCGGCGGGCTGACGGGTCTGGCGACGGTTTTGAACTATCTGCTGGGCTGCCCGGTGGGTATCACCAGCCTTTTGATGAATATTCCGTTGTTCCTGCTGGGCTTCAAGTCCATGGGCGGCGGTTTTGCCATCCGTTCCCTGGTGGCAACGCTGCTGTTCTCCCTGTTTATCGACCTGCTGCCTCTTGGCAGTTTGACGCAGGATCCCATTCTGGCATCGGTGTTCGGCGGCGTGCTGCTGGGGATTGGCATTGGTTTGATCCTGCGGGCAGGCGCTACCACCGGCGGCACGGATATGGCTGCCCGGATGGTGCACAAGCACATCCCCTACCTGACGGTGGGCATGATTCTCTTCATCATCGACGGCATCGTGGTGGTGCTGGCGGGCATCTATATCCACATTGAGCACGCTCTGTATGCATTCATCAGCATCTACGTGTCCAGCAAGCTGATCAATGTGGTGGTGGACGGTCTGACCACGGAAAAAGCCTGCTATGTGATCACCTCTGCCCACGAAGCAGTCAAAACCCAGCTGATGGCGGAGCTGGATCGAGGTGTCACGCTGCTCAGCGCAAAGGGTGGCTTCAGCGGCGAGGAACGTCCCGTTCTGCTGTGCGTGGTCAGCGCACAGGAAGTAGCCCGGCTGAAACTGATTGTCCGGCGGCTGGATGATAAGGCTTTTGTATTCATCAGCGATGCCCATGAGGTGCTGGGTGAGGGGTTCCGGCGGCTTGCGGAGGAATAATTGGAGAATACAAACATAGAAGGTTGCCGATCGTTGGCAACCTTCTTGTATGATACAACTTTACCCTTCCATACTCAAAAACGCTTCCATCACAAACCCGCATACGCCGTCCGCTTCCACCAGATACCATCCCTCCAGTTCGGAAAGCACGGTCACTTCCACGCCGGTGCGCAATACAGCGGCTTTTGCGCTGTCCTTGGTGGGTAAGTTGCGCAGATTGACGCTGGTGGTTCCATCGGTTTCTCCCTTACAGCTGAGAATGGCGGTTGACGGGAATGTGATCGCTGTATCCACGATCTGGCCATTGTTGTCGGTGATGATAACATCCGCTTTTTCAGCGGCAGCCTTATCGGCAGCATCCTCATCTGCGTTAGTGGTTGTAGTATCTGGATTATCTGTGCCGGTTTCGCTGGCGGCTTCCTTCTGCCCGGCAGGCTTTTTGCCCATGCCCAGCGCAGACAGATCCGCACTGGAGACAATCCCCTCATCGGTTGCAGCCAGATACTTGAGGCAGTCCAGCCGCAGCCAGCCTTCCACGCCCTGTACATTCACGTGGGCGTAGTTTTCTTCCATAGAAAGCACCACTGCCAGTTGACCCGCTTTCAGCTGGGTGATCACCTTGCCATCCTTGGCAGGGGTCTCCCGCAAGCCTGCCTGACCGGTGCGGGGGGCGTGTACATAGCCCAGCTTTTGTTCTGCGGGGATTTCTTCACCGAAGGTCAGCAGGCTGGTATCCACTTCCTGCCGCTGGTCCTCCAGCACAATGATGGAAGTGACAACGCCCAGCTGCACCACATCCACAGCAACTGTTTCGCTGCCCGCTTCGCCATCGTCATACAAGGCGGCAATGGCAGGATGATCCTTTTCCGGGTCGCCGATGGTTTCGAAATCAGCGGTGGTATCCTCGGTGGTTTCTTCTTCATCGCTTTCGTCGGAAAGCGTTTCATCGGCTGTATCAGCATCAGCTGTTTCTTCGGGTGCATCGGCTGTAGCGGGCGGTACGGTCTCCACAGGCGTGAACGCCTGCGCCGGCGCACTGCTGCCGGAAAGGGCACCCGTTACATTTTGGGGCAATTCTTCCTGCAGATCCGCTTCGTTGATCCAGCCGGAGGTAGCGCCCTCCTGAACGAAAACCAGATCGCCCTTTTGGCCGTCTGTCACCGCTAATTTGGTACCATTGGTCAGAATGGCAACGATGGTCTGACCGTCCTCGCCGTACAGGTATGCGGAACCGGTTTCGCTATCAACGTACTGTACGCTGAGAATGGTATGCCCGTCTTTGGTCTTTTGACCAATCAGCGCTTCGCTGGCACTGGCTATGGAAAAAAGGCTGAAGCTCAGCATCAGCGCAAGCATCAGGCAGAGCATTTTTTGCATAAGCTGCTTCATTGGGGAAAACCTCCTGAAAAGGAATTTGTAATCATTTTGTAATAATTACATTCTCATTATAGAGGGCTTGTACCGGGTGGGTCAAGATGTGACTTGTAAACAAACAGGGCTCAGAAAACATTGTTATATCTGTAAAAATGTCATGTTGCCAACTGGTGTGGAATTGTGAGCATACAACAAAACAATCACCCTCGACCCATTTCGTTCTTGAATTGGGGCAAGGATGATTGTAACATAATTGTAATATTTCAGTTGTAAACCAACGCTCTTACTGCGCCATCATCTCCGCCAAAGCCTCGAAGAAGCCGGGGCAGCTCCAGGTGCCGCAGGCGCTGACGGTATCATCGCCCACCAGCAGCTGCAGAATCAGTCCATTGGTCAGGCCGATTTGCAGGGAGTCCTTGCCGGTCATGCTGGTGGATTGGAAATCCGCATCATCCAGCAAAATCTGCATCAATGCCTGCGCCTCTGCGCCGCTGACGGTGATGCCGTTGTAGCGGAGCCAATCCACACGGTCGGCGCTGCAGAGGGTATCGCTCAGGCTTTCGCTGCCGATGGTGGCTGTGCCGGAATAGCTGACCCGCTGGAATACCCGCAGGCTGCCGCCAATATTGGCAGCCACCATGGCGCCCTTCATGCCCTTGACGGCATACACCGGCGCACCCGGTTCAGCGGCGTTGGAAACGATATCGCCGCTGCCCAGCGCAGGTTCCAGATTGAACTCATTCACCAGTCCCAACTCGCTGCCCAGCAAAGCGGAGGAAATACCGTCCGGGTAGGTGAGCATACGGTAGGTGGCGCCCTTGACGGTAATCAGGGGGAAGCTGTTGTTCTGACCGGTGGCAAACAGGCTGCTGCCGCTGCGGTTGCCTGCGCTGCTCATGGTAATGCTGCCCTGGGGCAGGTCGCTGACAGCAGGCGGGGCGGTAACCACCACATCGCCGCCGGCAGCGTGGGTATCGATCAGGTTGGTGCTGTTGTTTGGTAAAATCACGGTTTCGCCGGGAGCCATGGCCCACAGCACACCGCCGATGCAGAGCACCAGCGCACAGCAGGCGGCCAGCACCACCTGAAAGCGCGGGCCGGTTCGGTATGACTGGCGGCTTCCTTCGGCTGCATTGATCTTGATGCGGGCAAGCAGCCGGGTATCGGCTTCCAGGCCGCCCAGCTGCCGGTCGGCAATCTCGGGCAGTTGATTAAGCGCTTTCATGATGCAAGTCCTCCTTCGGTCAGTATCTCCTCCAGCTTTTTGCGGGCGCGGGAGAGGCGGCTGGATATGGTGCCTTCCGGCAAATCCAGCATCTGAGCAATTTCGTTGATGCCGTATCCTTGATAGTAGTAAAGCAGAATGGCTTCCCTGAAAGCGGCGGGCAGCTGATGGATGGCCACCATCATGGCCTCCTCCTCATCCCGCTTTTCATGTTCGTCCGGTGCGGGAATCATTTCAAAGGCCGGACTGCCCAGCACCACCCGCTTAATCCATGCGCCCCGCCACAAATCCCGGCAGCGGTTCAGCGCTACTTTCAATAGCCAGGCTTTTTCCCGGCCTTCTTCCAGCTGCGGTGTGTGAGTCATCAGCCGGACGAATACATCCTGACACACATCCTCAGCCCGCTGGCGGTCGCCCAGATAAAAGTAGCTTACCCTGAGCACATCCGTAGCGTACTTCTCGTAGAGTTCCTCAAAGTTCGTCATTCCCGAACCTCCGTAAATGCCTGCGCTGCAAGGTGTTTTGGTGCAGCGTGGATCTTACTCGCTCATTTAACGAAATACATCCCGTTTTTCTTGCATCAAAATCTGAAAACAGCAAAAAAGTTTTTGTACAGACTGTGGTGCATAAGTCGTCCAAAAAGTCGCCAAAGGCGAGTTCAAGCTGTGCCAAAAGTATCATAGCACGCCCATCCCGGATTTGCAAAGCGGTACTTTTTACAAAGTATTCATCACTCCGAAACACAAGTGTGCTATAATAGGCCGGTACCACTATGTTTTTCAGGAGGGATGAGCCGGATGATTCAGCTGTTGGATGTGACCAAGCGCTACGGCAGCGTACAGGCCTTGGGCGGCGTCAGCCTGAAGGTGAACCGAGGTGAGGTGCTGGGCCTTTTGGGGCAGAATGGCGCTGGCAAAACCACGCTGCTCAATATCCTCACCGGGTATCTGGCGCCCACCTCCGGCAGTGCGTTGATCGACGGCTGCGATTGCCTGCTTAATCCATTGGAAGCCAAGCGGCGGCTGGGATATCTGCCGGAGCATCCCCCTCTGTATGATGAGATGACGGTGCGGGAATATCTGATGTTTGCCGCAGAGCTGCGGGGAGTGGCCCGCAAAGGACTGCCCGCCCATGTGGATGAAGTGATGGAATTGACAGGTCTTGCCGATATGCGTCATCGTCTGCTGGGGCATCTGAGCAAGGGCTACCGCCAACGGGCTGGTTTTGCACAGGCCTTGTGCAGCGATCCGGAGGTGTTGGTGCTGGACGAGCCCACCGTAGGCCTTGATCCCAAGCAGATCACCGAGATCCGTCAGCTGATCCGTTCCCTGTCCCAGGGACGCACCATCGTTTTTTCTTCCCATATCCTTACCGAGGTACAGCAGCTTTGCGACCATGTGGTCATCCTGCACCATGGTCTTGTGAAGCTGGACAGCCCCATGGCCCAGCTGGGGCAGGGGCAGGAAGTGACCCTGCGGCTGCGGGCTCAAGGTTCGTCATCGTCGCTGATTTCGAAACTGCGCCAGCTGGACGGCGTTACAGCGGTTTTGCCCCAGCCGGTGGCACAGGAGAACATCACGGAAGCGCTGATCACCTTCCATCAGGTGGAGGAGCCGGAGCGCCGTCTCTTTGCCCTGATGAGCCATCTGGGCACGCCCATCCTGCATCTTTCCCGGCAGGGCGACAGTCTGGAACAGATTTTCCTCAGCGCCATTTCCGGCGACTGATCCCCACTTTGTAGGAGGAATCACATGGGTACCATTTTCCGGCGGGATTTTCTCGCCTATTACCGCACGCCCGTGGGCTATGTGTTTGCCGGTGCTTTTCTGACGCTGGCGGGACTGATTTTCTATCTGTACAATCTGCAAAACCTGTCCGGCGATCTGTTGGGCTTCCTGTCCCAGATGACGCTGATGAGTATGCTGCTGTGCCCGCTGCTGAGTATGCGCCTGATCAGCGAGGAGCGGCAGAAGGGCACGGAACAGCTGCCGTTGACCGCCCCGGTATCCCTTGGCGGCGTGGTGATTGGCAAATATCTGGCAGCTGCCTGCGTGGTGCTGATCACCATCCTGCTCAGCAATGTGTATACGCTGATCATTGCCCTCTACGGCAGGGTGTATTTCGGGGAATGGCTGGTGGGCTATCTGGGCTTTACGCTGCAAAGCCTCAGCTTTCTGGCGGTGGATGTGCTGGTGAGCTGCTTTGCCAAAAACCAGATGACCGGTGCCATTGCCGGTTTTGCCGCCAATTTCTTTCTCTGGATGGTGGATTTGCTGGCAGCCCATGTGCCTGCGTGGCTCAGTAAAGTGCTCAGCTTTGTCAGCCTTTACGACCGCTACGAGCCCTTTTTGCTGGGGCAGCTGAGTCCGGCTTGCGTCACCTTCTTTCTCAGTTTCATCTGCGTTTGTCTGGTGGGCGCTGTCCGGGTACTGGATGCCCGCCGCTTCTCGGAAGGAGGCGGACGATGAAACGGTTCTTTTCATCCATCAAGGTGCGCTTGCTCAAGCCCAAGTGGCGGCATGGTTCTCTGGGCACGCTGCTGATGCTGCTGGTAATCGGCATTGCGGTGCTGATCAATGTGGCGGTGCAATCGGCGGAGGATACCTACGGTTTCAGCCGGGATATGAGCTTCAACCACTACGCCACCACCGGCGAGACCACCGAGGCAGCCATGGCGCAGCTGGAAAACGATGTGGAACTGTACCTGCTTTATCAGAATGGCGAGGAAAACTCCCAGCTGATGGAGGTACTTCAGCGCTATGGCGTTCTGTCAGACCGGGTGAAGGTACTGCCTACGGATATCAACCGCAACCCCGGTATTCTCACCCGTTTTTCCAACGACCCGGACGCTCCGCTGGAGGCGGATACCGTGGTGGTCAACTGCCCGGCGACCAGCCGTTTTCGGGTGCTGAACTACGGCGATTTCTATACCCAGGGCTATGATATGGAACTGGGCGATTTTGTGCTGGAAGGCCTCAATTATGAAAAAAAGCTCACGGAGGCCATTCTTTATACCACCCAGGATACGGTGCCGGTGGTGGGCTTTTTGCAGGGCCATGGCGAGTATACGCTGGAAGACTTTGCAGCTTTGGAAGAGGTGCTCACACTCCATCAGTATGAGGCCAGGCAGGTAAATCTGCTTGGAGGGGATACACTGGAAGGCATCCATGTGCTGCTGCTGGCCTGCCCGGTGAAGGACCTGGATGATACGGAAATTGAGCAGATCAAGGCATTCGCTCAGGAAGGCGGCAATCTGTTCGTGGTACGGGATTATACCGACCCGGTCAGCAAGATGCCCAATTATCTTGCCCTGTTGCGCAGCTATGGCATCGTTCCGCTGGAAGGCGTAGCGGTGGCCGGAGCGGAGGATACCGGCAGCTACTATGGTGAAACCCTGTATCTGCTGCCCTATATGCAGGAGATTGACCTGACCCTGCCGCTGCTGGCTTCCGGCATGGATGTGCTGATGATGCCCGCTGCCTGTGCCTTTGAGGAGCCTGCACAGCCCGGCACCGGGGATCTGACCCTGAGTGTGGGCGCAGTGCTGAAAACCGGCCCCAATGCCTATTTGCGGGATACCACCGACGGCCTCAACACCATTGAAAAGCAGCCCGGAGACCGCACCGGCGAGCTGACGCTGGCGCTGTACGCCCATCGGATGCACGCCAATGGCAATGTGAGCCGGATGTTTGCCATCGGCAACAGTGCCATGCTGATGGATTCCTACATCTACCAGCGCACGTTCGGCGAGCAGTTTGTGATGGCGGTCATGGGCGAACTGATGCCCGAGGATACCATATCGCTGGATATTGCAGCCTCTGCGGCATTCCGCCCGGCGCTGAAGGCGGGCAGCCAGCATCTGGGAGTGGGGTTGCTTATCGCCATGCCGCTACTGTGTCTGGCAGCAGCACTTTTCGTGCTCTTGCCCCGGCGCAACCGCTGATATGATCAAACAAAGGGGATAAGCTATGCAGCATCCGCTGAAAAAGAAGGAACGAAAGCCTGTATCCATCCGCTGGCTTCTGCTGATTCTGCTGGGGGTGGCTGTGCTGGCAGTGGCAGTGGTCTTACTGGTACCGGTGCTGTTTCCTGCGCCGGTGGGACAGCTGTACCCCGATCCGGAACCGGTGCTCAACTATGAAACGTTGCAGGTTTCACAGCCAGAACAGCTGCGCACCATCACGGTTGCCCATCGGGACGGGGAAAGCTACACCCTCATCTGCCAGGAGGGCACATTGCTGTTGGAAATGGATGGCCAGCTTCTGGACATCAACGACAGCCTCAGCGCTGATCTTTTGGAGGCAGCCACCACCATTGCCGTGGAGAATGTGGTAACCAAGGACAGCAGCGAAGTGGCGCAGTATCTGCCGGATATGGGGCTTGACCCGGCACAGATCACCGTGACCGTTTGCTATACCGATGGGCGGGAAGAAGTCCTGTTCATTGGCGCAGCTGTGCCCAATACCACCTACAGCTACTACCGCTGGTCCGGCGATAACGGCATCTATATGTGCGATGCCGGTGTGGCAGAGATCTTTGCCTACACCGCCCGCCGCCTTTTACCGGTGGAACAGCCGCAGCTGGAAAACAGCCTTGTGGACAGGCTTGTGATCAACAACGAATATGGCGATTTGGAAGTGAGTTTGTCCATTGATGCCAGCGGCAACATTACGGGTCAATTGCTGTCGCCGCTGCAATATCCCATGGCAGCCGATGCCGCCTCAGCACTGCTGACCTCTCTGGAAAACTTCCGTTTGGGCACCCCGATGGGCGATCTGGCTGCCCTTTCGGCTGAATACGGCTTTGATGCGCCCCTGTGCACAGTGGATATCCATCAGAAAGAGGGAATGTTCACCCGCATCAACGAGGCTGGCGAAATGGTTGTGGAAACCATGCCTGCCCAGCAATGGCGGTTTGTTTTCGGCCGCCCGGAGGGAGAATACTTTTATACCTGCGCCTATGAGGGCCAGATCTATCTGGTCAGTCGCTTTTTGGTGGAACCGTTGGTGTCGGCTGTGCCCGAACAACTGCTGACCAAGCACCCCGCTGATTTGGGAACCCTTCCGGCTCGTATTCACGTGGAAACAGAGAAGGGCAGCTTTGTTATGGAGATTTCCCAGACGCTGCTCCTGATGGAAAACGGACAGCCGGAGATCGACGAGGATGGCAACTGGCTGTATGATACAGTCGCCACCAAGGATGGGGAAGCGATTCCTGCGGAGAAAGCGGAAGCATTGGTCAGCCGCCTCGGGGCCATGAGCTTTTCCGGCGATGTGCCAAAGGGTTGGTCGCCGGGAGAGGCGGAACCCCGCTGGCGGGTTCAGCTGACGGATGCTGCAGGCAATGACCGCATTCTGACCGGCTACCGTCTGGATGCCTTCTCCGATGCGGTGGCAGTGGATGGGGTCATCCTGCATTGCTGCTATACGGAGGCACTGGCTACGGCGCTGGGCGAATGGTTACCTCAATGAAAATAGACGAAAAGCCGTTTGTACGTGGGAAATGCGTACAAACGGCTTCTTTATATGGTATCCATTGATTGGATTTCAGCGTTTTTCCAGCTCGTACATCCGGTATAGTTTTCCGGCGAATCCACCGGCGAACAGTTTGCGGAACAGCTTTTGTTCCAGTCCTTTCAGCTCTGCAATCAGGTATTCCGGGGTCATCGTATGCTCTTTAACAAAGCGGAGGCCGGTTTCTTGCGCTAAAGCTGTCGGGTCATCCACGCCGAACGTTTGGTTGACCCCGACGGTGTTGATGGGATTCTTGTATTTGCTGGCTTTTGCGCCAAAGGAGGTATAGCAGTCCATCAGAATGTACAGCCGGGGGAAATGCTGCTTCAATGCTGTCAGCAGCTGGTGCAGCTGCGCATCCGTCAGGTACATGGTCAACCCTTCCAGCGCCACGATAGCGGTTTCCACTTGGGGAAGGCTGTCCATCCAATGGGTTTCCCGGGCATCCCCGGCCAGCATACGGTAAGTTTCGCTTTCCGTATAGTAGCGCCTGCGCTCTTCAATTACCTCCGGGAAGTCCACATCCACCCAGCAGCCCGAAGTGCTTCCCACACGGAGAACACGGCTGTCCAGACCGCAGCCGATGTGCAGCACCACTGCACCGGGATGCTCCTTTGTTTTTTGTTGCACCCAGCGGTCAAACACCCTGGAACGCATCCCCATATAGTAGGCCAGCCACTTGGATTTGGCTTTGCCCCGAAGAGAGAAGCCCTCCTGTGCCCAGATGGCTTCGGCAGTGGGGTCGTTGAGAATGATCCCCTTGCGGCTGACGAAGGCTTTGCCATACAGGGGAATATACATGGTTTTGCTGACGTTTTTCATGAGCGTCCTCCGTGCTTCCTTTGGGTATGATGATGGTACAGGAATCTGTTTCCATACTAACTATACAGGAAACCGGCATCTTTGGGAAGCATTTTTGACTGAAACAGGCGGTCTTATGTTTCAAAACTGCTCTGTTCAGCGCCAAGCATCAGTTGTTTTCCTCTTTCAACACCGCCCGGAGCACGCCCATCATCACCGGCCCGCCGATGAGGCCCAGCACGCCAAACAGCCGGAAGCCCGCATACATGGCCATCATGGTCACCAGAGGATACAAGCCCAGGTTTCGCCCCACGATGCGGGGTTCCAGCACCTGACGGATTACCACCGTGCCCACATAGGCAGAAGCCATCAGAATGCCGGTGCCGCTATTGCCGCCAATAAAGGAAAGCAGGCTCCACGGCACCAGAAAAATGCCGGCTCCCAGCACCGGCAAAGCGTCCATCAGCCCGATGCAGAGACCTGCGATCAACCCGTAGGGTACACCGAAAATCCAGAACAGAAGCACCAGAAAAACAGTAATCAGCAGCGAGAGAAGCAGCTGGCTCTTGATTTGCCCGTAAATGCTGCTGAACACATCCCGCTTTACCTGCCCGCCTTGCTGCCATAAACCAGCGGGCAGCAGTCTGCGCCAAAAGCGCACAATCCGCTCTCTGTCGGCAGTGAAATAATAGGTGCCCATGGCGACCAGTACCAGCGCCAGCAACACATGGGGAATGCCCAGAGCAGTGCTCCATGCGCCGGTGGTCAGCCAGCCGGACAGAGAGGCAGCCCAGCCCACAGCTTGCTGTGCCAGTGATGAAATGGCATTGCTGATCAGATCCGGCACATAGGAGGGCATCAGGGCCAGATAGCGGTCATACAGTGCCCGCAGGTTGGGCAGCGCCGTGCCGGTGATCCACACCACCAACTGGGGCAGGGTACGCACCATGGCCCGGAATTCCTGGCTGAGCCTGCTTAACAGCAGCCCGGCCAGCGTCCCCGCCACGCCGAAGAGCAGCAGCATTCCCAGCAGGGTGGCGGTTCTGCGCCCTAAATGGATGGGCTTGAGAAGCTTCGCCATACGCCGCACGAAGGGTTCCAGCAGCCGGGAACAGCCCAGAGCCAGCGCAAAGGGCCAGATGTAGGGCAGCGCATAAAAAAGAACCGCCGTCAGCGCAATCACAAGCGTGATCACCAGCCCCTTCCGGGGCAGGCCACTGTACCGGTGGTTCCAATGTTTCATCCGTTGGGTCCATTCCAATGCTATCCCTCCGCAAAGGTCCGGCAGAAGCAGCACAGCTCGTGGTCGTTCACCAGGCCAATGGCCTGCAGATAGCTGTATACTGTTACCGAACCCATATACTTCATGCCGCGCTTGCGAAGGTCTTTGGAAATAGCATCGCTCAAGGGCGATGTGGTCACAGGCTGCCCATGGTTGATGATGGGCTGCCCGTCGGGGGTAAAGCCATAAAGATAATCGGCAAAGGTGCCGAATTCCTGACAGATTTTCAGGTATACCTGTGCATTGCAGATGGCCCCTTCGATTTTTCGCCTGCAACGCACAATGCCCGCATCCTTCATCAGCGCATCAATCTTATCCTGCCCATAGGCGGCAATTTGATGCGCGTTGAAACCATCGAAGGCCCTGCGGAAATTCTCCCGCTTGCTGAGGATCACATGCCAGCTGAGTCCGGCCTGAAAAGCTTCCAGCAGGAGCAGCTCATACAGCTTGCCTTCATCCCGGGTGGGCTTGCCCCATTCCTCGTCGTGGTATTGGATAAGCAAAGGACCCCGTGCCCAGGAGCAACGGGGTCGCTGATCGGCGGGGCGCATCAGAAGTGACCACCGCCGCCGCCATGGCTGGAACCGCTGGAGCCGATATGCACGCCGCTGCCACCGCCGCCACCGCTGAAACCACCGCCGCTGGAACGGGGCGGTTCAGGCTTGCGGACCCGGGTGGTGGAGGTGCGCAGGTAGGTATCCTCGGTATCCGTCATGCGCAGCTGACTGTTTTCATTCACATTGTATTTGTAGGTGTTGCCCTTGAGCTTGTAGGTGCCGTGCACACTGCGGTTGAAGATGAAACCGATCACCAGTGCAATCACGCCGCTGACGGTGAGTTCGCCGCTGGTGAGCGCCTTGTGGCGGGCTGTCAGCACCTGACCGGTGAGAATATCATACTGGTACTGGCCCTCGGGAATGCCCTTGCGATAGTAGTTTTCCACCATGTCCATCATATTGATGGCTGCCTGGGCATACTGACCGCCGGACAGGTAGCGGGTGTTATTATTGATGGCTGTATTGATGCGCTCGTCGGTCATGTAGTCGATCATGGCGCCGGTGGTGGAAATGTAGTGGTACCGCTCGTACATATCGATATAGTAGGCAATGCCGCTGTTCTCTTCATCCAGACCATAGCCGCCGTAATCATAGAAATCATCGGCCAGCTGCTGGGCAGAAATCCCGTTATGGGATTTCTTGGAGGTCATCAGCACAAAATCCATGCCGGTGGCTTTCTGGAAGCTGGCAATGCGCTGGGCCAGTTCTGTTTCCTCGGCAGGGGTGAACAGGTCAGCGTCATCCCGGATGCGGGAGGTATCCGCAGAAGCGTCCGGCAGGGTAACGGGCACAGCCGGAGCAGCGGGGGCCGCTGTTGCGACTGCAACGGGTTCTTCTTTGACGTCTTCCTCATCCTCGCTGGTATCAATCAGGCTGGTGCCGATGGAAGGAACATCGCCTCCCAGAAAATCTGCCCAGACGGAGGAAGCCTGTGCTGCCACAGGCGCAGCAAACATCAGCAGAGCCGCAACCAGTGCCATCAATCGGGTCACGTGATTTTTCATGGTTTCACTCCTTATCAGAACAGGAAATAGCTGGCCAGCGCACATACCGCAAAGGCAACCGCAGCAATGAGGGCAGCTTTGCGGAAAAGCTTTTTGTTATCAATGGGCAGCTTGCCGCAAATCTCGCCGGTGCAGCCATTCATGGCAAAGTAGTAAGGGTCGTCTGCATCCTTGGGGTTGGGGTAGGTGAGCACCCAGGTGGGCAGAAGCACATAATCACTCTGGATGTCCCTCAGCTGGGTGGCGGTGGAACCCCGGCAGCTCTGGTAGCCGTGGTTGGCGGTCAGCATGGGCTGGATGTAACCTGCCACTTCGCTTTCCACATCCCGGTGAACGCTGCTTTCCTCAATATCCTTCCGCTCAGCCAGAAAGCCGGACAGGTAGGCGTCGGCAAAGGGCTTGGCGTCCTTCAGGGGGAAGGGATGGATGCCGTCGGACAGCTTGCGGTTGGCCTTCTGCAAAGCGGGGCGCATCACGTTTTGGAAACGAACGCTGCCTTCCCGGCGCACCCGGAAGTGATGGGTGTTGGTGATGATGTAATCGCCACGGGTCATGGTTTCACTGCGGGTGCCTTCACCGGAGAAAGCGCCGTCCATGGTGCAGCTGGTCACGTAGTGGGGATAGTACACGCCGTTCATCTTCTGCACTTCGGATTCAAGGAAGAAGTTGCTGGGCACATACTTTTTGGACTTGGCCCACTGCATGAAGGCCTGCACGGCCTGTTCCTTGCTGATGGTGAAGGGAAGCACCTTGTGGGGCCGCATATCATCGGTCAGCTTGCCCTGCAGCACCACGGGGCTGTGGCAGTAGTAGCAATGGGTAGCTACGGTGGTTTCATCGGTCATGATCTCACTGCCGCAGCTCTGGCAGCGATAGATGACCTGCTTGCCTTCGCTTTGCTGGGCGGAGGTTTCTTCAGCAGTACTTTCGTAGGCTCCTTCATAAGCGGACTGCGCTTCGCCTTCAGCATTCTCCTGTGCAGGCTTGTCGCCCATCACATCATTCTCGGCAAAAATGGAGCCGCAGAATGGACATTTCCACTTCTGGCTCTCCGGGTCAAAGTTCAGATATGCGCCACAGCTTTGGCATTTATAGGTCGTACCGGCCATACTGTCACCTCATTGTGTTCAACTGATGGAATATCATTGCGGATGAAACTCCATGGATAATAACATTATAGCACGTATTGGTGCGGATGGCAATTGGTGAGAAGCAGAGCCAGGCGGGGGCGAAGAAAATGAGAACATACGAAAAAAACCGCCCAGATGGGCGGCTGCAGGTTGTCAAAAAAGTGCGGGGTGCAGGGGCATCGTTCCGCAACCTCAGTCATCGTTCTGGGCACTAACCGTGCCCAGCCCTCGCTTCGGTTGACGACTGCGGGTCGCTAACGGCTTCGCCGTTGTGCCCACTGGGCACGCGCTTCCCTC
>JAFVXE010000051.1 GCA_017501255.1 Clostridia bacterium | reverse complement strand
TTCTGTTCCTGGCTGAAACAGAACGAAGCCCGCTATCGCATACAGTACACCAACAAAGTCGCCATCGGCGGGGGCAGATTTGCCAGAGGTTTCAACGGTATTCAGCTGCTTCAAAGGCGCAATTCGTAAAAAACGTCACCGACTCCAAAACGTGTGTACCAAGCGTACCATCCGTACCCAGGTACACTTGGTACGCTTGGTACATGTACTTTCAAGTCACTATCACTTTTTTATTTTCAGGAGGTTAATATGAAAAATCAACCCTACGCCATTATGCGTTTTGCCAAATACAAAGGCCCGGAAATCAGCCGGATCGAAAGCCACGACGAACGCACCAAAGAGAAATACGCCAGCAACCCGGACATTGATCCCAGCCGTTCTCACCTGAACTTCCACCTGATTACCCCCAAACGACGATACCGGGCGGAAGCGGAGCAGCAGATCAAGGAAGCAGGCTGCCGCACCCGTACCGACAGCATCCGCATGGTGGAAACCATCTTCACCGCATCCCATGAATTCTTCAAAGACAAAAGCATCAGGGAAATTCGGGCTTTCTTTCAGGAAGCGCTGGACTTTCTCAGCAAACATCAGGCACAGGAGACCATGATCTCCGCAGTGGTGCATATGGACGAGCGAACGCCCCATATGCACCTTTGTTTTGTCCCGCTGACCGCCGACAAGCGGCTCAGCGCCAAGGACATCATCGGCAACCGGAAGCAATTGTGCCGCTGGCAGGACCTGTTCTGGGAGCATATGTCCGGGAAATACCCGGAGCTGGAGAGGGGCGAAAGCGCCAGCGAAACCGGTCGTAAGCACATCCCCACCAGCGTATACAAGCAGATGTCCCGCCTGACCAGAAAGCGTAAGCGGCTGGAAATGCTGCTCAGCGACACCAATGTGCTCAACCTCAAAAGCCGGAAGCAGGAGATCAGCCAGGCGCTGGACAGCTATCTTCCCGATGTGTGGCAGATGGCAGCCACCATGAAGAAATACGACGCTGCTTTCCGCGAAGCCGAGGCTTTGGAAGCAGAAAACGAAGCGCTGCTGAAAGAACTGGAAGCCGCCAAGAAGGGAAGCGTGATGGAGAAGCTACAGCAGGCAAAAATGCGCAAGGATTACCAGGAGGCGGTTGCGCTGCTGGAGAGGATTCCTCAAGAAATCCTGAATCAATTGAGGGAGGAGGACCGTGGTGTCAGCAAGACCATCACGGGTAGCTTGAATAAATGAATACCCCTATGATACAATTATCGCAGGACGAACTCCAGCGGATGCTGTGTGTGGCTGCCAAAGAAGGCGCGCAGACAGCGCTGGGGGCTTCCGATGCGTTCGTGAACCTTGACAATTGCACCAACAATCAATCAGAAAGCTCGGACATATCGAAGGAGGAAAACAACGATATGTCCCGTACAAGAATCAGGCATAATCTGGTCATCGGTCATGAACCAGATGGCAAGCCTATCACCCGCTGGATCAACGGTTACACCATGCAGGAGATCATTGAAAACGGCGCTGCACTGCTGCGTCCCGCAGGGGGACAGGAAGCCCCCGAGGCACGAAATGCCCCGGCATTCCGGCAGTATGCCACAAGCTGGCTGTCGCTGTACAAGACCCACACAGTGCGTCACACCACCTACTCGGAATACGCCAGCATCCTGCAAAAGCACCTGATCCCTGCCTTTGGCGACCTGCCGGTGACGGAGATCACCACGGACAAGATCCAGCAGCTGCTCAATGACAAGCGCGAGTACGCCAGCAAGACCCTGCACGAGATTCAGATGGTGCTGGGCATGGTGCTGGAAGGTGCGGTGGAAGATGGACTGATCCCCCGCAATCCTACCAAATCCAAGCGGTTGCGCAACCCTTCCACCAAGAAGAAGGAGCGGTTGGCATTGACGGAGGAGCAGGTATCCGACATTCTCAACCATCTGCCGACCCTGAAGCAGAAACGTGACCAGCGTTACCTTGCCCTGCTGATCTACACCGGTATGCGCCGGGAAGAAGTGCTGGCGCTTCGCTGGGAGGATGTCGATCTGGAAAATGGGCTGCTGCATGTGCGCCGCGCCATCACCTTCAAAGGCAATCTGCCGGTTATTGGTGAAACCAAGACCCAGAAAGGCAAGCGTACCATTCCGTTGCACCCCGATTTGCTTCAGTGGCTGACCCACGAAGAAAACAACCTGGAATATGTGATGCAGGACAACGTGACTTCATCCACCATGAAGCGCACCTGGGAGCGCATCAAATCGGAGATCAACGTATACGGCGCAACGCCCCATTGTTTCAGGCACACCTTTACCACGGTCTGCCGCCGCAGCGGCATGGATGAAAAGACCATGCAGGTCATCGGCGGCTGGTCGGATATCGCCACCATGCGCAACGTGTACACCCATGTGCAACAGACCGATTTGAAGCGGGCAGGGCAGCTGATGGGCGGTATGTTTCAAGCCAGAAATTTGCCATGTGAATTGCCAACCTGATAAGCCAGCAAAGCATTGAAAACAAAAGCTTTGCTGGCCCTCAAAGCGCAACAGAATTGCCAATCCGTTTGCCAAAGGGGCGATTCTGAACCAAACGGATCAGGATCGCCCCGACCGGCAGGCTCTCACTTGTATAAAACGCAATAAAAAACGACCAGATCTCGCATGAAATCGGTCGTTTTGCTGGTCGAAGTGGCGGGATTTGAACCCGCGGCCTTTTGGTCCCGAACCAAACGCGCTACCAAACTGCGCTACACCTCGATACCTGGAGCCAATGAGGGGACTTGAACCCCTGGCCTGCTGATTACGAATCAGCTGCTCTACCGACTGAGCTACATTGGCACATCAGCACAAATGATTATATCAAACCCCGCCTTCTTTGTCCAGCCTTTTTTCAAATTCCGCCCGGGTTTTTCCTTGCAATGGGCCTACAAGCATGGTATACTGAATGGGTATGCGGGCGATGCTTTCCTTAGAACTCGCCCCATTGCCCAAATGGAGACGTATCGAAGTGGTCATAACGGGGCTGACTCGAAATCAGTTTGCCTTCACGGGCACGTGGGTTCGAATCCCACCGTCTCCGCCATAGCGAAAGCCTTGCAGTACAACAACTGCAAGGCTTTTTTCATACTCCATGCTCGCATTCCTTCCCCCACTACCTCTCCAAATCCGTCACCTTCACAAGCCATTCATCCCGGCTGTCCAGCGCTGCCATGCGGTCATCGGGGATATCCTTGCGTAGATCCTGATTGAGCCAAAGGCCGCTGTCCAGAATGACCAACTCACTGTTCAAGTTGGTCATCCCTTCGGGAATCAGCTGCGAAGTCCGGCCTGCATATTCACCGGTAACTGCATCAAACCAATACTGAAAAGGCTCGTTTCCATCCGGCGTATCAGACGCTATGGCAACCACAATGTACGGCTCGTAGACAATCATATCCAGTACCGGCACATGGATCAGCCCCATCTGCTGAAAAGACTGTTTCCACAGAATGTTTCCTTCCTGATCATAGCGAACCAGAAAGACCTCTGTTTTCGTTGGCAAAAGAAAAGAATCCGGATCGTAGGTCTGCTCTCCCAGCACCGCCGTGAAACCGCCGTCTGCCATGGGTAAAAGGCCGTCAAAATCTGCATCAACATCCGGCAGCGGGGATGACAGCGTGCGTGACCAATGGATATGGCCTTCCAAATCCATCTTGACAAGCACAACCGGCGCAGGATAACCATTCGCCTTTCCTGCCAACAGAATGCCAGCCGCAGTTGGCAGCATTTCGTGCCAGCCGCCGATCACTTGATCCGATGGAAAGGAAAACAGTGGTTTCCCCTGCCAATTCAGAAAACGGTACTCATATACCGGCTCATTTCCGGGCATATATACGCATTCCACACAGGTGTCCGTCACACCTGAAACAGATAGGTTTTCTATGAAAATACTGATGGGCTCCGCAAGGAGTTTGCCATCCTGCGAAAAGTCGCAGATCGCTAATTCCTGGATTTGCTGATCAGGACTGTTCGTAAAAATGACACCAATAGAACCATCCGCAAGCAACTGGGGATGGCTGAAACTGCACCGCCCCTCTGCCGGATGAACATATTCCCATGCCATTGTACCGTCTGCGTTCAAGCACAGAAGCCGGGCTCTGCTGTCCTGATAATCACCCACTGCGGCAGCGTTGCCATAAAAAAGTATGCGACCATCCGGCAAGGTATAGGGGCTGAGGCCATCATAACCCGGGGTACTCAGATTGATGGATTCCTGTGCCAGAACAGCAGCAGGAATGAAAAGCAACAGCAAAAAACAGGCAAGGATGCGTCTCATGGAATTCACTCCTGTCATCATCGTCAGCAAACGGCGGTTTGTGTTATGGGAGTCCTTTCCATATCATTATAGCACTGAATAGGTTACCTCACCCATTTCTCCGGCATTTTTACAATCATCACATCCCAAAAGCCGCCATGGAGCTGTTCTCCATGGCGGCTTTGTATTCAATTGGCAATGACCGCAGTGGGGCCATCCTCACCCTGCGCATCCAGCACTTGCTTGAGCAGATGCGGATAATCCGTCATGATGCCATCTGCGCCGATGTCAATCAGATGCTGCATCTCGCTGACATCGTTCACCGTCCAGTAGTGTACGGCCACATTGTGCTTGTGGGCGCTGTCCACCAGCCACTGGGTATCCAGCGGAATGCCCATTTTTTCGGTAGGCAGCTGGAACACGCACAGGCCATCCTTGAACAGAAAATCCAGGTTGGCAGCGCCCAGCGCCACATAACCAATCATGGGCTTGACCGATGGCGAGAACATAAAGCTTTCCGGCACCTGACCAGAGGTTTTCAGGGCAACAAAGGCTTCATAGATCTCATCGTGGAAGCTGGCCAGCACCACCCGGTCAAAGGCGTCATACAGGCGCAGAAGACGGATCACCTCCGCCAGTGCCGCCTTGCCCAGCTCGCCTTCCTGCTTGATCTCCACATTGATGGGATTCTCCGGGAAAGCGATGAGCAGATCCTCCAGCGTGGTGCAGAGGAACTTGGTACGGTGCCGGGGAATGACCCCTGCGGGATAGGAAACATCCCGGGGGCTGACGGTACGGCCGCTGTCGGTGGTAAAGCGTACCCGCTTGCCGTTCAGCTGCCCGTTTTTTACCGGGTTGGTAAAGCCGAAATCCACCTGCTGGTGCATCAGTTCCTCATACGTCCAGTCGGCGATGGCCCCGGTCACATCGGTTTTGCGGTCAAGGGTGGTATCGTGGGACAGGATGACCACGCCATCCTTGGTGATGCTCACATCGGTTTCCATCATCACATTGGGATCCACACTGTAGGCATTGTAGAAGGCTTCCAACGTGTTATCCGGAAATTCCCGGTTGCCGCCGCCATGGGCGATCAGCATGGGAAGTTCCACCGAGCGCATGGGGTTTTCCAAGGTAAAGTTGTTCTCCCGGGGCACAAAGCCCAGCAGGAACCATGCCAGTGCCAGTATCAACACAAAACCAAGCAATCGCTTCAGCCTGTGGAACAAGCCGGCTTTCCGCTTCCTTCGTTTCGCCATCGCATTTTCCTCCCGTACATCCAAAAGCAACGTGCGGCAAAGAAACCTGCTTTACCGCACGCTGTTATTTGATCAAATCTGTTCAAACAAGACCCGCATCAGGTCGGTGCCATCCATGAGCACAGGCTCTGACAGCATTTCCTGCTCGCAGAACTTGCGGGTGGGCATGGGCTTGCCTTCATTGATGGTCTTGGTCACAAAGCGGCTGTCGTACACCGCATAGGGCACGGGGCTGCCGTCATGGGTGCGGGTGGTGAGCAAAGTGGGATGATCGGGCAGAAGCAGCAGACGGAAATCTTCGCCCCGCTTGTGCATCTCACTGAGGATGGGACCAACCACACGGTATTCCACGTTCTGGATGGCTTCCAGCTTCTTGCCCAAATCGCCTGCATGGGCCATTTCATCGGGGGCTTCCACATGGACGGCTGCAAAATCGTCCCCATTGGCCAGTGCTTCCAGCGCACAGGCTACCTTACCTTCGTAGTTGGTATCCAGATCGCCGTTGGCGCCTTCCACATGAGGCGTTTTCAGGCCCGCCAGACCGGCGATGCCCCATACCAGCGGCACAGCGCTGACCACGGTGCCGTAATGGCCGTACTTTTCTTTGAAAGACGGCAGGTTCATGGCGGTGGCTGCCCCCCAGGGCCAGATCATATCCGCAGGCAACTTGCCTTGGCTGATGCGCTGCTGGTTAATGGGGTGATCCTTGAGCACCTCATAGCTGCGCTTCATCAGGGCGCATACATCCTGCATCATCTTCACAGCCGCCTGGTCGGCGGTTTCCTTCTCCAAATGGGGCATATACTGGTCGATGCGCTGCTCCAGCACATTGTGAGGCTCCGTAAAGCGCACGGCAGAAAGATCCTTGGCATCGGAGTGCATCACGCCCACATGGCGGAAGGTATCCGTCACCGTAATTTCCATGCCGGATTCCTTCATCAGGCGGTCAAATTCCGCATCGGCCAGCAGATCATTCATCAGGGTGGTGGCTTCCACACCGTGGATGTTGCCGCCGTTGTGGCTGTGAATCACCAGCTGACCTTCCCCATCCGGGGTCACAGCGCACAGATTCACCCGGAAACTGATGCAGCCATCGGGCACGGTCACGCCCATGCCAGCGGCTTCCAGCACGCTGCGGCCAGTATAATAGGTCTTGGGAGAATAGCCGAAGATGCTCAGAATGGCGGTATCGCTGCCGGCAGGCAGGCCGTGGGGCACCGTCAGTGCACGGCCGCAAAAGCAGCCTGCGCAGCGGTCAAAGGAGTTCAGCGCCAATGCTTCCAGAGGGGTCTTGCCCGCCAGCTGAGGCAGGGCGGTATCGGCCATACCGTCGCCGATGACCAGAATATACTTCATGAGTTCATTCGCTTCCTTTATGGATGGATTTGGATTGCACAATCCTTACGGAGCATAGATAATGTCATCCCGCAGGCGGTACAGCGTTGCGCCGTGCTTTTTGCGGCAGAAGGCATCCACAAACCAGTCGATTTCCTTCACTGCATCAAACTGCACATAGCCATAGCGGTCGCCGTTGCGCTTTTCGCCCTTCATGTTGCTGTCGCACCAGCGGACGGTATCGGTTTCCGGGTCGTAATCGGCGATGTAGATCATGCTATGAGCGCCCACGCCATAGTAATACTTGGCAGCCATCTGGAAATAGTCGCCCCGCTTGACCTGCTTGAGGAATTCCCGGGCCAGTTCCCAGTTTTCTTCCTTGGACAGTTCCTCGTTATAGACGAACTGGGCCGCTACATAGAATGGATTGCCGTCCTCAGCGGGCACATCCTTCCATTCCACGCCATACACCGGCACAGTGCATTCCTTTTTGGGCCGGTTATCCGGGATAACCAGCTTTACATCAGGATATTCCGCCATGCGGTATTTGTCCGCATTCTGCCGAAACAGATACACGGTGAAATTCTTGCAGACATAGATATCGCCGCTGTACTGGGCACGCTGGGCCCGGCCGCCGGTGGCCTCGTATTCCTTCTGGGCCAGATTGATGATGTCATCGATAAAGGCGTCCCGGGCAGATTTCTCCCCGGCAGGGACAGCCGGGGCGGATGCGCTGCCATCATCGGTGGGGGCGGAGGGCTGCTGGCTGTCGGTTGCCGTATCGTTGGCTTCATCCGTCGGGGAAGAAGCATTGCCCTCATCCGCCACGCCTTCCGTCTGGGAGATAATCTCCCCATCGCTGCCGGTAACCGTGATCACCACTTCAGCCACAGCCGTCATGCACAGGCAAAGCATCAGCCAGCAAAGCGCCAGCGCCATTCCTGCGCGAAAGTGATTGCGTCTCTTCACGTCTTTCGCTCCTTTAGCGCAGTTTGGTGGTGGGAATCTCGTCCATATCATCGAACACCTGATTCTCGCCGCCCATGGCCCAGATGAAGGTATAGTTCTTCGTGCCTGCGCCGCCGTGAATGCTCCAGCTGGGGCAGATGATGGCCTGCTCGTTCTGGGTGACGATATGACGGGTCTCCTGGCCCTGGCCCATCAAATGGAAAACCACGTTATCCTCGGGCATTTCAAAGTAGCAGTACACCTCGGAACGGCGCTCATGGGTGTGGGAAGGCATGGTATTCCATACGCTGCCGGGTTCCAGCACGGTCATGCCCATGGACAGCTGGCAGGTCTGAATTACATCGGGATGGATGAACTGATAGATCACCCGCTGATTGCTGGCTTCCTGGGAACCCATGGGCTTCTTGCCGGCATCCTCAATTTTGATCAGCTTGCTTTCATAGCTGCAATGGGCAGGAGCGCTGACCATATAGAACTTGGAAGGATTGGAAGAATCGCCGCTGGAGAACCAGACATCCTTCACGCCCCGGGTCAGGTACAGGCAATCCTTGTAGCCCAGCTGGTAGGTTTCGCCGTCGGCGATCACCTGACCCACGCCGCCCAGATTGAAAATGCCCATTTCCCGGCGTTCCAGGAAGTATTCGGTGCCGAAATTCTTGTGAATCTCCACGCCCTGATTCAGCCGCACCGCATCGCCCACAGGCATGGCGCCCAGAATGACCATACGGTCCACATGGCTGTACACAGCCACCACTTCATTTTTCACAAACAGCTTTTCGACCAGGAATTCCTTACGGATTTCTTCGGTGGTATAGTGCTTGAACGATTCGGGATTGGCGCTGTAACGGATCTCCATCATAACGGTATATCCTCCTTGGTATCGTGAGGGGTGTTTTTTCATTTGGCGCACAGTTGTGCATCATATGTATGATAGCATATCAGAGAGAAAAAAACCAGTTGGGTTTTCGGTTTTTACATGGGATATCGGATAGGTTTGTGGATGCCGCCGCCGGAAAGATTTACAATGATGTACAACCGGTTATGGTATCATGATTACGTGCAATTCCAAATCATGGGTTTGCACAATCATCATATCTGTTCACCAAGGAAGGGAGTGCTTTTCATGAAGAGAAACCCTATTCGCGCTTTCCTATGTCTATCCTTGCTCCTGGCTTTGTTCTTTTCACTGTCACCTGCTTTGGCGCAAACCATCTCATTGGATTTCCCGCTTCTTCCACAGGATACCATTGCCGTTGTGCTTACCCCTGAGGACGCAGATCAACCCAGAATCATCTACGCAATCCATGGCATTACAAAGGATGAGGATACGGTATCCGTAAAGGTGATGCAGATTCCCATCGATCCGCAATGGAAAATCTACGATGCCGATACAGACGGCGTAACGGAGCAGGAAATCCGCTGGGTATACAGTTTCCCTGATGATTTGCCCATTCTTGGCAGCTATTGTGAAGCCTATCTTGTGAACGGACAGGATGATTGGATTTACTGCAAACAGGACAGCTCTATTCCTTACGGCAACCAGATGGATGAACAATTCACTTTCTTGTTGTCTGAAATCACAGGGGAAGATCAGAAGACGATTTTACAGCTGGTATACGGCAGCATTCCCACACCGGAAGCCATACACGCCTCTTCCCTTTGCCTGATGACCATCGACCTTTCAGCTCATCTGAACAAGCTCCACTGATCCCCCTCATCCCTGCAGCAAACCCCTTAAACAAGCGATACATCCCGATTGTGTTTCATTTGTTTCGGCTCCATCCCCACATTGACTTCCCCGCCTGTCCGGCAGTATAATAACACGTATACACTCGCAAAGGAGGTACACGGTATGGCAACCGTTACGGTCAACGAAGATGTCTGCAAGGGCTGCGGTCTGTGCATTGATGCCTGCCCCAAGCACATCATGGAAATTGACAAGTCCCATTTGAACAAAAAAGGCTATCATCCTGCCCATTGTGCCAACATGGAAGCCTGCATCGGCTGCGCTTTCTGCGCCACCATGTGTCCGGATGTGGCTATCACCGTTGAAAAATAAGAAGGAAGGTCGTTTGAGCCCATGAGAAAACTTATGAAGGGCAATGAGGCCATCGCCGAAGCGGCCATCCAGGCCGGATGCCGTTTCTTTTTCGGCTACCCCATCACGCCCCAGAATCAGATTCCCGAATACATGAGCAAGCGTATGCCTCAGGTGGGCGGCTGCTTCCTCCAGTCCGAGAGCGAAGTGGCAGCCATCAATATGGTGTACGGTGCCGGCGGCGCTGGTGCCCGCGTCATGACCAGCTCTTCCTCCCCCGGAATCAGCCTCAAGCAGGAAGGCATCAGCTACATCGTCGGTGCGGAAGTGCCCTGCGTCATCGTCAACATGGTGCGCGGCGGCCCCGGTCTGGGCAGCATTCAGCCCGCCCAGAGCGACTATTACCAGTCCACCCGTGGCGGCGGACACGGCGACTACCGTATGCCCGTGCTGGCTCCCGGTTCCGTGCAGGAAGCCGTTACCCTGACCCAGGACGCTTTCGATCTGGCGGACCGCTATCGCACCCCCGTTATGGTGCTGGGCGACGGCCTTATCGGCCAGATGATGGAGCCTGTGGACATGGAGCAGGCTTCCAACCGTCAGCCTGCCGCCGACCTGCAGGAGAAGACCTGGGCTGCCACCGGCCACAAGCCCACCCAGGAAGCTCCCCGTGCCATCATCAACAGCCTGTATATCGATCCCGTGGTGCTGGAGCAGCACTGCATGAAGCTGCAGGCCAAGTATGATGCCATCGAAGCAGCCGAATGCCGCTGGCAGGAGGAAATGGTGGACGATGCCGAGATCGTCATCGTTGCCTACGGCACCACCGCCCGTATCGCCCGCTCTGCCATGCGCAAGTGCCGTGAAAAGGGCATCAAGGTGGGTATGATCCGTCCCATCACCCTGTGGCCCTTCCCCAACGCCGCCATTCGTGCCACCCTGAAAACCGCCAAGAAGTTCCTTTGTGTGGAAATGAGCACCGGTCAGATGGTGGACGATGTGCGTCTGGCTGTGGAAGGTCAGCGTCCTGTGGAATTCTATGGCCGCACCGGCGGCATGGTGCCCACCGTGGGCGAGATCGTTGAAAAGCTGGAAGGCATGGCTGGCGAGCCCAGCGCTGTGGAGCAGCTGATCAACCAGACCACCGCTGCACTGGATCAGGCTGCCACCGCTGCTCAGGAAACCTTCGCCGGCTTCGGTTCCAAGATCGATGCCAAGGTGAACGATCCTGCCTTTATTGAAAAAACCGAAGCCTTCAAGCAGAAGACCGGCGAGCTGGCTGACAAGGCCTTCGACGGTCTGGCCAAGGGCGCTACCCTGCTGGGCGAGATTGGCTCCAAGGCTTTCGGCGCTCTGTCCGATCTCATCGGCGGCAACAAGAATCAGAACAATAACAAGGAGGGCAACGAATAATGGCTGTTGTGTTCAAGAAAACCAATATGCTCACCGACAAGCCCTTCCACTACTGCCCCGGCTGCACCCACGGCATCATCCACCGTCTGGTGGCCGAAGTGCTGGAAGAGCTGGGCATCGGCGAGACTGCCATCGGCGTTGCGCCCGTTGGCTGCGCTGTATTTGCCTATGATTACTTCAACTGCGATATGATGGAAGCCGCTCATGGCCGTGCTCCCGCTGTGGCCACCGGCGCCAAGCGTGTTCATCCTGACAAGGCCGTTTTCACCTATCAGGGCGACGGCGACCTGGCCAGCATCGGCGCTGCGGAGATCGTTCACGCTGCCACCCGTGGCGAGAAGATCACTGTCATCTTCGTCAACAATGCTATCTATGGTATGACCGGCGGTCAGATGGCTCCCACCACCCTGCCCGGTCAGGTGACCACCACCAGCCCCTATGGCCGTGATACCAACCACTGCGGCTTCCCCGTTCACGTCAGCGAAATGCTCTCCACCCTGAACGGCCCCGCTTACATCGAGCGTGTCAGCGTCCACGATGTGCCCAACATCAAGAAGGCCAAGGCTGCCATCAAGAAGGCTTTCACCCTCCAGATGGAAGGCAAGGGCTTCACCATGGTGGAAGTCATCTCCTCCTGCCCCACCAACTGGGGCAAGACTCCCAAGGAAGCTCTGGAATGGGTCAAGAGCGATATGCTCCCCGCCTATCCCCTGGGCGTGTACAAGGATATCACCGCAGGAGGCGACGAATAATGGAAAAGCAATTTTTGATCGCCGGTTTCGGCGGACAGGGCGTGCTGCTCATCGGTCAGCTGATCGCCAAGGCCGCCATGCGTGAAGAATACGAAGTCAGCTGGATGCCCAGCTACGGCCCCGAAATGCGCGGCGGCGAAGCCAACTGCGCCGTGGTGATCAGCGACGAGGAAATCGGCAGCCCCCTGGTGACCGAGCCCCCGGTGCTGGTAGCCATGAACAGGCCCAGCCTTGCCAAGTTCATGCCCAAGATGGCCCCCGGCGGCATCCTGCTCTACAATGCCTCTCTGATTGAGGATGTGGAACTCCGTGACGATGTGACCGTCATTCCCGTGCCCTGCAACCAGATTGCCGAAGAGCTGGGCAACCAGCGCACCGCCAACATGGTTATGCTGGGCGCTGTCCTGGGTGCCACCCAGTTCGTCTCTGCCGATTCCCTCAAGGAAACCCTCCGGGAGTGGCTGGGCGAGAAGCGTGCTGCCATGCTGGACATCAACTGGCAGGCCATCGAGCGTGGTCAGGCGCTGAATGCTTGAGTTTTAGCGGAGTGTGCGCAGGGGCGCTGCCCCTGTACCCTGCCAAGGGCGCTGCCCTTGGAACCCGCTCAAGGGCTATCAGCCCTTGAGAATCCCATTTTTGCACCCGTTTCACGGGCGCAAAGGGATGGTAGAATGGCAAATAAAAATCCCTCGGGCTGTTATTAAAAGCAGCTCGAGGGATTTCCTGTTATCCAGAGTATTTCAACATTTTACGGCAATCAGCGGAATGGTCATTTCCTCTGGGGTAAAACCTGCATGGTTGCCTTTATGCTCCGGGGCGTTATGGGCAATGCCGATATCGGAGATGCCAATGGCGAGGTAATCGCCCAGCATCCCTTCAAACAGCGGATGATTTTCCCCGGTGCCGAAAAGCTGCTGAAACAAAACCTGTTCTTTGGTCAAAAGGATGAATTCATCAGGGAAATGCTTGGCGAAAGCAGATTCCAGCTGTTTTTCCATGCCTGGTTTCACAAACAGATTGGCCGCCCGCAGTTCAATGGAAGGCAGCCGGACAAGGCACTCCGCAATATCGGGGTAGTCCATGATCTCAACGTTATGGTTATTGATATGGCCGTGGTCGGCGGTGATGATCAAAAGGGTATCCTTCAACCGGGATGCCATTTCCGCCGTGCGCTTTTCCAGCGAACGCATCAACCGGCCCACCTCCTCGCCATCCACGCCGTTTTCGTGCATCAGGTGGTCAGGCTCATCCCAATAGGCGTAGATATAGGAACGCTCCTCCTTCTGGCACAGACTTTCCACATCCCTCAGAAAGGTATCGAAGCTGGGCGGATTGCCGGGCTGGTACGGGGGCAGGAAGGGCAGCCGGGCATAGGCAGCCGGGCCGGTCTCACCGATTCTCTCCGGCAGGTTCCGATAAGGCAGATAGGTATAGGGCACATTGCAGTCCGTCATCCGCTCGCCGGTATCGTTATCCACGTTCCAATAGTAGACGATGTTCCGGTCCACCTGCGGAAAATAGCCAACCCAGCCCAGCCAGCCGGACTGATTGGGCGTCATGCCGCTGAGTATGGCAGTGGTGGCAGCCACCGTTGTGGGCGGAAAGGTGGAGGAATACGGCGCAATCAGATGCTTGCGGAAAAAGCCATCGGGAGACAGATGCTTTTCCATATTGCTCATGCCCATACCATCCAGCAGCAATACCACGATATGCTTGGCAGGACAGGCTTTCAGCAGTTCATCCGCCATGGGCAGGGTGGCATTGGGCGGCGTGATGCCGTAATGCTTCAGGAGGGAACAGGCCAGATTGGCAATACAGTTACGGTAGTCGGGGTACTGAATGGGCATTTTGCCGCCTCCTTTATCGGTAATTTCGCCAATCATAACACAAAAGGAACGGTTGTGCAACCATTGCGCAAAAAAGCTGCCCGGCAGACAGAAATATCAACGCTATGCGGTCTGTCTGCCCAGGCAGCCCAAGGAGCGAGAGCTCCGGTGCCTGAAATGAGAAGTTTCCGTTATTCCTCCTCCATTTCCACCCCTTGAGATGCCAGATAATCCAGCAGATCGCCCAAGGTTTCCAGAGGCTTTTCCCAGCCGAGAATCCGCCCGCTGCGTGCCTCAATCAGGGCCACCAGTACCAATGCGTCACAGTCCGTCAGTTGCAGGTCTTCCATCAGGTACATCTGGCGGTTCAGTGGCATCATACGCAGTTCCGGTTTCACATAAGCAAGCAATTCCAGCAGTTCTTCCATGGTGTTCTCCGGGGCTTCCGAGCCCTCTCTCCTTTCATCCCTATGGTAACGGGCGGGCATCACCTGCGCTTCAACTGTTTCTCATGGATTGTTGATCCAAAGCAATCAAAAACAGAGCTGCTGCACACTGGCAACAGCCCCGTTTTTGGATTGATTTGCGATTATGCCTTGCTATCCAGCCAGGCTGCCAGATCCGCCCAGACTTCCTCCCGGTTGATCTCATTGAACATTTCGTGGCGCCCGCCCTCGTAGAGTTTCAGGGTCAGATCCTTCACCCCGGCGGCTTTCAGTTCTTCATATACCTTCTGAACGCCTGCACCGTTGGCGCCCACCGGGTCCTTATCGCCGCTGAACAGATACACCGGCACCTCCATGTTCATGGCAGACAGCTTCTGGGGATACAGCATTTTGAGGCCGGTGAACATATCCGCATAGCCCTTGGCAGTGAACATGAAGCCGCACAGAGGATCGGCGGCGTAGGCAGCCACCTGTTTTTCATCCCGGCTGAGCCAGTCGCATTCCGTCTTGGGATTCTCCACGGATTTGTTATTGGCAGCGAAATTCATGGTATGCAGCAGCTTGCAGGGCTTGGCCGCACCGCCGAAAAGCCCTTGCAGACCCGCAATGATGCTGCCGGCCGTCAGGATCGGTACATCAAAATGCCCGGTACCGCTGATGATCAGGCCGTCCAGATCACCATGGCGCAGGGCATAGCACCGGGCCACAAAGCTGCCCATGCTGTGCCCCAGCAGGAAATGCTTCATGTTGGGATATTGTTTATTTGCCCACAGGCGAACCATGTGGGTGTCTGCCAGCACGGCCTCCCAACCGTCCTTCTGCGCAAAATAGCCCTTGATTTCTGCCAGTTTGCCGTGGCCCAGATGGGTATGTCCCACCACATGGTAGCCAGCGGCATTGAGTGCCCTGGCAGTGTCTTCATAGCGATGGATGTGCTCTGCCATGCCGTGCACCAATTGCACGATGCCCTTTGCCTGATTCTCGCAGGGCCAGAAAAGCAATTCCAGTTCCTGCCCGGTAATGGAGCGGATGGTGGTCTCCTGTGCCATTTGATTCCCTCCCTGATGAATGATGTTGTTCTGTTCTCTCAAAGCCAGCCCGATTGACCGGGTGGCGTTTTTTCCTGTTATCCTATATGTTCCGCAGAAAAGCGGCAAAATCCTGCATAAGGTGGGAAGAATCTGCGGCCAAGCCAAAAGGCTGCCACCGGAAAACCCGATAGCAGCCCAAAAGGAATCCTTTACTTGGCGTAGGGGCTGTCAAATTCCCGCTCTGCCTTGGCAACCGCTTCTTCCAGCGTCATGCCGGCGAAATGCTGTGCGCCCAGATTGCGTCCGCACTTGCCGTCATCCACAAAAGCGCCTACCACAATGCCCGGGATCGTGCTTTCCGGAGCGTTGGGCGCATGGGGGCCGCCCAGATCGGTACGGCACCAGCCGGGATCGGTCAGGTTGATGAGCACATTGGTACCCTCATACTTCATGCCCAGATCGATGGTGACCTTATCCAGCGCAGCCTTGCTGGCGGAATAGCCCGCCTGCTGGGGATCCAGCGTGATGCCGCTGGTGGTGTTCAGGATGCGGCCAAAGCCCCGCTCTTGCATCTTGGACAGAAAGTGGTAGCAGATCATCATGGGAGCGATGGTGTTCACATTGAAGCTGACCAGATAATCCTCCTTGGGGGTGGACAGGTAATCGTTGCGGTAAGCAATCTGCAGACCGGCGTTGTTCAGCACGATATCCACCGGCACATTCAGTGCGTCAATATCGCTGAGCATCTTTTCAACAGCCGCCAGATCATTCAATTCGCAGGCGACGCTATGGGCGGATACGCCCAGCGCTTCCACCTCCGCCTTCACCTTCTGGGTGCCTTCCAAGGTGCGGCTGTGGAGAATCAGGTTGCAGCCCTGCTGGGCCATGAAGATAGCGGACAGGTAACCAATGCCGCGGCTGGCACCGGTGATCAGCGCCCATTTGCCTTTCACATTGACCATAAGGGGTTCCTCCTTGCATTCTGAAATGATGAAGCATCCTTGCGCAGGGATGCGGACATACGGTTTACTCCGGCTGGCGGGTGCCCCGCATCACCAGATAACTGAGCACCAGCGACACAAACGCTGCGCCGCCCTGAATCCATTGCCAGTTCTCGGCGGTAAAGTCCGCCGCTTTTTCCAGCCAGCCAAGGAAACGGAACAGCATGGCCATCAATTCGCCCTGATCGCTGCTTTGCACGGCTTCGGCCACCCCCTGCAACGTAGGCAATACAATGAGGGTGATCAACAAAGCGGGAACGCCTACCAGCACGGCAATGGTTGCGCCCTTCCAGCGGCGCAGGCAGCAGGCCAGCAGATAGATAATGCAGGTGTACTCCAACAGCCACAGCAGATACCAGGGCAGCACTTCCCACACATCGCCAAGCAGCATAGCCAGGAATTCCCCCACGGGCAGCTGGTAGCGCTGAGCCACAAAGATATCACTGCACTGAGGATACAGCGCCACCGCCGCTGCACCGGAAACCACATTCACCACGATGGACAGCAGCAGGTATAAAACACCGGCCATCAACAGCGACAGCACGTTGCTCAGCCACACAGAGGTGCGGGGCGTGCCGAAGCGGAGCAGGAAGGTGGTATCCTGCCTGGCAGTGCGCAGGGCAAGGCAGAACACCAGCGCCAGCGCAAAGGGCAGGTCGGGCATCTGGGCCGTCAGACGGTACTCCGTGATGCCAAAGTATGCCAGCGTCAATTCCAGCGCCTGCACAATCAGCATCAGCAGCGCAAGCAGCAACGCCAATCCATATTTGCGAATCCGGTGAAAACGCATACAGCCGCCGAAGCGGGACAGGGTAAACCAGTTGTGATTCTCCACCAAAGGAGCCAGACGGTTCTCCATTACGCCTCCACCTCCTCAGCCATGGTTTCCGTGCTGTTTTGCTGCGCCAGAAACACGAACAGCCGTTGCAGATTCATGGGGGCAATCTGCACCTTGCCCTCCTGCATCAGGCGTTCGCCCTCCCGGGCGTTGTTCAGGCGCAGGTGCCGCACCAGCGAACCAGCGATGGATTCTTCCCGGAGGATGGTCATGCCGTCGGTTTCCTGCCGCACCACTTCCGGCGCACCGGAAACGCTCATGTAGATGCGCCCGAACTCACTCAGCTCTGCCTGACACAGCAGCCGCCCCTTGTCGATCATCACGGCGCCGTCCAGCGTGCGGGCAACCTCGTCGATCAGGTGGGTGGACAGGATGAAGGTGCGTTCGGGATGGCGCTGCTTCTCTTCCAGCAGCAGGTCGTAGAACCGCTCCCGCATCACCGCATCCAGACCCAGACTGGGTTCGTCAAATATGGTCAGCAGTGCGCCGGACGCCAAGCCCACCGCCAGCATCACAGCCGTTTGCATACCACGGCTGAAACCCTTCAGCGGACGGGTAATAGGCAGTTCAAACAGCTTGATCAACTGAATGGCCCGCTCCCGGTCCCAGCCGGGGAAAAGGCCGTCGCAGACAGAAAGCAGCTGCTTTACATTCTTCAGCTTGCCAAAGTCGGGGGTGTCGCCGATCATGCAGAGGCTGGAAAGGGCAGCGGTGTTATTGTAGATCCGCTGACCAAACAGCCAGGCATCGCCGTCTTTGGCTTTCAGCTGCCCGGATACAATGCGCAAAAGGGTACTTTTGCCAGCGCCATTGCGCCCCAGCAAGCCCACGATGCGGCCCGGGGCAATGGCAAAGGTGAGGTTATCCAGCGCCTGAGTTTTGCCAAAACGATGGCTCAGGGCTTCCACCTCAAGGGCGGGAATAATAGGCTTTTGCAACAGGATTCCTCCTTATAGACACATTGCCCACGCAAAAGGGGCGTGGGCAATGGTATGGGGTTGTGAAAAATTCGTTGGTTTGGTTGCTGACCCTACATGGATCACAGCTGCTTTCACTTCGCTGCGCACCTTTGGAATAGCAGTCCCCCAACAAATCCCCCTTCTCCTGAGCCTGCAAAGCAGGCTCAGACAGCGGGATTCCAAAGGGCCTCAGGCCCTTTGGCGGGGTGCAGGCGAAGCCTCGCATTCGTCCCCACGCTTACTTCACAATCATATTGCACAGGCGACCGGGCACGAAGATCACCTTGGCGATGGTCTTGTCGCCCACCAAAGCCTTCACTTCATCCAGCTGGGGCAGCTCTGCTTCAGCCTCCTCACGGGTCATCTCGGGGGAGATCATCAGCTTGGCACGCACCTTGCCATTGATCTGCACGGCGATTTCCACCTCGGTATCCTTGCACTTCTCCTCGGAGTAAGTGGGCCAGGGCTCGTAGGCGATGGTGTTATCGTGACCCAGACGCTGCCAGATTTCCTCGCCCACATGAGGAGTGATGCAGCTCATCATCTTGATGAAGCCCTCGGCATACTCACGGGGGCAGGAACCGTTCTTGTAGCACTCGTTGACGAAGGTCATCATCTGGGCGATGGCGGTGTTGAAGCCAAGGGTCTCGAAGTCAGCGGTGATCTTCTTGACGGACTGATGATAGATCTTGGTCAGCTTGCCATCATCGGTATCGGTGATGTTGGCGGGAACGGTGAAGAAGTTCCACACACGGTTGATGAACTTTCTGGCGCCGGCTACAGCCGTGGAGCTCCAAGGCTTGGACACTTCCAGCGGGCCCATGAACATCTCATAGAGGCGCAGGGTGTCAGCACCGTAGTCCCGGACGATATCACTGGGGTTGACCACATACTTGGGGAAGCGCTTGCCCATCTTGATGCCGTTCTCGCCAAGGATCATGCCCTGATGCACCAGCTTCTGGAAGGGCTCCTTCACAGGGCTAAGGCCCAGATCGTACAGGAAGCGGTTCCAGATGCGGGAGTAGATCAGGTGACCCACAGCGTGCTCGGGGCCGCCCACGTACAGGTCAACGGGCATCCAGTGCTTGAGCAGCTCGGGATCGCAGAACTGGTCGTTGTTCTTGGGATCGATGTAACGCATATAGTACCAGGAAGAACCGGCGGAACCGGGCATGGTGGAGGTTTCACGCAGGCCCTTGATGCCGTTGTTGTCATAGTGCTTCCACTCTTCGGCATTCTCCAGAGGCGCCTTGCCGCCGCGGCCCTTGTAGTCCTCCAGCACGGGCAGAACCACAGGCAGCTCTTCATCGGGCAGGAACACGGTCTTACCGTCCTCGGTGTAGACGCAGGGAACGGGCTCGCCCCAGTAGCGCTGGCGGGCGAAGATCCACTCACGGAAATGGTAGTTCACCTTGCGGCGGGCAACGCCCATGCCTTCCAGCTTGACGGTGATGGCTTCCTTGGCTTCCTCCACAGTCAGGCCAGTGAATTCCTCGGAATTGATCAGCTTGCAGCCCTTGCCCAGATAATCCTGCTTTTCAAAGGAGCTCTCGGAAACGTCGCGGCCTTCGATGACCTGGATCATGGGAATGTTGTGGGCGATGGCGTATTCGAAGTCACGCTGGTCGTGGCTGGGAACAGCCATGACGGCGCCGGTGCCGTAGTTGCCCAGCACGAAGTCGCCGATAAACACAGGCACTTCCTTGCCGTTGACCGGATTGATGGCATAGATACCCTTCAGGGGGCAGCCGGTCTTGGTCTTGGTGGCATCGGTACGGTCGATCTCGCTCTTGGCAGCCGCTTCCATGATGTAGGCTTCCACTTCGTCCTTGTTCTGGATGCGGTCCATCAGGGACTTGACGATCTTGCCGTCGGGAGCCAGCACCATGAAGGTGATGCCGTAAATGGTTTCGATGCAGGTGGTGTAGATGGAGAACTCGCCGCCGCCCACCAGCTTGAAGTCCACTTCCACGCCGGTGGACTTGCCGATCCAGTTGCGCTGGATCTCCTTGGTGGATTCGGGCCAGTCGATCTCTTCCAGACCTTCCAGCAGCTTTTCGGCAAAGGCGGGCTGGTCGATAACCCACTGCATCATCATGCGCTTTTCCACGGGATAGCCGCCGCGCTCGCTCTTGCCGTCGATAACTTCATCGTTGGCCAGCACTGTGCCCAGAGCTTCACACCAGTTCACGGGCATCTCGATGCGCTTGGCATAGCCGGCTTCCCACAGCTTCTTGAAGATCCACTGGGTCCACTTGTAGAACTCAGGATCGGTGGTGGCGATCACCTTGGACCAGTCATAGTCAAAGCCCAGTTCCTTGAGCTGACCGGAGAAGGTCTCAATGTTCTTCTGAGTGAAACCATTGGGATGGTTGCCGGTATCCACGGCGTACTGCTCTGCGGGCAGACCGAAGGAGTCATAGCCCATGGGATGCAGCACGTTGTAGCCCTGCATGCGCTTCATGCGGGACATGATATCCGTGGCGGTGTAGCCCTCGGGATGGCCGGCGTGCAGACCCACGCCGGAGGGATAGGGGAACATATCCAGCACATAGTACTTGGGCTTGGAAAAATCCCACACATCGGTGGCGAAGGTGTTGTTTTCCTCCCAGTATTTCTGCCATTTTTTCTCGACTACCTCAGGTTGGTACTGAGCATACTCTTGCATTTTTCTCTCCTCCATATATCAAATCAATCACAGTTCTCCAGTCAGATCTTTGTGTATCAATGAATCTGATCGGTTGGGAAGGCGTAACCATCGAATACCCAGCCCTCATGCAGCCTGGGGGCATCGGGAAAGGTTTCGGCAAAAGCAGCGCTGCGCTCCTTTTTGACAAAGATAATGGTTGTGGGCGGCGCATTATCGGGCAGGAAAGCTTCCTCCGAAGTTCCCCAACGACCCAGTGTAACGATACCAGCCGCATCAAAATCCACCTGCAGAGGACATACTTTCAGACTGCCGTCAGTGGCTTCCATCATGGCATTGGCATACCAGTGATCGATCAGAGCATGTGTGTAGCCCTGCGTTTGCATAAAATCAATGCAATCCTGAAATTGATCGATGGTATCCATCCGGGTATACGCCAAACCGTCCCATTGATCCAGATGGTGTTTGTCTGCCCGGATGAACCAAGCACTGTAGGCACCCTGAAACAGCAGGCATCCGCAAACCAGCAGCGTTACCAGTTTTCGGGCAGCTGATGTGCTGTTTTCTGAATACCGATTCAGTTCCACCGCCAGAACCAAAAAGGCCATCACCGCTACCGGGATATAGTACAGCTGATACAGCCTGCCTCCCGCCTCGCCGGATTCAAAAATGAAAATCAGCGTGTTGACCAGAAACAGCGCAGCGAACATACTGCCGGCAAATTTCTCCTCAAAGGATTCCTCCCGGCCAAAGAAGCTTTTCAGGGACAAAACCAGCAATGTGCCAAAACCAATCAGCGCCGCTGCCAGGGAGACTCCTCGTATTCCCACCAACGGTGCGCTGGTATTACGTACACCGATGGCTACCAACCAGCCGTTGAGCAGTTCCGTGTAATGCTCCGGACCCCAGTTGGGCCGGAAGAAGGTGGCGCTGGCGTCATACACTTGGAAAGCAGGCTGCAGCCACAGCTTGTAAAGAAGGTAACCAACAACAAAGCACAGCAACGATGCTGCCAGCACTGCCGTCAGCCGGACTTCTTTGGTGTTTCTGAAAGGCTCCGGCCCCATCAGCCTGCCGTCCTGCGTACGATAGTTTTGCAGTGTTTGCAGCAGTGCCACAAAGGTAAAGGCCAGCAGCGGCATGCCCAGAATCATCATGTGGCGGATACCGTTCAATCCAACCATCAGCCACAGCAATCCCAGCGCTATTGCCGGCACAGCTTGCCGGCGGGGCTGTTCGTTTTGCACCAGCCGGACGGTCAGTCCCATCATCCAGAAGGTATAAGCCATGAACAACAGATAGTACGCATGGTAGAGCACGATGCGGGCGTAGACGGTGCTGAAGGGCAGCAGCAGAAAGCCTGCAGCCACCACCGCTCTGGATTTGCGTACACCGATCTGCCTGCACAGGTAAAGAAAACCTGTTACATACAGCACTTGCGCGATGATGGTTCCCAAAATCCGCACCAGCGTCCAATTGTCCGTCAGCCGGAACAGCAGCGCAAAGATCGCAGAAATATCGAACAGACAAAGCTCGGTGGTAAAATGATAATCCGGGATGAACAAGCTCTTTTGCTGAGCGATGCACCAAGCCCGGTGCAGCACTTCCGACGCATCGCCATCAATAATGAAGCGTGAAACATAAACATCCAGATACACTGTCAGCAAAGCTGTCAGTGTGAAAAACAGCCAATGCCCGTATTTCTTTACGATTTGCTTGCAAGCAGTCATCCCATCGTCCTTCCTCAACCCTTCAGCATCTCAATGCCCACATCCATGCGCCGCAGGGATTCTTCCTTGCCCAGCAGGTAGGCGATCTCGGTGGCGCCGCCGGGGGTGGAAGCCAGGCCGGAGATGGCGATGCGGACAGGCCACATGATCTGGCCGGTCTTCATGCCATTGTCGGCAGCCAGCTGCATCAGGACAGCCTTCACATTTTCCTCGCTGAAATCTTCCAGCGCAGCCAGTGCGGGACGGGCCAGCTGCAAAGCCTTCAGGGAGATTTCTGAATCGGTCTTCATCTTCTTGTGGGTATAGATGCCCACATTGTACTCCGGCAGCTCTGCCAGGAACTTGATTTGCTCCGGCACCTGAGAGAAGATCTCGGTGCGGGTATGCATCAGGCTGGCCAGCATACGGTAGTCCATGTTCTTGCCGGCCAGAACCTTGTCAAACCAGGGCGTAGCCATCTGGAGATAGTCTTCAAAGTCCATCTTCATGATGTACTCATGGTTGAACCAGTTGAGCTTTTCCACATTGAAAATGGCGGGAGACTTGCTCAGGCCGCTGAGGTCGAAGGCTTCGATCAGCTCGTCCATGGTGAAGAATTCCTTCTCGCCGTACTTCTTCACATCGGGGCACCAGCCCAACAGAGCGATGAAGTTGATGATGGCATCCCGCACATAGCCCTGCTCCAGCAGGTCTTCAAAGCCGGGGTCGCCGTAGCGCTTGGAAAGCTTGCGGGTGGAGTCCTTCATGACGGGGCTCATATGGATATAGACCGGGGGTTCCCAGCCCAGCGCCTCGTAAAGCAGATTATACTTGGGGGTGGAAGACAGGTACTCGGTACCACGCATGACATGGGTGATGCCCATGAGATGGTCGTCGATCACGTTGGCAAAGTTGTAGGTGGGCAGGCCGTCCGCCTTGATGAGCACGTTGTCATCCAGCGTATCGCAGGGCGCTTCCACATGGCCGTAGAGGGCATCCTCAAAGCTGGCGGTGCCAGTGGTGGGAATGTTCTGACGGATGACGAAGGGCTCGCCGCTCTGCATACGGCGCAGGGCCTCCTCCTTGGGAATGCTCAGGCAGTGCTTGTCGTACTTCCACTGCTCGCCCTTGGCGGTAGCGGCGTCACGGCGCTCCTGCAATTCTTCCTTGGTGCAGAAGCAGGGATAAGCTGCGCCGCTTTCCACCAGCTGCATGGCATAAGGCAGATAGGTATCCTTGCGCTGGCTCTGGATATAGGGGCCGTACTCGCCGCCCACATCGGGGCCTTCGTCGTAGTGGAGACCCGCCATACGCATACTGGAATAGATCTTTTCCACAGCGCCGGGCACTTCGCGTTCCTGATCCGTATCCTCAATACGCAGGATGAACTTGCCGCCATTCTTCTTGGCGAACAGATAGGTGTACAGGGCGGAACGCAAGCCGCCCAGATGCAGGTAGCCCGTGGGGCTGGGTGCGAACCGGGTGCGAACAGTCATAAGGCGCCTCCTAAATGAATGAAAAAATGAGCTTGAAGGATCGTATAACCCTTCAAGCTTATATTATAACCGAAATGTAGCTTCCTGCCAACGGTTTTTTTGCAATCCATGGGAATTTCGCCCTCGGGGAGCGTTGGGCGAGTTTACCTCTGGATTTGCTCGATTAATCCAGCTAATGTTTGTCAAGCCCCTTTTTGCAGAGACACCATCGAAAAAAGGGTGCAGAAAATAAACCCACCAGATTGCGGGCTAGAAAAAATAGATGTACAATCGAAGCGATCTATCTGTAGAGCTCCATTGCTCTGG
>JAFVXE010000050.1 GCA_017501255.1 Clostridia bacterium | reverse complement strand
GAATCCATCGCTTCCGAAGCTCAGCGCTGCAATATGTACTATGTCAACAACCGCTGGCTGGGCGGCATGCTGACCAACTTCCGCACCATCCGCACCCGCGTGGAGCGCCTCAACCAGATCGACAAGATGGAAGCTGCTGGCCAGTTCGACGTCCTGCCCAAGAAGGAAGTCATCAAGCTGCAGCACGAGCGTGAAAAGCTGGAAGCCAACCTGGGCGGCATCCGTGAGATGAAGAAGCTCCCCGGTGCCCTGTTCGTGGTTGATCCCCGCAAGGAGCACATCGCTGTTGCCGAAGCCCGCGCCCTGAACATCCCGATCGTGGCTATCGTTGACACCAACTGCGATCCCGACGAAATCGACTACGTCATCCCCGGCAACGACGACGCTATCCGCGCCGTGAAGCTGATCGCCGGTAAGCTGGCCGACGCTGTGCTGGAAGGCAAGCAGGGCGAGCAGGATGCCGCCAATGAAGCCGCTCCCGAAGAGGAAGCCGCCAAGGTGGAAGAATAATTCACTGAACATTTTCTGAAATATACCGGCACGGGCGCAGCCAACCTGCGCCCTGCCCCAACAATAGCGTAAAGGAGCGAGAATTCCTATGGCCAACATTACTTCTCAGATGGTTAAGGAACTGCGTGAAATGACCCAGGCCGGCATGATGGACTGCAAGAAGGCTCTGGTTGAAGCCGATGGCGATATGGACAAGGCCGTTGAGTGGCTGCGCGAGAAGGGCCTCGCCGCTGCCGCCAAGAAGGCTGGCCGTATTGCTGCTGAAGGCGTTGTTGCCAGCTACGTTTCCGACGATGCCAAGGTTGGCGTTGTGGTGGAAGTGAACTGCGAAACCGACTTCGTTGCCAAGACCGATAACTTCATCAATTTCTCCAAGAACGTTGCCAAGCACGTGGCTCTGGCCAACCCCGCTGACGTTGACGAGCTGATGAACCAGAAGTTCGTGGACGACGAGAGCAAGACCATCACCGACCTGGTGAGCGATGCTACCGTTTCCATCGGCGAAAAGATCTCCATCCGTCGTTTTGCCCGCTACGAAACCGAAGCCGGCGCTGTGGAAACCTACATCCACATGGGCGGCAAGATCGGCGTTCTGCTGCAGGTTGCCAACGACAACGCTGACTCCCTGAATGCTGACGAGTTCAAGACCTTCTATCACGACGTGGCTCTGCAGATCGCTGCTGCCCGTCCCACCTATGTGCGCCCCGAAGAAGTGCCTGCCGCCACCCTGGAGAACGAGCGCAAGATCCTCCGTGCCCAGGCTATGGAAGAAGGCAAGCCCGAAGATATCGCCAACCGCATGGTGGAAGGCCGTATCAAGAAGTACTACAAGGACGTCTGCCTGCTGGAGCAGCCCTTCGTCAAGGATGGCGACAAGAGCATCAAGCAGGTCATGACCGAGACCGCCAAGGCCATCGGCGCCAACCTGGATCTGGTCAAGTTCGAGCGCTTTGAGCGCGGCGAAGGCATCGAAAAGCGCAAGGATAACTTCGCTGAAGAAATCGCTGCCCAGATGGCTGCCATGAAGTAATCAAACCCCAACGGTTTCAACGGTCAGGCATTGACCTTGTGGCACGCAGGCTTTGCCTGCGTGCCATTTTTCGCACCATCACAAAAGGAGGATGTTCTCATGCCCGTACCCTACAAACGCGTTATCCTCAAGCTCAGCGGCGAAGCCCTGGGCGAAGGCGGCAAAGGTTTTTGCCACGAGAAGTTTGAAGATGCTGCCAAAATGCTCATCGACATCCAGAAGACCGGCGTTCAGCTGGCGGTGGTCATTGGCGGCGGCAATGTGTGGCGTGGCCGCCGTGGCGCTGCCATGCGCATGGGCACCGTCGCTGCCGACCAGATGGGTATGCTGGGCACCCTTCAGAATTGCCTCTATATGCGGGACACTTTGGCCCACATGGGAGCCAAGGCAACCGTGATGACTGCCGTGGATATGCCCCGCTTTGCCGAGCCCTACAACACCGTCAAGGCGCTGGAACTGCTCTCTCAGGGCCATATCGTGCTCTTTGCCTGCGGCATCGGCAGCCCCTGCTTCTCCACCGACACCACTGTGGTGCTCCGTGGCATCGAGCTGGAGTGCGACGCTCTGCTGATGGCCAAGAACATCGACGGCGTCTACACTGCCGACCCCAACGCGGACCCCACCGCCACCCTCATTCCCGACATTTCCTACGCCGAAGCCGCCGCCCGTGACCTGAAGGTGATGGACGCCGCCGCTTTCAGTCTGCTCCGGGAAAACAACGTGCCCCAGCTCCGTGTCTTCGGCCTTCAGCCCGCCGAGAACATCATCAAGGTGCTCAACGGAGACACCATGGGCACGGTGCTGCATCCTTAAGGGGGCGTTTTTGTGGGGCGCTGCCCCACACCCCGCAAGGGGCTGAGCCCCTTGACCCGCTCTTTGCGCCCATTTCATGGGCGCAAGGGGATTTGTATTTGTTTGAGGATTGCTCTCAGACCGCCGTGACACAACGGGTGTCACGGCTCGCTTGGGTGATTTGTTTTTTCACGATGGCGCACGATATGCCACGGTATCACCCAAGTCTCTTTTTCAACACCATACCACACAACACCCTTGTCCGCATGAAATGCGGACAAAGCAAGGATTCTTAAGGAACGAAGTTCCTTAAGCGGAGGGTGTGGGAGGCAGCGCCTCCCACCCTCCGTCTCTCACAAGAAAGGACTCTTATGCTCAAGAAGATTCAAGCTTTGTTCGCCCCCCGGGATCTGACGGTGGGCAAGCCCATGAGCGGCATTGCCATGTTTGCCATTCCGCTGCTGATCGGCAATCTGGCGCAGCAGATGTACAACACAGTGGACGCCATCGTGGTGGGCCAGTATGTTGGCGATGCGGCGCTGGGCGCCGTTGGCCTTGGCGGCGCTGTGCTGAACCTGATTCTGGTGCTGTTTATGGGCATCTCCACCGGCGCCACCATCGTGGTGAGCCAGTATTTCGGTGCCAAGGATCGGGAACGGCTGAGCCGTGCCGTGGGCACCACCATCATGCTGACCATCCTCAGCGGTATTTTCATGTCCTTCGTGGGTATGCTGCTGAGCCGCCCGCTGCTGAAGCTGCTGGGCACCTCCGATGCCATGATCGGTCTGGCGACGGATTATCTGGTCATCATCATGCTGGGTCTGGTGGGCAACGGTCTGTACAATATTCTGAGCGGCGTGATGCGTGGTCTGGGCGATTCTACCAGCCCGCTGATTTATCTGCTGATTGCCTGCGGCCTGAACATTGTGCTGGATCTTCTGTTTGTGGTGGGCTTTGGCATGACCACCGATGGCGTGGCCTGGGCCACCATCATTGCGCAGGGTATCTCCGGTGTGCTGTGTGTTCTCAAGCTGCGCAAAATGACTCATTTGATCGACCTGAACCGTCAGGCGCTGCGCATGGATAAAGTCATCGTACAGCGTGTGGTCAAGCTGGGCGTGCCCGCCGGCCTGACCCAGATGATCTTCGCCCTGAGCAACATTCTGGTGCAGTCCCTGACCACTTCCCTGGGCGATAACGTGGTAACTGCCTGCACCGCCATCATGCGTGTGGACGGCTTTGCCATGATGCCCAACTTCACCTTCGGTATCGCTGCCACCACCTTTGCCGGTCAGAACGTTGGTGCACGACGATGGGATCGTGTCAAGCAGGGCGCGAAAGCTACGCTGATCCTTGCCGTTGGCACTGCCACAGTGCTGGTGATCGGCATCCTGCTGTTCGGCAAGAACCTGATGCAGGTGTTCACCTCCACACCGGAGATCGTGGAGCTGGGCGTGAGCATGATGCGCCTGTTGGCGGTTGGCTACATCGCCTTTGCTGTGACCCAGACCTTTCAGGGTATTATGCGTGGTTGCGGCGAAACGGTGGTTCCCATGTGGATCAGCGTGATCGTGACGGTCATCATCCGTATGCCGCTGGCCTACCTGTGGGCGTATCTGACCAAGAGCGCCGCCTGGCCCAACGGCAACCCGGTCTGCCTGTACGGTTCCCTGCTGACGGCATGGGTCTGCGGCTGCCTGCTGACCACCTTCTTCTACATCAAGGGCAAATGGCGCAAGCGCACCAAGAAAGCCCTCACCGAACCCATCGACAATGACGAGAAAAACGAGCTGGAGGAAACCATCCAGCCTGCCTGATACAACCTATGACGAAGGGAGCAAACCCACTATGGATACCAAACAGAGCCTTGCTGCTTTGATCGCTGAAACCATTGAAAACTGCTACATGGGCATCGATGGCCTGCCCACCGCCGAGGAAATCGGCGGCTTTCTGGAGATCCCCCCCCAGAAGGAAATGGGCGACTATGCCTTCCCCTGCTTCAAGCTGAGCCGCACCCTGCCCATGGGCCCGCCCCAGATTGCTTCCACGCTGGCCTCTGCCATTGATGCGAGCGATCTGTGCACCGCCAAGCAGCAGGGCGGCTACCTGAATTTCTTCCTCAACCGGGATAATTTTTCCCAGAAGATTCTGGACAATGTACTGGCAGCCGGTGAGGCCTACGGCGCTTCCGATATGGGCGAAGGCAAGACCGTCTGCATCGACTATTCCTCCATCAACATTGCCAAGCGTTTCCACATCGGCCACCTGTCCACCACCATGCTGGGCCACAGCCTTAGCCGCATTTTCCGCCATCTGGGCTACAAGACCGTGGGCATCAACCATCTGGGCGACTGGGGTACCCAGTTCGGCAAGCTGATCTACGCCTTCAAGACCTGGGGCGAGGAGTCCGAGGTGGAAGCCAAGGGCGTGCCGGAGCTGACCCGCCTGTATGTGAAGTTCCACGAGGAAGCCAAGAAGGACCCCTCTCTGGACGATGAAGGCCGCCGCTGGTTCAAGGCCATTGAGGATGGCGATGAGGAAGCCCTGCGGCTGTTCAATTGGTTCAAGGATTTGACCCTGCGGGATGCCAAGCCCGTTTACGAGATGCTGGGCGTGGAATTTGACAGCTATAATGGCGAATCCTTCTATGTGGACAAGACCGACCGGGTGGTCAATGAGTTGCGGGAGAAGAACCTGCTGACCCTCAGTGAGGGCGCTTCCGTCGTCGATCTGGACGAGGAAGAAAGCGGTATGCCCCCCTGCCTGATCCTGAAAAAGGACGGCACCACCATCTATGCCACCCGTGATATCGCTGCTGCCCTGTACCGCAAGGAAACCTACGATTTCGACAAGTGCCTCTACGTGGTGGCCTACCAGCAGGATCTGCACTTCCGGCAGTTCTTCAAGGTGATCGAAAAGATGGGCTACGACTGGGCCAAGGATCTCAAGCACGTTTCCTTTGGCATGATCAGCGTGGGCGGCCAGAGCCTGTCCACCCGCAAGGGCCACGTGCTGTTCCTGGAGGATGTGCTGAACACCGCCATCCAGAAGGCCCGGGAGATCATCGAGGAAAAGAGCCCCGATCTGGAAAACAAGGACGAAGTGGCCAAGCAGGTGGGTATCGGCGCGGTCATCTACGCCGACTTGCAGAATGGCCGCATCAAGGATATCGACTTCACCTGGGAGCGTGTGCTCAGCTTTGACGGCGAGACCGGCCCCTATGTGCAGTACACCCACGCCCGCTGCTGCAGCGCTCTGCGCAAGGCCGAGGGTCTGGAAGAGGCCGCCATCGACTACTCCGCCCTCAGCGATGACTACACTCAGGAATTGCTGCGCCAGCTGAGCCGCTTCCCCGACGCCATCAAAGAAGCAGCCAGCCGCTACGAGCCCAGCATCGTCACCCGTGCGGTCACCGAGCTGTGCAAGGCCTACAACAAATTCTATTATGAAAACCGCATCATCGTGGACGAAGCCGGTGTCCGTGCCGCCCGCATCGCCCTGACCCGTGCGGTGAAGAACACCATCAAGACCGGCCTGTACCTGATCGGTATGGAAGCCCCGGAAAGGATGTAACATGAAAGAGCTGACCAGCCTGAAAAACCCCGTGGTGCAGGCTGCCCGCACTCTAGACACCGCAAAGGAGCGCACCCGTCAGGGTGCGTTTCTCTGCGATGGGGAACATATGGCAGGCGAGGCCCTGAGCGTATGCCCGGAGCGGGTGCGCACCCTGTTTGTGCAGCAGGATTGCGTGGAATGCTTTGCCGCTTTGCTGGACAAAGCGCCTGCCTCTGCGGAGGTCTATGTGGTTCCCCAGAACGTGATGGCAGCCATCTCCCAGGTAAAGACACCTCAGGGCATTGCCGCAGTGGTGGCTTTGCCGGAGCGGGTGCCGCTGACTGAGCAAACCGGGCGGCTGATGCTTTTGGAAAACGTGCAGGACCCCGGCAATGTGGGTACCATCCTTCGCACGCTGGACGCTGCGGGCTTTGCCGGTTGTATCCTGACCCCGGGCTGTGCCGATCCCTATGCGCCCAAGGCGCTCCGTGCCACCATGGGCAGTGCGCTGCGGATCCCGCTTTCCTTTGTAGATAGCTCGGTGGAAGCCGTGGAGATGCTGAACGCCCGCGGGTATGCCACCATTGCTGCTTCTCTGGACGGAGAGCCGTTTTATCAGCGGGAAGCGCTTTCCGAGCAGGTATGCGTGCTTATCGGCAACGAAGGACAGGGGCTGACTCCGGAGGCGCAGACGGCGTGCACCCATCGCTACAAGCTGCCCATGCGGGGCGGCTCCGAATCGCTGAACGCAGGCATTGCTGCAGCGGTAATGATGTATGATCTGATGAACCGTTGAGGGAAGAGGCTTGCTGTATGTTTGAGGAAATCTCATTCCCGGCGCATGAATACCAGTCCGTCCAGAACCATCTGAGCAGGCTCGGGTACTGCTATACTACAAGGGTATACAAAGAACTTGGAAAATACAACGCCGGTCAAATCTACAGGGCCCCGTGGGGCGAGCTGCTCAGAATCGATGAAGTGAAAATCTACTGGAAAGTATCGGATCGTCCGTATTCCGATGAAATGAGCGATGAAGAGAAGGCAGAAATCCGGATGTATTCGGAAGATATGGGCTTACCATATGAATGGATCCGGTTTTCCAGATGTGCAGAATGAATCCGTATTGCGCTTCAATTGATTATTTACCAGCCAATATGCAACGTGCGTTTGCACCTCCAAAAGGCAGGGTGCAAACGCACTTTTTTTTGCAAAAAGATTGACTCATGCCTTGTTTTTGATATACTGGCTATGGAATCAACCTTCAGGAGGTGAATCAAATGGTGATGCGTCTGCGCAAGTAATAGCACATAAAGCCTTATGAAATGGTTTTATGTGCTACCCCGCACCCTAAAACGATTTTCAATAAGGAGCAATGTGTTATGCATTTTCAGGATCATATCATCAAAGAATATTTGAAAAACGTGTATTTCATCACCGGTAATCCCTGCGGCGGCAAAACCACCATTTCCCGGGCGTTGGCGGAGCGGTATCATTTGCCGGTCTATGATGTGGATGAGCATTTTGACCGCCATCTCCGTATCTCTGACCCGGATCTTCAGCCGGCCATGAACCGGCAGTTTGCCAATGCGGATCAGTTTTTCGGCCGGACAGTGGAAGAATACAGGCAGTGGCTTCTGGATAACACCCGGGAGCAGCTGGAGTTTGTGCTGCTGGATCTGATGCGGCTTTCTCAGCACCAGAAGATTCTCTGCGACTGCCACCTGACCCTTGAGCAGGCAGAAAGGTTCACTGACCCCTCCCGCATTGTCTTTTTGCTCAAAGAGCCCTCCAACATCATCGAGGATTACTGCAACCGCCCGGATCATCAGGGATTCAACAACTTCATCCACAGCGCAACGGATGTAAAAAAGGCCAAAGCCACCTGCAACCAGACCCTGAAAAGCCTCAACGAGGGCTTGTATCAGGCTGTCAAGAGCAGCCGTTACTTCTGGGTGGAACGCACCCCGTTGAGCACTGTGGAGGATACTGTCCGAAAGGTGGAAAATCATCTGGGATTGACGGATCGATAATCACCCCCCTCGCCCATACAGTTCTGCGCCTGTATGGGCGTTTTTCATTGTGTTATTCCTCATCAGGGCAGACAAACCGTCCGCATGATGGGCGTTGAATGCGGGGGTGTTATGATGATGGGGATCTTTTTGGTAAAGTTTGTTGATCATTATGATACGGTATCAAAAAGGTTTCTTAGGGTTTCAAATTGAGTGAAACGCTACATTCAGAAAATGAAACCATCAGGTAAACAAATACCTGTATCATTGTCCATCAGGAATAGGTTTAGTCGATGACGAATGACTGGTCAAAAAGTATGAACAATGATCCGGAGTACATTTGGAACCGAAAACGAAATGAAACTCGGCAAGGCGAAGACATCGAATGCGCAGAAAGCATATTGAAAGCATATTTTCTCCTACTCCGTGTGACACATCCGTGACAGCGGCAAAGCCCACCTGTTCCTTATAAAACAAGCGTTTGAACCATGGTTGGCATATGCGTTTATGACACAAAGTGTGACAAAACACCCTATTCAGGGCTAAATAAGGTCTGTTCTCCGGCAAAACGACGAAACAAAAAGCCCTGTATCCTTCATGATACAAGGCTTTCTCGCTGGTCGAAGTGGCGGGATTTGAACCTGCGGCCTTTTGGTCCCGAACGCTGGAATCAATCGTTCAAAAACATAGTATTTGTCCGGGTTTCTGATGTGATTTGGTGGTGTATAGGCCTTGAAAACACGGTGTTTTCACGAAACTTCGAGAACGCATATGAGTCCCGCGGATCCACCTCTCTGATGTGATGGAAGCTTACAGCAGAGGGGTGGATTTTCTTTTGTGGTATGCATAATTCGGCGCGCTTCAGCAAATGGATTATACCATAGATAATAGATATACGTATGCGTAAAGACAAGTTGTCAACGCTATGTAGTGGAGAATGCTTGATTACTGCTGCATCCTATATTATAATTAGTTCAGAATCATGTTATCAAACATCCGTCTTGGGGGATTATATGATGACCAATCATATGCTGGAGAATGAATACTTAAAGATCACCGTTGCAGACGCCGGAGCTGAACTGATCAGCGTGTGGGACAAGACAACCGGGCGCGAATGTATTTGGAACGCCGATCCCGCTGTATGGAACCGGCATGCCCCCATTCTGTTCCCTTTTGTGGGGAAGGTGAAGGATGGCAAATATCGCATCGGTGAGAATGAATATACCATGAAAACCCAGCATGGCTTTGCTCGGGATCGGGTATTCACATGCATTGAAAAGACGGAAGGATCCGTCACCCACTGCCTGACTGATAGCGAGCAGACAAGGGGTATTTATCCCTACGAGTTCCGCCTCACCGTTTGCCATCGGCTTTCCGGAAAGCAGCTTGCTATTGAATGGACGATCGAGAACCTTGGAGAAGAGAAAATGTTCTTTTCCATTGGCGGACATCCCGGCTTCATGGTGCCAGACGGTCTCCGCAAGGAAGACTGCCTGATTTTCTTCCCAGGGAAGACGGAACTGCAATACATTTCTGCCAATGCTGCAGGCTTCATCCTGCCGCAGAAGAAGACGCTGCCCCTCAGGGATGGCTTCGCGCCTTGGCAGGCGGATATCCCGGACACCTGGATCTTCGAGGATCACCAGGTGCATTCCGTGGGCATTGCCGGCCCGGATGGTACGCCCCTTGTTACGATGCGCTGTGAAGCTTTCCCCATGCTGGCGGTCTGGGCCAATCCCAGCGGCTCCTTCATCTGCCTGGAACCCTGGTTCGGGCGGGCGGATGATGAAGGCTTTGCCGGAACGATCGACCAGAAGAAGGAGATTCAGGTTCTGAACGCCGGAGCAAAGCAGGAGATCGCCTATTCCATAGCGTTTCACCGCTGAAGAGAAGGGGATAAAGGAAATCCGTGCGATGCAATGTTGTAAAGAACGTGCAGTCCCCGATTATTCGCGGTAAATCGCAGAAAAGGGAGCATCCGGATGATTCCTGTAAAAATCATTTTCTTTGATATTGACGGCACGCTGGTGGATCCCCAAACGGGGCGCGTGCCGGAGAAAACCATTCAGGCGCTGCTGAGGTTGAGAGAAAAGGGCATCCGGCTGTGCATTTCCACGGGCAGGGCGCCCTTTGAAGTGCCGGACATCGGCTCGCTGAAATTTGATGCATACTGCACGTACAACGGCTCGCTGTGCTACGCGGACGATAAGATCCTGCACAGCAATCCCATTGCGCCCCAGGATGTAGCGCAGGTGCTGGCGAATGCCGCCGGCATTGGCAGGCCGGTTTCGGTGGCTACCCGGCAAAGGCTGGCGGCCAATGGCTGGGATCAGGATCTGGCGGATTACTACCGCCTGGCAGAATTGGAGTTGACCGTGGCGCCGGATTTTGACGCGGCGTGCCGGGAGGATGTATATCAGATCCTGCTGGGCTGCCGGGAGGATGAGCATCCGGCCATCATCAGGGGCGCGCAGGGCGTTAAGATTGCTGTCTCCTGGGATCGCGCCGTCGATGTGATTCCTGCGTCCAGCGGCAAGGGAACTGCCATTGCCAAGGTTCTTGAGTACTTTAGGTTGGACGCTGCACAGGCGATGGCCTTCGGCGACAGTCAGAACGATCTGGAGATGCTCAAAGCCGTGGGCGTTGGTGTGGCCATGGGCAACGCTTCACTCCAGGCAAAGGCTGCGGCAGACCAGGTCTGCGGTGCCGTCTCCGAGGATGGTATCTACCATTACTGCGTTGCGCAAGGCATGATCGAAGCGATCTGACATCAACCGAAAGATATGGACAGGAGGAATATTGCCATGTTCTACAAGAATGCTAAGGTTTTCTGTGGAGATTTTTCTTTCCATCATGGCGCATTTGAAGTTGTTGACGGAAAATTTGGCCAGGTTATGCCGGACGATGTTCCGGAGGATGCGGTTGATCTTCAGGGCGCTACCGTGATCCCTGGCCTGATCGATGTGCACAGCCATGGCAACTCCGGCGCGGATTTCTCCGATGGGGATTACGAGGGTCTCCAAACCATGGCGGCCTATTACGCCAGCGTGGGCGTCACCTCCTTTGCGCCTGCCTCCATGACCCTGCCCTATGAGACCCTGGAGAAAGCCTATGTCAATGCGAAGCGCCTGGTGGAGGAAACGCCTGCGGGGATGTCCGTGCTGCGTGGCATTCAGATGGAAGGCCCCTATTTTTCCTACAAGAAGCGTGGTGCGCAGAATCCCGACTATTTGAAAGAGCCGGACTTTGCTGGCTTCAAGGCCTTGCAGGAGGGCAGCGGCGGGTTGATCCGCATTGTGGACGTGGCGCCGGAGTTGCCTGGTGCGGAGGAATTTGTGAGGCAGGCGAAGGAGCTTTGCACGGTTTCTGTTGCCCACACCGATGCGGATTATGACCACGCCAAGGCAGCCTTCGATGCCGGGGCGACCCATCTCACCCATCTGTACAATGCCATGCCAGCCATTCACCACCGCAATCCCGGCGTCATCCCGGCAGCGGCGGAGAACCCCAACGTGAGGGCAGAGCTGATCTGCGATGGTCTCCATGCCCATCCGGCCATGGTGCGCTTCGCCTTTAATCTCTTCGGCGGTGAGCGGATGGTGCTGATCTCCGATTCCGGCCGCTGCTGCGGTATGCCCAATGGCAGCAAGTTTGAACTGGGCGGCCAGGATGCCTGGCTGGTGGATGGCGTGGCCAGGCTGGCCGATGGCACCATTGCCTGCTCTGCCACCAACCTCTACGACTGCATGGTGAACGCCATCCGCTTTGGCATCCCGGAGGAGGATGCGATCCGCGCGGCCAGCTACAACCCTGCCTGTGCCATTGGTGCGGACAAGCTGGTTGGCTCCATTGAAACCGGCAAGGTGGCGGACTTCCTGGTTTGCTCCGCTGATTATGCCAGCCGCCGGGTGTTCATGGCGGGACAGGAACTGTAAGAACCATTTGGCAGGGGAGGACGGAGCATGGCACGCATACTGGAAGTGGCGGTGGATTCGCTGGCATCGGCCAGGGCAGCCATTGCCGGCGGTGCCGACCGACTGGAGCTTTGCAGCGCCCTGGCGGTGGGTGGACTGACCCCATATGCCGAGCTGCTACAGCAGATCCGCAGGGAAAGCACCATCAGCATCCGATGTCTGATGCGGCCGCGGGGTGGGGATTTTCTCTACACCGACGAGGAAATTGCGCTGATGGCTGCCCAGATGGACAACCTGCGCAAGCATGGCGCAGATGGATTTGTGATCGGCTGCCTGAACGCCGAGGGCGAACTGGATGCCGGGGCGATGGCTCCTTTGCTGAAGGCGGCCAAGGGCATGGGGCTGACCCTGCACCGCTGCATTGATGTATCCCGTGATCCGTGCAAAACCTATCTGGACGCCCACGCGCTGGCCTTTGACACCGTTCTGACCAGCGGCGCAGCAAGCAGCTGCCTGCTGGGCATGGAGACCATTGGTCGGCTGCTGCGGCAAAGAGAAGAACACCAGGGGCCTGAGGTGCTGATTGGCAGCGGCGTGAACGCCAGCGTCATTGCAGCCTTCAGGGCAGCATATCCCCAGGCCAGGGCGTTCCACATGAGTGGCAAAACGGATGTGGCAAGCAGCATGATCTTCCGCCGGGAAGGCGTCCCCATGGGGCTTCCCGGTCTGGATGAATGGCATATCCAGCAGACCAGCGAAGCATATGTCCGTGCGGCACGGGCTGCGCTGGAGGAATGAGAAAAACGCAAGGAGCGTGTCAGGTTTGATACGCTCCTTTTCGATGCGTTGCTATTCGCCTTTTTCAATGTAGCTGATCATCTTTTGATCATGCTTTGCTTTTTTGTACCAGCCGATGCAAAGCAAAAATAGTCCAACCGTAATCATGACGCTTCGCCTGATGGAAGCGGGTGAGAACAAGCACGATACAATGATGCCTGTTCCCGCGCCGGTGAACATATCGATCACGCCTTTTTCCTGCCTGAGTGCGCCAATAGCCCGCTGGCGATCAATTGTCTGTACCATTTGCGGATCCTCCTTCAGCAATGCGTCAAGTGAGATGCCATACTGCTCGCTGATCTCCACAAGGATTTGCAGATCGGGGTATGTTTTCCCTGTTTCCCAGTTGGATACGGCCTGCCTTGTTACATGAAAAATGTCCCCAAACGCTTCCTGTGTCAGATTCTGATCTTTCCGGATTTTCTGGATTGCAAGCCCCACGTTCATCCGATCACCTCCCTTGTTGTTGGCATCAGGGTAAACGATTGTGCTTGAGAAGTAAAGCAAGAAATGCTTGACAAAGCAAAACTTGCACCGATTTTTGAACAATAGAAAACTGCCCCGGAAATTTCTCTCCGGGGCAGCACTATTATCTGCCGCGTGGGCCGCAGCATGATAAGATTGCCTTACTCAGCGATCTTCTTGAACTCTTCGAAGACGAACTGAACCTTGGGGCCGATAACAACCTGCACAGAGGTCTTGCCGGGACGGATGACGCCGGAGGCGCCGGAGGACTTGATCTTGGCTTCGTCCACCAGCAGGCGATCCTTCACTTCCAGGCGCAAACGGGTGATGCAGTGATCGATGGAGGCAACGTTGTCCTTGCCGCCCAGGCCTTCCAGGATGATGGCGGCCATAGCGGTGAAGTCGTTGTTGGCCAGCTCGATCTTCATTTCGCCTTCCTGATCGTCTTCACGGCCGGGGGTCTTCAGATTCCACTTGGTGATGGCGAACTTGAACACGAGGTAGAACACCACGAAGGCAGCGATGCCCAGGGGGATGATCAGCCAGGTGTTGGCGGCGGCGGGCAGAGAGGCGGAGAAGACGAGGTCAGTAGCACCGGCGGAGAAGCAGAAGCCGGCACGGAAGCCCAGGGCCACGGTGATGGTGGTGAAGATGCCGTACAGGACAGCGTACACCACGTACAGGGGGAAGGCCAGGAACATGAAGGCGAATTCGAAGGGCTCGGTCACGCCGCAGATGAAGGCGCACAGGGCAGCGGAGCCAACGACACCGATGGCGATCTTGCGCTTCGCGGTCTTGGCGGTCTGGATCATGGCCAGAGCAGCACCGGGGATACCGAACATCATGCAGGGGAAGAAACCAGCCATGTACATGCCAGCTTCCTGCACACCGCTCCAGTAGTTGCCCAGGTCGTTGATGCCGATGGCGTCAAACCAGAACACGTTGTTCAGAGCGTGGTGCAGACCGAAGGGAATCAGCAGACGGTTCAGGAACGCGTAGATACCAGCGCCCACAGCGCCCAGATTGGAGATGCCGGTGCCCAGAGCCACCAGAGCGGAGAACACGATGGGCCACACGAAGATCAGGATGACGGCAACAATGATGGAGATGACAGCGGTCACGATCGCAACGGAGCGCTTGCCAGAGAAGAAGGACAGGAAGTCAGGCAGCTTGGTGTCCTTGAACTTGTTGTAGCAAACGCCGCCGATAACGCCAGCCAGAATGCCGATGAAGGTATTGCCGGCAACCTTGCCGTAAGCGGCAACGTTGTTGGGGTTTTCCAACATGAAGGGGAAAACCATCTTCACGATGTCGGCGTTGACCAGGGTCTTGATCATCAGGTAAGAAACGAAACCAGCGATGGCGGCGGTGCCGTTGTTGTCCTTGGCCAGGCCAATGGACACGCCCAGCACGAACAGCTCAGCCATGGCGCCGATCAGAGCATTGCCGGCGGTGATCATCAGCCAGCCGATGGTGTGAGCAACGCCGGAAGTGGCGTGGCCCAGAGAAGCGGCCCACTCAGCGCCCATCATGTAGGCGGGGCAGAGCACGTAGCCCAGACCCATCAGGATGCCAGCGATGGGCAGAACGGCAACGGGAAGCATCAGGGCGGAGCCCAGCTTCTGCAGTTTCTTCATCATAGAGAAGAACCTCCTTAGTTGTTATTCATTTGTCTATCATCAGGCTGCCGGCCCACGACAGCCACTATGACCGGGATTACAGGTTGGCGGCGAGGAAAGCCTGCAGCTCGGCAGCGGCCTTCTCTTCGTCAGCACCCTCGATGGTAATGGTCAGTTCCATGCCCTGCTTGGCGGCCAGGCGCATCAGCGCCATGAGGCGCTTGGCATCGGCGGTGCCGGTGGGGGCGGTAACGGTGATGGTGGAAGCAAAGGGAGCAACAGCCTTCACCAGCATACCGGCGGGACGGGCGTGCATACCCAGGGGATCGTTGATCACGTGCTTGATTTCTTTCATTGGTATCTACCTCACTTTCGTGATTTTGATCATGTTGTTAAACATCGGACTCGCAAACCAGCTTCCTGGATTCCAGGATGCGGCCGGCGGCCATGCTCAGCTCGGTGTAGCCCATTTCGATGAACTTCTCCTGCAGCTTGGGGTCAGCGCCCAATTCGCCGCAGATGCCCGCCCAGATGCCATTGTCGTTGGCAGCCTTGGCGATGTGCGCCATCAGCGCCAGCAACGCGGGATGGTAGGGATCGTAAAATTCGCCCAGCTTGGCATTCTGGCGGTCAACGGCCAGGGTGTACTGGGTCAGGTCGTTGGTGCCAACGGAGAAGAAGGCGGCCTCCTTGGCCAGCTCGTTGGCCAGCACAGCGGCAGCGGGGGTCTCCACCATCACGCCGATGGGGACATCCTTGGTGGGATAGCCCTCGTCCTCCAGCTCCTTGCGTACCCTGGCACACAGCGCCTTGGCAGCCTTCAGCTCCCACACGGAGGCAACCATGGGGAACATCATGTGCAGATTGCCGTAGGCAGAGGCGCGGTAGATGGCGCGCAGCTGGGGACGGAAGATTTCCTCGTTGGTGAGGCAAATGCGCAGGCCACGCAGGCCCAGCGCCGGGTTTTCCTCGGCTTCCAGGCCCAGGTAACTCACCTGCTTGTCAGCGCCGATGTCCAGCGTGCGGATCACCACGGGCCGGTGGGCCATGGTTTCGGCTACCTGCTTGTAGGCCTCGAACAGCTCATCCTCGGTGGGGAGGGAATTGCGCCCCAGGTAGAGGAACTCGCTGCGCATCAGGCCAACGCCCTCGGCATCGGCCTTCAGGGCATCCACCGCATCCTCGGGGCAGCCGATGTTGGCCACCAGCAGCACCTTTTTGCCGGAGCGGGTAACGCTCTCCTTGCCGCGGTACTGCTCCAGGGCATTGCGGGCGGCAGCGGCCTCGGCCTGCTTGGCTCTCAGCATGGCCAGGGTCTCCTCGTCCGGGTCGGCATACCAGGTGCCGGTGAAGCCGTCCACCGCAAGGATCTGGCATTCGTCGGCGGTTTCCAGGGCGATATCCGACTGCACCAGGGAGGGGATGTTCAGCGTTCTGGCCAGGATGGCCGTGTGGCTGGAGGAAGAACCCTGGCGGGTGATGAAGGCCATGATCCGCTCGCGGGGGAGCTGAATGGTCTCGCTGGGGGCAAGATCCTCGGCCACCAGCAGGAAGGAGCCTTCCGGCAGCTGGAAGCCGGTGTTGCCGCAAAGAATATCGTACAGCCGGTGGGACATATCCCGGATATCGGCGCTGCGGGCATTCATGTATTCATCGTCCATGGCGGCGAATACCTGCGCAAATTCCTCGCCGGTGTCCAGGGCTGCAATGGCGGCAGCGGCGCCGCCCTCAATGGCCAGATTCACGCCGTCCAGATAGTCCAGATCGTCCAGCATCAGCAGCTGCACCTCCACAATGGCGGCCTGCTCCTCGCCGATCTCCGCCCTGGCCTTTTCATACAGGGCGGTCAGCTGCTCGCGGGCGGTATCCAGCGCAGCGGTGAATTTCGCCTTCTCCAGCGCCGGATCGCCGGAAGGAATGGGCAGCGTGCGCTGTGCCTTGCGGTATACCACCGCAGGGCCGATGGCTACGCCCGGGAATACCGGCAAACCAATACCTTTTTTCATAAGCTGCTCCTTATTTGGCCAACTCGATAACCACGTCGTCGTTGGTCACATTCTTCCCCACGTGGGTATTGAAGGTGGGATAGGCATCTGTGTTACAGATCACCATGGGGGTGATGATGGGCAGCCCGGCAGCCTTGATGGCCTCCAGGTCGGCCTCGATCAGCAGCTGCCCCTTCTTGACCTTGTCGCCATCGTGGGCGTGAACGGTGAAGGGCTTGCCCTCCAGGCCAACGGTTTCCAGGCCGACGTGGATCAGGATCTCGGCGCCGCAGTCGGCGATCAGGCTCACCGCATGGCCGGTGGTGAACATCATGTCCACGGTGGCATCGCAGGGGGCGTAGACCTTGCCCTCGGTGGGCTCGATGGCGATGCCATTGCCCAGCATCCCTTCGGCGAAGGTGGGATCAGGCACCTCGGAAATCGCAACGGCTTTGCCGGTCATAGGAGCGCAGAATTCATCCATGTTCTTGCCAAAGATCTTTTTGAAGATACCCATAAAAAACAACGACCTTTCTTTTGGACGTAGTTCTCTCCTTGGAGAGGCTTTGATTCGATTGTTTTCTTGCATATAGAATATCAAAAAAGAATTGCAATGTCAAATGGAAACAAAATATTAGCGAATTTGTGTAAAGATTCTCTCGTAGTGCCGTTGGGGCATTCTGTCTGGCTGCGCCTTGCTTAAATTGCCTGTGTACCGCAGCGGAATTCTGCGGTATACTGATGGAAAAGGGAGGCGCAAGTTTGATGAAACGTATTCTGGATTGCCACAGCTCTGATTTTCTCCACATCTCCCGCCAGGAGCTGCTGGATGCCATTGCCTCCAGCGAGGGACGCACCCTGGCCTGCGAGACCATTGGCGCCATCATGCCCATGCTGGGGGATATCACCAATGCGGAATTTGCTGCCGCCATGGGCGCGGATATCCTGCTGCTGAATATGTTTGACGTGCAAAAGCCCGTGATCCACGGCCTGCCTAAAACCGAGCCGGAGATGGTGATCCGCAAGCTGAAGGAGCTGACGGGGCGTCCCATTGGCATCAATCTGGAGCCGGTGGAGCAGGTGTTGTCCTCGGAGGATCCTGAAGAAAACATGTGGGCCATGACCAGCGGCAGAAAGGCCACCCTGGAAAACGCGCGAAAGGCTGCCGATATGGGCGTGAATTTCATTCTGCTCACCGGCAATCCCGGCATTGGCGTGACCAACGAGGCCATTGAGCAGACCCTGCGGCTGTACAAGCAGGAGCTGGGGGATCGGCTGATCCTGGCCGCGGGCAAGATGCACGCCTCCGGCATCATGGCGGAGGGTGCGGAGAAGATCATTACCAAGGCAGATATCGCTGCTTTTGCCGCCGCCGGTGCTGATATGATTCTGCTGCCCGCGCCCGGTACGGTTCCTGGCATCACGGTGGACTATGTGCGGGGGCTGGTTCAGCACGCCCACAGCCTGGGCTGCCTGACCATCACGGCCATCGGCACATCGCAGGAGGGAGCTGACATTGCAACCATCCGCCAGATCGCCCTGATGTGCAAAATGACCGGCACGGACATCCATCACCTGGGCGATGCGGGCTACGGCGGCATGGCCTTGCCGGAGAATATCCAGGCATATTCCATTGCCATCCGCGGCATTCGCCACACATACCGCCGCATGGCGGGTTCTGTTAACCGCTGATTTGTGTAGATCCAGCCCGAAAAGCCCTGAAATAAGGGCTTTTTGCTGATAAATATATAGAAAAAAAGCAGCTTGGATTTGCTCCAGGCTGCTGTTAAATGGTCGAAGTGGCGGGATTCGAACCCGCGGTCTTTTGCTCCCGAACGCCGGAATCAATCGTTCAAAAACGTAGTATTTGTCCGGGTTTCTGATGTGATTTGGTGGTTTACAGACCTTGAAAAAGGTGGTATCACGCCCATCAAATTGTATTGCAATTCGCAATACATTCGCATATAATAAAACCAAGAAAGGAGTGAACCCCATGGCAAAGAGTTCCAATGTTATGGCTCGCGTCGAGCCGGAGATCAAGGAGCAGGCAGAAGGGATCCTGGCACAGCTTGGTCTGCCTGTATCCGTCGTGATCAATTCCCTTTACCGTCAGATCATCATGCGGAAGGGGCTGCCCTTTTCCATGACTGTACCTGCGGGCATTCCCACCCGCGACACCATGAGCGATGCTGACTTCGATGCCATGATGAGCCGTGGTCTCACGCAGGCCAAACAGGGTAATTCTGTCCCGTTGGAGGCTGCCATGGCGGATCTGCTTCGTGGGGAGTAAGCATGGAGTACGAAGTCAGAATCACTACCCAGGCGCAGGAGCAGCTGCGAGAGATCAGAGACTATATCGCCAATGAGCTGTTCGCACCTGATGCCGCACAGAACACACTACGGCTGCTGGCTTCTGCAATGGCATCTCTCGCCCATATGCCCGGGCGCGTCCGTTTGGTAGACGAAGAACCCTGGCGCAGCGAAGGTGTACGGATGAAAGCCATTAAGAATTACCTGATGTACTTCTGGATCGATGAGGAGAAAAAGCTGGTACAGGTCTTTGCGGTCATCTACGCCCGGAGAGATCAGGTCAGTGCGCTTTCAAGTATGGAGATGTAACGGAACCGCCTTGCCGGGCTTCGACAAGGCGGTTTATTGTCGTTATAGAAGCCTTCGCAAAGACTACACGGCATACGAATACTCACGTCAGCTTCCATATTTCTATTGATTTGATCATCTGTATCTACAAAGTCGTTGATTAATCAAGCAAGAGGAGACATCACAATGGATATGTACACCTGCTGCTTAAACATTGATACCGGCTGCGTAGATGTTTGGCTACAGGATGGACAGATTATCTCCATCAACTGCACAAAAGCAGAGGAGGCGTATGTGCGTTATCCATAGTTCCTTCTTTTCATCACAACCATCTAAGTCTTGGTTTTTTCAAGCCGACCACAGCATCGTTCTGAGCATGAGCAGAGAGGGTATGCTGAATTGAATCCCAATCAAAACTATGCTATAATCATAATGCCGGGGGAGGAAACGAACCCGAGTCTGGTCATGAGGAGGTAAGCCGAGTATGAACTATGGAAAAATGATCTATTTGTTGCTTACCGCCATTTGCTTAATGAAGTAGCCAATCAACTACCTAATGAAGCACAAGATGGTGGTAAGCGCCAGAACTGAACGGTTCATTACACGCACATTCGATGTAATCTCGTGGTTGCGAATACTATTCGTGTTAGTAAAGGAACTGTGATGTTGAACCACCACCGCTCGAAAGAGCGGTTCTTTTTTCACATTTCTTCCCAACGGCCAATTGTTTTGCATTACGACTTACTGCTCTAAAAATGAGCATTCCTTAACTCAAGATAAATCAGCAGAGCGATGCGGAATTACACGTAGCCATTTATTCGTATCTGTTACAAACGCCGACATGTTTCGGCGGTTTGATCATCTTTGAACTGTTCATGTTGTATATCATACAGTTTCTTCCCAGGGGCTTCGCCCCTGCATCTCAGGAAGAATCCAAAGAAACCGGCGGTTTCGTGGCACACAACTTTGCATGCAAAGTGTAGTGTGTTATACCTTTTGTGAGCGCTGACGCTGGAAAGGTGCTGTCCCCCGGCGGGACAGGGCCTTGCCTGCGGCATGAGGGCAGGCGGGTTTTGTGGACTGTTCCACGAAAACACAGGGCTTTGCAGGAGCAAAAGCCGCCTGACCGGGAAGAATTGGGGCAGGAATGCCTGAGGCTTCCTGCCTCAACGTCCCACAAAAGGGATACTCATCCCGCCGCAGCGGATCACTCCCACGGGTCGAGGGCGAGCAGGGTTTCCTTCGGCAGTTTGTCGTTATCACAGCCCAGAAGATACGCAATGACTTTCCCGGCAAACACGTTGGAGCGGATGGTATCCCCGTCAGCAAGCCGGATGATCCGTGCGGTTCTGTTCTCAAAATCGAATACCATCTCGCCCCATTCGCCGTCGCAGTCTGCCTGATACAGGTAGGTAGCGGCGGCGATTTTCTTTTTACGTTTGGTCTTGCTGGTCTGCTTCAGGCGAATGGCATGCAGTGCTCCGTCAGCCACCAGATGCTCCGTCAGATGTTCCACGGCTTTCCGGTAAGCACGTTCCGCTCCGCTGGCGCTGCTGCCCTCAAACAGGATGGCAAGCTCCTCGAAGGTGGGACGCTTCTCCCACGATCCCATCCGTCCGCAGTTCATACAGATGGACAGCCGCTTCTCCAGCAGAGTCTGTTCCCGGTAGTTCAGTTTATCAAAAGCACGCTCCACCTGACTGGCACGCATGCCGTTCCAGAGTCTTTCCGTGTAGTCCCAATGTTCGTCCTGTGTCACATCCATCTGGGTGCGTTCGCTGTCGTCATCACGAACCGTTTTGAAAAACGAATGACGGTTCCGGAGTCCACAGACGGTATCCAGATACTCCTGAGCAAGCGCAGGATCGCAGTTGTATTTTTCCGAAAACGCTGCAATCGGATCTGATTCGTTGCGCCACATCCACGCCATGGTGCGCAGCATTTTGTAATTGCTCAGCGAAGACACCGACCAGGATTCTTCTCCCATGAGAAACTTCTGGATCTCATCTTTCACAAATGGGTAGATGTAGGTGGTGAACTCCGCGCCTTTTTCAGGATCGTAATCCGCCAACTTTTCCAAAAGCATTGTCTGACAGGACAGCTTGATATCCAAAAATCTTTC
>JAFVXE010000049.1 GCA_017501255.1 Clostridia bacterium | reverse complement strand
GGCTGTGGCTGCTGCTCTGGCTGAGGCTGACGGCACCACCATAATCGGCGGCGGCGACTCTGCTGCAGCCGTTGAGCAGCTGGGCTATGCTGACAAGATGACCCACATCTCCACCGGTGGCGGCGCTTCTCTCGAGTACCTCGAGGGCAAGGTCCTGCCCGGCGTTGCCGCTCTGGACGAAATCTAAGAAACCCTTCGTTTGCGCAGGCTGATTTTCAGCCTGCGCAAACTTTGCGAAAGCGGATAACCTGCTTTTGCAAAGCACATAATGGGTCATGGCGCTGTGCCTGACCACAATAGAAAGAGGTACATTTGTTATGCGTAAAGCCATTATTGCCGGTAACTGGAAGATGAATAAGACTCCTGCCGAGGCTGCCGAGCTGGTCAAGGCACTGGTTCCCGCTGTGAAGGATGCGGATTGCGACGTGGTTGTGTGCGTTCCCGCCACCGATTTCGCTGCCGTGAAGGAAGCTGCTGAAGGCAGCAACATCAAGCTGGGCGCTCAGAACGTCCATTTTGCCAAGAGCGGTGCTTTCACCGGCGAACTGAGCGCTGATATGCTCAAGGCCTGTGGTGTGGAGTATGTGGTCATCGGCCACAGCGAGCGCCGTCAGTACTTCGGCGAAACCGACAAGACTGTCAACGCCCGTGTGCGTGCCTGCGTCGCTGCCGGCATGACTCCCATCATCTGTGTGGGCGAGCTGAAGGACGAGCGTGAAACCGGCTACACCGATATCATCGTGGAATACCAGACCCTGATGGCTCTCCATGGCCTCAGCAACGACGAAGTGAAGGCTTCCGTCATCGCTTATGAGCCCGTGTGGGCCATTGGCACCGGCCTCACCGCCACCGATGAGCAGGCCAACGAAACCATCGGCGTTATCCGCAAGGCCATCGAGCGCAAGTATGGCAAGGATGTGAGCGATGCTGTGCGCATCCAGTACGGCGGCAGCATGAACCCCGGCAACGTGAAGGGTCTGATGGCTCAGCCCGAAATCGACGGCGGTCTGATCGGTGGCGCTTCTCTGAAGGCTCCTGATTTCACCTCTGTTGTACTGTACAACAAGTAAGAAGGAGCAAGCGAAATGGATAAGACCATGACTGCTTTGATTATCATGGACGGTTTCGGCATCAATCCTGTCAAGGAAGGCAATGCCATCATCCAGCAGGGTACCCCCGTTCTGGATGCCCTGATGGCCAAGTATCCCACCACTCAGCTGGGCGCCAGCGGTATGGATGTAGGTCTGCCGGATGGCCAGATGGGCAACAGTGAAGTGGGCCACCTGAACATCGGCGCTGGTCGCATTGTATATCAGGAATTGACCCGCATCACCAAGGATATCCAGGATGGCGTTTTCTTTGAGAAGAAGCCCCTGGTGAAGGCCATGGACACCGCCAAGGCCAACGGTAAGGCTGTCCATCTGATGGGCCTGCTCAGCGACGGCGGCGTGCACAGCCACAACACCCACCTGTATGCCCTCCTTGAGATGTGCAAGCAGCGCGGTGTGAAGGATGTGTTCGTGCATTGCTTCCTGGATGGTCGCGATGTGCCCCCGTCCAGCGGCATTGACTATGTGAAGGAACTGCAGCAGAAGCTGGATGAAATCGGCGTTGGTAAGATCGCCACTGTCATGGGCCGTTACTGGGCCATGGACCGCGACAACCTGTGGGATCGCGTCCAGAAGGCTTACGATGCCATGGTGCTGGGCGAAGGCGTGACCGCTGCTTCCGGCGTGGAAGCCGTAGAGCAGAGCTACGCCAAGGAAGAAACCGATGAATTTGTCAAGCCCACCGTGGTACAGGAGAACGGTAAGGCCGTTGCCACCATCAACGAAGGCGACAGCATCATCTTCTACAACTTCCGTCCTGACCGTGCCCGTCAGCTGACCCGCACCTTCATCATGCCCGATTTTGACGGCTTCGTTCGCGCCAATGGCTATTTCCCTGTCAATTTCGTGTCCATGACCCAGTACGATGAAACCTTCACCGGTCTGGAGATCGTCAATCCTCCGGAGACGCTGGACAATACCATGGGCGAGTACCTGTCCAAGCTGGGCAAGACCCAGCTGCGTATTGCTGAAACCCAGAAGTACGCCCACGTGACCTTCTTCTTCAACGGCGGCGTGGAAAAGCCCAACGACGGCGAAGACCGCGAGCTGATTCCTTCCTCCAAGGTGGCTACCTTCGACATGAAGCCTGAAATGTCTGCCTATGAAGTGACCGAGAAGGCCGTTGAGCTGATCAACGAGAAGAAGTACGATGTGATGATTCTCAACTTCGCCAACTGCGATATGGTGGGCCACACCGGCGTGATGGATGCTGCCATGAAGGCTGTTGCCACCGTTGACGAGTGCGTTGGCAAGGTTGTGGAAGCTGTTCTGGCCAATGGCGGCCGTGCTTTCGTCACTGCCGACCACGGCAACGCCGACCAGATGGTGGATCCCGAGAACGGCGAACCTTTCACCGCTCACACCACCAATCCGGTTCCCTTCATCGCCATCGGCCCCGAGATGATCGGTCGTACCCTGCGTGAAGGCGGTCGTCTGGCGGATATCGCTCCCACCATGCTGGACAGCATGGGTGTGGAGGTTCCCGCTGAGATGACTGGCAAGAGTCTGCTGGCTTAAGCCTCAGAATCAAATAAACAATCCCCGGAAGCGGTTATGCTTCCGGGGATTGTCGTGTATAGCAGGGAATGACCCTGAAAAATCATCGTTCTCTCAATACACCATCTTTCATAACATCCGTAATCAGCTTATAGCAGCGATTCATTACATCCAACTGCTTCTGATCCACAAAATCGGGGGCATTGGCCTCATGGGCGGATAACACAGCCGTGCGGGTTACGCCGTCAATTTTCCCACGCCAGCAATAGGTTGGATCGTAGGAAAGATTATCAAAAGCAACTGTACCGGTAGCAGCATCGTATTGAATATCCGCCCGCAGCAGGATACCGGCCAGATTCGCCCGGCTTTCCCGGTCATAAGTGAACAGATTGCCCAAAGAATAGGCGCAAAGTACCGGATGATATTTTCCGTCGCCTCGTTGTGCGGTCAAAATCTCAACCGGGAACACCGCCTGGGGATTGGTACCAAGTATGATATCGGCACCTGCATCAGCGATTTGCTGCGCTTGTTCACGCTGTGCAGCTGTTGGTGAAGTGGCACTGGTTTTGCCCCAGCAAAGGGAAACGATGATGACTTCTGCACCATTTTGTTTCAGGCGGGCAATGTCGCTCTGGATGATCTCAACATCAATCGGGGCATATGCGTAAGCTTGTTCCTCATTGCTTGTCTGCTTTTTGCTGCTGGAACTCAAATCGTTCTGATAGCTAAGCAGAGCCACTTGAACACCGTTGGCACTTCCCATAACCGCTGTTTCCCGCTCGGCAGGTGAAGCATAGAGACCATAGGGGGTCATGCCAGCATTAACAATGCTGTTTTTTGTGGCTGTAAGGCCGCTTATACCGGCGTTCAGTGCATTTGGATATCCAACACAGAGAGCATCAATGCCAGCGTTTTTCAGCGCATTCAGAAGGGCTGCGGGCATATTGAAAGCACTGAGTTTGTCGGTGGGGATAACAGCGTTGCGCAGTGTGGCAATGGTCAGATCCGATTGCATCGCTGAACCGAGAGAACTCAGCGATAGATCAAAACGATAGCCCACATCCTTATCGGTCAGCGAAGACAGGGCTCCGGAATCAAACTGAATACTGCCGGTAGCACAAAGGGTAAAGCGCTTTATCGGCGGGGCGGTGGGCGCAGGCGTAGCGGTTGGCGCTGGGGTTGTCAGCGGAGAGATAGCAGTGTTGGCAGGAGTGCCGGGGTTGCTTACGGTCTGGGAACTGATCAGTTGAGAAAAGGATTGATCCAGTTTGACCGCCAAATCAATGGCGTTGGTACTGATGTTAGTGGTGCCGGTCAAGGTTGGCAGCAAAGCAAAAAAGCCGATCAAAACAAGACTGGTCAGCGTCAGCATGAAAATGGTACCTGCTGAGATACCCCGTTTGTTTCTGCGGTTCATGGCTGCACCTCCCTGAAAGTTCAATTATTTCTTCGCAATCATAACATAATCGGACAAGTTATGCAAGGAAAGGAAAAACGCACTGCCTATACAGAACAGTGCGTTTGGGTTGAAGATCAAAAAAGTGGTGCAAAGCTGGTTTCCCAGAAAATTTCGCCGGTAAAGCCTTCAAAAGGTTTTCCATTGACGAAGAAATGAACCATTTCTACCCGGCTCCTTTGGCACAGGGTGTTGACCATGGCATAAACCAACAGCCGTTCTTTTTGACCATCGCTTTCTTGAAATGCATCCTCAAAGGTGGAGGACAGATTGACCAACAAGGTTTTATCGGTAATGGCAAGCCCGATGATGGAAGCGTCGGTAATGGTGTTTTCCACCATGACGGGATTGGTTTGGATATAGTCATCATACGGCTTTGGTCCCTTGGCCAGTTCCTGCAGCAGCAACCGGGGGTGACGGGCCTGATAATAGGGAACGGGACGGTTGATGGTAATCAACTTGGTTCCATCGGTATCAATCAATGAAAGCTGGCAGAAATCACACAGAAGCGTGGCATAATCAGAACGTTTCTGCACCTGGTTGGGGAAAGAGACAGAACTCTCCAGCTGCTCGCCCAACATCACGGTATCAACAGGCGTATCACCAATGGAAACCTGAATGCCCGAAATGCCGGGGAAATAGGTGCAGAGCGTATAGCACAGGGAAGCCAGACAGCTGGCCCGGCTGATCTGGTTTGCCGAGAGCATTTCATCCAGATTATAGGCAAATTCCAAAACGATCAGTTTGCCGCTTTCTTCTGTCTCCTTCACTACCGGCTTTTTGATCAGCAAATCAGCCAGCAAGGGTAATGAAGGCGTGGGGATCCCTTCCTGAGAACCCAAAGCCATCTCATGCAGAAGGGTGACGATCATATCCTCCATGATCTGATTGGAGAAGGAACAGTTGCGCACTTCGCTGAGGACGCCGGCGGTATGGGCAATGGGAAAGTAAAGCGTTACATCGGATGAAAGCGGTTTGTCGCTGGCGGATTGGGTTACATCAATGCGCCTGAGCATCAGCTGATCGTAGTTGTTGCCGATATCCATGCCCACACTGCGGCTGAAAGTGCCAAGAGGCAGGGTATTGGCAACATCCAGACCAATGGCACGGTCAACCACCAGAAAATTGACATAGTCGATATCGGGTAGTTCCGTTATGGTATTGGTGATGGCCTGACAGGCAATATACAGGTCTTTACGGTCCAGCTGCAATGCAGAAGCTCCCAGATTGACAGTGACCACATTCCGGCTTTGTTCCACCGGATTTACACCATACAAGGAAAGTTTAACGCCTTTTCCCAGAGAGGAAAGCGTACCAGTGTCCGGTTGGTTCAGCAAAGCACGTACGAGACTTTCCGCATCGGGGCGAGCGGCAGAGTAGGTTACTTCTGTCTGGAAGGCGCTCAGCAGATTGCTGTCATAGCGGGGCAGGTACAGGGTTGCAGATGCAGCATATTCCAATGCAGCATCGCCGATGGGTGCGGCGTATGGTTGTTGTATGGGCGGCAGGGTAATGGTGGGTTCTGTATCGGATTCGGGCATTTTGGCAGTGCAACTGCTTATACACAGGCAGCAGCATAGCAAAATCGCCAGCAATCGACAGCGATTTCCATTCATGGAACATCCTCCATAATCAATCAGGCAACAGCATCAGCCGCTGCAACTCGGAATAGGGTACTTTCCAGATGCCATCTTCACAAATCAGACGAATGGGTATTGAAGAACGAATGATTTCCTGTGTACCATTCTGACAGGAAAGATCCACAATCACAGTCGCTCTGTTGGAACCGACAGGGGAATGCCCGGAACTTGCGGTGAAGGATGTCAGGGAAAGACCGCTGTCCAGTTCACCCACAAAGGTTTCATAAGCATGCCGCACATCACTTTTGGCGTTGCTTAACGTTAATTCATACAGCAGCGGATAATCCCGGCGGTACCATGCATCCAGAATCGTAAGGGTTGCGTTTTGCATTGTCATCAGCAGGGATTCATCACGATAAAAGAGTTCCGCAGGGCCGCTGCTGCCAGCCAGAAAATAGGCAGAATCCAGCCTTGTGCTCACATGGGAAGCCTGATCGCTTACCAGAAAGACCTGAACATAGGAGTAGGAAAAGTTTTCTGTTATTGTGGCGACAAGGCTTTGCATCGTCAGCTTGCGGCGCAGAGGCGCTTCGGTACGCCAGGCAGGGTCGTCGGACCAGTTGTCCGGAATCCCGTCGTTGAGCAGCGCTTCGTTGAGCGTAACCATCAGAATATCCCCAGAAACTGTGGTATCCACAAGGACGGTATTGTGCGGAAACAATCTGCGTAAATCGGTGTGTGATGCCTGAGGCCCAGCAAGCAGTTGCCGTATAACAGTTTCCTCGGCGCTCTCCTCTTTTGGGATGTTGATGGTGCGTGTTTCACAGGCTAACAGTCCGGTTTGCTGATAACGGAAAAACAAACTGATCTCCAGTTGATTTGTCTGTTCTGCCGGATTGGCGGAAATAGGTTCGGTTTTCGGTATTCCCGGAATGGGTGTGGACATTGCCTGCGTCAGTGGATTGGTTGCAGCAGCACAGGCGGAAAGCAGAAACAGGGAGAGTAAACCGAGCAAAACAAGCCATTTGCGCTTCATATTCCGCCTCCTCAGCTTTGATGGATGGGGATTTCCACCGTAAAGGTAGAACCCTGACCTTCTTCGCTTTCCACAGATACGCTGCCGCCATGGGCCAGCACCATCTGATGCACGATGCTGAGCCCCAGACCGGTACCACCGGTTTCTCTGCTGCGGGCTTTATCTACCCGGTAAAAGCGCTCAAAAATATGGGCCTGATCTTCCTTGGGTATGCCGGGGCCATTGTCGGAAATGGTCAGAACAGCATCCCGTCCGGAGCGAACCAGACGAACCCGCACCGTGCCGCCTTCCTGCGTATACTTCAAAGCGTTTTCCATCAGATTGTAAACCACCTGCGTCAGTTTGGCGCAGTCAGCATACAACTCGCAACGGTCATTCAGCGACAGTTTCAGTTCCTGATGATTCTTGTCTGCCACAAGCGCAAGCCGATGAGCCGTATCTGTGACCACCTGCGCCAGACTGAAGGTGCTACGGTTGAGGCGCATGGTTTTGGAATCCATGCTGACCAGGGTGAGTAAATCCCCGATGATCATATTCAGCCGGTCGATTTCTTTGTTAATATCCGTCAGAAATTCCGTACGCATCTCGGTTTCCATATCCGGCTGATAGATGATACTCTCCAGCAGGATTTTCATGGTTGCCAAGGGGGTTTTCAGCTCGTGACTGGCATTGGAAACAAACTGGTTGCGGCTCTTATCCAGCATTTCCAGCTTTTCGGACATAATGTTGAAGGTTTCGGAGAGTTTGCGCAGTTCGCCGCTGCCTTTTTCAGGCACACGAACAGAAAGATCGCCATGTCCCATTCGCTGGATGCTTTTGGTCAGGGAGGCAATGGGGCGTGTGATCACACGGGAGAAAAACAGTGCAAGCAGCAAAGCGATGCCGGCAGCAATCAGAAAATACAGCACCATTTGGTTTTGCAGAACAAACAGGCGCTCCATCATATCCTGAATAGGGGAGGAGAGCACCAAAACACCAATCAAGGATCCTTTTTGGTACAGACCGGCTGTGCAATAGCTGATCCATTGAGCATCTTCATGATAGGGTTGCCAAAAATGAAGCAGTTTGCGAGTGGAAACTGCCTCAATCATATGCACACCATAATCTGCTGTTTTGCCGGTTGCCAAAATACCAACCACCTCAGGGATGGTCAGTCTGGTACCGTTGAGCGTGGAATAGGTATCGGCCTGTACTTTGCCGCTGTGATCCAGCACCATCAGACGGGCACCCAGTTGATTGCCTGCGGATAACAACTGCTTGTTCAGCTCTTCCATCCGGGAAGCGCTGAGCAAAGTCTCCATTTCAGCAGCCAATTGGTCGGCAGCGATGCGCTCCTGCCGTTTTCGCTCGTCAAACAAAGAATCGCCTACCAGCCCAAGCAGGGAAGTAGCTACTGCATAATAGCTGATCCCTACGATGAGCAGGAAGACGAATAGGATCTTCCAACGGATGGAAGAAAAGGGATTGTTAATCTTTGTCCGTGAAATAGTATCCAGCTCCCCACTTGGTGAAGATAAACTCCGGCTGAGCAGGATTGCGTTCGATTTTTTCACGCAGTCTGCGGATATGAACATCCACCGTACGCGCATCGCCGGCGTAGTCATATTTCCAGACGGTCTTGAGCAGCTTTTCACGGCTGAACACTTCGCCGCGGTTATTGACAAATACCTGCAGCAAATCAAATTCCTTGGCAGTCAGGCGCACTTCGTTGCCACCCAGCGTAACGGAACGGTTGACGATATTGATTTCCATATCGTGCACACGAATGGTTTTGCGGGTGTTGCTCTGGGCAGAACCGGCGGTACGGCGCAGAATGGTTTTGATGCGGGCCTTGACCTCCAGAATGTTGAACGGCTTGGTCATGTAATCATCCGCGCCATATTCCAATCCCAGAATTTTATCGATTTGTTCACCTTTTGCTGTCAGCATGATAATCGGAACATTGCTGTGTTCACGAATGCGTTGGCATACAGTAATGCCGTCAATCTTGGGCAGCATTACATCCAGCAGGATAAAATCGTAATGACCTGCAAAAAACTTATTGAGCGCTTCTTCGCCGTCTGCAGCAGAATCTGTTTCGAAGCCTTCCTGTTCAAGCGTATATTTCAAGCCTTTGATGATCAGTGGTTCGTCGTCAACGAGGAGAATACACTTTGCCATTGGCCTCTTTCCTTTCTTCCATACTGCGTCGCAATGCGAAAAGCTCGTTATTTTGCGAACTAATTACATTGTAAATGGAATTGTAAAAAAGTCAAGAGGTTATGAAACAAAAAGTTCATAATTTTTATGGAAAAGTCATTATCGAGGTTGATCTTTCAGATAGGTATAGCGCACTATCAGCCAGGGTTTGCTGTTGTACATACCGTATGCATCGGCATATAGGTCATACACTTTGCCCACTTCCCACTCGGTTTTGGAGGCATTCTCCACATAAATCAGCAACGGGCTTTCTTCTGTACCCACATTCATGAAGGCACGCTGAGGCTTGGTGGTTTCGATGCTGGTAATTGTGCCTTTGCAAACATAAATCTGCGATTGAGACTTACGAAGCTCGATATTGTCCATCAGGTCAGTGTACTGGGAAACGATATCCCAGGCTTTGCGGGAATAAATATCGATGTTGGGCACGTAATATACCTTGTGTTCCACACGGGTTTGCTTCTTATTGGGATAATCCGCTGTGATAATAATGGTGTTATCGCCGATTTTATCAAACACTGCACGGAAACTGAACGAACCGTCTATATCCACATTGGTAATATCCAGATCGGTATAGGGAGAAAGCACCTTGACCACTGCGCCGGGCAGGGTGGTGGCACGAACGGTCATATAGCGGGTTTCATCCGAAGATGTGTTGCCGATATCGGAAGCCAGATCCAGCGGAATTTCCTGCTTTTCACGGTACAGCGTAACCGTCAGGCTGTTTTCACGGCAATACTGGCTGCGGACCACAATCTCGAAATGATTCTCGCCAATGGGCTGCACCGTGGCATTGTAGCTCACTTTACCGCCTTCGGTATTCACCAGATCGCTGTAATCCTCGCCGTTGATCGTAACCGTGCTGCCTTCCCGCACATAGAATTGAATCGTATACAGTGCGGTGCTGACCACCTGATAGGGGCCATCGGGGGTTGACAGCTCGATGGGAGAGAGGGGAATATCAATCTCGTAGGTAAGCTGCTCCAAAGGCGTCTGGGTACCCGTATCGGAAACAAGGAAGGGAGACACAGTGACCGTCATCGTTTCCTGCAGGTAATCCAGATAATCGTCGTACCACATATGATCGGGAATATCGAAAGTAGCGACGCCGCCGGTAACGATGGCTGTCATATGCAGTTCACGAATCATAATCCGCTGATTTTCCTCGCCGGGAATGGTGATGGTATGCGCTGCCAGGTCGTTGCGGATGGTAGGGGAAACCGTGGCTTTCGGGGTATCATCCTCGCCGGAGGGAGCAAACAGCTTGGGCACCAGCGCAATACTGAGCAACACAATACCGCTGACCAGCATGGTAAGCAATAATGTGCGCAGCAAACGGCGCCCCCTGTTGCGCCGGGGCTTGTGATGGATATGACTGTCCCCGGAAAAACGTTCATAGGCGCTGGGGCGGTCATAAGGCGGAATGTATTCGCTTGTATCCAGATAACCATCATAAACGGTCTGTCCCTCGTCCGGCTTATGGATGCCGGTTACTTCTGTGGGGGCAGACTGACTGTAGATGGAATCCTGGGTAGCGGTTTCATAGGTTGTACGGTATCTGGCAGAGTACACACGGCGTGCGCCGGGCTTGACCTCTTCCTCCATCAATTCAGGGTCAACGGGACGCAGGGTGGTTTCGGGATTATCATCATATGAAGAGAAGAACGTGCTGCGGTTACTGGATGTGCGTACGGAACGCCCGGATGGCGCCATGCCACGGGCGACAGAGTTGGCACGCAAAATTCGCTGCTTTTCTTCGCCGGACACTTTACGGTCACGGAGACTTACCATTTCCGCTGCCAGTGTATCACGAGGGTCATCGGTGGTTTCGGCAGTGCCGGAATCATCAACCCGGATATAGCTCTTGGGTTTTTCCTGTTTCAGCTCCAGCTGCCAGGCGGGAACGCCGTGGACGCCATAGGCATCATCCGGCAGCTCTGTGGCGCAATAAACGCAGTGAGGGAGACCGGCCCGGTTCCACTTTCCACAAGCTGGACATTTCATTGGAAAAACAGCTCCTTTCGCATATTACAGGTACTCTGCCTGAAGCTCCATATAGCGGTTGAGCAGAGATGCGATCATCATATCGTCGTCCTCCTCCTGAGGATGGTCAGAAAGATAGGCATCATAAATAAACTCGAAGGCCTCATCTTCATCGTATTCATTTTCACCCGGTTCGTCGTTTTCGTCAAGTACGCCAGTGGTGCGCATAAAATGGAAATCGTATGTCAAAAAGCAATCGATCATCTCTTCAATGCGCTCTGCGATAGGGCGAAAAGCCTTGCGATCCAAATGGTTGAGGATAAATGTCTTGTTCTCGCTCAGGTTCATATCGTAAACTCCTTTCTGGAATAAGGAAGAAAAAGTTTTACATGATATGCCAAAGAGCCGTCCGATATGCGGACGGCTCTGAGTGGCAATACGCTTACACGCGCTTGGCTTCCTTGATCTTGGCAGCCTTGCCCTGCAGGTTGCGCAGATAGTACAGCTTTGCACGGCGCACCTTACCCTTGCGAATCACTTCGATGTGATCAACACGGGGAGAGTGCAGAGGGAACGTACGCTCGACGCCGATACCATAGGATACACGGCGAACGGTGAACGTTTCACGGATGCTGCCGTTGCGCTTGGCGATAACAGTACCTTCAAACGCCTGCAGACGCTCGCGGCTTCCTTCAACAACCTTCACGAAAACGCGAACGGTGTCACCGATGCCAAAGGTGGGCAGGTCGGTGCGGAGCTGAGCCTTCTCAATGGAACGAATGATCTCACTCATTTCATGGGCCTCCTTCCTTCGTAGACGTTCGTGCTTCTTCTTTCAGCAGAGGACCGTCCGTATGTCACAGCGATTATTATAGCACGTTGTTGGGGGAGATTGCAAGCAAAATGCAAAGAAAATTTCAAATATTTGTGAACAATTTTATATTCATTGTGTAAAATACATTTATTCTTGACAAACAGGTAAAATCCTGTAGAATGTGCGCATAGACTTCCATTCATGTAAGGAGGGAAAACCATGCCCCCGAAGGTTCGCTTTCAGCAACAAGATATTGTAACAGCAGCATATGAACTGGCCCGGAAAAATGGCCTTGATGCCATCAACGCAAGGTCGGTTGCAAACGAAATCGGTTGCTCTACTCAGCCCATTTTCCGTGTGTTTGAGAATATGGATCAATTGAAAGAACATATTCTTGAAAAGGCAGTCCAACGCTTTACCGAGTTTATCAATGAAAATAGAAATTGCTGCGAATCTCCTTATAAATCTCTGGGACTGGCCTATCTGCTGTATGCTATGGAAGAACCGCACCTGTTTCACATGGTGTTCATGTGTCAGCCGGTTGCGGCAGATGCCACCCAAAGTTTCCATTGCCGTGAACTGGTGATTGAAACGTTGGTCAAAAAGAATGGCTTCACCCTTGAACAAGCTGAAACCATTCACCAGCATATGTGGATTTTTACCTATGGATTGGCTGCCTTGCTTGCTACCAATCAATTGAAGTTTACTTCTGCCGAGTTGAGCGAAAAGCTCAACATGGAGTACCGTGCCGTTGTCTCCGCTTTGATCAGTGAAGAAGCCCAGCAGATTCATCTGCCGGTATAATCTCTATTCCATATCATCAGGCGGTGGCAGAAGGAACCGGATGGCCTGCTGCATTGCCCGGATGGTCACATTCTGATGAGCGCCGCCATGTTCGCCATCCAGCACCCAATCCACATCATTTTCAAAACAGAATTGGATTTCTCTTGCACGGCCGTATATCAAATAGCGGCCGTCGCTTTTTTTGCTTAAAACTTCCGATAGCAACTGTGGCCATTCAGCTGCCGTTTCAGGTGCCCGCACCAGCAGCACCTCCAGCAAGCCATCATCCAGGACGGCTTCCACGCCCAGCGGATGACGCATTCCGCCTACGTGGTCCGTATTGCTGACCATGCCAAAGAGAAAATCGCCCTGATAGGTAACGCCATCCATGGTGACAGAAAGGGAATATTTCCGCAGATTGGTCAGTTCCTTCAAGCCGTGAAGAAGATATGCGTTGTATCCCAGCAGGTTCTTTTCCCGCTGCGGTGTGGCATAGGATGTTTCGGTGAAGGTTCCGAAAGCAGCCACATACACGAAGGGACGCATTTCCCCGAACATCCCTACGTCCAAACGCCGTGGACAGCCTTCGGCAATGATGGATGCACTGCGGCTCATATCAGCGGAAAGGCCCAGTGTTGCCGCATAGTCATTGGTGGAACCGGCCGGAAGATAGCCTATGGCGGGTCTCTTGTTTTCAGGCAATGAAACCAGACCGGCAACAACCTCGCTGAGCGTACCATCGCCGCCGGAACAGATGACAAGCGGGTACTGAGTCCCCAAGTCGTTGGCGATCCGGGTAGCATCCCCAACGCATCTTGTCATATGAACGGTCGGCAAATAACCCTTCTGACTGAAAAAATCCAACAGGTCGGTCAGTTTGCCAACGATTTTGTTTTTTCCGGCATAGCGATTGATAATAAACAAAACGCGTTTCAGCTCTGACATAGCGGCTCCTTTCATCAGGGAACAACAATGCTGGCTCTGCTGCCACCGGTCCGTTCCTTCGTGACCACAATCTGATGGTCGATGTGCTCTTTCAGAGTGCCCACGTGAGAGATAATACCGATCAACCGGTCTGTTTGCGCCAGCTCTTCCAGCATTCGAATGGCATGGTGAAGAGACTGTTCATCCAGCGAGCCAAAGCCTTCGTCCACAAATAAAGTATCCAACTTAATGCCGCCCGCCATACTCTGGATCACATCAGACATTCCCAGCGCCAGCGCAAGCGATGCTTTGAACGATTCACCACCGGACAGAGTCTTCACATCACGCACAGAGCCGTTGTAGTAGTCCGTTACATCCAAATCCAAACCGGCTTGGCTTTTGAAGTTTTCTGCATCGTTGCGGCGAACCAGTTCGTACTGGCCATTGGTCATGTTGCGAAGCCGTACATTAGCATATGCAAGAATCCGATCAAAATATGCCATCTGTACATAGGTTTCCAGCATGATCTTCTGCTTTTTTTCATGCAAGGTAGCATTGGCTGTATCGGAAAGCAATTGTATCCAGCCCATGCGCTGCGTAGCCGTTTGAAGCTGTTCCCGGTAATGCCCATAGCTTTCTTTGGCTTTTTGGTTTGCTGCAATGCGGCTGTGGCAGGCTTTGCTTTGTTCGCTGCACTGATGAATGTGCAGTCGTACTTCCTCTGCCTCTGCAGTCAGTTGTTCCATATCTTCGGGAATAGTTGCGGCAAGTTGTTCTTTCAAAACAGATGCAGAGCCTTCCTGCTCGCCCAGCTTTCGCTGAATCTCCTGCAATGCTTTTTCAGCATTTGCAGCCTCTGTGCGCAGTCTGGTTGCTTCCTTTTGCCATTGTTCCAGACAGGTTTGTGCTTCTTGTTGGTTTTTATAGATCAATTCAGTGCGCAAGGCCTGTCCCTGCTGCTTTTGCTCCTGCATCATACCGGTCAGCATGGCAATGTGGGCAGTCAGTTCTAACAACTGTTTCTTTGTTTCCTCCAATTGCTGTTCGCACAGTGGAATTTCCTTCTGGAGTTGCTGATATTGCAAAGCACGTAAACGGCAGCTTTCCAGTGCAGTTTTTGCTTCGCTGATGGCATTTTCAAGATTTGTCTTTTGAGCAAGCAACAATGGCTGTACCTGCAATAAATCCTTATTTCCAAGGATTTGATTGCACTTTTCAGTCACGATATGGAATTGCTGTTCAAAGGTTCCTTTGATTTTCCCGGCTTCCTGACTGGCTTTTTCGGCCTCAGCCTGTGCCAGTTCCATCTGAATCTTTGCACGTTCAAGGGTCGCTTTGTCGGGAGCTGCTTCGGATAGCTGTGCGGGATACGGGTGTTCTGTAGAACCGCATACCGGGCAGGGAATGCCATTTTGCAGGGTAGCAGCCAAAATACCGGCCTGCTCATTCAAATAGGCATCGTGCAAATGATGGTATTCATCCCGCAGTGAAAAGTACTCTTTCTGTGCAGTGGCAAACCGTTCTTTTCCTTTTTGATATTGCAATTTGGTTTGAGAAAGCTCTTGGATGGATTGTTCCAGCTCGGTCAGAACCTGTTGCTGTGCTGTCAGTTCCTTGAGTGCGGAACGTTGCTTTTCCATCTCTGCTTCAGCGAGGGAACCATTCTGGAGTTCCCGGCGCTGAGATTGGAGCTTTTCTTCCAAGTGCTTCTGCTGGTCTTCACAAGCAGCTTGCTTCCGTTTGGCTTCCGCAACAGCCGCATCATTGGTACGATATTGATTCTGAAGGGACGAAAGCAACTCATATTTAGGCATCAGGGCTGTCAGTGCGGTATGCTGCCGGTCCAGTTGAGCGGCTGTCTCCAGCCATTCACTTGCTTGCTGTTGAGTGCACAGCGCCTGCTGCTGTTCCTCCGTCAGCGCTTCTATCCACTGCTGGGTCTGTTGCAGGTGCTTTTCCAGCTGCTGCCGTTCGGTGGCCTGATTGATTCTTTTCTGTAAAGCTTCTCTTTGTTCTTCCAGATGCAGCAATTCTGCTGTAATGGTTGCTTCTGCCGCTGAATCGTGCTTCACCATAGATTCCAGCAGGGAATCGATTTCGCCTTCCGGCAGAACGTTCATTTTCGCCAATTTGAGTTGCTCGTCCAGATACAGATCGCCGCAACGGACGGTACCCTCCAGAATACCGCCAATCCGCTGCTGCAGATCATTGCACTGTTTTCTTTCCTCAGCAACGTTTTCTTTTAGTTTTCTTTGCAATGCTTGATAGATGGAAGTGTTGAAGATATGGGAGAAAATCTTGCGCCGCTCGTCCGTTGAAGCCACCAAAAGTTTGAGAAATTCTCCCTGCGCAATCATGGCGATCTTGACGTATTGCTCATGATCGACCCCAAGCAGGTCTACAATCGCTGCATCTACATCGCTTTTGCGGGAGAGAATCCTGCCGTCAGGATAGGTCAATTCGGCTTTGGCAGGTTCCTGCTGAGGGGTTGAGCCACGCTTGGGCGGACGGGTGTATTTAGGACTGCGACGAATGCTGTAGATGTCATCCCGGTAAAGAAAGATCATTTCCACATAAGTGGAGGTATCCGGATCAGCATATTTGCTGCGAAGGATGCTGTCGTCTTCCCGGTTTTCGCCGCTTCCTTTGCCAAACAAAGCAAAAGTGACAGCGTCAAAAATCGTGGTTTTGCCTGCGCCGGTATCACCGGTGATCAGATACAGGCCCTGGGAACCCAACTGTTCCATATCCAGCGTTGTTTTGCCTGCATAGGGGCCAAATGCAGACATCGTGATTCGAATGGGTCTCATGCTTGCGCCTCCCGAATCTTCTCCACCAGCTGATGAATATATTGCCGCTGGTCATCCGTCATGGGTTGATTATTCTGTAGCTGATAAAGCTCGGCAAACAGATCCACTGGCGTACGTTTCTCAGGCTCAACAGCTGCTGCCAGATACTGATTGGCGGCTGTACGGCGGTTTTCGAAGGAAAGATGAAGCATATTGGGGTAAATCTGCCGCAGGATTTGCACAGCATTGGGTATCAATTCCTCATTGGTTAAGGTGATTTGCCAGTAAGCATCCCGATCCTGTTTCTGATAAAAGTCGGGATCGGTCAGGGTTGCAAAGTCACCTTGCATTTTTCGTAATTCTCTTTTGGGGTGCAGGGGCAGCACTGATACATCCACTTTGCCTTTTTCAGCCAACTGAATCACAGTGATTGATTTCTGATGATTGGCTTCTGAAAATGAATATTTCAAGGGGGATCCGCAGTAACGGATGGTGGGGGCGGAAATGGATTGTGGCCCGTGAATATGTCCCAGTGCCACATAATCAAAAGGAGCAAAAACAGCGGCATCCACATTCTCGCTGCCGCCCACAGAGATTTCCTCGGAATCGCTGAGGCTTGCACCGGTTACAAATTGATGGGTGACAAGCACATTGCGGCGGGAAGAATCCACTTGCATATGACGGATGGCATGGCTTACTGCATCGGTATAGGAAACGGTTTCGTCCTCCGGGTGATGACGCCGGATATGGGCGGGTTTGATAAAGGGCAGCAAAAAGAAATCGACCATGCCAAATTCGTCAGACAGGGTTACCGGCGAAATGCTGCCTTGATATGCCGGAGAAAAATACAGACCGTTACGGGCCAACAGACGGGAGCCAAAAGCCACACGTTCTGCTGAATCATGGTTGCCCGAAATCAGCAATACATTCAGCTTTCGCTGGGTCAGCTGGTAGAGAAAATCATCGAAAAGCGTAACGGCTTCCACTGGTGGGATGGGTTTATCGTATACGTCGCCCGCAATCAGGAGGGCATCGGGTTTTTCAGCATCGATTTTCGCAATGATCTGCGATAGGATAAAACGTTGATCTTCCAGCAATGAGTATTCATTCAGGCGTTTTCCCAAATGAAGATCCGAAATGTGAAAAAGCTTCACGCAGGTGCTTCCTTTCCAAGAGAAATGAAGAGAAAAGAACAACGCATACGGGCGACAGACGCCGTATGCGTTGCAATGGAGCTGATATTACTTGATGATTTCGCCCATGGTGCCGGGGCCGGCGCAGGCAGCGTTGGATTCATCGGTATCAATGTGCATAGCCAGAGCATAGCTGTCATTAACGCGGACGATCACATCACCAAAGGTGAGGGCGCGGCCTTCGGTTTCCACCTTAACGCTCACAACATCCTTATCCTTCAGGTCGAACTCCTGAGCATCAGCGCAGGTCATGTGGATGTGACGCTTGGCTGCGATCACGCCGCATTCCAGTTCCACTTCGCCCTTGGGGCCAACCAGCTTGCAAGCGCCGGAGTTAGCCACATCGCCGCTTTCACGGATGGGGGCGTTCACGCCGATGGAACGGGCATCGGTCAAGGAGATTTCCACCTGAGTGGCGGGACGGACGGGGCCCAGAATGCTGACGCCGGTCAGGGTCTTCTTGGGGCCGACCACATCAACACGCTCAGCGCAAGCGTACTGACCGGGCTGGGAGAGCATCTTCTTTACAGTCAGCTCATAGCCAGCACCGAAGAGGGTTTCCAGATCCTGCTGGGACACGTGTACGTGACGGGCAGAGGTTTCAACCAAAATCTTTTTCATTGGAATCAGGCCTTCCTTCCTGAGGTATTTCGTCTACTATTATAGCAGCTTTTGCTGGTTTTGCAATGGTTCTTTGTATGGTTATCACACTTACCTGGTACCAGTGGAACCAAAACCACCTCTGTCTTTGTCGGACAGAAGTTCTACTGCGGTGAAAGTGACGGTTTCCATTTTCTTCATCAGCCGGAACTGGCAAATTCGCTCGCCTTTTTCAATGACAGTATCCCGCATGGCAAGAGCAGGCATTCCCCAGATGTCGTTATCGCCGCAATAGCTGTTATCCACCACGCCGACGGAATTAGTCTGAATAATGCCGTATTTCAGAAAAGTGGAGCTTCTGGGAGCTATGTGCGCTTCGTACCCCTCAGGCAGTTTCATACTGATCCCCAGGGAAATGATTCTGAATTCACCGGCCTTCATTTCCACCCGCTCGGCAGCCCTGAGATCAATCCAGTCGGATTTGTCGCCGATGAAGTGGAGTTCCGGCATATCTGTAACATGGTACTTGACTTTGATTTCCATTGGTGTTCCTTTCTGTGCATATAGGATGGGTTTCGCCTTATTATATCGAAGAAAAGCAGTTATGTGAAGGGAGAAGAATACTAAGTCATATTGGTTTGCCTGAATCCAATGAAATTCTTTGCGGTTTTTTTCTTTTGTACTTGCTATTTCTCTAAATTGTGATAAAATCCAACATATGGCTGATACTATAAAATTTCACACATCATATTGAGATTGGGAGGAGACGTTTTGAACACATCTGTGCTAAAAACGTTGCGGATCATGACAACTGTATTGGTTGGATTGGCAATTTTGTTTGCCTTCTTTGTTTCCGCAATCAAAATATTCGGATTTCAAATCTATGGCGTTCTGACCGGTTCGATGGAACCTTCCTATCCCAGAGGGTCATTGTTGTATATCAGAGAAGTTGATCCGGATGCGCTGCGCATTGGTGATGTTATCACCTTCAGTGTATCGCCCAATGTGATGGCAACTCATCGGATTGTGGATATTGTCGCTGATGAGCAAACACCGACCTATTATCGATTCCAAACCAAAGGTGATGCCAATCAGTCGGTGGATACAGCGTTGGTGGAACCACGAAAAATCGTGGGAAAAGTATCTTTTGCAATACCGGTCATCGGCTATGTTGCACACTACGTTCAAGAACCACCTGGCCTTTATGTTGCCATTCTGGTGAGCCTTGTATTGATTATTCTGGTCATTCTGACGGATCATGGAACCAATCAGAAATGGAGAAAATTACGGGAAACGAAATCATTCGATACCTCGCCAACTGTTTTGAATGAACCCTGTCGAATGTCAATGCCAGCCAATCATCATATGCAACAGGTAAACCCGGTTTGGCCCCAGCAGACATTGCACGCTGTACCCTCACCAGCATATGTTCAACATCATTCGGGTGTCCCGCCTATACAGCAGGCGACTGTCTGTGTGAACAGGGAACCAACGCCGCCTGTCAATGTTGCCGTGTTTCCAGCTGGTCAATACAATCCTGCAATGAGGTATCCAGCACAACCGCAACGGGTCGCTCGAGGGAATCCAGAAACCATTCCTTTGGCCTCTGTTCACCGGCCAAACGTTTATCCTACACCGGTTGTTAAGCCTATATCCTATGAGCAAGCGTTGCAAACGGCAAAGTATTCATCTGCAAACGGCGAACATCGCAGACGGCGCAGCACAATGTCTGTATGAAGTGGGGGAGTGAGATGAAATGAAAAGAACCTTGCTTCTGTTCATCAGTATTGTGTTGGCACTGGGTGCGTCAACGCTTGGTACATTGGCTTATCTGACGGATAGTGATGGTGCTGTTATCACTTTTACGGTTGGAAAAGTGAAAATATCTGTTGATGAAACTGAGGTGGACACAAATGGAGATGCAGTTGGCAATGGGCAGCGGGTAGAAAGCAATGCTTACCATCTGGTACCGGGAAAGAGCTATCCCAAAGACCCAACCGTTACGGTGCTCAAAGGGAGTGAATCAGCTTATGTGCGTATGCTGGTCACCTTGACAAAGTACAGCAAACTGCAAGAAATTTCCGCTCTTGGCGGCGCTAACTTTCAGCTTGAGAAGTTGTTGCAAGGCTTGTCGCCAAATGTTTGGATCCTATACGGACACACAGAGGATCGTGAAGCGGATAGCATTACTTATGAGTTCCGCTATCATCAAGCAGTTGATGCCTCCAAGGCAGAAAATGATATGATGCTTGAGCCTTTCTGTACCAATATGGTTATGCCAGAAAGCATAACAGGTAAGGAACTATTGTCTATAGCAGATTTTCAAATGGTGATTGTTGGTCACGCCATACAGTCACAGGGATTTCAGTGTGAAAGCGAAGCTTGGAATGCATTCGATCAACAAATGAACAATACCAAAGGAGAGAGTGAATCATGATGAAATGTCGCAAGGTTTATGCATGGCTGACAACTTGTTTCAGCAAAAAGGTTCTGTTGGTAGTGATTGCATCAGTGGTGGCGCTGTCCGGCGCGGCCAGCGGTACGCTTGCATGGCTGATTGATCAGACAGACGAAATCACCAATACCTTTACGTTTGGTGATATTAACATAACACTGACGGAGACGGATTCGAAGCTTGATGGAGATAATGATCCAAAAACAAATCAATATAAAATGATGCCCGGCGCAACGATCGCCAAGGATCCCACAGTGACGGTTTTGGCTGGCAGCGAGGATTGCTGGTTGTTTGTGAAGCTGGAGAAAAGCGATGATTTTAATAAATTCCTGAGCTATGAAATGGATGATGGATGGAACGATCTAAATGGAAATCCGGGGGTGTACTATCGAGAGGTGGAAGCAGATACAGAAGATCAGCAATACAGCGTTTTGAAAGATAACCAAATCAGTGTGGATGAGAGTGTCACCAAAGAGCAAATCGATGAATTGAAAACAGAAAGCAACACAAATTATCCCACCTTAACCATAACTGCCTACGCAGTACAACATGATTCGACGATTGATACTCTGGACACAGCAGGCGAAGCATGGGTGCTGATCAATACGCAAAACAGCGAAGGGACTCCGTGAACGCTAATTTCCCCATAGAATGATCACCGGAAAGGGGGTAGCCACAATTGAAGCGTTTGTGCCGAATTCCATTGTTTGTGCTGGTTGCAGTAGTGATTGTTTTGATGACAGCGCCTGTAAATCAAGCACTTGCTTTTGTGTTCGATCAGACGGCTTCTATTGTGAATGCCTTTGTTCCGGATTACTCTACTCCCGAATCGCAAGAAGTTTCGGTTACCATATCCATAACACAGAACATAACCCAAGAAGGCAGCTTGCCGACTAATCCAGCTGGTTTTCTGTATCAATTGATGGATGTTCAAACCGGTCAAACAGCCGTTGCAACAACCGGCGAAGACGGAAGAGCATCGTTTCAGTTGACATTTCAGCCAAAGAAATCCGGCGAACAGCATTCCTTCGTGTTAAGCGCTATCAAGGGCGCTCATGAGAATATTGTCTGCAGCGATCGTACTTATCAAATTCGGATCGATCTGATCGCTGATGAAAACGGTTGGAGTACACTGTTGGCAGTGGATGGAGAAATAACAGAAGCGATCGAGGTTGCGTTTGTTCATAGCTATCTGAATGCCGCTGTTCCGTCACCGTTGCCGCCCCATACATACGATGAAAGTTTTCCCGGGCTATGCTGTTTGTTGCTTCTGAGCGCTTTGATGGGAATGATATGGTTTGGACTGAAAACAAAAGAATACTAACGATATAGAAGAGCCTTCCGGAAAACCGGAAAGCTCAGACCGTTGACAAAGTCCGTCAACGGTCTATTTTTTTCACAAACCGGCAAGAAAAAGCATCTTCATGTCGAATATATAGAGTATAAGAAAGCGAGGAAATACAAAGGAAAGAGGGATAAAAATGTTGCGCAAGTCTTCTACAAGATCATAAATGTACGTAAAGTCTACTGCTGCGTCGATCTTTCTCAGCAGATGATCCTTGGGTACAAGCATATCGGTACATAGCATTTCTATTGCTTGATGCTGTTCCATTTCCTTCTTCAGCATGATCATCACCTGCTTCTATTATATATACCAAAAAAGGACGCTGATTGCGACCTTTTTTGACAGGCTGAGCACAGCCCGTTTTGGACTGTGCTTTTTTTGCATGATTTGGCATCGAATAGCATCTATTTTCATCGAAAAGAAAATAATTTGCTCGAAAGGCTTCCATTTTTTCGTCAATGCTGCTATAATCAACTTGAATGCACAATTGGTAGACAACTGTACTAATAGTAGTATTTTGACAATTTACGAAAGGAAGAGAGAAAAATGGACGCGATCCGAATCTGCGTAGCAGAAAGGGAGGAGAACCAACGGAACAATCTGGTGGAAAGCCTGTCGAAACAAGAGGGTTTCTCCGTGGTGGGCTGCACGGGCAATGGCATGGAGGCACTCCGGATGATTGTGGAATTGATGCCTGACATTCTGATTTGCAATATCATTCTTCCCCTGTATGATGCGTTCGCAATTCTGGATCAGATCCAATCCATGACCAAGAAACCAAGGGTGATCATCACAACCACGCTGACCACCGAAGCCACCATCGGCAAAGCGTTTGCCAAAGGGGCGGATGAATACATCATCAAGCCGGTGGACATGAACCTGTTGTCCAGAAAGATCTATGAGCTGGCAGGACGTGAAGATTTGCTCAGAAAAGCAGAACCAACAAGCGCAACAGCATCGAATATATCCAGCGAGTCTGCCCAGATGGAGCAGGATCGGACTCGTCAGACCATCTCCACACTGTTCATGCGCATTGGTCTTCCTGCCCATCTGCTGGGCTACCGCTTTGCACAGGAGGCCGTATTCAAGCTGGTGGAGGATCCAATGCTGATGAAGAACCGCACCAAGGTGCTCTATCCGGCGATTGCGGATATGCACCATACTTCTGCTTTCTGTGTGGAGCGTGCGATTCGCCATGTCATTACGCTGACATGGGAGCGGGGAATTGCGGAACGATACGAAAAGGAATACGGGCAGAACAGCAGGCTTCATCTACCGGTGGACAAGCCCACCAGCGGTGAGTTTATCGCTTTGCTGGCTGAATATGTGCGTCCGAAGCACCGCAACAGCACGGTTCATCACGAACCCTGAGCAGTATCGGTACCAAACCAGCTGTTCAGCGCCTGAATCAGTTTGGCAGCGCAGTCCTCAGCGAAACCGTCCGCTCTGGCATTGTCAGGCAGTTCGATCAACACAGCAGCTTCCATTTCCTCAGCCATCCACTGGGACAGCATACCGCCGCTTTTGTACTCATGGTACTTGAAACCAAAAGCATCCATAAAAGGCTGTGCCAGCGCAGGGTCTCCATAGGCACGGTTGATCCAGCCATGAACATCGGCGCCGTAGGTGGGGGAAAGGGTTTCCACCAGGTAGCGCAAGGCCCTGGCTTCCGCAGTAGAGAAGGGTTCTGAACCGGTTTTGTAGCGGGTGGTGGACATCTTTTTCCAGCCTACAGGGAAATCCCGGTTGATATCGATTCCATCTGCATTGCAGCGGCCAAAACCATCCTGAGAAGTCCCCGCTTCCTGCCCATCCGGATTGGCGCAGGGAACGATGTACAGCACATTATCTCCAAGCAAAGCGGGATTGGTGCGATAATGGTCAATGATCAGATTGGCAATCTGGCTCAGAACAGCGCCGTCCCGTTTGAAGGAATCTTCAAAACCATGAATGCCAAAAACCATCAGGAAGGATTTGGCTGCCTGCGGATCGCCGATGCGATGGCAAAGCAGCAACCGTCCCTGAACAGAGGTGCCGTAAATGAAATTTTCATACAGTGAAGCATTCTCCTGGGCAAATCCGCTGGAAATACTGCACAGCAAAAGAACAACACTTACCACAATGGTCAGTAAACGCTTCAACATGGTCTTCCCTTCCTTTCTGAAAGAAGCATATAGCTATTCTAACATGACTGACAGTTCATTTCAAGACAAAACACTGGAGCCGCATGAGAGGCCCCAGTGTTTGTTTCTGTTAAGAATTATGTTTACTTTGTGCTACCGGAAAAACGAAGGGTGCGCATGGCATTGAGGATCGCCAGTACACTGACGCCCACATCAGCAAAAACAGCCATCCACATCCCCGCCAGCCCCAAAGTCACCAGCAATAGCACCAGCGCTTTGACCACCAGCGCAAAAACGATGTTCTGCTTGGCGATGTTCAGGGTTTTTCGGCTGATTCGGACTGCGGTTGCCAGTTTATCCAACCGGTCATCCATCAATACCACATCCGCTGCTTCCACAGCAGCATCGCTGCCCATAGCGCCCATGGCAACGCCAATATCCGCACGCATCAAAACCGGTGCATCATTGATGCCATCGCCAACGAAAGCGACCTGTTTCCCTTCCAGCTTTTGGGCCAGCATCTCTTCCAGATGAGTCACTTTATCTCCCGGCAGCAGACCGGCATACACCTGATCGATTCCCAAACGTTCAGCCACCTGCCGTGCATTGGCTTCTGTGTCGCCTGTGAGCATCACCAACTGCTCCACGCCCAACTGGCGAAGGTCGCTAAGCGCAGCCTTTGCATTTTCTTTGATTTCATCAGCTATCACCAGATGGCCGCAGTAGGTTTCATCCAATGCAATATGGACAAGGGTTCCTTCGGTGTCGCTTGCGGGGAGGATGATGCCCTGTTTCTTCATCAAGCGCTGATTGCCAACACTCAGCACCTGCCCGTTGTATTGACAAATCAGCCCCTGCCCGGCAATTTCCTGTACATCCGATACGCTTGCCAGCGGCAGGTCGCCTGCGCTTGAGCAGATGGAACGGCTGATGGGATGCGAAGAATGCTTTTCAGCACAAGCCGCCAGAGTCAGCAATGCTTCGTCGCTCATCCCCACAGGATGGATAGCTGCCACCAGGAAAACACCTTCGGTCAACGTGCCGGTTTTGTCCATGACAACCGTATGCGTCCTGGCCAAAGCTTCCAGTTCGCTGCTTCCTTTCATCAGGATTCCCTGGCGGCTGGCTGCGCCGATCCCTCCAAAAAAACTGAGCGGCACGGAGATCACCAGCGCACAGGGACAGCTTACCACCAGAAAACTCAGGGCACGATGGCCCCATTCCCGCCAGCTTTGCCCGAAAAATAGCGTTGGAATCAAGAAGAGCAATAAAGCAGCGATACATACCGCAGGCGTGTACACTCTGGCAAAACGGGTGATGAAACTTTCGGCTCTGGATTTTTTGTCCGCAGCGGATTCCACCATTTCCAGAATGCGGGATACCGTGGAATCTACGTATTCCTTCTCGGCACGAATATGCAGAACACCCGTCAGATTTACGCAGCCGCTGATGGCAGCATCCCCCGGCTGCACATCTCTGGGCAGGCTTTCGCCGGTCAGGGCGGCTGTATCAAGGGAGGAATGTCCGCTGAGGATTGTGCCGTCCAACGGGATTTTTTCACCCGCTTTGACAACAAGGGTCTGGCCAACCTCCACAGCATAGGGATCCACTTCGATGATTTCACCATTGTGCAGAACAGACGCTGTCTCCGGACAGATATCCATCAGTTGGCTGATGGAAGCCCGGGATTTGCCCACTGCATACTGCTGGAACCATTCGCCCAGCTGATACAGCACCATAACGGCAGCCGCTTCTGCATATTCACCGATGCAGACTGCGCCGATGGTGGCGATGGCCATCAGGAAGTTTTCGTCAAACAGTTGCCCCCGGAGGATTCCGCCAAAGGCTTCCCAAAGGACTTTGTAACCAGCCAGCAGATAAGCAGCCCATAGCAGGACCATACGGACAGCAGCATCGGGAATCAACAGCCCAGCCACCAGCAAACCAGCGCTGATCAGGATGAAAATCAGGTTTCTGCATTGACGCTTTGACATCTTTTTCGCTCCCTCGTTCAGCCGATCAGCTGGCAATCAGGTTCCACTTTACGGATGATCTGCCGGGCTTGTGCAAGGATGGCTTCCAGCTTCTCTTCTTCACATTCGATGGTCAGCCGCTGGGTCATAAAGCTGACCGTGGCTTTGCTGACGCCTTCGATCCGGGAAATGCCGGCTTCCATTTTAGCAGCGCAGTTGGCACAATCCAGATTGGACAGACGAAAAATCTTTTTCATAATGGGATACCTCTCCATTCTGTGTTATTCTTCCGTTACGTGTTCCACACCCTGATCCAGCATGGCCCGTACATGGCTGTCAGCAAGGGAATAGAAAACAGTCTTTCCCTCCCGGCGGCTTTTGACCAGCTTGTTGCGTTTCAGTACGCTCAGCTGGTGGGAGATGGCACTCTGGGTCATGTTGAGCAGGGTTGCGATATCGCAAACGCACATTTCACTGACGAACAGGCAGTACAGAATACGGATGCGGGTGGAATCGCCAAATACTTTGAACAGTTCGCTCAGGTCAAACAATACTTCTTCTTTGGGCATCTGTGCGTTCACATCTGCAATGATCTGATCGTGCACGTGCAGATAATCGCATAGGTTTTTTTCGGTTTCTGCCATAGGATCATTCCTTTCCGAAACAACAAATGAACAAGTGTTCATATGAATGATAAAGCATATATTAAAGAATGTCAAGTGGCAATCGAAAAAAAGATGACGAAACGGCATACTTGTGCTAAGATATACGCCGATAAGGAGGGATTTTTCCAATGATAAGAATGATCGCCAGCGACCTGGACGGCACTTTGCTGGAACCGGTGGAGCATCTGCCGGAGGGATTGTATGAAACACTGGAAAAGCTCGATAAACTGGGCATCACTTTTGTGGCTGCCAGCGGCCGGCAGTATGATAATCTGCGCCGATTGTTTGCGCCTTTTGCCAAACGTATGGGCTTCATCTGCGAAAATGGCGCTCTGAATGTGCTGCGTGGCGAAGCTGTGAAGGTACAGGGAATCGAGCGCTCTATGGCGCTTGATCTGATTCATCGCCTTCAGCAGATGCCGGTGTGCATTCTGGTCAGCGGCCGTCACACCTGCTATGTTACACCGGAAAACCGTACCTTTACCGATGATATGATCTATCGCCTGCGCAACACCACAGCAGTGGTGGAACAGTTGGATCAGCTTGATGATGAGTATCTGAAGATTTCCGCCTTTTCACCGGATGGCGTCGATTCCTTTGCGGAAATGCTGCAGGCAGAATGGGCCAATAAGCTCAATGCAGTGGTAGCGGGCCGATGCTGGTTTGATTTTGGTACTGCCAACAAGGCAACGGGTATTCATGCGCTGATGGATGCACTGGGCGTTCAGAAAGAAGAAGTGGTAGCCTTTGGCGATCAGTTCAACGATGTGAGTATGTTGGATGCGGTGGGTCATCCCTTCCTGATGGATACCGCCTCCGAAGCATTGAAAAGGCGGGGATACCGCCCCTGTCATAAAGTGCTGCCCATATTGCAGTATATCGCAGACCATAACGGAAGTCTGGAAGGCTATATACCTTGAAGATTGCTCTTTTTGTGGTATAATGGGTGTTATTATTGGAACGACTTCCATCAGAGAGGGTATCAGATGTATGCGTAAACAAACGGTCCAGACCCAGATTGCCATGCCGTCGGATTTGAAGCGGCTGAACCGCCAGAAGATTCTGGAGGTTTTCCGCAGCGGCGAAGTGCTGACGGCTGCCGATATTCACGAGGCAACGCATATCAGCCGCCCGACGGTCATGCGTGCACTGCAATATTTCTGTCAGTGCGGGGTTCTCAAGTCCGTGGGTCTTGGCAGTGCAACCAGCGTAGGAGGGAAAAAGCCGGAACAGTTCGCTTTTGGCGATGATCGGAAGATCCTTTCCATTTCTCTGTGGCCCCAGTCCATCACATTTACCCTGTGCGGCCTGGTGGGCAGCATTGGCAAGCTGACGCACTATGAGCATGAGTTGGAGAATGATCTGGACGAAGCGTTTGCATCTCTTGCGGGCTATGTGCAGCAGTATTTTCAGGATGAGCGGATTACCTCGGACGATCTGTATGGCGTTGTACTGAATGTACCCGGCACAGTGGATTACGACCGGTTGCTTTTGCGCTACAACACCAAAGCCCCCGGTTGGGGTACGGAAATCCCGATGGAAAAGTATCTGCGGCCCATCTTCGGGGACGATGTGGTGCTGTATGTGGATAATGCTGGCAAAGCGGTAGGCCGTGCGGTGCTTTTGGATAATCCGGAGTACTCGGAGCGCCGTCTGTTGACTGTTTTTTCCACCTGGGGCATTTCCGCCTGTATGATCGAGCGTGGGCACGTGCTCAATGGCCGGGATTCCCTCATTGGCGAGATTGGCCACGCCGTGATCAGCGACAGTGCAGAGACCGTCTGTACCTGCGGCAAGCACGGTTGCCTGGAAAGCATGGTCAGCATCAGACATATCCGTCGTATGCTGGCGGAGGATGGGGATGAAACCCTTGGCACCGGTGAGAATGTTACATTCCAGATGCTGTTTGATGCTTCGGAGAAGGGCAATCCGAAGGCCCGCAAGATCGTTGCCTATCTGGCCCATTGCTTCGCAACGGTGCTGCATAATCTGGCGCTGACCTATAATCAGGATATGATTATTTTTCAGGGCGATTTTGCCTATGCGGATTCCTATTTTGATGATTGTCTGAAAAAAGAATTACAACAGTTCCGTTATTTCCCTGATGACAGCAGCATGACGATTCTCTACGATAAGCGTCAGCTGACGGAATTGGCTGCCCGCGGCGATTCTGCGCTGATGCAGCGCAACTATTTCGCTTCCTTTGGCGAAGCGGAATGATCACATGAGATACAACAAAACACTCTCTGCACCAATCGTTTCGGATGATTGGCGGGCAGGGGCGTTTTTTTGTATGAAGATACAGGGGATTATCCACAAGTGTTTTCCTTGTAAATCCGGATGATTTCCGCTGCGGCAATGCGTATCTCTTCCTCTGTGGTATGCCTGCCAACGGAGAAACGGAGCACACAGGCCGCTTCTTCAGCAGAAAGTCCCATAGCGGTATAAACATGACTGGGGGAGGCGGAGGCAGCAGCGCAGGCAGCGCCGCCGGATACCAGAATGCCGCATAAATCCAGTTTGGCAATGGCAGTCTCGGAGGATAATCCGGGCAGGAGAACAGCGCATACCCCGGGGGTTCGGAGGGCATTTCGGCTCAGGAAACGGGCGTGGGGGATGGCCATACATATGGTTTCCATCAACAATTGGAGCAGTTGCTTTTCCTTCGTGGCACGGGTTTCCATGTCTGCCATGGCCAATTCGGCAGCGATCCGGAATCCTTCAATGGCAGGGATGTTCTCCGTGCCGGAACGGCGGCCGTTTTCCTGTCCGCCGCCAGACAGAAGTGGCGGCAGCCTGACGCCGCTTCGGATATACAGAAACCCAATACCCCGAGGGCCATACAGTTTGTGGGCGGAGGCACTGAGCAGATCAATGGCGTTTTTTCTCACATTCACAGGCACGTGGCCTACAGCCTGCACTGCATCGCAATGAAACAGAATTTTCCGTTTCCTGGCAAGGGAACCAATCTGCTCAACGGGTTGCAAAGCACCGGTTTCGTTGTTGGCAAATTGTACAGAAATCATAGCAGTATCAGGCCGTATGGCATTTTCGACGGTTTCGGGGTGGATGATACCTTCCGCATCCGGCTTGATAAGCGTTATCTCACAATGGTGGTTTCTGGCTGCTTCCAGGACGGAGCTATGCTCAATGGCGGAAAGAATTACATGGCGGTTTTCCAAACCACAAAAGGACCAGTTGTTGGCTTCGGTGCCACCGGAGGTGAAAAAAAGCTCGTTGTGGTCACAGCCAATCATTCGGGAAAGGGTCTGACGGGCAAGGCGCATCGCTTTCCGTGCATTCCCGGCTAGGCTGTAGGCAGCGGAAGGATTGGCAGGGTTTGTGCGCATACTTTCTGCCACAGCATCAATCACCAGAGGATCGGCTGCTGTGGTGGCAGCATGATCCAGATAAATCAGGCGAGGGGTGGGGGAGTGAGGCATACGGTTCCTCCTGTTGATTGGTTGTGTCTATTATAGCATGAATTTGTCCTTGTGCATATTTCTGTTCACTTTTGTATAGACAGTGAATGTATGCAGTGATTTGCACAGAATTGCATTAGATATTTTTCGTCCAGATACTTGACAATATGCGCTTTTTGGCTTACGATTATGTAAAGTTATGTAACATCATTACCGAACTGTGTACACGGAGGGTAGGAAGGGATCCAAACGGGCTTTGAAAGTTTGGTATGGATTGCTTTTTCATGCCTTCGGTGATGAAAGGAGTTTTTCCCATGAATCGTGAACTGGCGAAACAAAAGGCTGAAGCTCTGGTTGCGCAGATGACTGTTGAAGAGGTGGCAAGTCAGCTTCGTTTTGATGCTCCTGCCATTGAGCGTCTTGGCGTTCCTGCCTATAACTGGTGGAATGAAGCCCTTCACGGCGTTGCCCGTGCGGGCGTGGCCACCAGCTTCCCCCAGGCAATCGGTATTGCTGCCGCCTTCGATCCCCAGCTGGTAAAGGAACTGGGCGATGTGGCCGCTACCGAAGGCCGTGCCAAGTACAATGCCTCCGTTGCCCATGGCGACCGGGACATCTACAAGGGCCTCACTTTCTGGTCCCCCAACGTGAATATTTTCCGTGATCCCCGCTGGGGCCGCGGCCATGAAACCTACGGTGAGGATCCTTATCTGACCTCCCGTCTGGGCGTTGCTTATGTGCAGGGTCTGCAGGGCGATGGGGAAGTGCTCAAGTCCGCTGCCTGCGCCAAGCATTTTGCTGTGCACTCCGGCCCCGAGGCGCTGCGTCATGAATTCAACGCCGTGTCCGATAAGAAGGATATGGCGGAAACCTACCTGCCCGCTTTCAAGGCATTGGTGCAGGAAGCCAAGGTTGAGTCCGTCATGGGCGCTTACAACCGCACCAATGATGAACCCTGCTGCGGCAGCAAGGCGCTGATGGTGGATACCCTCCGTGGCGAATGGGGCTTTGAGGGCCATTATGTATCCGATTGCTGGGCCATCCGTGACTTCCACGAGGCTCATCACGTCACCGATACCCCCGAAGAGTCCGCTGCGCTTGCGCTGGAAATGGGCTGCGATGTGAACTGCGGCAACACCTACCTGTACATGATGAAGGCCTATGAAAAGGGTCTGGTTACCGAAGAGCAGCTGCGCACTGCCGCTACCCGCCTCTTCACCACCCGCTATCTGCTGGGCATCATGGAAGGCAGCGAGTTCGACAAGATTCCCTATTCTGTTGTGGAATGTAAGGAACACCTTGCCAAGGCCCGTGAAGCCACGGAAAAGAGCTGTGTTCTGCTCAAGAACGACGGCATTCTGCCGCTGGATGCTTCCAAGCTGAAAACCATCGGCGTCATCGGCCCCAATGCCAACAACCGTGTTTCCCTGATCGGTAACTACCACGGCACTTCTTCCCGCTATGTGACGGTGCTGGAAGGCCTGCAGGATGCGCTGGGCGATGATGTGCGTGTGCTGTATTCCGAAGGCAGCCATCTGTTCCTCAACCGTGTGGAAAATCTGGGTCAGCCTGACGACCGTATCTCCGAAGCCCTCACCGTGGCGGAAGAATCCGATGTAGTGGTGCTGGTGGTTGGTCTGGATGAGACCATGGAAGGCGAGCAGGGCGATACCGGCAACGCTGATGCGTCCGGCGACAAGCTGAGCCTGCTCCTGTCCGAAACCCAGCGTACCCTGATGGATGCCGTGCTGAGCGTGGGCAAGCCCATCGTCATCTGCCTGATGGCTGGCAGCTCCATCGATCTGGGCGATGCTGCCGACAAGGCCAATGCCGTTCTGCTGGGTTGGTATCCCGGTGCCCGTGGCGGCAAGACCATTGCGGATATCCTGCTGGGCAAACTGTCTCCCTCCGGCAAGCTGCCTGTTACCTTCTACCATAATGAGCAGCTGGACCGTATGCCCGACTTCACCGATTACGCCATGAAGGGCCGTACCTACCGCTTCATGGAAGAGGAACCCCTCTATCCCTTCGGCTACGGCCTCACCTACGGCGATGTGTATGTGAGCGGCGTCAGCGCTCAGGCAACCGGGGATGGCTTTACCGTTGAAGCTGCTGTGACCAATGACGGCACCGTGGATACCCAGGATGTTGTGCAGATTTACTGCCAGAACAATGGCAGCGCCAACGCTCCCAAGAATCCCCGTCTGTGCGCTTTCCAGCGCATTACCTGCCCCGCTGGTTCCACCATCAAGGTAACCTTGAAGGTGGATGCAGAATCCCTCAAGGTTGTGGACAGCGAAGGCAATTTCGTAACCGAAGGCAGCCCCGTCCTGTATGTGGGCGTTGGTCAGCCCGACAGCCGCACGCTGGCCCTGACCGGTCACGAAGCCCTTTCCATTGAACTGTAATTCATCTACATATCACCCGAAAGGAATGAACCACTATGGAGTATTTACTTGGTGTTGACCTTGGTACTTCCGGTACCAAAACCGTGCTGTTCGACGTGAACGGTCAGGCGATTGCCAGCGAAACCATCGAATATCCCCTCCATCAGCCCCAGAACGGCTGGGCTGAGCAGGCTCCTGAAGATTGGTGGGATGCTGCCCGCAATACCATCCGCTCCGTCATCGAGCAGAGCGGCGTGGATGCTGCTGACATTAAGGGTCTGGGCATCAGCGGTCAGATGCACGGTCTGGTGCTGCTGGATGCGGATGGCAACGTGCTGCGCGAAGCCATTCTGTGGTGCGACGGCCGTACTCAGGACGAGTGCGACGAGATCACCAACACCATCGGTCGCGATCGTCTGATCCAGATCACCGCCAACCCCGCTCTCACCGGCTTCACCGCCGGCAAGATCCTGTGGGTTCGCAAGCATGAGCCGGAACTGTGGGCCAAGGTGCGCCACATTCTGCTGCCCAAAGACTATGTCCGCTTCAAGCTGACCGGCGAGTACGCTTCCGAAATGAGCGATGCCAGCGGCACCAACCTGCTGGATGTGCCCAACCGCTGCTGGTCCAAGGAAATCCTCGATGCCCTGAACATCGATGACAACCTGATGCCCCGCCTGACCGAAAGCTCTGACGTGGCTGGCTACATCACCAGCGAAGCCGCTCAGGTGACTGGTCTGGTGCCCGGCACTCCCGTTGCCGGCGGCGCTGGCGACAATGCTGCGGCTGCTGTGGGTACCGGCGTTGTGGTGGAAGGCAAAGCCTTCACCACCATCGGCACTTCCGGCGTTGTGTTCGCTCACTCCGACAAGGTTCAGATCGATCCTCAGGGCCGTGTGCACACCTTCTGCGCCGCTGTTCCCGGTGCTTACACCGTGATGAGCTGCACCCTGGCTGCTGGTCTGTCCCTGAAGTGGTACCGGGATACCTTCTGCCAGGCTGAGATCGATGCTGCCAAGGAAATGGACACTGATCCCTATATCCTGATGAATCAGCAGGCTGAGAAGTCTCCCATCGGCGCCAACCGCCTTATCTTCCTGCCCTACCTGATGGGCGAACGCAGCCCCTTGCTGGACTCCAACGCCCGCGGCGCTTTCATCGGCCTGTCTGCCATCCATACCCGCAAGGATCTGCTCCGTGCCGTCATGGAAGGCGTGACCTATTCTCAGCGTCAGAATCTGGATGTGCTCCGTCAGATGCACGTGGCCCCCGAGACCATGCTGGCCTGCGGCGGCGGTGCCAAGAGCCCCTTCTGGCGCAAGATGATGGCGGATGTGTTCAATATGCCCGTCAAAACCGTGAAGAATACCGAAGGCCCCGCTCTGGGCGCTGCCATTCTGGCTGGCGTTGCCGCTGGTATCTACAAGGATATCCCCTCTGCCTGCGCTCAGGTGATCCGCGAGAACGAGCCCCTCACTCCCGGCGCTGCTGAGCACAATGCCTACGAACGCGTTTACAGCGTGTACGAGAGCCTGTATCCTGCCCTCAAGGGCGCTTACAGTGAGCTGGCGCAGCTGTAATGCACCATAGAAAGGAATGAGACCCATGAAAATCGTACCCGTAACCGACGCGTCCTTCGCTCCCTACGGTCGCATCGTAGAAGGTTACCCCGTTGAGCCCATGCTCAAGGCTCTGGCTGAGACCCCTCTGGGCGATGCCGTTGAGTACGTTGGCAAGGTAGAAAGCCTGCACGCTGTTGAGAACGCCGACTATCTGGGCGAGCTCATGTTCGGCGGTATGCCCTTCCAGTTTGGCTACTGCAATGGCCACAACACCAAGCTGAACTGCCTGGAATACCATCGCGACAGCGAGTTCAATCTGGGCACTCAGGACTTCATCCTTCTGCTGGCCAAGCAGGATGACATTATCGATGGCAAGCTGGATACCGCCAAGGTGAAGGCTTTCCGTTGCCCTGCCGGCACCCTGATCGAGTGCTATGCCACCACGCTGCACTACGCTCCCTGCCATGCGGATCCCGCCAAGGGCTTCCAGGTGCTCATCGGTCTGCCCGAAAACACCAACACCGATTTCCGTTTTGCCAATCCCATCAATGCTGCCGATAAGACCCTCTGGGCCCGCAACAAGTGGCTGCTTGCCCATGCGGATGCCAGCGAGGCTGCCGATGGCGCATATGTGGGTCTGGTCGGCGAGAATATCGACATCCAGAACGACCTGTAATGGTACAAACCAATATTAGATAAGGAGAGATTTCCAATGAGCAACATTCCTCAGGTTAAGCTCGGTATCGTGGCTGTCAGCCGCGACTGCTTCCCCATCACCCTGTCCGAAATGCGCCGTGCCAACATCGTCAAGGCTTATGGCGAGGACATCTACGAGTGCCCCGTGACCGTTGAGAACGAGCTGGATATGCTCAATGCCGTGGAAGATGTGAAGGCCGCCGAGTGCAACGCTCTGGTCGTGTTCCTGGGCAACTTCGGCCCCGAGACCCCCGAAACCCTGATCGCCAAGAACTTCGACGGCCCCTGCATGTTCGTAGCTGCCGCTGAAGGCGATGGCGACATGATCAACGGCCGCGGCGACGCTTACTGCGGTATGCTGAACTGCTCCTACAACCTGGGTATGCGCCACCTGAAGGGCTACATCCCCGAGTATCCCGTTGGCACCGCTGACGAGATCGTGAAGATGATGAAGGAATTCGTGCCGATCGCCCGCGCTATCATCGGTCTGAAGAACCTGAAGATCATCACCTTCGGCCCCCGTCCCCAGGACTTCTTTGCCTGCAACGCCCCCATCAAGGGCCTGTACGAGCTGGGCATCGAAATCGAAGAGAACTCCGAGCTGGACCTGCTGGTCAGCTATCGTGAGCATGCCAACGATCCCCGCATCCCCGCCATCTGCGAAGAAATGGCCAAGGAAATGGGCGAAGGCAAGTACTATGCCGACCTGAATGCCCGCATGGCTCAGTTCGAACTGACCCTGCTGGATTGGGCCGAGAAGCATAAGGGCGCCCGCAAGTATGTGGCTTTCGCCGACAAGTGCTGGCCCGCCTTCCCGTCTCAGTTTGGCTTTGAGCCCTGCTATGTCAACTCCCGTCTGGCCAGCCGTGGCATCCCGGTTGCCTGCGAAGTGGACATCTACGGCGCTGTGAGCGAGTACATCGGTGCTTGCGTTTCCGGCGACGCCGTCACCCTGCTGGACATCAACAACTCCGTGCCTCAGTACATCTACGATGAGGATATCAAGGGCAAGTACGACTACGCTCTCAACGATACCTTCATGGGCTTCCACTGCGGTAACACCCCCAGCTGCAAGATGTGCGCTGATCGTGCTGTGAAGTATCAGCTGATCCAGCATCGTGTGCTCGAGCCCGAAGGCAGCGAGCCCGACATCAGCCGCGGCACTCTGGAAGGCGACATCGCCGCCAGCCCCATCACCTTCTATCGCCTCCAGTGCGACAGCGAAGGCAAGCTCCGTTCCTACATCGCCGAGGGCGAAGTTCTGGACGTTGCTACCCGTTCCTTCGGCGGCATCGGCGTGTTCGCCATCAAGGATATGGCCCGCTTCTACCGTCACGTGCTGGTGCAGAAGCGCTACCCCCACCACGGTGCTGTTGCCTTCGGCCACTACGGCAAGGCTCTGTTCGAGGTGTTCAAGTACTTGGGCGTGGAAGACATCGCTTACAACCAGCCCGCCAACCTGCCCTATCCCACCGAGAACCCCTTCAACAAGTAAGCTGACTGTTTTGGCTTTAGCCAAAGCCTGACGGCATACCTCTAAGTCCCATTCCGGTTTGTGCCGGAATGGGGCTTTTGTGTAGCAGAATATTGCCAGATGAAAAGCAATTGTGGTACTATACCAATGGTATATGAACTGGTTACAGCGGAAGGAGCGGCTGCATCTTGACAGCACAAAGCAATCTGAGCACGAAACGCACCTATTCCCTGGATTTTCTCAAGGTGCTGGCAACCACCTTTATTCTTTTTCATCATTATCAGCAGGACGGAAAAATCCGTTTTCTGAACCATCCCAATTTCTATTTCAATGAGAAATTTGAGTGGGGATTGATGGTAGAGCTGTTTTTCATTCTGTCCGGCTTTGTGATGTATCACTACTGCGATGGCAGACTGAGCAAAACCTCGTTTTCTTCCTTCATGGGGCGGCGATTGATGCGGCTTTTGCCACCCATGGCAGCCAGTGCGGTGGTATACTTTGTGCTGGGATATGTTTACCAGCAAATCTATCTGAAACCTTTCTATTTTCAGGAAAGCGTGAATCTGTGGGGCACGGTGGTGTCCGCCCTTGGCCTGCAAAGCGGTTGGGGACTGAATGGCTGGCACATTAACAATCCCACGTGGTATGTAAGCGTTCTGCTGCTTTGCTATTGCTGGTTTTTCGTAATCACAAAACTGTCACAGAAGCACCGTTTCCCATTGGCTTATGCGTATCTGCTGATGCTGCTAGTCAGCTTTGCCGGACTTCGTTTGCCAGTGATGGAAGGGCTTGAATTTCCGCTCTTCGGCATGGATGCAGTCAGAGGATATAAAGCCTTCTTTTTTGGTTTGCTGCTGGCAATGTTTTATCATCACTTTACGCTCAACCGTTGGTTGGTATCGCTTTGTCTTGCTGTAATGGGCATTGTGGTTGTATTCATGGTATTCGCTCATGGATATACCGATTACCGGATGACCTTTACCTATCTGTTCTGTCCTGCGCTGATTCTGGTAATGCACACCAAACCTGCTCAGAAGCTTTTCGGCCATTCCTGTTGGAATCATTTGAGCGCCATTTCTTATCATGTATATATCTGGCATAATGTTTTGCAGCTTTTGCTCTACACCATCAATACCCCTCTCTGGACTTCGGACAATCCAGTGTATATGTATCTTTTTGCTTTAATAGCATGGGTTGTCGGTCTTCTTTCCTGGCTTCTTTTCGATGGGCCGGTACAGCGGATATTGCCCAACATTCTGCACACTGTATTTGAAAAACGGACGGATGAAAAGACTGTTTCGGAAGAAAAATGATTATACATCAGGGAAGGATGAGCGTTTTCGGTCATCCTTCCCTGATACTTATGTGGTTGACTGTAAAATGAAATAGGACAGAAGATAAAGAAAAGGAACCAAAGCGAACCTGTGGTAAAATTGAAGCACCACACAACAATAGACCAGGAGGTTCGCCATGGCTCAGAACAAGTATAGCACGAAAGAACGGAAAT
>JAFVXE010000048.1 GCA_017501255.1 Clostridia bacterium | reverse complement strand
TTCCGTTCTTTCGTGCTATACTTGTTCTGAGCCATGGCGAACCTCCTGGTCTATTGTTGTGTGGTGCTTCAATTTTACCACAGGTTCGCTTTGGTTCCTTTTCTTTATCTTCTGTCCTATTTCATTTTACAGTCAACCATTGTTAAAAATGTTACACAACTGTGACACAAATACTTGACACGCTTAACAATTTGCCATACAATAAGGAATGGTAACATATATACCTTTTGGAGGGTGTACGATGACGAAGTCCATTGTTCGTATGGCAGCGGCTGTTTTGATCACGGCGCTGATTTTGAGCGTCATGGCGCCTGCTTTGGCTGCCTCCTATCCTTACGATTCTGTCAGCATGGATGATGTGAATCTGCGCAAGCGGGCCAGCAGCAGCGCTGTTGTGCTGAGCAAGATCAAGGCAGGGGATCCCATCCGTGTGCTGGGCAAGACCGGCGATTGGTACAAGATCGAGTATCAGGGCGAGACCGGCTATGCCATGTGCGTTTATGTGGATGGTCTGGATCCCAGTGCGGATCCCAGCCCCGATCCTTCCATTCAGCTGAATCCTCCGGCCGCTATCAGCACCTATCCTTACGATACCACAGTTGCCGGTAAGGTAAAGATGCGCCAGAAGGCAGAGGCGGAAGCCAAGGTGATCCGTACCCTGCTGCCCGGTGCGCCGGTAGAAGTGATGGATGTGGATGTGAACGGCTTTGCCAAGATCAAGCACGAGGGCAAGACCGGCTATGTGGTGGCTGGATACCTGAATCTGGCGGATATTCCGCTGCCCACGCCCACGCCTGCGCCCACCGTGCGTCCCGAGGCATCCAAGTATACCAGCGTGACCGCTGGCGATGCCAATGTGCACGTGAAGACCCTGCAGGAAGCGCTCATTGAGCTGGGCTATCTGGCGGAAGGGGAAGCGGACGGCAAGTTTGGCAGCAAGACCACCACTGCGCTGAAACTGTTCCAGAAGCGGAACGGGCTGGAGCAGAATGGCATTGCTGATGAAGAATTGCAGTATCTGCTTTATGAAGGCAAACCCAAGAATAAGCAGGGCTACCGTAAGGTGATCAAGACCTGCGCCCCTGTCGGTACGCCCTATATCCGTGAACAGTCCCAGGGCGAGGCTGTGCGCCGTGCGCAGCAGCAGCTGAGCGATCTGGGCTACTATACCGATGAGATCACCGGTATCAATGATAAAGCTACCCAGGCAGCCATCAAGGCTTTTGAAGCCAAGCATGGCTTGATGCAGGACGGCGAACTGGATCCCTCTGATCAGAATGTGCTCTATGGCGCTTCTGTGCTGACGGCGTCGGCAGTGGTTACCCCCACCCCGTCGCCTACGCCTGCTCCTCCTTCCGGCATTGTTCGTCCTGATGACCAGAGCGATGATGCCCTGAAAGTGCAGACCCGTCTGGCGGAGCTTGGTTACTACAATGGCAAACTGGACGGCAAGTTCGGCAGCGGCAGCGTCAGTGCTCTCAAGGCATTCCAGAAGGCCAATGGCCTTGATCCCGACGGTATTTGCGGCGTGAAGACCCGGGCGGTGCTCTTTGCAGCCCATCCTGTTTATGCCGAACCTACCGCAACGCCTGCTCCCTCCACGGAAGAGGATGACAGCGTCCTTGGCAGCGGCACCCCGGAGATCACCAAAGATAATGTGGTGCTGATCATGGCGGGTACCCGTGGCGATGTGGTTTTGCAGTTGCAGAAGCGCTTGCAGGAGTTGGGCTATTACACTTCCCGTCTGGATGGCGTATGCCTCAGTGATGATATTACGGCCATCCGGAATTTCCAGTCCGCTAACGGGCTGAAAGTGGATGGCAAAGCTGGCTATGATACCCAGGTTAAGCTGTACAGCGACGATGCGGTTCGTGGCAATGCAGTGGTCACCACCAGCGCTGTTCTGCGTATGGGCAGTGAAGGTGAGGAGGTAGTCAGTCTGCAAAATCGCTTGATCGCCCTTGGCTATCTCAGCGGTACTGCGGATGGTAAATTTGGCAAAAACACCCGTGAGGCACTACTTGCTTTCCAGAAGGCCAACGGGCTGGTGCGTGACGGTGAAGCCGGAAGCAAGACGCTGGCAGCGTTGGAATCCACTTCTGTGGTCAGCAATAAGGTGCAGACCGGTACTACCCTGAAAGCGGGCATTGCCAGCGAAGCGGTACGATCCTTGCAGAATCGTTTGATCGCCCTTGGTTATTTTAGCGGCAAAGCAGACGGCATCTTCGGCACCAAGACCAGCCTGGCGGTGATCAATTTCCAGAAGGCCAACGGTCTCAAGGCGGATGGCATTGCGGGCAGCAAGACCATCAATCTGCTGAATAAAACCACCGCTGTTTCCGCATCCGGCAGCCAGAGCAATACCGGGGCTTTGACGATTCCCAGCGGCAGCATCAGCGCCAGCAGCGTCAGATATGCAAACTGGTACGACGAAGTACGTGCCAAAGCCCGCACTTATCCCAATGCCACGGTATATGACTTTACCAACGGTATTTCCTGGCACGTCAATATTTTCTCCAACGGCGCTCATGCCGATGCGGAGCCCATCACCGCCGAGGATACTGCCAATATGAACCGTGCCTTTGGCGGAAAGACCACTTGGACTCCCAAAGCGGTGTGGGTGGTTTTCAGCGATGGTTCCATCTATCTGGCATCCACGCACAACACGCCCCACGAGGTCTATCATATCAAGGATAACAACTTTGATGGCCACCTGTGCATCCACTTCCCCCGGACCATGGCGCAGGTGCAGTCCATCGGTCCCTATGCCACCTCTCACCAGAAAGCCATTGATCTTGGCTGGGAAGAGACGCTGCGGCGTGCGGGGAAGTAAAACCACACGGATAAAAACCGTCCAGGCTTCGGCTTGGGCGGTTTTCGTATCGAAAGGACAGGCAATATTGGCATTTGCTGAAATTTGGAGTGAATCCACAAAGGATCCAGCTGTCAAAAACGCCCGTGCGATTCCGGAGGAATCCACGGGCGGCGCAATTTATTCAGCAAATTCAATCAATTGATGGCCTCGAACGTCCTCTGGGTTATGGGTAACCATCAGAACGGTTTTTTCACGGGACATCTCCTCTACCACTGCAATGACCTGTTGACGGGTTTCCTCGTCCAGACCCTTGTAGGGCTCATCCAGCAAAAGCAAGTTATAATCGCTGAGCAGGGCTCTGGCAATGGCCACACGGCGCTTCATACCGCCGCTGTAGGTGCTTACAGGCTGGTTCAGACTGTCTTCCTCAATGCCCAGCGCCAGAAGCACCTGATGGATACGCTCATTGTCAACAGCAGCCACCAAACGGATATTGGCGGCAGGAGTCATGCCTTCAATCAGGCGGTTTTCCTGAAACACAGCGCTGATTTTCAAACCCTGCGGGGCAATGATATGGCCGCTGTCCGGCTGGATCAGGCCCATGATCAGGTTCAGCAGTGTGGTTTTGCCGCTGCCGGATGTGCCCATCAGCGCATATCGCTGACCATCCTCCAACTGCAAATCGAAGTGCTCCAGCACCACTTTGCCATCAAAGGCTTTGCACAGGTCAATGATTTCGATCATCGCAAAGCCCACCTTTCCGCTTGCTTGAATAAAAGCATCAACAGTTTTTCACAGGCCACGCTCAAAAGAACGATCACCACCGTCCAGCAGAACAAATCAGCGGTTTCCAGATAGACTTTGGCATTGTACAACTGCTGACCCACGGAACCGGAAGGAATACCGATCACCTCGGCGGCAACGCCGCTTTTCCAGCACAGCCCCACGGCTACATTCAGACCGGAACGCAGAAACGGCAATACCTGACTGAAATATACCACGCCGAGCTTCTTGCCAAGGGGCACCCGGAAAACCCGGGCCATCTCCACCAGCTTGTGGTCGATGCTGTCAAGGCCGGTCAGCGTATTGAGGTAGATCACCGGGAAGCCAATCATCACGCTGATCAGGACGGACAGGTTCTTGCTGGATACCCACAAAAGCGCGAGAATCACAAAGGATGCAACAGGGATGGCCTTGATGGTGGCTGTCAGCGGGGAGAGCAGCTGGCGCACCGGTCGAAACCGGTACGCCAATACTGCCAGTACAATGCCCAGCAGGCAGCTCAGACCAAATCCCAGCATGATCTTCCCCACAGAGAAGGCGATGGATTTCCAGAAGATGGGCTCCAGAACAAGGCTGGAAAGCCGCTTGAGGGTATCCAGAGGAGAAACCAGCAAAAGCGGCTGATCCATCAGCATGGCGGCAATCTGCCACACCAGCAGCCAGAAAAGCACCGCCCAGAAAGGCATCTTACGGGTTTCAGCGCTGGAAGTAGAAGTCTTCATTAGGCATTGCGCCGCCCACAGAGGCGGGATTCTGGTCAAAGAGCACCTGCAGATAACCGGAGAGCTTTTCAGCCATCTCTTCGCCCTCGATCATCACAATGCAGCAGTAGGGGAGAGCAGCTTTGGCAACTGCTTCCGGAACGATTTCGTAAGCGCCGATCAAAGCAGCGGTTTCATCCACGTTTTCATTGGCAAACAGCACGGAAGAGGCATAAGCATCCATGAAGGCGTTCACGGCTTCGGGGTTGTTCTCAACAAACTCCGTGCGGGCAACCACAACGCCGGTCAGCAGAGCGCTCTGGTTTTCCTTGCCTTCCTGCACATCCGCCCACAGCTGGTTCAAATCCAGGGCAATGCGCACGCCGGGGGCCTTGGACATGGCGGTGGTCACAAAGGGCTGGGGCAGCAAAGCAACGGCGTTTTCATCGTTCAGAACAGCGTTGAGGCACTCGGTGTGTTCCTTGGAGAAAATGATGTTCACATCATTGACGGGATCAATGCCATTCTCCTTGAGGATGTAGTTCAGCGCATACTCAGGGGTTGCGCCCTGACCGGCAGAGTAGATGGTGCGGCCCTTCAGATCGGCCACAGACTGCACGGTTTCGCCGTTTTCAATAATGTACAGCACACCCAGCGTGTTGATAGCCAGCACCTGCACTTTGCCCTGGGTTTTGTTGTAGAGGGTGGCAGCCAGATTGGCGGGCACGGCAGCAATGTCCAGTTCGCCCTGAATCAGCTTGGGAGCAATTTCATCCGCAGCGGCAGCAATGGAGAAATTCCAGTTGGCACCAGCGTCATCATTCATCATCTTCACCATACCCATGGCGGTGGGACCCTTCAAAGCGGCCACATCAGCCAGAGGTTCGGCTACTGCGCAGGTAGCCAGAGAAAGCGTAAGAATCAAAGTCATCAAAATGGAAACAAACTTCTTCATATGGTTAGTCATCCTTTCTTTTTTTGGAGGCGGTCAGTGCGCTTTTGACCTGCACACCGGGCAAATTGCCCAGTTTTCCGGTCAGTGCACCCAGTTCATCGTTGCCGCCCTTCACAATCAGTCCGATCACTGCTTCGCCGCTTTCCTGATCGGGTATGCCCATCCGTCCCCGGATGATGTGTGCAAAGGAACCCACAATCCGGTTCACGCTTTCAGCAGCCGTGCGGTCCTGCATGACGATACCGACGAATCCCAACCTCTCTTCCATCGTACCCATATCCTCCCTTGTTGAAACCAAAAAAACACCGCAGATTCAGCCAATGGGCTGCTCTACGGTGATAAAGAAAGCATCACAAAATGCGCCTCCTTCCCATCTTGGGTGAAGGCATGAATGCCCGCACCCGCAACCCGGAGTATTTTCAGGCGCTCAGGCCCCTTGGCTTCACGTTATCGCTTGGCTTTGGCGGCTGGGCGCTTTGGTTGTCGTTGTTATTCTACCTGAGAATTGTTCAGCAAGTCAAGAGCGATTTTGTAGGCTTCGTTCAGCTGCACATCGGTCAGGTCGCCGATCTCAAAGAACATACTCTTCTGTTCTTCCGGCATTTCCACCACCACATCCGGGGTGATGCCCACATGATGCACTTCGTTGCCATTGGGCGTGAAGTACTGGGCAACCGTCACCTGCATACCGGCGCCATCGCTGCCAACAGGCAGCACATACTGCACAACGCCCTTGCCGTAGGACTGTACGCCCACGATGGTGGCACGGTTGTGGTCCTGCAAAGCGCCGGAGAGAATTTCGCTGGCAGATGCAGAGTTTTCGTTGATGAGCACCACCATGGGAATGGGATTGGAGCCATCCTCAGTGGTGTAGGTTTCACCGCTACCATCCCGGTAGCGCAGGGAGGCCACTTCGCCCTTGTCCATGAACAGGTCGGCAATCTTGATGGCAGCATCCACCCAGCCGCCGGGGTTATCACGCAGGTCAACAATCAGCGCCTTGGCACCCTGTTCCATCAGCTTGTTGAAGTGTTCTTCAAAACCCACAGCGCAGTCGCCGCTGAATTCATACAGGGAGATATAGCCAACATCGCCTTCCATCATGCAGGAGTTGACCCAGTTGACGTGCACCACGGCACGGGTGATGACGAAATCCAGCACCTGATCGCCGCGCATCACCTGCACGCTGACGGGCTGACCCACTTCACCGCGCATGATGTCCACCGCATCCTGCAAGGTGGTGGCCGTCACATCAATGTCTTCCACCTTGATGAGCACGTCGCCCTTGAGCATACCCACCTCCATGGCGGGGCTGTCCAGGAATACACGGCTGACGGTGCACAGGCCGGTGTTGTAGTTGCCCATGATCTGGATGCCGATGCCGGCGTATTCGCCCTCATCCTCTTCCCACATGGCAGCAAAGTCTTCGGGGGAATAATAGAAGGTGTAGGGATCGTCCAGACCGTACAAAAGGCCCATGCAGGCACCGTCCAGCATATCCTCGTGGCTGGGCTCCTGATAGTAGAACTGGTCAACGATCTCCATCATCTCAGCCAATTGCTGGTATTGCTTCAGTTCTTCGTATTCCTCACGGGAAATGGTCACCGTACCGCCTTCGGAATTGGTCAGACCGGTGATCACATCCGTCAGATTGGTGGGCAGCAAAGAACAGCTGGTCAGCATCAGCATCAGGCAGATGATGAGCATCAGAACTTTGGTAATGGGTTTGGGGGAATGATTCATTTAGCATTCTACCTTTCTGTATCAGTCATTATTCGACAGCGGAAGGTCTGTCCTTGCCGCATTTGTTCAATTCATAAAGGATTTTGAAGGTCACCGCATCATCGAAATGGCGAAGATCCAGCCCGGTCAGGCGCAGCACCTTGTCCAGACGGTAGACCAGCGTATTGCGGTGGATGAAGAGCTGCCTGGCGGTATCGGACAGGTTCAGATCCTTGCGGAAGAACATATCGATGGTTTGCAGCATTTCCTCATTGAACAGTTTTGCCGTGCGCCGATTGAACAGCAACGAATGGAAATGCTGGCAATCCTCCTGAGGAATGCCCATCAGGAACCGTTCCAGCAGCATATGACTGTAGATGTAAATGCAGTCTTCCGGGTGGAACAGATAGCCAACCTCCAGCGCACGCTTGGCCTCTGCGTAGCTTTGCCCGAGCTGGGTCAGGGTATTCTTTTCCTCACCGATGCCAACGTTTACGTTCAGGGCAGCTTCTTCCATAACGGTTTCCCGCACCGCCTGCGCATATTGCGTCAGTTCCTCAATGCCGTCAACGCCTTCCATATCTTTGATCAGGGCGGCGCTGGCATGGTTCATTTCCACCAGCACATCGCCGTCGGAAAGAGGCATCAGCTCGCCAAGAATGGAATAGGCGCTTTTTTCGATACTTTCAAACCGGAACAGCAGCACGCAGCGCTGCATATCCACGGCAATCTGATGCTCGTTGACGTGGGAGGTAAGCTCCATGCTGTTCAATTCCTGCCGGAGCACCCGACGGTATACATCCGAACAGCTGGAGATGGAATAGCTGCTTTTGAGCATGGTCATCAGCATGGCATCCGCCACGGCCAGCAAATCCTCTACGCTGGTACCGGAAGCCTCCGTCACCAGATAGACAGGCGGATTCATATCCAACCCACGGCACAGACTGCGCCCTATCCGATGATTGATGGAGGGGGAGAGAGCAGAATCCGGCATTTCAAAATCATTGCCATCTTCCGGTGCAATGCACTGGCCGGAGGCATCTACAAGCCGCAGCGGAATGGTCAGGCTGTGAAACAGCTTGGTGATTTTCCGGATATGTCTTTTCTCGATATACAATGCAGGGCGCTCCTCTCATGCCGCTGAATGATACGGCTGATGGTATTATATCATAATGGCGGCGATGTGCAAAGGAAAATCAGTATTTTACAGTTTGGTCACATTGGGGGAGTGGTGCATGGGCTGAATCATGGGCTGAATCAAGCGGAAAAATTTCATTTTGGGGATTGACGAACGGATTGCCCCGTGCTATAATAACAAAGCTGGTTCCAACGAGGAGAGATGGCCGAGCGGTTGATGGCGCTGGTCTTGAAAACCAGTGATACCGAAAGGTACCGGGGGTTCGAATCCCTCTCTCTCCGCCAGCTTCTTTTTGGAAGCAAGGGCATACAGGCCGTCCACATGGAGAAGTACCCAAGTGGCCGAAGGGGCTCCCCTGCTAAGGGAGTAGTGTGCGAAAGTGCAGCGAGGGTTCAAATCCCTCCTTCTCCGCCAGAGGCAACCGTAACGAATTGGTTACGGTTGTTTCTTTTTCTTGACATTTATATTCCTATATAGTAATATATTATATAGAATAAACATGGAGGTGATTCAAACGCAAACTCAAGGTGGTTTTCTGATTTCCCGCATCAAACAGGTTGGCACTCGCCTGTTTGACCGTATGCTGGCAGAAGCGGATATCGATGCCTTCAATGGCGCACAGGGACGCATTCTGTATGTGCTGTGGCAGCAGGATCATATTACCATCAGCCAGCTGTCGGCCCAGACCAGTCTGGCCAATACCACCCTTACCTCTATGCTGGACCGCATGGAGGCCAGCGGGCTCATCAAGAGGGTACCAGCCCCCAATGATCGCCGTGCACAACTGATCTGTCTCACGGATAACGCAAGGGCCTTGCAAGCCGATTACGATCGTATTTCACAACAAATGAACGAGTGCTACTATCAAGGCTTTACTGGTGTTGAAATACAGCAGTTGGAAGGCTATTTGCAACGCATTCTGGATAATCTGGAAGGAGAGAAGAACCATGAGTAAAGTTTCCGTAGCCGCCACCAATGATTTCTGCCCCCAGACGCTGTTTGTCTACGGCACCCGCAATGAAGATACCACGCCTGATTTTGGCCTGTTCTGCTGGTTCAGCTATTGCTGGCTGGATCAGCTGGGAGTGATCTGCGCCATTGGCAGCACCAAGCGAACCCTTGAGAATATCCGTCGCAGCAAGGTGTTTTCAGCCAATCTGGTAACGGAAAGCAACCTGCCCCTGGCGGATTATTTCGGCACAGCAGATGGTCGGGATGCTGACAAAATGACGGTTCCTGTTGACTGGGAAGCCAGCCCAAAGCTGGATGTTCCTGTGCTTGTGGATTGTCCGCTGTGCTTCGAACTGGAAGTGGCTCAGGAGATTGCCACCAATCAGGAGGATGGCACTGTTTTTATCTGCCATATCCGCAACACCCTGAAGGATGAGGCATTGGTGAGCAGCGCATACAGCGATCAGGAATTGCTGGAAAAAGTGGCGGCTGTGCGTACCAGCCATGTGGACAACTACTGGAGCTGGGATGGCCGTTATCTTGGAAAATGGAATGAGCGCGCCAAAGAAATCAAGCCGGATGTGGAGATCGGCGCGGCAGCCATGGGCAATTAAGATTGTCAACAACCGGCTATTGTTTTGCTGCGAAGAACATGATATCATAAGGCGAATCCCCGCAAAGGCGGGAGCAGCAAAGGAGACAGTGTATGTACATTTCCGAAAAAATCCGCTATATTGGCGTGAATGATCATGAGATTGACCTGTTTGAGGGGCAGTATGTTGTTCCTAATGGCATGGCGTATAATTCCTACGTGATTCTGGATGAAAAGACTGCCGTGATGGATACGGTGGACAGCCGCTTTTTTGATGAATGGCTGAACAACCTGCGCAGCGAGCTGGGCCAGCGCCCGCTGGATTATTTGGTGGTGCAGCATATGGAGCCGGATCATTCCGGCAGTGTTGCCAAGCTGCTGACGGCATATCCCCAGACCACGGTGGTAGCTTCTGCCAAGGCTTTTGCTATGATGAAGCAGTTCTTTGGCCAGGAGTTCGAAGATCGCCGCATGGTGGTGGGGGAGGGGAGTTCCCTGTCCCTTGGCGAGCATACCCTGACCTTTGTGACCGCCCCCATGGTTCACTGGCCCGAAGTTCTTGTCACCTATGAAAGCAGCGAAAAGGTGCTGTTTTCTGCGGATGCCTTTGGCAAATTCGGTGCGCTGGATGTGGATGAGGATTGGGCTTGTGAAGCCCGCCGCTATTATTTCGGCATTGTGGGCAAGTATGGCGCACAGGCGCAGGCCTTGCTGAAAAAGGCAGCCGGGCTGGATATTCAGACCATTTGCCCCCTGCACGGGCCTGTGCTCAGCGAAAATCTGGGCTACTATATCGGCAAGTATCAGCTGTGGACAACCTACACCCCCGAGGATGAGGGCGTCACCATTGCCTATGCCTCCATTTACGGCAATACCGGCAAGGCGGCCCGTCTGCTGGCGGAAACACTGGAACAACAGGGCTGCAAAGTTGCTCTGCACGACCTGGCTCGCTGCGACCAGGCGGAAGCTGTGGAGGATGCCTTCCGCTATTCCAAGCTTGTGCTGGCTGCCTCCACCTATAACAACGATGTGTTCCCCTTTATGAAGACCTTTATCCATCATCTGACGGAGCGCAATTATCAGAATCGCACTGTAGCCTTGATGGAGAACGGCACCTGGGCGCCCAATGCCGCCAAGGTGATGCGTACCATGCTGGAAGGCTGCAAAAACCTGACGGTGCTTGAAAATGTGATCACCATCCGTTCTGCCATGAACGAGGAAAACCGGCAGGCGATTCATCAGCTGGCTCAGCAAATGGCATAACACCTGCCTTCACAAGTCAATCAAGCCCCTGTACTGTCGCAGCGCAGCACAGGGGCTTGTTCGTGTTCTCCCCAAAAGCATGAGAGAGGGGACAGAAAAAGGAGGAACGGTTTCCCGTTCCTCCCATCCGGCCTAAACCGGTTTTGCTTTCACGCAACGTTTCAACCGTCAATTACTTGGCGTTGAAGGTGTCGCAAGCGGCCTGCCAAGCGGGCATGCCAGCTTCGATCAGAGCGTTGACGTCGCCGCCGGCCAGCTGCCACAGCAGGCTGTTGCCCAGGATGTCGTTCTGGGTGCCCAGATAGACAACCTTGTTGTCAACGGCATATTCGCCCTGGCGGAGCATAGCGTAGGTTTCATCCACAGCGCGCTCGTCGGTGTAGTTGTACTTGTTGCCAATCCAGGCGTCCTCATCGTCGTAGCCGGGAGTGGGGTTGGTCCACAGATCATAGAAGAAAGCGATGGTCTTGATCTGCTCGGCGGTGTAGACATTGGGGATCAGAGTGGTGTTCTCAGAAGCAACGTGCAGGTACTTGGCGCCTTCCTTGTCAGGCTTGGGGAAAGCAACGCAGCCCCACTCGTCTTCCATGTCGGCCATTTCGCTGTTGTCGTTGTAGCCGCCGTAGGTCTGGTATACGTAGAAGGCGAACTGACCGGCCTTCCAGGCTTCTTTGTACCAGTCCCAGTTGGCCTCAGCGGGAGTGTGCATCCAGTAGTTGGCCTGGATGGTCTTGCCCCAGTTGAGAGCCTCGATGGTCTCGTTGCTGTTCATGGTGGGCTGCAGCTTGCCTTCGGCGTCATAGTCGAAGAAGGAGCCGCCGTTGCCGAACACGGCCAGGACGTACATATCGTCGCCGGAGCCGCTCACGCCGTAGGTGTCGATAACGCCATCGTTATCCAGGTCCTTGGTGGTAGCCTTCAGCAGCTCTTCCCAAGCGGACCAGGTCCAGGTGCCTTCAGCCTGCATGTCATAGATGGTATTCCAATCGATGCCAGCTTCCTCCAGGAGGCGCTTGTTGAAGTACACGCAGCCACGGGGCTCGGTAGCGCCGGTGGAAACGCCGTAGATGTCTTCGCCGATCTTCCAGGCGTTCAGGGTGAAGGTGTTCCACTTTTCAGCGGAGAAATCGTAGTCGCCCCAGGAAGCGGCAACGCCGTTGGCGACCAGAGAGCCAACCTTACCGGGCTCGATGATGTAAGCGCGCAGGCTGCCATCGGGAGCGGAGGTGAAGTTGATCATTTCTTCAGCGCAGGTGCCCCAGTCGCCGCCCTGCATCTGCTGAACCTTCACATTGTAGGTAGCTTCGATCCAATTGCGGTAGTCATACTGAGCCTGCTGTTCTTCGGTGGGTTCGGCAGCGCGGGCGCCGTCGCCAGACCAGTAGTCATAAATGGTGATGGTGAGGGGTTCGGCCTGAACCATTTCGGCCACGACCTCGGGATAGCCTTCGGGAGCTTCAGCCAGAGCCAGAACGCTGACGGACAGCATCATGACAGCCAGAAGCAGGGCAACCAGTTTCTTCATGTTGGGTTCCTCCTTTTTATTTCTATATGGGCGCTGTTAGAAACGCAGACACACCATACAGTTTCAATGGAATTTTTGCCATGTTCGGCAGGTGATGCACTCATTATACAACACTTTTGTCCTACTGACAAGATAAAGATTGTATCATCTGTGCATCTTTATGCTGTCTTATTCCTTGCTGCCGGTCATCACAAGGCTCTTCACAAAGGTTTTCTGAGTGAAGCAATACAGGATGATCAGCGGCACACAGCAGATCAGCACGCCGATGGAGATCAGCTGCTGCTGACGGCCGTTAGGCACGATGACCGCCTGTCCAGCACCCTGCGCAAAGTAGCGGCTCATGCGGCTGACGATGGAAGACAGCTGATTGGAGTAGATGGAATAGCTGCCAAGGAAGTTACGGGTGTAGAACACGTCCGTCCACTGCCATACAAAGCTGAACAGGAAGCAGCTGGCGATAGTGGGCATAGCGTCGGGCAGCATGATGCGGGCAAAGGTATGAAGGGTGCCGCAGCCATCCACGAAAGCTGCCTCTTCCAGGCTCTTGGGCACGCCTTTGAAATACTGACGCAGAATGTAGATGTACAGACCGTTTTTCAGGCCCATACAGGTCAGACTCATCAGGGCGTAGGGGAGGATGGAAGTACGCAGATTGACGGTTTTGCCTGTGGTCGCTTTGAAGATGCCAAAGATATCAAAGTTGGCAAAGCTCATGTACAGGGAAGTCTGGATGGTCTGGGGTGGCACGATGATCAGCATGACCACGCAGGCAAACCAGAATTTCTTCAGCGGGAACTCATACCGGGCAAAACCGTAGGCAACCAGCGTACAGCTGACCACCTGCAGCACTGATACCAGCAGCGACGTCCACAGCGTATTCAGCATGGAACGGGGCATATCCGTCAGTTCGCCGACGATGCGGTAGTTATCCAGCGTCAAGTGGCGGGGCACCAGCACGATGGTGGAATCGTACAGGTCAGGCTCCTGCATCAGACCGGTGGAGAAACGGATCAGCAGCGGCTGAATGATCATGAAGCACAAACCGAACATCAGCAGCGCACGGCCAATCGAAACGATTTTCTTGCTCAGGGTGTGCCGCAGCAGATAACCACCGCTGCGCCGGTTGCGCTCCCAGAAGCTGGCATTGGAACCGATATGGACAGTTTTGCTCTTACTCATAAGACTTCACCGCCTTTGAGATGATGAATGCACCAATGCCGATGAAGGCAAGAGCGATGGCGAAGTAGATCCAGCTCATGGCAGCAGAGATGCCGAACTTGAAGTCCTGATAGGTGATCTGATAGATCAGCTCCATTACACGGTTGTCGTTCTTCATGAAGAAGTCGATGATGGTGTAAATGCAGTTGACCAGCAGCAGGGGGCTGACCATGGGGAAGGTAATCTTCCAGAAGGATTCCCAGGCAGAGCAGCCTTCCACGTCCGCCGCTTCATACAGGGAGGGGGAGATGGACTGCAGACCGCTCAGGAAAACGATGATCTGGATACCGGATGCCATCACGATATCGTAGATGGAGTCGATCATCTGGAAAACCACATCGAATACCTGGCCGCCCACGCCGGAAAGGGAAAGCAGATTCTGCAGCGTCGTAGACAGGTCAACGCCGGATTCGCCCAGTTGTTCAGCCATACCGGCCATCATGTCGTAGAACTCGTTCTGATGCTCAATGCCGGGCAGAACGCCGCTGGACAGGATGACGGGCAGGAAGAAGATGGCACGGCACAGGGTGCGGCCCTTGAATTCCTGGTTGAGGATAACGGCCACCACGAAGCTCATTACCAGCGTGGCGATGGTGTTGATAGCCATCTGGCCCACTTCTTCCACCAGGAACTTGTTGTACTCAGGGTCAACAGTCAAAGCGTGCTTGTAGTTGTTCAGGCCTACATAGGTCTGTTCGTAGCCCTGACCGGGTACCAACGTAACATCGTTGAAACTCATGATGAGGCTTTCCACCATGGGCTTGGCCATGAACAGCAAAAAGCCAATGATGAAGGGAAGGATAAACATCGTACCGATGCGGGCGCTGCGTGCACGCATGGTTTTGTAGGTTGCGTTGCCGGGAATGTAGGTCTGCACGCCTTCCAACAACGGACTGTACCAGTGCTCATTGAGCGCTTTGAGCTGCTTGCTCATTTATCGTTCCCCCTTTCCACAGTATAGTCACGGGGCTGAATGGTCACGCCATCCACACGGCGCATCCGCTCGCTGTAGTTGACATACACCTTGGTGCCATCCTCGTAGGTGGTAACGGCTACGCCGCTGTCACGCATCTCGTGATCCACGATGGCTTGCTGGTTCAGGCCTTCCATCTCCGTCTGGTAACGGGTGATGGTGGCAACGGCGCTGTCCTTCCAGTCATCGTAGTAGGACGCATAGAAACCGGAGTGCAGGGTATCCTGCAGGATCTTGGTATCTGTGGCCATGAAGGTGTAGTTGAGACCAGCACCGTATTCCACGCACTTCAGGAATTCTTCCACGGAGTCGCTGGCCAGGTTGATGGGCTCACCGGTGTAATCCTTCAAGCCGTGGAGGGCGATCTGGTAGAAGGGCACGAACTCATCGATGATCGCATAATTGATGCCCAGCAGATCCATATCCGTGATCAGGCTGGCGTAGGGCACAGCGTAGTCGTTACCCATACGGATCAGAACATTCTGACCGGCAGCAATGGCTTCCTTCATGGTCTCAACGTTCATTGCTTTCACCTGTTCACGGGTGACGGTATCCTTGGGGTTGTAGTCGGCGCTCAGCATATAGCCGATATCACGGAAGGCCACGCCTTGGGCATCCAGCGCACTGAGCTTGTTGATCAGGTTGGTGGAATATTCCTTGGCGTTGGCGGGCTTGACCAGATAGAACAGATCGGTCCAGTCCATTTCCTGATAGGTAATGATATCGAAAGGATAGGAGCTGACCTGTTCGCGGGTGGTATAGCGGGCTGCATCGCTGAAGGAAATGAAGCCCTGGAAGATGCCGCTGTCGTAAGCAAAGCAGCTGACGCCATCAAAGAAGAGGGGAACGTTCTTTTCATTGGCAGCGCTGATGAGATTCTTCATGGCTGCCTCGCCGCCCAGCTGCTTGATGACCTTCACATTGGTCAGTACCCGCTGATTGACACCACGGTTGGCCCAGCCGCTGAAACGCACGTTCAGGTTCTGGATGCCGCTGTCGGTCATTTCGTTGATCATCTGCTGTGCCTGATCAAAAGTGGTGGTAGCCACCACGGAATCCACGGGCAGACCAAGCTTCACAACCGTCTTGTCGATAGCGCCAACCATTTCCATGCTCACGGGCATCTGCTCGGAAGAGACGGAAGCAGCCAGTTCGGGAGAAGCGGTACGCAGATATTCGCCGTAGGCATTGGCCATATCCACATAGCTGTCGCTGTCCAGGAAACGGTAGCGCTGGATGATGGTGTCCTCGGGCATATCCTGCTCGAACATATATACCAGCTGCGCTGTTTTGGCGGATACGTTGTACTGGTCGCTGTGGAGTACGTTGTACTTGGCGCACATCCAGTTGTAGCTGTTGTAGCGGCCGCTGATATCAGCCATTACACCGCCATAGGAGGTAGCGCCTTCCATCAGACAAATGAAGGAACCGCCATTCTTGGCCATGCCGAAAACGGGGAAGGAGCAGCGGGTTTCAGAAACCATTTCATTGCGGCGAGTAGCCCAGTCCCAGCCGTACATATTGGCGTAGTAGCTGTTCTGGTTCAGTTTGCCGTTGTTGAACTCGATCAGAGCGCCGCCGCCTTCGGGAATGAACATGAAGCCTTCATCTTCCGTACCGGCTGCACCAAACATGGGTAGGACGGTGACATAGGTGATGGGGTAATCTTCCTTATAGCGGATGGAATCGTAGGGAACTTCCACCACGAAGTCGTTGCCTTCCAGACGGTATACCAGACTGACATTGAACACAGCGCCGGAATTGTCCTTGGAACCGGCTACCAGCTGCTGGTCAATCTCATAGTCCTCCATGGTATAGCCCGCTTCTGCCCAGTACCCTTCGATCTTTGCCTTGTTGTTCTCAGAGGTATCGGACTTGAGGATGTACAGCGCCTGATTGACCACTTCGGGGTACATGGCGATGATCTCATCCTTGTTTTTCTTGGAGTCCAGCTTTTCGGGCTCGTAGAGGGTATAGTTGCTGGAGAGCTTTTTCTGGGTGGATTTCTTCATTTCGGCCTTGAAGGTATCGAAACGTTCCTTGGTGATCGCCGTGGGAATGATGTAATTCTTCTCGATCTTACCAATGGCATAATCAACCCGGATGGAGCCATCCTCCTGAGGAGCAACGGCATAGGAGCCGTTCTCAATGGAGTATTTGAAGTTGTTCATATCCACGGTACCAGCGGCCGTGGAGTAGGTAACGCTCAGGGTAGCCTGCAGCATTTCCTTGTTGGCTGCAAGCGCCAGCGGATCGGAAGCGGCATCAGCGGGATTGGAGAGCCATTCCCGGCCGGAAGCCTTTTCCGTCACCTTGAACTGGGTGGTTGTGGGATCCAGTTCAAACAAAAGTGCATCGTTTTCCATGGTTACAGGCTTCTCGTCGCCATCGTAGAAAGAAACCTGGGGCGCAGGGATATCCCGGGGCACTTCGGGGGCAAACAGGGGAATGCCCACAAATACCACCAGCGCAGCCAGCAAAGCCAGCACAATGAGCCAGGGAAGCAAGCGCCAGATGAATTTCTTCTTTTTCACGGTCTTCTTCCCTCCTTTAATACAATCGGAATGCGATCTCACGGTAGAGAGATACGAAATAGCTCAATGCATCGCTGAGCAGGCTCAGGAACACCAGAATCAGGAAGATGATGATCAGGGTGCCCAGAATGGTGGCGATCACAAAGATGATGGTCTTGCCGGGGCCGTAATCGTGCACCTGCATCAAACCGATGAACACCAGCAGTACGCACCAGGCGGTGGATACGGTCAGCAGTACATCATAGAAGGCGGCTTCGTCAAAAGCGATTATGTTGCTGACGAAGATCAGGGGCAGATGGATCAGGGTGTAAGGGACAAGGGCATAGCACATGGCCATGTAGATGTCCTTGAAGCGGCCCTTGCCATCAAACAGGGTGGTCAGGCTCCAGTTGGCCAGACACATGATCAGGAAGGGGAACAGCAGGGAAGCCATCTGCTCAAACACATTGATGTACTGGAGCGGAGCGTTGATGAACTGGAAGTTGGTATACATCAGCTCCAGCACACGGGTGATCAGGAACAGGGCCAGCCATGTGGTGGCAGCAGCCAGCGTGCCCCGCTTTTCGTGGATCAGATCCCAGAAGCCATCGAAGGGATGGAAAATCACATGAAAAGCATACTTCATGGAGTCCGTGAACTGGTTCCACTTTTCTTTGCGGGGGCTCATGGGCTTACTTTCCAACTTTGCTGCGTTCATAGATTTCCACCTCCATTCTTGTTCTCTTGATGGTACGGATGATCAGCGGCACAATCATGACCACAGCCAGTACAAGGGCCATCCAGCCGATGTTTTCCTCCACCCAGATCTTGCGGTACTGGCGGAAGGCACGGCCGTAATTGTCACGGTCATGAGCCATTTCGAAGTAATCCATGGCTTCCTTGAACTTCTCCTGACGCATCAGAGAGCGGCCGATGCCGATGAAAGCCAGATTGTAGTTGGCGTTGAAACGGAGCACTTCCTCCCACTTTTCAGCAGAACCGTCATAATCGCCGCGCAGGTAATCGGCGCTGGCATCGTAGATCAGGTTGCCGTATTCGGTGGGGGTGAACACAGTGATATCGGCTTCGGTCTGGTCCAGAACGATCAGGTCACGGCCCATGTGCTCAATGGAAATGATAGAGTTGAAGGTGTTATTGGTGTTGCCCAGACTACCGAAGGCCCACAGCATGATGCCTTGGCTGTCATATCCGAAGATGCGGCCACGGGTGCGGTCTGCCGCCACATAGATATCGTTTTCCAGCACGGTGATATCAATCAGCTTGGACGGCCCCTGTTCCACACTGCCTTCGATCCAGTACAGGTCGCCGATGGGGGGATAGCGGTCATTCTTGATGAGGATATCATTGCCGATACCGTTGAGGCGGCGGATGGGCATGGCCTTGTCCCAGATCAGGTCGCCTTCCTCAAAGCTGATGTTGGTGGCGTAGATGAAGGAGTCCTCATCCATGTAGACATTGCAGTACTCGGTAGGAACGAAGGATTCCTGCTGGGCACGCTGGGCCTTGGTGGTGAAGAATTCCTTCCAGATATACTCGGCGAAGTTGTAGACAACCTTGTTGGCGCCCACATAGCCGGTGAAAGTGGTGTCGGACTCAAACTTCACCAGACCCTTGTTGACGTTGGTAGCCAGACAGAACACACGGCCGGAGGTATCCACCACCAGCTTGTTGGGCAGGAAGTTCAGGCTCTGGTCAAAGGTGGAGTCGGTGGGCTTGGTGAACGCCTTGAGGAAATTCAGATCTTTATCCACCATCACCACACGCTGGTTGTTGGTATCGCAGATGTAGATATTGCCTTCTTCATCCACGAAAACATCGCTGGGGGTGTTGAAGGTGGCAGGTTCGGCACCCTGAATGGTATCGATGATGCGGACCAGATGGAAGCCGTCTCCGCCACGGGTGAGGTGCAGAATACGGTTGTTGCCGGTATCGCACACATAGAGATCCTGCCCCTGCACAAAGAGGCTCTGGGGGCGCTTCATGGCCACTTCCAGCCCCAGTGCAGAGCTGTGGATGACCTGATCCACACGATAGGCGTCCGGAGATTCACGGACGTCGCCCCAATAGTCGTAGTTGTAGGTATAAGAGCTGGGATAACCGTCGTCAGCAGCAAATGCGCTGGTCATCCCGGCAAGCAGCATAAGGATCATGAGCAGTGCCATCAGCCTGTACATGACTTTCACGGTTTTTCACCCTCCTGTTCTGATAATGTAGAAACCATTGGAATGATCCGGGGGAAATTAGTCCTTGATACCGGAGCTTGCCATGGTTTCGAGAATCTGGCTCTGGCTCAGAACGAAGATGATGATGGGAACAGCCATGACGATGACGGTAACGGCCGCAGCCTGACCGGTACGGGCGATACCGCCGGCCTGAATCTGCTGCAGGGCGTAAACCAGCGTCTTCTTGGCTTCGGAGTAGATGATGGTGGCAGCGGAGTTGTTCCACAGGCTCTGTACGGAGAAGATGATCACCGTCAGCCAGGCGGGCTTCACGTTGGGCATCACGATGCTCCAGAAGATGCGGAACTCGCCTGCGCCGTCAATGTGAGCGGCTTCGATCAGCGCCGTGGGCAGGCCCTCCATGAACTGCTTCATCATAAACAGACCGATGGGAGCAGCAAAGGCGGGCAGCAGCAGGGCCCAGTAGGTGTCGATCATCTTGAGCTTGCTCATGATGACGTAGTTGGGAATGCCGGTCACGTAGCCGGAGAACATCAGCGCCGTTACGACGATGTTGAAGAACACCCGGCCGCCGGGGAAATCATACTTGGCCAGCACGAAGGCTGCCATGGAAGCGATGATCAGATGACCGAAAGTGCCCATAAAGGTGACGAACACGGTGTTGGTCAGGTAGCGGCTGAAGGGAACCCAGCTCTGGCCCATGGTCACCAGCAGGTCGGAGAAGTTGTCCAGGGTGGGGTGCTGGGGAAGGATCGTGGGCGGGAAGCGGAACAGTTCATCCAGCGGCTTGAGGGCAGAACCCACTGCAAAGATCAGCGGGAAGGCCATCAGCAGACCAATGACAATCAGCATCAGATAGATACCGATATCGCCGCCGATGGAACGGTTGGGATGGCGGCGCTTCACCAGATGCTTCTTGACCTTCTGCACCTTTTCACCGCGGAGCTCAGCCAGACGGCGCAGCTCATCAGCACGGCTGTAGTTCTGCAGAGGCTTGTTGAGCCAGAATTTGTCCATGTTGTTGTAGACCTTCTGGCCTTCGATCAGGGTGAAGCTGTACTCGCTGTCATCCTTCAGCTTGGCGGTGATGGTGCTGGACAGGCCGCCATGACGAGTGTTGCTGAGCTGCTTGAGCTCGGTATAGGGGATGGTAAGAACTGCTTCGTTCTTTTTGGTGTAGAAAATGGCCTGGGTTTCATCGGAAAGCAGGTAACCCTTCACCTTTTTCTTGTTGATGAGGGAGGTACCGTTGGATTTGATCTTGTTAAACTCGCTCATATCAGGTACCTACCTTTTCCAGTGCGGCAGAAATGACTTTCTTGCACAGAATCATTACGATGAACAGCAGCGTGGCAATGGCGGAGGCGTAACCCATTTCGAAACGGCTGAAACCGTAGTCGAACAGGTGGGTAACCACCGTGCGGGCGGCATAGTCCGTGGAGGGGTAACCAGCCAGTGCACGGGGCACGTCGCACACGTTGAAAGCGGAAGTGATGCTCATAACGGCACCGAACAGCAGCATGGGCTTCATGCTGGGCAGGGTGATGTAGTACAGCTCCTGCCAGCGGTTGCGGATGCCATCCACATAACCGGCTTCGTACATACTCTTGTCAATGCCCTGGAAACCGGCCACGAAGGAAAGGAAGCCGGTACCCATGCTCATCCACAGGATGACCACGATCAGAACAGGCATGATGTACTTGGGGTCCACCAGCCACAAAAGGGGCGCATCGATGAAGCCGAAGTTCAGCAGGATGGAGTTCAGGTAACCGTAGGCATCGCCACGGAAGATGATGGAGAAGATGGAGTAGGCATTGCCGGCGATGCTGGGAGCGTAGAACACCACAACAGCGATGGCACGCAGCCACTTGGGCAGCTCGTTGATGAACCAGGCGAACATGAACGAGAGGATGTAGCCCACAGGGCCGGTGATAACTGCGATTACAAAGGTGTTTTTCACCGACGTGAGAAATACTTCATCCTGCAGAACAAGATTGATGTAGTTCTGCACGCCCACAAAGCGGGCAGGCTCCAGAATGTTGTAGTAGGTGAAGCTGTAATAAATGGATGTACAGATGGGAAGAATGAAGAAGGTGAAGAACAGAATGGCATAGGGTGCCAGGAACAGGTAACACACCTTCATGCGCTTGGCTTTTGCCAGGTCATACTGGAGCTTTTCGGACCTCATGGTCAGGTACCGCTTGCCGAAGGAACCGGTCTGTACTTGGTTCATTTCGTTCCCTCCTCTCCGTCAATCGGCAGCCCGAATTCGCGCCGTTTGATCTCGATTTCATCGTTGATGGTGCGGGTGTAGGTGAGCAGCGTCTCGCGGGGATCTTCCTTGGTGTTGATCACCTTGCGGATGGCGTTGGTCATGTGGCGGGTGGTGGAGTAGCCGCCGGCGATTTCCGGGAAGCCGCGGCCCCAGCTCTGCTGCTCCTTGAGCACTGCCAGCTGATCGGAGGACCAGGCCAGCTGTTCCAACGCCTCGGTATTGGCGGTAGTATAGCGGGCGGAGGAACCCAGCACGCTTTCCATCTCACGGCCGAAGCGCACCTGAGAATCGGTGGAAACCCACCACTTCATGAATTCCCAGGCATTCTTCTTCATGTTTTCGTCGTCGGTGGCGACCATCATGCAGCAAGCGCCGTTGGCGTGCACAGAGCGATCGATGGTGCCGTCTTCCTTCAGCGTGCCGGGGTAGAGGGTGAAGTCCCACAGACCACGGATTTCAGGAGCAGAAACCGTCAGGGTGTTGTACAGGGTGTACTGGCCAACGCCCACCGGCATCTCGCCGGAACGGAAACGGCTGACGAAGTCGAAGATGGTGGGCAGGCCGTAATCGTTGTACAGGCTGGTGTACAGTTTGAAGGCAGATACGCCAGCCTCGCTGTCAATGACAGTGCGCTGCTTGTCTTCGCTGTAAATGGCACCGCCGTTCTGATAAATCAGAGAGTTGAAACCGGACATATCCACGGTATTGATATCGGGGAAGGGAACGCCCACGGACATATTGTTGCCCTGAATGGTGGGCAGGATGGCAATCAGGTCATCCCAGGTCTGCGGTACTTCCAGACCCAGCTCCTCCAGAATGTCCTCACGGTAGAACAGCACGGAGAAAATCTGGGTTTCCGGCAGACCGTAAACGCCTTCCTTGGTGCCGTTGTCGTAGCTGAGGGGCACCAGAGCGCTGGGATAGAAGGGAGCCACCACTTCTTCAAAGTCCTCAAACTGGGTCAGATCCTCAACGGCGTTACGCATGGCGTAGTTGGCGGCGAACCAGCCGTCCACGCTGAGAATAACATCGGGGCCATTGCCGGCCATAACAGCGTTCAGGATGGCGTCGGCGGCAACCAGTTTCACGTTGACCTTGATGCCACTGGCAGGGGTGAAGCTGTCATCCACCATGGTCTTGAGCACGGTGCTCTGGTCACGGCCGGTAACCAGCCAGACCTCGATCAGGTCGTTGGCGTTTTCGTCGTACACATCGCCCAGGGAGTTGTAGTCCACAAAATAGGAAGCGATGCAGGCACGGACTTCGTGAGCCATACGGGCGAAGAAGCCGTCGTTGAACTTGGGCAGCTCGGCATTTTCGCCGCTGATGATGATCGTATCCACATCCAGCTTGGTTTCAGCCATGTTCTGCATGGCGGTACCAAGAGAAGTGATATTGTCCTTGAAGTTGACGAAGGACTGGGTAATGCGCTCGTTGTGCTCCACGAACTGCTCCAGCTGTACAGCCAGCGTCTGGGCAACAGCAACACGGTCGCTCTTCTGCCCGGTCAGCGCAACGGTGTCATCCACCAGCTTGTACAGGCGCTTGGATTCCAGATCCATGGCTTCCAGCACATCGGGATAGACCTTGGCCAGATTGTAATCACGGAAACGGTCAGGGTTCACACCGGTGAGCACCAGCAGTTTGCGGTAGATCTGATTGAGACGGAAGATGCTTTCTTCCATATCCGTCAGGATATCGCCCATGGCGCCCAGCGTGGCTTCCAGACGGATGGTGTGCTTACCGGCGCTCAGATAGAAGCGGTAGGGCACGCCTTCACCGTCAGCCAGCGTGCAAAGCTGCCAGCTGGTATCATAGCCAAAGGATACCTCAGCCAGACCATCGAAGGGAATCTCGCCGTCGATGTATACGCTGCGGCAGGAAAGAGCGCCGCGCTGATAGGACTGACGGGCCTTGATGGTGATGGAATAGTAACCATCCTCGGGCACCTCAAAATCCCACTGCACCCACTGGCCGGCGGTGTTCCAAGGATCGCCGCCGATGTAGTTGAGCGTGGTTTTGCTCACGTCATAGGGCTCCGTTACCGGAGAGGCGTGATCGTAGCGGGGATAGAGAGAGGGAGAAGAGCGCAGCTGGGCATTTTCGCCCTGCAGGGTCAGAGACCACTGCTTGGCTTCCTCGCTCATCTCAACCTGAGGCTGAGCAGCCAGATAAGCGGAATAATCCTGCTTTTCCACCACAGGCACCAGCTTGATGGAGCGCAGAATCACAGGCTCGTTGACCGCTTCCAGAGACAAGGTGTTTTCACCCGCTTGGAAATAGAAGCGGTACGGCTCGGTGGTATAGCCCATGTCGTCCCGGCAATAGGCCTGCTGCCACTCGAAACGCTCGACCTGAGAGGGGCGGATGTGGTTGCCCTGATTATCCTTGCGGAAAGAGCCGTCCTCGGCAAAATCCTCAGGATCATCGGTCCACAGGCGCGAAAAGCGCAGTGTAGCGGCACCGGCGAAAGGCAATTCGCCGTTGATGTACACTGCACGCTCAACATCCACGCCCCGGGAATCTACAGTTTTGTAATCCAGAAGAATGTTGTACATACCTTCTTGCGGCAGGGTCACCTTCCAGGTGGTCATGTTGGTATCGGCGGTATAGACGCACTGTGCGCCATCCTCCTGGCATACCTCGCCATCCCCCTCGAAGGCGGTCAGATCCAGTTCTACCATTTCGGTACCTGCGCTGACGCCGGCATGGGCAGACAGATAGCCGTTGTAGGTATCGGTGCGGCCAATGCCTTCCACATCGGTGGACAGATCCACGCCTTCATACTTGGCGTGGAAGCTGGTTTCACCCTGTGAAAGCAAAAGAAGCCCAGCGATAACGACCACTGCGCAAATGATACCAATCAGTACGCCCCGTGTTTTCGTTCCCATGAAGCTTTCTCTCCCGGTTTGCTGCCCAGAGCAGGCAGCAATGATTCACTCTTTTTCCTTTTCATAACGGAAAAAAAGGTTGCCGCTACGAAGTTTCCATCTGCACCAGCAGACAAAATCCACGTTGATTGAACCATTCGTAACGCAACGATATACGAAATTATACCGATTCTTCATTTCTCTGTCAACCGTGCCGAAAATGGTCGAAAACGATTTTTCATATTGTTTTGGGGCGATAATGCAAGCCTTTTCTTAATCTGTTAAGTTACAATTAGCCTAATTCGGTGAAATGTGAAAAAAATTTCATATTTCATGACATATTTTGAAAGCGGTAAGGAATGAAGCACAAAAGCAGATTTTTCTTGTGTTTTCAAAAAAGAATGATGCAATTCAAACGTTTGCTTTTCCCATCGAATTGTTAACATTTTTGCTTGTGTATGCTAACATTCAGCCATCGAACAACAATATTTGTCTTTTTTCCGAACAGCAAAAGTACACTTGTCACATTGGATTTGAAATGATATGATAAAAACAAATCCCGCAATGTAATTGCATACAAGGAGGTTTCTGTCATGTCACAGTATACCCATCGTCTGTCCACCGCCACCCTGACCCTGAAGGATGCCAAGGGCAACCCCATGCCCGGCCGCAAAGTGGAAGTGGATCTTTCCCGCCATGAGTTCCTGTTCGGCAGCGGCTGCTTCTGGCTGCAAATGCTGCTCAATCCCGCCACGCCGCCCCAGCTGAAGGAAACCTTCCAGAAGTATTGGGACCTGTGGAGCCCGGTATTCAACTACGCCACGCTGCCTTTCTATCAGGGCCGCTATGAGCCTGTGGAAGGACAGACCAAAGAGGAAGAGACCCTGCGTGCCGCCAAGCACCTCAAGGAAAACGGCTATACCGTCAAGGGCCACCCCCTGTGCTGGCATACCGCATCCGCCCTGTGGCTTCTGGAAAAGGATAACAAGGCTGTGCTGGAAAATCAGCTGGCCCGCATCCGTCGTGAAATCGGCGCATTCCATGATTATGTCACCCTGTGGGATGTGATCAATGAAGTGGTCATCATGCCCATTTTTGAGAAGCAGGAAAACGCCATTACCCGCCTGTGTCAGGAAATGGGCCGGGTGCCGCTGGTGAAGGCAGTGTTCGATATGGCCCGCCAGATGGATCCCAACGCCACACTGCTGCTCAACGACTTCAACACCAGTGAAAGCTACCGCCAGCTCATCGAAGATTGTCTGGCTGCCGGCGTGCCCATTGATGTGATCGGCATCCAGTCCCACCAGCATCAGGGCTTCTGGGGCATGGACAAGCTGCTGGAAGTGCTGGATCGCTTTGCTTCCTTTGGCAAGCCTATGCATTTCACGGAAAACACCTTTGTTTCCGGCGATTTGATGCCCGCCCATATCGTTGACCTGAACGATTGGCAGGTGCCCGAATGGCCCTCCACGCCCGAAGGCGAGGACCGACAGGCCAGAGACCTGCTCACCATGTTGGATACCCTCTTTGCCCATCCCCAGGTGGAAGCCTTCACCACGTGGGACTTTGAAGATGGCGCCTGGCTGGGCGCTCCCTCCGGTCTGGTGCATAAGGACGGTACCCCCAAGCCCTCTTACGAAGCGCTTAAGCAGCGTGTGCTCAAGGATTGGCATACCAATCTGACCCTGATGACCGATGAAAACAGTCAGGTCAGCGTGGAAGGCTTCCGCGGCCTGTACAGCCTCAAGTGCGACGGCATGGAGACCACCTTCACCCTGAACAAGACCGATAAGGAACTGACGGTTCAGTTGGGCTGATGGTTCCGCTGAAAGGGCTGCAATCTGGCAGCCCTCAGCAAGATTTGTGGGCTCTGCCCACACCCGGCAGGGGCATGATACCCCTGCGCCCCGCACTTTTTTGATAACCTGTGGGCTTCCAGCGTGCAGCCCTTTTCCATAGTGCCGGGTCATGAAAGGTGTATTCCTTCCATAGACTAAATACAGCACATTCATGGAACCCATTTTCAGGAGGATGATCAAAGATGAAAGTCATGTTGGTCAACGGCAGCTCCCGGGAACACGGCTGCACTGCCCGTGCGCTGGAGGAGGTTGCCAAAGCCCTGCAAGCGGAAGGAATCGAAACGGAAACCCTGTTCATTGGCAACAAGCCCATCAGCGATTGTCTGGCTTGCGGTCAGTGCGGCAAACTGGGCCGCTGCGTTATCGATGATGAGGCTGCGGCGTTTGGCATTCGCGCTGCTGAATTCGATGGTTTTGTTTTCGGCTCACCCGTCTATTACGCACATCCCAGCGGACGCCTTATGAGCTTTATGGACCGGGCGTTTTATGCCAGCGGCAGGAACTTCCGCTTCAAACCGGCTGCTGCTGTGCTCAGTGCCCGCCGGGCAGGCAACACCGCCTCGTTTGATGTGATCAACAAACATTTCACCCTTAACGAGATGCCGGTGGTGTCCTCCACCTACTGGAATCACGTGCATGGCCATACCCCGGAGGAAGTGGAGCAGGACACGGAAGGCCTGCAGACCATGACCAATCTGGGTAAGAACATGGCGTGGCTGCTTAAGTGCATTAAGCTGGCGAAGGAAAACGGTATTCAGCCGCCGGAAAATCAGAAGGTATTCACCAACTTTATCCGATAAGGGTTGATGATGAAAGCCGGTTACAGCAAGGGATTGTAACCGGTTTTCCTTTTGTGATTCGCAGAGAAATCATATCCGATCAGCAGGAAAACAGGGTGGATGGATAGAAACCATCTGTTATTACAAATGAAAAAGGCAGCTGTTGCGAGCAGCCATGGAGGCATACGCATGAATATTCTGGTGATCAACGGAAGCCCCAAGGGAGAGTACAGCATCACCCTGCAAACCGCATTGTATTTGAAGAACCGCCATCCAGAGCATACTTTTGAGGTGATCCATGCCGGTCATCGTATCAAGGCGCTGGAGAAGGATTTTTCGCCTGCGCTGGAAGCAATGGAGAAGGCCGATTTGCTGTTGTTTGCCTACCCGGTGTACACCTTCATCGCGCCCTGCCAGCTCCACCGCTTTATTGAGCTGATGAAGGAACACAGCGCTCCCGTGGCTGGAAAATACATGAGCCAGATCAGCACGTCCAAACATTTTTATGATGTGACGGCTCACCGCTATGTGCAGGATAATGCGCAGGATATGGGCATGAAAACCCTTCGGGGCCTGTCGGCGGATATGGATGATTTGTTGACGGAGAATGGGCAGCAGGAAGCGGAGTTGTTCCTGAGTCATGTGCTGTGGTGCATGGAGCAGGGATACAGCGAGCCTGTGCTCACGCAGACAGCGCCCACACAGCCCAAGGCCGTGGAAGTGCCTGTTCAGAATGCAGAGGATGGCAATGAAGGGAAACCCGGTGATGTTGTTATCGTTGCCGACCTCTTGCCGGAGGATACCCAGCTTGCCGGTATGATCGAACGCTTCCGTCAGGTGATGCCCCGCAAGACCCGGATGATCAATTTGCAGGAGTATCCTTTCAAAGGCGGCTGTCTGGGCTGCTTCAACTGCGCAACGGATGGCAAGTGCATCTATCAGGATGGCTTTGACGATTTCCTGCGTAATCAGGTACAGTCCGGCGAAGCGATTGTCTACGCCTTTACCATCCGGGATCATTCCATGGGCGCACGCTTCAAGATGTATGATGACCGCCAGTTCTGCAACGGCCACCGCACGGTAACGGTGGGAATGCCTGTCGGCTATCTGGTCAGCGGTAATTACCGGCTGGAGAGCAATCTGCAAACCATTCTGGAGGGACGGGCTCAGGTGGGGCAGAATCCGCTGGCCGGCATAGCCACGGATGAAGACAATCCCAATGCCGCCATCGATCAGATGGCAGCCACTTTGCAGCGTATGCTGGAAACCCGCTATCATCAGCCCAAAAACTTCCTCGGCGTTGGCGGTATGAAGATTTTCCGTGACCTGATCTATCAGATGCAGGGCATGATGAAGGCGGATCACCGTTTCTACAAACAGCATGGTGAATATGACTTCCCCCAGAAGAACAAGGGTCTTATTCTGAAGATGTATCTGGTGGGCGCTCTTCTTTCTTCCAAAAAGATCAAGGCCAAGATGGGCAACAAGATGAACGAGGGCATGATCGGGCCCTACCGCAAAGTGGTGGAGGCTGCCCGCAAGGAATAACGGGGCTTATGGTATGGTCGGTTACGCAAGAACGTTATCAAACGGAATTGTGAAAAGACCTTGCGTTTCCAATGCCGTTATGATACCCTAAGAAAAGAGTTGGCGTGTATCCGTCACAATGGAAGATACAAGGGGGACCAAGGATGAAAAGAATTGTCGCTTTGGTTTTGTCTTTGGTTATGATGCTGTGTTTATCGCCGGCAATTGCGCAGGAGAAGGTAACCCTGCACGTTACGGCAATCTGGTCGGCTGATTCAGAAGCCAATAAAATTCCATACTTGCAGACCATCGCTGAATTCCAGATGGCTTATCCCTGGATCGAAGTGATCTCCAATCAGGAAGACGTGGATCGGTGGAAGGAACTGGGCGTATCCCTGGCGGAAGAGGACAGGTTGCCGGATGTGTTTTACTGGAATGCAGGCGGCCTTCTGGAAACGTTGGTGGATTCCGGCGATGTGATGCCCATGAATGCCTATCTGACCGATGATGTGCTGGCCCGTATCGAAGGCGGCACCCTGATCGATATGACCTTCGACGGCATGATTTATCAGCTGCCTTACACAAAAGCCTGTTCTGTTTTGTATTGCAATACCGAGCTGTTTGAGAAGCATGGGGTCAAGATTCCCGAAACCTGGGAGGAGCTGCTTGCAGCAGTGGAAGCCTTCAAGGCGGCAGGGGTAATCCCCATGACTGTGGGCGGCAAGGATCAATGGCCCACCAATATGTATGCGGACATAATCACCCTGCGTTTTGCCGGGGATGCCGCCTGCCGTGCGGCGTACTACAAAACCTCCGGCGGTACCTTCATGAACCCCGGTATTCAGGAGGGGATGGCTGCTTTCCAGCAGCTGATTGATATGGGCGCTTTCCCACCCAATGCCAATGAGCTGACCCGGGCGGAATCGGAACAGGCCTACTTTGATGGACAGATTCCCATGTATGTACATGGTCAGTGGTTTGCCGGTTCCCTGTCGCCGGAGATGCAGCAGAAGGTAAAAGCCGTGGTATTCCCTGCGGTTGGCAGAGGGTACGATCATCAGCTTATGGGCGGCGCAGCAGAGGGATTCTCTGTTTCGGCCCATACGGAGCATCCGGAGGAGGCCTTCCTGCTGGCACAGTTTCTGGCAGAGGGGATGTCCCGCAACGGTTATATCCACGGCGCAGGCTTACCTGCCTGGCGGGCGGATTTTTCAGCTTATACTGACCTGAATCCTGTGATGATGCAGATTGTGGAAGCTACATCCTCAGCGGAATCCTTTCTGCTCTGGGGCAACACCGCCTTGGTGGGCGAGGACTCTGTTCTGTTGCTGGAAACAGTTTACGATCTGCTGAGCGGTTACTTGGATGCTGCCAGCTGGTGTGAGAAGATGGAGACGATTTTTCAGTAAATGAAATGACACCCCAAAGCCCGGTTATGGAAAAGCCGGGCTTTTTGTATGCAAAAAATCAGCCTCCCTTTCCTGTGGACAGGGAGGCTGGTGAACATTGGTTATGCTTCGGCCTGCGTTTTCTGCGCGGCATCCTTGGCATTCTGCCAGGCCAGCAGGTATTTGCGCATACAGCAGCCCGGGGTTTTGCTCTTGAGTTCGTAGTAATCGCCGTTCATGGAGAAAATCAGGCGGTTGGTGCGAACAATGGCCATGTTGGAAATATCGGCAAGCAGCAGGGTGTGCTCCCCGATGGTCATCCCGCCATCGTTCAGGGTCAGACGGCCTTGCGCCAGCAGGCTGGTGTTGTGGTCATTCTCTACCTTTATATAAGTAACACCGTCATCGGCAATACCGGCCTCAGGCTGCTGATAGTCGCCGGTACGGAAGGTCTCCAGCTGCCAGGCATCCCACTGGGCGATGGTGGCAAAGGGCTCGGCGGGTTCGAAAAAGCCGGTTTCGGTAAAGAGGAGATCCAGTCCGCACTGGCAGCGGATGTGGTCGCCGCTGGTTTTCAGCGTGCCCACCTGCTTGCACACGGGACAGATGAACAGGGCGGATTCCATATGCAGTGCACGGTTTTTGCCCTTGTAGGCCACGGGAGTGGCGGTTTGGTTGGCCCAGGTATCCTCATTGATATCGCTGTTGATAATGGAAAGAATCTCTTCTTTCTTCATACCTTTGAGCTGTTCGGCAGTGTATACCCCCACCACGCCGCCGTGCATTTTGCCCCGGCGCAACCCTTTGCCCCAGCGGGGATTGGTCAGATAACCGCCTTCAATGCGGTAGGTGATCAGCGTTGCGCCGCTTACCTGAGCCAGCATAGCGGTGGCGGGCAGCACCGGCACGGTGAGACCATCCCAGGTGGTTTCGCCGGAACCGAAAATGCACACTGACTGCCCTGCACGCAGCTGCCGCAGGCAGGTCATGGCGGTATCCATGCCGGTGGAACCCTTGCGGCGCGGAATCAGCGCTACCAGCCACTGAATCAGGCGGCTCAGCCAGCCCATACGGAACAGGTGCTCGCTGGCAACATAGGAGATATGCTGCTTGCGGAAACTCATGGCCAGAAAGAAGGGGTCCCAGTTGGAAACATGGTTGGAAATGATCAGGCAGGGTTCCTCACGGGAAGCATCATCGGCGCTGTAGGCAAATTTCAGCATGATAAAGGGGCGAAGAATGGCATAAAGAATCTTCCAAAATAACCGGTGACGTTTCAAATCTTTCATTCGTTTCACCTTCAGGCTTGCAGGATGTCAGGAACATTGCGAAACACCGCAATGTTCCCACTTTTATATCATACTTCCTGCGGGGACGGCTGTCAAGAAAAGCGGAAAGCAGCTTTGCATACCCTTGTCATTTGCTTCGCTGCGTGCTATTCTATGATGGGATGAAATGCAAGGGAGGCGATGGGATGTTCCGCAGGGCAGGCCGCAGATGGGGCAGGGCCATGGGCTGGATTCTTGTGCTTACGTTTGCTGTAACACTGGCGGCAGCTATTTACATCATGTTTTATGAGCCGGAGAGGTTTGTTGCGGAATACACACTGTGCGCCGTCCGGGAGGATGACGCCGGAAAGACCCCTGCGCCTCTGAGTATGTGGATGCTGCTGAGGGATTACAACCATTTGCTGGATGATGAGGACTTCCGCAATCAGGTGGTAGCGGAGCAGGAAAGCGATGGCAAGACCTTCATCAGCGCCCGGGGTAACGCCACGGATCATATGGTGGTTATTCGTGCTGCCGGCCCGGATGCCATGATTGTCTGCGGTCTGGCGGATGCAGTGGGGGACAGGCTGGTGGCACAGTCTGAAAGCCTGCTGGGCGTTTCCACGGTTCGCACGGTCAGCCGTGCCCGCTTGCAACCACAACCTGATGGAAAATCCGATTATGTGCGTATTCTTCTCGCCATGCTGGCCACCTTTGGGGTTCTTTCCCTGCTGGCGGTTCTCTTTGGTTCCCGTCGGGAAAATGTGGGCTGGATGACGCCGCACCCGCAGCTGGAAATGCCTGTGGCTGGACAGGTGGCAGAATGCGGCGAGGCCTGCGCTTATTGCGCAAAGAAATTGAAGAAAAATAAATTGTCGGATGGCAGGCTTTTGGCCCATGTGGATCGTTTGGTACGGGAAGGAGTAGAGGAATCCGCTTTGTTCCTGCGTTCCTCTGCCGGGATGCAGAGCTGCGCCATGGCGGTTGCGGGCGTCCGTGCCGAGGATGATGCGCCTGCCTATGCCGTGCTGCTGGGGCAGACGCTGGCAGAGGACGGCTATTCCGTACTGATGATGGAACTGGATGGGGATGCGCCTTCTCTGGGACGCTATCTGGGTGTTACGGGTCAGGTGGATGTGGTGGACTGCCTTACGGATGACAGCCACTTGCCTATGGCAATTCTTCGGACCCCTGCGGTGAATCTTCATTTCATTGATTGCTGCCATACAGGTGAGGAAGTCCGTCTGGCAGCGGCATCCCCGGCTTTCCGCACCTTTGTGAAGGATGCGCTGGCTGTTTATGATTATGTGATTCTCAGCGCCCCGCCTGCCACGTTTGGCAGCGGTGCAGCATTGGTGGGCAGCGCAGCCGATCAGACTGTGCTGGTAGCCAGGGAACAGCGCTATACCGCCAAGGAACTGGCAGGTGTGGCGGCTGGTCTTCGCCAGCGGGCAGTACAGCTCAGCGGCGTGGTGTTCACTGATGTGAAACGGCGGCAATTGAAGGGAATTTACAAAGCGGATGGCAAAGCCTACCGGAAGGAAGGCAAACCTGCCGCCCGTGCCTGATGCCGCAGCTATAGTGGAAACAAGAAGCAGAAGGAGGAATTCGAGTGGATCTTCTGAAAACGCTTGTGCTGTATATGACGATGGTTTTCGCATCCTCCGTGCAGACCATGCCGGATGCGGAAGGCTTTATGGTGCAATATAACACACCGGCCCCCACGGCGCAGGTAACTGTCCAGCCGGTGGTCACGCCTTCGCCTACGCCGGTGCCGACCATTGCGATTTCTCCCAATCCGGAACACAAAACCCTGCAAGTGGGCGATAAGGGCGATGCGGTGCTCCGTTTGCAGCAGACCCTTGCAGAATACGGCTATTACGATGGGGATCTGGACGGCCGTTACGGCAATCAGACCCGATATGCCGTGGAACGCTTCCAGTACAACCATGGTCTTGTGGCGGATGGCATTGCTGGCAAGCATACCCTTACCGTGCTTTATGACAGCAATCAGGTGCGCTTTGCCGAGGCTACCCCCACGCCCTCCCCGGAAGCGGATGCGCTGACGGTAGCCCTGCCGCTGGAAACAGCGGAGGCGGTTACAGAGCCACAGACTACCCCCGCCCCCACGGAAACACCGTCTCCCACGAAAACCCCTGCGCCGGAAGGAACGCCCGAGCCGGAGGTCACCCCTGATGCTCAGGCCAGCGACCCGGAAGCTACCGAGGAACCTGCGCCGGCTGAACCTACCCCCGAACCTGCATTTGAAGCCATGGAAGGCTGGGTCATCCGGCTGACAGAGCAGGATGTGCCGTTGGTAGTTGCCGTGGAAGGCCGCAAGGAGACGGTCACTCATCCTGTGCTGCCCTATCAGTACGGGGAAGCCCTGTATGTTCCGCTGGTACCTGTACTGGAAGGAGAGGGCATCTTCGTGGTATGCTCCGATAACAGCGTGGAAAAAATCGAGATTGGATTTGCCACCAGCGAGCATCTTTACTGTATGACCTTTACGGAAAACCAGGCGGGTGATCCGGAGGACTTGGTGATTACCTGCGATAATGAACCGGTTGAACTGGAACATCAGGATATCCGTCTGGCGGACGGTCTGTATTACGTTCCTGCGGACAACCTGACAGAACTGACCGGGCTGACCTTTACAGCGGACGAGGCGGCAAAAATGCTGACCGTTTCGCTGCCTGTGGCAGAATGATCTGCCCAACCCTCACCGAAAGGAAGTGATGCGCTTGCTGCGGGAAGCAGTGATTCACGGTGACCCTTTTGATATGACCATGACCATGCTCCGCATCCGGCAATTTGAGGCGTGCGAACGCCGCCTGTCCGCCCTTCCCGGAGTGGCGCTGTTTGACCGGGAAGCCACCGACAAGGATGCACAAGCCTTGCTGAATGCTTCTTTTGACAATACGACCCATCTTGGCAGACGTCGGCTGTTGACCATCGGCGAATTGAAAGCAGCAGTGCTGGCGCGCCTGCCACTGGAAGCACAGTTTCTGGATGTGAGCGAACGCTATTTGCTCATGGTGCTTTTGCAGGAAGGCGGCACCGCCATTGTGGAGGATCCTGCCCGGTTCGGTGCGGTGGAGTCGCTGGTGAAGCGCCTATGGTGCAGCGTCTGCCCCGAAGGGGAAGGGTGGCGCATTTCGTTGCCTGAAGCCCTTAAGGAACCGCTGGAACTTGCCCAGCAGCAATGGATCGGCAGCGGCAGTCAGCGTCGGCTGTACCATTTCAACAATGTGGTGTTCAGCCTTTTGTATACTGCCGGATTGGTGGATGAAAAACGTCCTATGGAAATGTTTCTGGGAGATGTGATTCAGCGGGACGACTGGATGGCGCATGACATTGCCCGCCGGTATATGCAAACCCAGTTTGACTACATTACCGATGGGAACGGAAAAATGATTCTGGTGCATCCTGCGCTGGTGGACCCGGAGCGGATGCTTGTACTGCAACGCCCCAGCGGTGTGCTTGCGCCGGAGATGGAAGCGTGCCAGCTTGGTATTGCTGCCAGTATGTTCAGTATTCCCATGGAGCGCTGGGCTGCTGCGCCGGAATACGACCAGCGGCTGGACATCCTGCCGGGAGAAATACCGGCCCATGATCAGATGACCATGGCGCTGACGGATGCCGTTCGTCCCGATTATGAGCCGGACGAATGCGCCGAGGATCTGCGGCTGCTCATCAAGCAGGATTATTCCTACGGGGAAGTGTACGAAGCCATGAAGGCCATGCTGCAGCAGATGCCCACCAGGGAAATGGACGCTGCACTGAGGGAACTGTATCTGAGCACGCCCCGCTGGGTGGGCCTCAAAGCCGCAAGGGTGCAATAAATGAAACTGTATACATTTGTGATTCCTGAAAACCAACAACCGGGGCGGCTGTATCCGCTCATCCGGCGTATGCTGCCCGGAGTGCCTGACCACGCTGTGCGTCAGGCTTTTGATAAGCGTGATGTGAAGCAGAATGGGCAGCGGGTGAGCCGGGATGCAGAACTGATTCCAGGCGCAGAAGTGAAACTGTATACCGCCTATGAGGAAACCTCGCCTGCGCTGCCCATCGTGTATCTGGATGAGCACATCATGGTGGTGCATAAACCTGCCGGTGTCAGCTGCCAGACGGATGGTAAGGGTGGATGCACAGTGGCGGAACTGGCCCATCAGGCGCTCAAACAAAAGCAGCCGGATGCAGCCTGCCCGGTGGTGTGCCATCGACTGGATAACCAGACGGAAGGCCTGCTGGTGCTGGCACGGACGGAAGAAGCCCGACTGGCCATGGAGGAAGGCTTCTATCATCACAGAATCCATAAGCGGTATACCTGCATCGTCAAGGGAACGCCGCAGCCCCGGGAGAGAACCTTGCGGGCATGGCTGCGCAAGGATGCGGCCAAAGCACGGGTGCAGGTGCTGACCCATGAAGCGCCCGGTGCACTGCCCATCATTACGGAATACCGGGTGGCAGAAGCGGGGGAATGCGCCCGTTTGGTGGTGACACTCCATACCGGCCGAACCCACCAGATCCGTGCACAGATGGCGGCGATTGGCCATCCTCTGTTGGGGGATGATCAGTATGGCGACCGGGCCTTCAACAAGCAGTACAAAACCCGCCGTCTGATGCTCTGCGCCACGGAACTCCGCTTTGCAATGGAAGGCCGCTGGGCGTATCTGAACGAATTGAAACTGACGGTGAAACCATCTTTTTGACAGGTGATGGATCAATGAAACCAACCATTCGGCTGATTGCCATGGATATGGACGGCACTTTGCTGAACCCTGCGCAGCAGTTGAGCGAGGGCAACCGCCTTGCTTTGCAGAATGCGCAGAAGTCCGGCATTCAGCTGGCTATCTGTTCCGGGCGTATGCCCGGCGACATTGCTCTGTTTGCGCTGGAGAACGGACTGGAGCATATTGCCATTTTGGGGCTTAACGGTGGCTGTTGCCAGCGTTCGCCCCTGTCACACCCCTATGTCAATCATACGCTGCCCCCGGAAACGGTGCTGGCCTGCGGCGCTTTGTTTGCAAAATCCAATGTAACATACGGTCTGTTCCTGAAAAATCAGGTGGTGATTTTTCAGGGCACCAAGGAACTGCGCCGTTGCGACTGGGGCGGGCACTGGGATATCCCCGGTGCGCCGGTGATGACCTTCGGTGGTGATTTGACAGCTTTAGCCGTGCAGGGGGTCAACAAAATCGTTTGTGTTGAGGATGACGAGGGCCTGCTGACCCATATCCGCAGCGAATTGGAAGCCATCGATGCGTTGCAGGTGACCAGCTCCTGGATCAACAATCTGGAACTGATGCCGGCCGGCGTGGATAAAGGGCTGGCCGTACGGGAAGCGGCTCAGGAATGGGGATTTGATCTTACGCAGGTGATGGTCATCGGCGATTACGACAATGACCTGAGTATGTTCCGTTGTGCGGGCTTTTCGGTTGCCATGGCCAACGCCCCCGATCATGTAAAGGCGGCTGCTCGTGCTGTTACCCTGAGCAACGCAGAGGACGGCGTGGCGTATGCCATTGAAAAGTGGGCTTTGTGATTGTCGGTACAGAAAGGAAGAAAACAATGGCTGACTGGAAACTGGATGCTCCCAACCTGCCGGAAAAGCTCCGGGATGACTATTCGTTGCAGGCGGCTGCCATTCAGGCTATGGATGACGACGAGGATGTAACCGGGCGTCTGTTCGCACAGCAAACATTGCGGAATGTCACCGGCGGTGTGCTGGAATTCAAGGCGTGCCGTTTTGACCGATGCACTTTTGAGGAGGTTCAGCCATCCCGGATGAGCTTTGTGGACTGCGAGTTTGTCAAATGCGAGATGAGCAATCTGGCCCTGTGTGGCGCAGCCATGAAGCGGGTGCGCTTTGCGGATTGCCATCTGACAGGCCTGGGGCTGGAAAAGGCAGCGCTGACGGATGTTTGTTTTGATCACTGCATGATGGACTACCTTTCCATTGCTGAAAGCAAGCTGGACAGAGTGCGCTTTGCGACCTGCCGGATGCGGGAAAGCCTGTGGGTGAACGGAAAGCTGGGGAGAGTTGCCTTTGAGGATGCTGACCTGACCCAGTCTGAATGGAGTTTTACGCCCCTGAAGGGACAGGATCTGAGCCGGAGTCGTATAGAGGGCATCCGCATTACTTTGCCGGATTTGTATGGCTTGCAGCTTGCTTCGGGGCAGCTGCCGGCACTTGCCGGGCTGATGGGGGTTACGTTGGTGGAGTGATGAAAAGTACATATTTTTGACAAAAAACAACAAAGAGTGCTATACTTGTAAAATAATGGATTTCCAGAATGAAAGGATGCATTTTTTCAATGAGGCAGCGTTTGAGACTTCGAGCAAAGATTCATACGTTTTCATGGGTGGATTGGCTGCTGATAGCATTGTTTTTTGTAAGTTGCATAACCAGCGGCATCGTCGTTTTTCATACATCACTTCAAATGCTGGATAGTGATGCATCCAGCGAACTGGCGTTGGCTAAGCATTTGAGTGAGACCGGCAGGATAATTTCTCCTGACTGGCATTATTCTACAGAACTTTGTGTTTTGGGTACGCAACTGATTTTTGCACCATTGTTCCGCCTGTTTTCCGTGTGGCGTCACACACGCTTTTTTGGTACATTGATTCTGCAGGCGTTGCTTTTGTTGTCTTACTGGTATGTATGCAAAACAGCCAAACTGAATCGGAAAGCATATCTTTTGGGTGGTTCTTTGCTGCTGTTACCTATGTCGGTTGCATATGGCCGGATCATTCTGTACCATGTATATTACATAACATATATCGTCATCTCCTTTTTGATTATTGCGCTTTTTTTGGCTCTTTTGAAAGACATAGAGCAAAAAGGCAACAAGCTTTCGTTTGTTTTTCATTTTATGCTTGGACTGAGCCTGTCCTTTGCCAGTGGTATGTGCGGTATTCGTCAGATTTGTATCACACATTTGCCGATAATGATGACGCTCATCGTTGTACTCCTAAAGCCTACTAAAGAAAATGATCCGAAGCCCACATCGTTTTGGCTTGTCATGGGGTTGTTTGTAACGTGGTGTTTGGCGTTTTTTGGGGGCTATATTGTCAATTCTCGATTAGCGGAGGCTTACTCGTTTGCTGACTACTCGCAATCTATGATCGAATTGAAAGACCTGTCAAGACTCAGTGAAACACTGTTTGGCTTTTTCCATATGTTTGGATACAGAAGAGATGTTTTGCTTGTATCGGTAGTTGGTATTCTTTCGCTGTTAGGGCTTCTTGCAGCAGGTGTGATTACGATCTATGCGGGTAGTGCATTGATAGGAAAGGAACATGAACAATCATTCAGTACTCGTTTTTTGACATTGCTGTTTCCTTGCGGAACGATTGCGTATGTATTGATGTTGATGATTGTGGATTCCATCAGTTGGTCAACACTGTACGTTAATTTGTTTTTTCCATTGTTTTTCCTAATGGTTGGAGCCATACTCACCAATCCAGTTCCGGAAAAGCCCAATCGTTATGGATACCCCAACAGAATTCTTACAGTTTTTGTCGCAATTGTTTTGCTGGCAAATAGTGCTTTTAATGTCATGTATTTTTTGAAGCCAAGCAAATATTCACAGAACTATGAAGGCTTGGGGTGGGACAGGGTCAATCTTGTTTCAAAACTTGAGCCCCTCAGAGCACAATTGGTTGATGAAGGATATGATGTGGGGTATTGTACCTATTGGTTTGGCAATGTGTTGACAGAAATGTCAAATGGACAGCTGAAAACGGTTCCCATTGTTTTCGAAGGCGATGGATTCCAGTTCATGCCTTGGCTGACTGAAAAGGAACAAGTGGATCTTATTCCCCAAAAACCATTTATCGTTATTGCGCGACAAAACAAATCTGCATTTGAACTTACTGAGATTTATCGACATTGTCAGCTGGTGAAAGAACAGGTGGATTTCATCGCCTACGAACTGGATGATCCAATGATCGTATATGAATATTTGCATCAAACCACAGAATAATTGGATTACAGGAAAGATAGCATCATAATTGACGCCATCTCAGACTGCGACAAGCTTTAGGAGGCAATCGGAGGGGAGGGGTCCCTCTGATTGCCTTCTGAAGCCGGCAGCGTGTACGGTGGTTTCGGAATCCTTGTGCAGCAAGAAGATACTGCTACCGTTTGTCGCCACCTTTTTCAAATCAATAGTTTGAGAAGAAAAAATTCTCTGGTTATCAAAAACTCCTTGACATCCCTCCGGGTGCATGGTATACTCACTTTTGTAAGTAGAGGCTGCCCGCTTCTCACCGCGCGAACATCTTGCGTCGGTCATGGCACATAAGTCCATGGGGTGCAATGCGGCGGGTAGCGTGTGCCCGGCGTTTTTTTGTGCGTCAAGCAGGGAAACGCCAAAGACTTTTGGAGGTGTATGGATATCAACGAGCCGATGATCAACGAAGAAATCCGCGATAAAGAAGTGCTTCTGATCGCAGAAGACGGTACCAAACTGGGTGTAATGCCCACCCGGGCAGCGCTGGAAAAGGCCGAAGAAGCCGGACTGGATCTGGTCAAGATCGCCGCCAACGCCACTCCCCCCGTCTGCAAGCTGATGGACTACGATAAGCATCGCTACGAACAGTCCAAGCGTGAGCGCGATATGCGCAAGAATCAGCGTATTGTTACGCTCAAGGAAGTGCAGCTTTCCGCCACCATCGAGGAAAACGACGTGCAGACCAAGTTCAAAAATGCCGTCAAGTTCCTGCAGGATGGTGATAAGGTAAAGGTCAGCATCCGCTTCCGCGGCCGTCAGATCGCGCACGCTGATATCGGTATGAAGATCATGCAGGATTTCGCAAGCCGTATTGAAGAGTACGGCACTGTGGAACGCCGTCCTCTGCTGGAGGGCCGCAACATGATCATGATCCTTGCTCCCAAGGCCGAGAAAAAGAGCTTTGCCGAAAAGAGCCAGGAACGCAAGGAAAAGAAGGCTGCCAAGGAAGCCCAGCAGCAGAACGCTCCCAAGGAAGCCAAGCCCCAGCCCAAGAAGAAGGTCAAGCGCGAAAGCGAAAACATGATTTGACCCTGTTAACCCAGCCATCCCCGCCTCAGGCAAAAGCCTGACAGGTTATGGATAGCATACGGAAGGAGGACAACCCCTATGCCTAAGCAGAAATCCCACCGCGGCGCAGCCAAACGCTTTTCTTTCACCAAGAATGGCAAAGTCACCCACAAGCAGATGAACGCCAACCATCAGGTGCATTTGAAGACCACCAAGCGCACCCGTCACCTGCGTGCGGACGGCATCGTGGATAACGCGGCTGAAGCCCGTACCATCCGCAAGTTGCTGCCCTACAAATAAGCTTTGCTAACATTCAAGGAGGATAAAGAATATGGCACGTATTAAAGCAGCTGTTAACGCCCATAAGAAACGCCGCAAGGTGTTTAAGCTTGCCAAGGGCTATTTCGGCGCCAAGTCCAAGCAGTACCGCGCTGCCAGCGAGCAGGTCGCCCGCAGCCTTCGTTACGCCTATGTGGGCCGTCGCCTGCGCAAGCGTGATTTCCGTCGTCTGTGGATCACCCGCATCAATGCGGCTGCCCGCATGAACAACATGAGCTATTCCGTGCTGATGAATGGTCTCAAGCAGAAGAACATCTCCATCAACCGCAAGATGCTCGCCGACATCGCTGTCAACGATCCCGCTGCTTTCACCAAGCTGGTGGAGACCGTCCGCGGCTAATGCCACAATCAAAAGGGCTGCCTCTTTTACAGGGCAGCCCTTTTGCTATTCTTACAGGGAGGGAGAGACCATGGCCACCATCACCACCCGGGGCATTGTGCTTCGTTTTGCCAATTACCGGGATCATGACCGGATGCTCAGCATCCTGAGCCCGGAATACGGCCTGATTGATGCGCTGTCCCGTGGCTGCCGCCGCCCCAAAAGCGCACTGATGCCCGCCAGCGAGCTGTTTGTCTACGGCGAGTTTGTTCTCTACCGCTCCAACGACCGGTTCACGCTCACTTCCTGCCAGCTGGACGATACCTTTTATCCCCTCCGTCTGGAACCCTACCGGCTCACCTGCGCCACCTATATGGCAGCCCTTTGCAATGCCGGTGCGCAGCCCGGGCAGGAAGCACGGCTGATGTTCGAGCTGCTTCTGCGGGGCTTGTATCTGCTTGCCTATAACCAACACACCGATCCGCTGACGCAGACAACTGCTTATCTGCTGCAATTTGCTGATGTGATGGGCTATCGTCCCCGGATGACCCGTTGTGCTCATTGCCGCACGCCGCTGCCGGAGGGCGGGCCGTGGACTTTCGATATTGCTGCCGGTGGGTTTTGCTGCAACAATTGCGCTTCCCGTGCCACCTGGCCGGTTACCATGGAAGAATACATCTGGATGTGCCGGGTGATCAAAAATCCGCTGTCGGAGAAGCTGGATAAGGCCCCCAGCCGCCTGTTTGAGATGCTTCGTCGCTATGCGGAAAGCAGACTGGAAACGCCAATCAAGGTAAGCCGTTTGTTGCCGTGAGGACTGTTTGACTACATGAAACGGAAGTGAAATGCGATGAAGGTGGAGAAAATCAATATCGAGGGCATTCCAGCGCTTGTCTGGGGCGAAGAATCAGAGAAGGTTTATCTGTGCGTTCATGGAAAGATGTCCTGCAAGGAATCAGCAGAAGGAATTGCTGAAATCGCTGCTGAGAAAGGATACCAGACCATCTCCTTCGACCTGCCCCAGCATGGCGAACGAAAGGATGAAACAAAGCGCTGCGATATCTGGAATGGAATCCACGATCTGACGGTGATGGGTGAGTATGTGTTCCGGCGCTGGAAGGAAGTATCCCTCTATGGATGCAGTCTGGGCGCTTATTTCAGCCTGCACGCTTATCGGGATCGAACCTTTACCAACTGCTTGTTTCAGTCGCCCATTCTGGATATGGAGTATCTGATCCGCCAGATGTTTTTATGGTTTGGCATTACTGAGGAACGCCTTGCCAAGGAAAAAGAAATCGATACACCCATTGATCTGATGAGTTGGGACTATTTCCAGTATGTGCTGGCCCATCCGGTAACGAAGTGGAACAGCCCCACCCATATCCTTTATGGGGGAAGGGATGATCTGCAATCGCTGGCAGTGATCGAGCAATTTGCCAAGCGTTTTGGCTGTGATATGACCCTTTCGGGAAACAGCCAGCATCCTTTTATGGAGGAAGCAGATTTTCCGATCGTTCATCAATGGCTGTGCGATCATCTGTAAACGAAAAACGACCGCCCAAATCTTCGGATCTTCGGGCGGTCGTTTACTGTTTTTCGCTCAATAACCCACGTAAGGCACCATCTGGGGTACATAGTAGGGTGCACGGGTCAGCATTTCTTTGTATTGATTGGACATGATATAACTGTAGGAATATTCGGTCTGACCATTGGGCAGCTGTATGGCTCTGCGGCTGAGGCGATAGTGAGTTTTCTCGGTAAGATGGGGCAGCCGTTCCTCCAGAACGGTGCGCATGGCACTTTGCTGGGCAGGGGTCAGGTTTTGAAAACCATGCTCCCGCATCACAAAATGATATTCGCCATATCCCGGGCTCAGGAAGCGGAAATGAACGCCGGTCTTATCCACGATTGCCAGTTCCACAGCGTGCTTTTTGGCAAAGTGCAGAGCGGGCTGAAGCGCATCCATCACGGGGGAAGCATACAGTTTGCGCACCCGCTGGCGATGCTGACAGTTCTGCCTGTGATCGTAGATGAAAAATGCAACCAGTAACCCCAGCAAAACAAATGTAAGGGTAAGCATAAACGTGATCATGGGTGGTCACCAAACTTCCTGTTATGTTACATGGAATATACCATATCTTGTGGTATACAGCAATGGTTTTTACTGGAAAATGGCGAAAAATAAGAAAGTTTGTCGTTTCTGTGAGAAATGGCCACCACAATTTGTTGAAGTTGCACAGGTTTTTCACGGGGAAAGCCAGATGTTTTATGGGTTTTTTCGCGTAACCACCAAATAACGACTGTATTTTTTTGAAAAGAATTCATAATCGCTGGCTGCACATTCGGTTTGTGTCATCAACAACTGATACCATTCCTCCTGCTTTTCTGCCAGAAAGAGTTCACGGTGCGTTTCAGCCGCCTGACGCTTTTTGCGAAGCAATTGCCAGGTCTGGTAAGTAATATCCGTATATTCAGCAACCATTGCATTGGCTTGCAACGCCTTTGCCAACTGTGATTCCTCCCAGCTGTTGGTTTTGGGAATGACATCCCCTTCCTGATAGCCGGCAAAAAACACGCCGTCGGGTTTAAGCCAGCGCTTGATCTGTGCCACAAGCCCTGTCATATCCGGAGCAAAATACAGGATATCCATGGAGGTGACCACATCAAAGCTGGCAGCCGGGTAATCCATTTCACCAATCAACCCCACCTGAAAATCGGAATGCTCCGGAAACAGATGCTTTGCCGTCTGAATGGCCTGCCGGGAATAATCAAAACCATGAATAAAAGCACCGGTCTGCTTTTGCAGATAACCAAGCATTTTGCCATTGCCGCAGCCAATATCCAGAATATGTGCAGGTTTTCCTTGAGGAATGTGGGGGAGGACCTGCTGGATTTGTGCAAGGTCGCTGAAGCCATCCTGGGAAAAATCCTCGCCGAAGGCATCCCGGCAATAGGCGGCAAAAGCCGGAGAGGTTGCAGCCATGCGGTAGAAATCCTCGTAAGCGTGATAGAAGAGCAGATCGTCGTACATACGGCCTCCTGAAAGTGGGGGTATGTATCTTACTTTCGATCAGCGGCGCATTTTTTCCTCCAAGGCTTCCCGAAGGAGTTCAATGCCGTGCTTCTCCACCCGGGAAACATAGGACCTGCTGATGCCCAGTATCTTGGCAATCTCATGCTGAGGGTGCATAATGCCGTCAGTCAGCCCATAGCGCATACTGAGCACCAATTTCTCCCGCTCGGGCAAGCCGGGCAGAGCTTGCCGCACTGCCCGGAGGGTGATGCGCCTGCGTACTTCATCCTCCACCAGATCCGGGTCTGTGCCCAGCAGATCGGCAAAGGTAACGGCATTGCCGTCGCTGTCGGTTCCCAGCGGTTCGTTGAGACTGATATCCGCCTGCTGTTTCCGGCTCTGGCGAAGACTCATGAGGATTTCGTTCTCGATGCACCGGGCGGCATAGGTGCTCAGAGAAGTACCGGCATCCATATCGTAGCTCTTCACTGCTTTGATCAGCCCGATGGCGCCGATGGAGATCAGATCATCGAAGGTACAACCGGGAACTTTGTATTTTCTTGCAATGTGGACGATCAGCCGCATATTGTGCTCGATCAGCAACTGCCGGGCATCCTCATCGCCGCTTTTCAGGCGCAGCAGCAATTCTTTTTCCTCATTGGCATTCAGGGGCTTTTTGAAACACTGGTTGCCGGAGATGTATCCCAACAGAAACAGACAATCCTTGATGAGCCAGAACAACATGGTCGGTATCACTTGCATCCCTCCTGCAGGGAGGATATGACGGCAACCGGCATCAAAATGCGCTTAGATCAAAGATGGCTAAGCATGGCCTCACGTTGACGAAATTCGGTTTTGGGAGTATGATTCTTGTGAAATGCAAAGGATGTGACAAGATGGCAGAAATCAACATTTTCAGCAAGAATGCGGCGTATCAGAAGTTTGAGGTACTCAAGACCAACCGCAACAAACGCTACAAATACAATGAGTTTCTGGTGGAAGGTGTGCGCAGCCTGAATGAAGCGGTAAAAAACGGCTGGAAGATCAAGTCGCTGCTGTATGACAGGAACAATCTGTCCGGCTGGGCAAAGGATATGATCCGACAGACCCCTACAGAGGTCAATTATTGCCTGACCGCTGATTTGATGCGGGATCTGAGCGGCAAGGAGGACACCTCCGAGCTGATGGCGATCATCGAAATGCGGCGGGACAGCCTTGATGCAATCCAGCTGTCGGAAAAGCCTTTTCTGGTGCTGTTTGACCGTCCCTCCAACCGGGGCAATCTGGGCACCATGATTCGTTCCTGCGATGCGTTGGGCGCAGATGCGCTGCTGATCACCGGCCATGCAGTGGATCTTTACGACCCGGATGTAGTGGTTTCTGCCATGGGCAGCTTCTTCAACCTGTCGGTGATCCGTGTGGAGGATAACAGTGAGCTGTTTGCCTACGTGGAGAAACTTCGCCGGCAATACCCTGGCTTTACCCTGCTGGGTACCACTGCCCACAAGGAATTGCCGGTTTACAATGCTGATTTGACCGTGCCCCTGATGCTCATGATGGGCAATGAAACCATGGGCTTGAACAAAGCCTTCAAGGAAGCCTGCGATGTACTGTGCACCATTCCCATGGCGGAGGATTCCTATGCTTCCTCGTTTAATGTCAGCTGTGCAGCCTCCATTTTGATGTATGAGATCACCCGGCAGCGGGGCGGGTGCTGAGATGACAAGGGAGAATGAGATGGCAAAGAATGATAATGCCCATAGTATCCGACTGATTGAAAGTATCAGGCAAAATGCAGACGCAGCGCAAGCGGAAGCATTTGCACAGACATATCCATTGTCCAAAGCAGCAGATCCACAGAAAAAATACCAATGGGCAAGAACTGTCTGCGATTTTCTGGAACAGCATTTCGATACTGAAACGGTGATCAGCATCCGTAAGGCTTGTAAATGTAATGATGGCAAGTCGATCGCCAACAAACTGTGTAAGTATCGCAGCAGCGCAACCAGCATCCGGCAATTTGTGGATGCCTTCAACGCCAAAGAAACCTTTGCAAAGCTGGAATATGTATCGGAACGGAAGCTCCGTTTCTGTTATCCCCAGTGCTACTGCGCCTGTATCAAGAGGGTTCCGGGCGAAATATCCAAAACCTGGTGCTATTGCACGCTTGGAAATGCAGAAAGCATTTTTAGAGAAGTTTTCAAAGATGAAGATGTCTGTGTTTCGTTGATAGAAAGCCAGAAAGCCGGAGGCAGCAGGTGCGTTATCGAGGTTGAGTGGTGAGCCTGTTCGGGATGTTTAAGTAAACACCAGACTGGGAAAGGGTCTGGTGTTTTTTATGCCCATATATCAAACCGGCTTTCGTACAGAAAATCCATCCTCCATTAAAATGCCACTATACGCCGGATGGGAAATATGGTATACTATAAGCTGTATCCCTATGGATGAATACGGGAGGTTGGAGCGATGGAAACCATGCAAAAGAGTCAGCGGCCCAAGAAAGCCCTGCAAAACCGGGAATTGAGCTGGCTGCAGTTCAATCGTCGGGTGCAGATGGTGGCTGACCGTACCCATCATCCCCTGCTGGAGCGGGCCAAGTTTTTGGCTATTGTTACCTCCAATCTGGACGAGTTTGTGCAGGTGCGCTATGAGCGTGTGCTCAAGAAGGCCGAGCGCAAGCCCGATAAAAAAGTGTTGGGCGGCATTACTGCCGAAAATCTGCGCAAGAAAATCAACAAGGAAATCCTGCGCCAGAACAATATTCAGTACTTGCTGTATGAAGGTATCCGCAGTGAATTGTATCTTCACGGCGTTCGGCTGTACCCCGTTTTTACCATGGACGAGGAACAGCGTGCCCGGGAGCTTTCGCTGTTTACCAACGATATTGCTGCTCATCTCAAGGTGCTGCCGGAGGAAGCGCAGCCTGCCCAGAAGCAGCTGCATATCTGTGTGAAATTGCAAGGCAGGGGCCGCCGCAAGAGCCGTTTTGCCATCGTGGCGCTGCCCACCTCCCTGCCCCGCCTGTATGAGCTTTCCGCCGACAGCGAAAACCGTTATCTCATCCGTTTGGAAGAGATTGTGAAGCATCATCTGGAAAAGCTGTTCCCCGGTGATGTGGTGGAGCACGCAGCCGCTTTCCGGATTCTGCGCAACCAGAATTTTGAGCTGGAGGAATGCGAAGCGCTCAGCGATGCGGTGAAACAGATGCTGGATAAGCGCCCCACAGGCGATGTGATGCGTCTGGAAGCCGAAGAGCGCATGAGCGAAGAAATGCTGGGGATGCTGACGGAGCGTTTCTCCATCAAGCTGGAGCAGCGCTACCGTGCCACCGGTCCGCTGGATCTGAACAAGCTGATGATGGGGCTTTACGGCATGGTGAAGCGCCCCGACCTGAAATACATTCCCTGCGAACCCGTGGTTTATGAAGAACTGATGGGCAAGGATGCTTTTGAACAGATCCTTCAGCGGGATTATCTGATGTATCATCCCTACCATAGCTTTGCCCCGGTAGTGAATCTGCTGGAGCAGGCAGCCAAGGATCCCTGTGTGCGCTCCATTCAGATGACCCTGTACCGGGTCTCCGGCAACAGCCCCATTGTGGCAGCGCTGGCGGATGCGGCGGCAGCTGGCAAGGATGTATTCGTGCTGATGGAATCCTGTGCCCGCTTTGACGAGGACAACAACCTGTTCTGGGGCGAACGCCTCAGCCGGGCCGGCTGCAAGGTCTGCTACGGCTTCCCCGGTATGAAGACCCACAGCAAGATCGCTTTGATTCAGCGGGAAGTGGATGGCCAGTGGCAGAGTGTGGTGCATCTGGGCACCGGCAACTACCACGACGGCACTGCCAAGCTGTATACCGATTTTGGACTACTGACGGCTGATGAGGGCCTCAATGCGGATGCAGCCGCCTTCTTTGAAAAACTCAAAGGCTGCGAAACCGCTACGCTGGAAGAGTTGGCCAAGGCTCCCGAAACCTTGCAGACCACGATTCTCCACTTGATTGAGCGGGAGAAGGAAAACGCTGAAAACGGCCTGCCCAGCGGCATCATCGCAAAGATGAACTCCCTGTGCGATGAAAGCATTATGGAAGCCCTGTGTCAGGCGGGGCGTGCCGGGGTGAAAGTGCAGCTGATCATCCGCGGCATCTGTTGCCTGATTCCCGGAATTCCCGGCGAAAGCGACAATATCGAAGTGTATTCTCTGGTGGGGCGCAATCTGGAACACGCCCGTGCCTTCCGTTTTGAAAATGCGGGTCAGCCGGAAGTTTATCTGTCATCGGCAGACTGGATGCCCCGTAATCTGTATAAGCGTGTGGAGCTGATGTTCCCCGTGAAGGATGAAGCCTGCAAACAGGCGGTAGAAAACGTGCTGTACCTGCAACTGAAGGATAACCAGCAGCTGCGGGTGCGCCTGCCCGACGGTTCCTATTCCCTCAAGGAAGAGGAAGCCCCGGCCATTGATGCGCAGGATGTGCTGCTGCATCAGGTGCAGGCGGTGTTTGACGGCACGTACAAAGAAGGAGAGAACGCATGACCCATTGGAAAGCGTTGGTGAAAGAAGATCAGGAGGCGGTTTTGCAGCGTGACCCTGCCGCCAAGTCCATGGCAGAGGTAAAGCTGTGCTATCCCGGCCTCAAAGCGCTCAAGGTGCATCGCCGTGCCAATGAGCTGTACCGGAAGGGACATATTCTGCTGGCCCGTATGCTGAGCCAGCAAGCCCGGCACCGGACCGGCATTGAGATCCATCCCGGTGCGGAAATCGGCCGCCGGGTGTTTATCGACCATGGCGATGGTGTGGTAATCGGCGAAACCACCATCATCGGCGATGATGTGACCATCTATCAGGGCGTGACCCTCGGCGGTACCGGCAAGGATGTGGGCAAGCGCCATCCCACCATCGGCAACAATGTGACCATCGGCGCAGGCGCAAAAGTGCTTGGCCCCATCAATATTGGCAATAATGTGAAGATCGGTGCGGGTTCCATCGTTTTGAAAGATGTGCCGGACAACTGTACCGTGGTGGGCAACCCGGGCCGGATCGTCAAGAAAAAGCAGCCTGCCCAAGGCGTTGACCTGGATCAGGTAAACCTGCCCGACCCCATGCTGGAGCGCATGGAAGCGCTGGTGAAGCGGTTGAGCACGCTGGAAAGTTGCCTCAAACGCCATGCGGAACGGCTGGGATGCACCGAGTGTTGCGGCGAGGAACAAGTGACCTCCGCAGATCCGGTTGATGATGTGGCACCCATGGAAACAGCCGCAACCCTGCTACATCGATGTAGCGGCGACTGTGAAAAATGCCGTGCCTCCAAAGCGGCGGCATCCATCGAAGAATCAGCAGAATAAGCCTTTGCAAAGGAGTGGAAAATATGCAGATTTACAACAGCATGACCCGTAAAAAGGAAGAGTTCAAGCCTATTCAAGAGGGCAAGGTGGGCATCTATGCCTGCGGCCCCACTGTGTATAACTATTTCCATATCGGCAATGCCCGTCCGTTCATTGTGTTTGACGTGCTGCGCCGCTATTTTGAGTACAAGGGCTACGAAGTGACCTTTGTGCAGAACTTTACCGATATTGACGACAAGATGATCCGCCGTGCCAACGAGGAAAACACCACTGTTGCAGCCATTGCGGAGAAATACATCGGTGAATACTTCGTGGATGCCAAGGCGCTGGGCATTCGTCCTGCCACGGTGCATCCCCGTGCCACCGAACACATGGAGCAGATTATCGCCATGATCCAGAAACTGGTGGACAATGGCCTTGCCTACGAGAGCAACGGTGATGTGTACTACCGTGTCCGGGCTTTCAAGGATTATGGCTGCCTGTGCGGTCAGAATCTGGAAGATCTGGCTTCCGGTGCCCGTGTCAGCGTGGATGAACAGAAGGAAGATCCGCTGGATTTCGCCCTGTGGAAGGCGCAAAAGCCCGGCGAACCCGCTTGGGAAAGCCCCTGGGGCATGGGTCGTCCCGGCTGGCACATCGAGTGCTCTGCCATGAGCACCACCTATCTGGGCGAAACCTTTGATATCCATGCCGGCGGCAAGGATCTGCTCTTCCCGCACCATGAGAACGAGATTGCCCAGACCAGCGGCGCCACTGGCAAGCCCTATGTGAATTACTGGATGCACAACGGCTTTTTGAACATCGATAATGAGAAGATGTCCAAGTCCAAGGGCAATTTCTTCACCGTGCGTGATATCGCCAAGGAATACGATCTGGAAGCGGTGCGTATGTTCACCCTGTCCGCCCACTACCGCAGCCCCCTCAACTTCAGCCGGGATCAGATCGCTCAGGCTCAGAGCAGCCTGGAGCGACTCTACATCGCCCGCGATCAGCTGGCTTTCCTGGAGAATGCCGCCAAGGATCGTGAACCCAACGAAGCCGAAGCTGCTTTCATGGCATTTGCCGACCAGTCTCAGACCCGTTTCATGGCTGCCATGGATGACGACCTGAACACCGCCGATGCGCTGGGCGCCATCTTTGAACTGGTGCGTGAAGTGCACAAGCTGAATGCCACTGATGTGAGCCGCAAGGCTGTGGTCTATGGCAAGGAAAAACTGCTGGGCATGACGGATGTGCTGGGCCTGCTGATGAAGAAGGAAGACGGTCTGCCCGCCGATGTGCAGGCGCTGGTGGACGAGCGTGCGCAGGCCCGCAAGGAAAAGAACTGGAAGCGCAGCGACGAACTCCGTGACCAGATCAAGGCCATGGGCTACATTCTGGAAGACACTGCCGCCGGTCAGAAGGTGCGCAAGGGCGTCTGATGATCTGGATACGGCTGAACGCAGCGAAGCCAACCACCCGGCAGAAAGGGCGCAGCATCCAGCGGATTTTCAGCTGGGTGCTGGCGTTGCTGTGCCTTGTGGCGGCGGCACTCATGCTGCTTCATCTGAAACCGAAGGAATCGATACCTGCGTATGTGTTTCGCAGCCCCAATACCGGGAGCTGTGCAGCGGCTTCTCCCATGGTTCAGCATCAGCCACTGGAAGGGGCGGTCAACGTGAACACCGCCGGTGTGGACGAGCTGACCACCATTCCCGGCGTTGGGCCCACACTGGCTCAGGCTATCATTGAGGAACGGATTACCCACGGATTCTTTTACTATCCGGAAGACCTTCTCTGCGTAAAGGGCATCGGCGAAAAAACGCTGGTCAAGCTGCTGCCTTATGTCACTTTGGAGTAACGGAGGCCATCCCATGCAAAAGACGGTACGCTTTTTGGATACAACGCTCCGGGACGGGGAACAGACCCCCGGCGTGAGCTTTCATCTGAATGAAAAAGTAGAATTTGCCAAAGCTTTGGAAGCCTTGGGCGTGGATATGATCGAGGCCGGTTTTGCCGGTTCCAGTCAGGGGGATTTTCAGGCGGTGAGCGCTATTGCAGCGGCTGTGAAAACAGGCGTATGCTCCCTTGCACGCTGCGTGGAAAGCGATATCCGGGCTTCCTGGGATGCGCTGAAAAATGCTGCCAAGCCCCGTATTCATGTGTTCATCGCTACCAGTCCCATCCATCGGGCGGCCAAGCTGAACATGAACCGGGAGCAGGTGCTGGAAGCCGCCATCCATGGTGTGCGTCTGGCCCGTTCCCTGTGCGCTGATGTACAGTTCAGCTGCGAGGATGCTACCCGTACCGAGCTGGATTTTCTCTATCAGGTGTACCGTGCAGTGGTGGCAGAGGGCGCAACCACGCTGAATATTCCCGATACGGTTGGGTATTCCTCCGTGAAGGAATACGGCGAATTGATTGCGGATATCCAGAAAAATGTGGTGGGCGACCGGGATGACATCATCCTTTCCGCCCATTGCCACAATGATCTGGGCATGGCTACCGCTACCACGCTGGAAGCCATTCGCAACGGTGCCCGGCAGGTGGAATGCACCATCAACGGTCTGGGCGAGCGGGCTGGCAATGCGCCGCTGGAAGAGATTCTGATGAACCTGCGCACCCGCAAGGATATCTATGGCGTGGAGGACAATCTGCAGCCCAAGGGGATCTATCGCATCAGCCGTTTGGCGGCAGGCATCAGCGGTATCGAAATTCAGCCCAATAAGCCGGTGGTGGGCGTGAATGCCTTTGCTCACCAAAGCGGCGTGCATCAGCATGGCGTTTTGAAGGATCGTGCCACTTACGAAATCATGAAGCCGGAAGAACTGGGTATTCCTCAGGGCGGCCTGATGCTGGGCAAGCTCAGCGGACGCCATGCTCTCCGGGAACACGCCAACGAACTGGGGATGCACCTGACGGAGCATGAACTGAACCGGGCTTTTGAGAAGTTCAAGGAACTGGCTGATAAGAAAAAGGATGTAACCGAACGGGATGTAATGGCCATTCTGCGGGAGCAGATGCATGGCTCGCTGGGCCGTTACCGGATGCATTCCTTCCAGATTTTCAGCGGCAACCGGATGACGTCCACTGCCACCGTCAGCCTGAACAACGGCGGCGAGATCGTCACCCGGGCAGACTGCGGCGATGGTCCTGTTGAAGCCTGTTTCCATGCGGTGGATCAGATCACTGGTATGCCCTGCTCTTTGGAAAGCTATCAGCTCAGGGCTGTCACCGAGGGCGAAGATGCACTGGGCGAGGTAACCGTCCGGGTTCGCCACGACAGCACCGTGATGCTGGGCAAGGGTGTATCCACCGATATTATTGAGGCCAGTTGTCTGGCATATCTGAACGCAGTCAATCGTCTGCTGGAATATCAGGGAGAACATTCGGGCAATACCTGATGGATAGAGGGAGGGAAACCTGTTATGTATGAACGCACTGTGAAACGCTTGCTGGATATTCTGTTTTCTGCTTTGATGCTGGTTGTGCTTTCGCCTGTTTTCCTGCTGGTGGCAGTGCTCATCAAGCTGGACAGCAAGGGCCCTGTGATCTTTCAGCAAAAGCGGGTCGGCAAGGGAAAGACCTATTTCAATATCTACAAATTCCGCACTATGCGCACCGATACCCCCAGCGAAGTGCCCACCAACGATCTGCATGGCGCCAATAACTACATCACCAGACTGGGTGGGTTTCTGCGCAAGACCAGTCTGGATGAACTGCCCCAGCTTCTCAATATTCTCAAGGGCGAGATGAGTTTCATCGGCCCCCGCCCTGCACTGTGGAATCAGTATGAGCTGATCGAACTGAGGGACAAGCATGGTGCCAATGATGTGCTGCCGGGTCTCAGCGGCTGGGCGCAGGTAAACGGCCGGGATCTGCTCAGCCTGGAAGAGGAGAAAAAAGCGGAGTTCGATGGTGTGTATGCCAGGAACATCAGCTTTGGTTTTGATATGAAATGCTTGCTGCTTACGTTTGTGAATGTGATCGGCATGGATGGTGTCGTGGATGGGGATGAGGGCAAGAATCCCACCGATGATGCTAAAACGGAGGAATAATCAAATGCGGGTATGTATCAGCGGCGCTGTCAGCTATATTGGTATCCAGATTGCCAAGCATCTGCTTTCCAATCCTGAAGCATTTCAGGTGGCGGAGGTGGATGTGAGCCAGCCGTGGAAGCCGGAAGTCTTTGCTGGATTTGATGCGGTCATTCATGTGGCAGGCATTGCTCACCAGAAGGAAACGGCTGAGAACCGTGAGCTGTATACCACTGTCAACCGGGATCTGGCGTTGGAGGTGGCAAGGGCTGCCAAGGCCAATGGTGTGAAGCAGTTTGTGTTTTTTTCCAGTATGAGCGTTTATGGTAAGAATATTGGCCATATTGATGCTTCTACACAGCCTGCGCCCAATACAGCCTATGGCATCAGCAAATGGGAAGCGGAACATGGCCTTGCTCAGCTGGCTGATGAACGTTTCCGGGTGGCGGTTCTAAGACCGCCATTGGTTTACGGCAGGGGCTGCCGGGGCAATTATCCCCGTCTGGCTGCTTTGGCAAAGCACCTGCCTGTATTTCCCAAAGTGAATAACCAGCGCAGTATGCTGTATATCGGCACCCTGTGCAGCTTTGTCCAGAGCCTTCTGGAAAGCGGCGAAGGCGGCTTGTATTTTCCCCAGAACCGGGAGTATGTAAGCACCAATGCGCTGATGACGGAAGTTGCCAGGAATCACGGAAAGCGTATTTGCTTGCTGCCCGGCTTTGGCTGGCTGCTGAAACTGCTGGAAGGCAAAGTGCTGCTGGTGGGCAAGGTTTTCGGATCTCTGACCTATGATCAGAGCATGAGCGACGCTTTCCGTCCGGCAGATGAATTGGAGTTTGCCGCTACCATTGAACAAACGGAGGCACACTGATGAAAAAGAAGGTACTGTTTGTGGCAACGGTGCTTCAGGGGCATTTGCTGTTGTTCCATCTGCCCTGTATGCGCTGGTTTCAGCAGCAGGGGTATGAGGTGCACGTTTGCTCCCGGAATGATTTGGGGCATGAAGTGACGGAACTGCCGTATTGTGACAAGTACTACAACCTGCCCTTTGAACGCTCGCCGTTCCATAAGGGCAATCTGGATGTATACAAACAGATGAAAAAGATTGTGGCAGAAAATGATTATGCGCTCATTCACTGCCATACGCCGGTGGGTTCTGTGCTGGGACGTTTGTGTGGCCGTTCTGCCCGCAAGAAGGGAACCCGGGTGGTGTATTCTGCTCATGGTTTCCACTTTTTCAAGGGAGCGCCCTTGAAAAACTGGCTTTTGTTTTATCCGGTGGAGTGGCTGCTGGCCCGTTGGACGGATCTTCTGATCACCACCAACGAGGAAGATGCCCAGCGTGCCCGCCATTTGCCGGCCAAAAAGAAAGTGAAAGTCAATGGGGTTGGCGTGGATCTGACCCGTTTTGACCCGCCCTTTGATCGCCGGGAAGCCCGGGAAATGCTGGAGATTCCTCAGGATGCACAGGTGCTGCTGACGGTTGGCGAACATAGCGTGCGCAAGAATCACACGGCTATTCTCAGGGCTGCTGCTCAGTTACCCGGCGTACAGGTGCTGCTGTGCGGCTGGGGCGATGGAAAGCCGGAGCTGGAAGCGTTGGCAGAAGAACTGAAGATAAGTGACCGTGTGCGATTCCTTGGGTTCAGGGATGACCTGCCCAAGGTATATCCGGCTGCGGATGTGTTTGTTTTCCCATCCCTGCATGAGGGCTTGCCGGTTGCGTTGATGGAAGCCATGGCTTGCGGTCTGCCGGCAGTGGTTTCCAATGCCCGTGGCTGTGTTGATCTGATTGAACAGGAAAAGGGCGGTTTCCTCCGCAACCCCATGGATGTGGATGGAATGGCGAAGGATATCCGCACCCTGCTGGAGGATGAAGCCCTCAGGGAACGCATGGGCGCAGTGAACCGGGAAACCATGAAGGGTTATTCTCTGCCGGATGTAATGGAAAAGATGGCAGCCCTTTATCAGGAACAGTTGAAGGAAGTTCATTGACGGGGGCTTCGAAAAACGGATTTGGGAAAGGCTTGATCTTTGATGGCAAAGCAATTGGTCTATTTCAGCTCCTGCGCCATTCACCCGGATGGCACCAATGATCCTTTCATGGTCATGGAACAACCGTGGCTGGTGGATCATTTTGATCAGGTGCTGATGGTTGCCCATCAGGGTGCGGATTGGCTTGATCATTGCACCGATGCTGTTCATCATCCGAAAAAACCATTTCTCTGCGGCGCACGCGGCTTTTGGCGTGCGCTTTTTTCAGCGGATGTTCGGATGGAATGGAAACGGTTGCGGAAGGATGGTCACTTTACGCCGGTTAATGCCCTGAAAGTGCTGGCGTTTGCAGTCCGTGGCCAAACCATGTTTCTGGCAGCGGATGCCGTGGTATCCCGGAATCCTGCTGATACAGTGCTTTATTCCTGCTGGATGAGTTTCGATGCCTATGGGGCAGCGTTGATGAAACGGAAATATCCTGACATGAGGTTGGTTATCCGTGGCCACGCCTTTGATATTGATGTGGAACGCAACGCCATGAATCCCTATTTGATGAAGCAAGCCATTGCCGATGCAGCGGATGGACTGTACTTCATCAGCCGGATGGCCAGAGAGCAATTCATGAGCTATATGCAGGGGCGGATTGATGAAAGCAAGGTGCAGGTGTTGGCTTTTGGTTCCGCCGGACAGGCGCCGGAACAGCTGTTGCCGCCTCCGCTGCACACGGAAGGGGTGCTTCGCATCGTCAGTTGTGCCAAGGTGATCCCTATCAAGCAGGTGCATCTGCTGGTGGAAGCCCTGGCCCAATGGCAGGGCGCACCCGTGTGCTGGACACATATTGGCGATGGTGAAGCGTTTGAGGCTTTGCAAAGGCTGGCAGAAGAAAAGCTGGATCGGAAAGAAAATGTGATCGTCCGCTTCCTTGGCAGTCTGCCTGCCGATGATGTGCTTGCCCTTTACGAAAAACAACCCTTTGATGCTTTTGTGAATACCAGCCGCAAGGAGGGTATTCCTGTATCCATTATGGAAGCCCTGCGCTGCGGGATTCCGGCCATTGCCCCAGCAGTAGGCGGTCTGCCGGAGCTGATTACAGCAGAAACCGGATGGCTGTATGAGCCCCAGGAAGGCGCAGCGGGTGTCTGCCGGTGCCTGAAGGCTTTGGCAGAAGAGAAGCGGGAAGAAGCGGAACGGCGCCGCCTTGCTGCAAAAGTCCGTTGGCAGGAAAAATTTCAGAATGCCGTCACACTGGAAAAGTTGTTTGAAAACGATCTGTGAATCAGGGGAGAAAGATGATGAAAAAGCGCGTTTTGCTGATCAGCTACTATTTTGCGCCCCAGAATACCATCGGGGCCATTCGTCCCACCAAGATGGCCAAGTATCTGGAACGGATGGGCTATGAAGTCACGGTTATCTGCGGCGGCGGTCTGGGTGAGAAGGTGGATCCGACCCTGCAACGGGATTTGGAGCAGCTCAAGGATGTTCATCTGATCCGTGAATGGAATCCCCTGCGGGATCGTGCCATCCGCAAAGCACAGCAGGCAGCTGCCCCGGCTGTGGCTACGGCCAAGCAGGAAGCTGCCCAGCATCCAGCGGCCTCCTCCGGTCTGGTCGCTAAGGCGAAAGGCATTGTGGGCAAGGTGCTGGATAATGTGTATCTGTACCTGTTCTGGCTTTCTGACAGGGATTTCGGCAGAAAGGCAAAAGCGGAGATTCGTAAGCTGCAAGGCGATTATGACTGCGTGCTGTCCAGCTATGCCACCATCAGCGTTCACGAGGCGGGTCTGTATGCCAAAAAATCCGGCAAGGCGACAAAATGGATCGCTGATTTCCGGGATGAGGTCAACATGGCTTTTTCCTGGCAGGCAGGCCGCCAGCGCAAATATATCAAAATGGTGCGGGATAATGCGGATCTGCTCACCGGCGTATCCTATGGCGTTCTGGATATGATGGATATGGAGAAAACCGGCAGGGTTCTGACCAACGGTTTTGACCGTGAGGATCTGCCGCAGGTGGATGTGGAGCGAACGGATGATAAGCTGCGGGTTGTGTATTGCGGCTATATCAGCGAGGGCCGTAAGAATGCCCCTAACCGGGATCTGAGTCCCCTGATGAAAACCATCCGGGCGCTGATTGACGAAGGGCTGCTTACCAAGGATGAGGTGCAGCTGGTATATGCTGGTTCACAAAGCCCGCTGTTCGTTCAGGTGGCGGAAGAATCCGGCTTGCAGGATTGTGTGGAAGACCATGGCATGGTTTCCCGGCAGGAATCCATCCGCTTGCAGCTGAGTGCGGATATCCTGCTGATGGCATCCTGGCATATGACGGGCCGGAAGGGCATCCTCACCGGCAAGTTGTTTGAGTATATGATGATGAACAAGCCTGTGGTCTGCTGTATGTCCGGCGATTTGACCGGCAGCGATGTAAAGGGCGTACTGGATACCACCGGCATTGGCTTCTGCTATGAACAGGCGGCAGGACAAGCTGATGCAGATGCCCTCAAAACTTTTGTGAAAGGCATCGTCCAGCGGAAGCATCAGGGCTTGCCGCTGATGGATGGCAGCCGGATGGACGCCATCAACGCCTATTCCTATCCTGAGCTGGTGGCTCGTATGGCTTCCTGGATCGACGAATAACTTTTTTGGCGATCTATTGCATTCCTTGTATATCCGTGATAAAATCCGTTTAGGTTAACATTTAAGTTGTTTGTAACTTTTGCGTAAATCTACGGATGGATATGGTGCATCTTCTGCACAAATCCGGATAGCAAGGAGTGCTTTTTTGATGAAGGAATGGCAGAATGAGTTCCGTCGGGAACTGGTGGAACGAATTATTCCCTTTTGGCAGAAACTCAAGGATGATGCACATGGCGGCTTTTATGGCTACATGGATATTGATCTGAATCTGGAGAAGGAAGCAGACAAGGGCTGCATTCTGAACAGCCGCATTCTTTGGTTCTTCGCAAGTGCAGCTATGTGCCTGAAGGATGAAGAATTGCTCCAATATGCGGATCATGCCTATCGCTTTTTGCGGGATCATTGTATGGATACAGAACTGGGCGGTGTCTACTGGTCCGTCAAGTATGACGGTACGGTGGCGGATGACACCAAACATACGTATAATCAGGCGTTTGCGGTTTATGCGCTGGCTGCTTATGCGCAAGCGACCGGCAAACAGGAAGCCATTGATCTGGCTTGGGAGATCTATCATACCATTGAGACCAAATGCCGGGATGAGAAAGGGTATCTGGAAGCGCTCACCAGGGACTTCCAGCCTGTCAGCAATGAAAAGCTGTCGGATAACGGCATTGTGGCAAGCCGTACTATGAATACATTTCTTCATGTGTTTGAGGGGTATTCGGGCCTGTATCAGGCTACCAGGGATAAACGCATTGCCGCACGCCTGCGGGAAATGCTGGATATGTTTTACGCAAAGATCTATCATCCCCAGCGCAGACGGCAGGAAGTTTTCTTCAATGATGACTATCAGCCGATTCTGGATTTGCATTCCTATGGTCATGATATTGAGAGCGCATGGTTGCTGGATTGGGGCTGCACCCTGATGGAGGATGAGGCGCTGAATGCGAAACTCATTCCCGTACTGACGGAGATGGCCCAGAATGTTTATGAGAAAGCCTATCATGGCAATGGTTTGTTCAATGAGTGCGAGAATGGTGTGAATGATGAGAACCGCATCTGGTGGGTACAGGCAGAAACGGTTGTGGGCTTTATGAATGCCTGGCAGCGCAATCCGGACAAAACCTATTTCCTGGAGGCGGCAAAAGAAGTCTGGCAATATATTCAGAAAGAGATCGTCGATGACAGACCGGGTAGCGAGTGGTTCTGGCTGGTTCATCCGGATGGCACTCCCGGATGGCAGAAGGAAATCGTCGGGCCATGGAAATGTCCCTATCATAACGGCAGAATGTGCATTGAAATGATCAGGAGGTTGAAAGCATGAAATTGCATCCCGAATATGTGAAGGTAAAAGCCAAACAGGAAGCGCTGCTGAGTCAGAAGAATCAGCTGGCACAGGAGCAGAATGGTATTTTTGATCGTTGGCAGCATCCTGTTTTGACGGCAGCCCATGCCCCGGTGGAATGGCAGTATGATCTGGATGCGGATGCCAATCCTTTCTTTATGAAGCGTTTGGGCATCAATGCGGTGTTCAATGCCGGTGCTATTCAATTGAATGGAAAGTATTGCGTGGTAGCCCGTGTGGAGGGTTGGGATCGGAAATCCTTCTTTGCGGTAGCGGAAAGTGATAACGGGGTGGATGGTTTTCGTTTCTGGGAGGAACCGATTCTTTTGCCGGATACCTGCCCGGAAGAAACCAATGTGTACGATATGCGTCTGACCCAGCATGAGGATGGTTGGATTTATGGTGTGTTCTGTTCGGAAAGCAAGGATCCGGAGAATGCGGATCTGGGCGCAGCGGTTGCGTCGGCCGGTATTGTCCGCACCAAGGATCTGGTGAACTGGGAGCGCCTGCCTAACCTGACCACCAAACAATCTCCTCAGCAGCGCAATGTACTGCTTCATCCGGAGTTTGTGGATGGCAAGTATGCTTTCTTCACCCGTCCGATGGATGGGTTTATTGAGACGGGATCAGGCGGCGGTATTGGCTTTGGTCTTTGCGATGATATCACCCATGCGGTGATTGACGAGGAGATCATCACCAGTCATCGGAAATACCACACCATTACGGAAGCGAAAAATGGTGCCGGGGCTGTTCCCATCAGGACGGATAAGGGCTGGATACATATTGCCCATGGTGTACGCAATACAGCTGCCGGTTTGCGTTATGTGATCTATGCATTTGCCACTGCTTTGGATAAGCCATGGGAAGTGATCGCAGAACCCGGCGGATATATGATTGCGCCGGAATATGATGAGCGCATCGGCGATGTGAGCAATGTTGTGTTTACAAATGGCGCTATTGTAGATGGAGAGAAGGTGTATATTTACTATGCCTCCAGCGATACCCGTCTGCACGTTGCAACAACAACAATCGACAAACTGGTGGATTATGTGTTCAATACGCCTGCGGATCCTCTGCGCAGTGTGGACTGTGTGAAGCAGCGGATTGCATTGATTCGTAAAAACAAAGAATTGCTTGGTAAGTAAGAAGCAAGATAGGATGGCCTATGAGATGTTCACGCATCTCGTGGGCTGTTTTTATTTGGAAGAGGGTGTTGATTGAGGGATATGGTCCGAAGTTATATCGAAAATTGCGAATGGATATTGATACACGATGCTTGAACGTTCGGAATATCCTACTGCGTTTCGACAACCTTTATAGAATAAAGTTCGGGATCCAAAAGTTTTTTCAAAAAAATCGAAAAAAGATGAAAAAAGATGTTGACAACGTATAGGAAGGGTGGTATTATGTACAAGCTCGCTTGAGAGCACCGAACCTTGAAAACGATACAGAGTAAAGAAACGCAAGAACGACAGTCAAGAATTTTGAGTGAAATTCGTACTCGACGGAAATAACGAT
>JAFVXE010000047.1 GCA_017501255.1 Clostridia bacterium | reverse complement strand
GTTCCGCAACCTCAGTCAGCGTTCTGGGCACTAACCGTGCCCAGCCCTTGCTTCGGTTGACGACTGCGGGTCGCTAACGCCTTTGGCGTTGTGCCCACTGGGCACACGCTTCCCTCCGTCGCCACTGGGCACACACTTCCCGACCTCGCCACTGGGCACGCGCTTCCCTCCGTCTCCCTTGCCGGGGCGTGGGGCAGAACCCCGCATTCCAGCGCGACTGCTATCCAAAAGCAAGGGTTTTGAGATAAGAAAAGCGACCCGCAAAACGGGCCGCTCTGAATGATTTTCTTTATTCCCCGATTACCTGCCACCACTTCATGGTCACATCCCCGGCAAAGGCAATATACAATTCATTCTCGCCGGTCACGTTGGCCATATCCACGGTGATCTCGGTCATCTGACCACCGGCGGGGACTTCTGCCACGCACAGGGGCTGGGCGGTCAGGTTGCCCACGGTCAGCTTCACAGCGCCGCCGTTTTCGGAGGAGGCGCAGAAGGTGAACTTGTTGGCACCCTTGGCAAAGTCAACGCCACGCAGGTGCATCCAGCTGCCGGAGGCGGCCTTCACCAGCGTATCGGTATGGCCGTCCACCTGAATGCCGCCTTCCCGGAACATGGTGGCGGCGGGCACCTGCTGGTAGGGGTCGAAGGGGCACAGCTGCTTGACGCCCTGCATATTACCGGCCACCATGCCAAGGCTGCCGTCCTCGTTCAGGTTCAGTTTGTTCAGGTGGGGGCTGCGGTAGTTGCCGCCGATGCCCATGACCTTTTCCACGGTGCGGGCATGATAGGCCAGATAGTATTCGCCCTTGAACTCAATGATGCTGTGATGGTTGTTGCCGCCTACGCCGAAGAAGAACTCCGGGTTCTTGAAGAACTCGCCCTGATAGGTGTAGGGGCCCATGGGATGGTCGGCGGTCATATACTGGATGGCGCCGTTGGTGATGTTCATATCGTTGCCCTGGGTGGTGAAGTTGGAGCAGTAGGTGTAGTAGTAGGTATCGCCGATGCGGTTGATGCCGCTGTCCTCGAACACATAGGGCGCTTGGATGGTCTGGGGTTCACCCACCAGAGAGATCATGTCCTCGCCCAGCTGCACGCAGCGGATGGTGCCTGGATTGGCCTGCTGGCCTTCCGGCACGCCGCCGCCGAAGAACAGGTAGCCGGTGCCGTCGTTATCCACGAAAACAGCGGGGTCGAATAGCCACAGCACGTTGGCGCAGTTGGGCACCGCCCGGGTGATGAGACCATGGCCCAGCGGGTCGGTCCAGGGGCCGGCGGGATGATCGGCAGAGAGCACGGATACGCCGTTGCCGCCGTTGCAGAAGTACAGGAAGAACTTGTCCTTGCCGTCGATCACCTTATGGGCGGCGCAGGGGGCCCAGCTGTTGACGGCCCATGTGGCAGCGCCCTCCGGGCCGGCCACCGGAATGGGGCCATGGTCGGTCCAGTTGGTCAGGTCGGCAGAGGAAATGCAGTTGATGGTGCGGATGTTGCTGTAGGTGTTCTCCTGTACATTGCCATCGGCATCGGTGGTGACGGCATCATTGGTGGTGTACACATACAGGCGGCCGTCCCATACCAGCATTCCCGGGTCTGCGCCGAAACGCTGGGTGTACAGGGGGTTGTTTTCCTTGGGCAGCTTGTAGCTGCGGGCGTATTCCACGTTGGTAAACATGGCTGTCAACTCCTCTTGTGTTGGCTTCGTTTCAAGGGAAGGGAAGGTTTTGTCCTGCGCCATGGCAGTCGGCAGCAGAAGGCACAGGGCCAGCGCTGTCAGGAGCATTGGTTTGAAAAATCGTTTCATGATAGCCCTCCCGTTTGTTTATCTACAGAGTATCACACCCCGGCGGCGGTTGCAATCTTCTTGTTTGATAAAAGACAAAATGGGATACTTTCGTCTTATGCAGCATGACCGATGTACCTTCCCCGCCAAAACATCGCTCTTATGCGCAAAAGCTGAAAAAATACTTTTGAATTAACCAAACCTGCTATATAATAAGAGCGTCCGAACGAAAGCCAAACGGACGCTGACAGAAAGGACTGATGGCATGAGCATCAGAATTGGTATTGTAGGCTATGGCAATCTGGGCCGTGGTGTTGAGCTGGCCCTGCGTATGAATCCTGATATGGAACTGGCGGCCTTTTTCACCCGCCGTCCCCCCGAAACCCTGAAAACCCTCTCCCCGGAGGTGCCGGTGTACCATGTGGACACGCTGGCGGATTTTGCCGGTAAGCTGGATGTGCTCATCCTCTGCGGCGGCAGCGCCACCGACCTGCCCCGGCAGACCCCTGACTGCGCCCGCCTGTTCAACGTGGTGGACAGCTTTGACACCCACGCCAAGATTCCCCAGCATTTTGCCGCCTGCGATGAGGCTTCCAAGGCCAGCGGCAAGGTGGCTTTGATCTCCGCTGGCTGGGATCCCGGCCTGTTCAGCCTGCAACGGCTCATGGGGCAGTGCATCCTGCCCAACGGCAACGATTACACCTTCTGGGGCACCGGCATCAGCCAGGGCCACAGCGACGCCATCCGCCGCATCCCTGGCGTTGTGGATGCCAAGCAGTACACCATCCCGGTGCCCCAGGCGCTTCAGCGTGTCCGCAGCGGCGAGAATCCCACCCTCACCACCCGGGAAAAGCACACCCGGGAATGCTTCGTGGTCGCGCAGGAAGGCGCAGACCTTGCCCGCATTGAAAACGACATCAAGACCATGCCCAACTATTTCGCCGATTACGATACCACCGTGCATTTCATCTCTCAGGAAGAATTGCTCCGGGATCACAGCGGTATGCCCCATGGCGGCTTTGTGCTGCGTACCGGCTTTACCGGCGAAAACGGCGAGACCCCCCAGCTGATCGAGTATTCCCTGAAGCTGGGCTCCAACCCGGAATTCACCGCCTCGGTGCTGGTGTGCTGCGCCCGTGCCGTGTACCGCATGAATCAGGAAGGCCAGTCCGGCGCCAAGACCATCTTTGATGTGCCCCCGGCTTATCTGTCCCCAAAGAGCGGGGAGGAACTGCGGGAGAAGCTGCTGTAAACGAGGGGGGACGAAAGGTCAGGGGCGCTGTCCCCTTTACGCTGCCAAAGGGCTCTGTTCCGCAACCTCAGTCGGCGTTCTGGGCACTACCGTGCCCAGCCCTTGCTTCGGCCCAAGACTGCGGGTCGCTAACGGCTTCGCCGTTGTGTTCCGCAACCTCAATCTTCGTGTAGGCTACTGCCGTAGCCTACACTCGTTTCGGTTGACGACTTCGGGTCGTTTTGCGCTTCGCGCAAGTGTTCCGCAACCTCAGTCAGCGTTCTGGGCACTAACCGTGCCCAGCCCTTGCTTCGGTTGACGACTGCGGGTCGCTAACGCCTTTGGCGTTGTGCCCACTGGGCACACGCTTCCCTCCGTCGCCACTGGGCACACACTTCCC
>JAFVXE010000046.1 GCA_017501255.1 Clostridia bacterium | reverse complement strand
GTTCCGCAACCTCAGTCAGCGTTCTGGGCACTAACCGTGCCCAGCCCTTGCTTCGGTTGACGACTGCGGGTCGCTAACGCCTTTGGCGTTGTGCCCACTGGGCACACGCTTCCCTCCGTCGCCACTGGGCACACACTTCCCTCCGTCGCCACTGGGCACGCGCTTCCCTTCGTCTCCTTTGGAAACCCGGCAGGGAGCCTCGCTCCCTGCACCCACCCATTGCGCCCATTTCATGGGCGCAAGAAAAATGATGACCATGGATACACCCCCGGCATATTGGCTGGGGGTATTCATGTATATAGTGTAATGAAGAAATGCTTCATGAAGGAGTTTCTATGCCGTTGACAATTCAGATTGCCGCCGCCTGCCATTGCGACATGGTGGAAGAAATCACCCGCCAAACCATTGCCGCTGTTTACCCTCGCTATTATCCGGCCGGGGCGGTGGCTTTCTTTCAGGCCCATCACAGCCGGGAAAGGATACGGCAGGATGTGGAAGCCGGGCGGGTGTTTCTGGCCATGGAGGGGGATGTGCCGGTGGGTACGGTAACCATCCATGGCAATGAAATGGGGCGTCTGTTTGTGCTGCCTCAATACCAGGGCAGGGGCGCAGGCCGCCTCCTGATGCAGTTTGCCCAGGAGCGCATCTTTCAGCATAACGACCACATTGAGCTGGATGCTTCCCTGCCTGCCAAAAGGATTTATCGGAAACTGGGCTATCAGGTAATCAGCTACCATATCATCGAAACCGAAAACGGTGATTATCTCTGCTATGACAGGATGCGGAAACAAAAGCCATGAGAACCGTCAAAGCAAAGGAGGATACCCAGTGAAAACATATCAAGGAGATGTATTGATTCCCCACCGTTGCCGTCTGGGGGAAGGCCCGGTATGGGATGTGGAAGCGCAGACCCTGTATTACACCGATATTCTGGCAGGCCAGCTTCGCAGTTACAGCCCTGCCACCGGGCAGGGGGACTGCATTCAGCTGAACCAGAATCTGGGATGCTTTGCCCTTCGGAAAGAGGGCGGATTCATTCTGGGCATGAGCGCAGGTATCTATACCCGCAGTAAGGATGGTCAGCGGATGGATAAGCTGGCTAGGCCGGAATGGAGCGCCATGGTACGAGCCAACGATGGCAAGTGTGACCCGGAAGGACGCTTCTGGTGCGGCACCTCCGATGAGGTGGAGGGTGTTTGTCAGGGCGGTCTGTACGTGCTTACCCCGGAGGGGGTGAGCGCCCGGTTGCTGTCGGGTCTGCGCTGCGCCAACGGATTGGCCTTTGTCGGGGATACGGTTTACTTTATCGACTCGCCCCGCCGTCAGGTAGAGAGGTACACCTTTCACCCGGACACTCTGACCCTTACTGGAGGCGAACCTGTTATCGCCATTGACCCCGCCCACGGTGTACCCGACGGCATGACCATGGATGAGGAAGGGATGCTGTGGGTGGCACATTGGGGCGGCGGCTTTGTGGGCCGGTATGATCCCCACACCGGCGCATTGCTGGCACGGGTGGAGGTACCTGCTTCCCAGACCACCTCCTGCTGTTTTGGCGGCAGTGATGGGAAGACTCTGTTCATAACCACTGCATCGGTTGGCAAAGAAGAGGAAACAGAGGCGGGCATGGTGTTTGCCGTGCATCTGCCGGTGAAGGGCGTACCCTGCTGGCGGTTCGGGGCGTAAGCATTCCTTTTTTCATTGCCCATTCCCCCCATTTATGGTACACTATCCCCAATCACATTTTGTACAAACAAAGGAGTACCCGCCATGAAGAAGCTTCATATGGGCCCTGCCCAGTGCGCACTGGATTTGGGCGATGGCAGCGAACGTGCCGAATACGTGAATCAGGACTACATCCTGCACAGGCTGGGCCGTCCTCACCGGGCAGTGAACATCATGTACACCTATTACCCCCACGAGCCTCAGTGGCCCGCCCGCATTTCCACCGTATGCAAAAACCAGAACAGCTTCAACGCCTGGGGCTATCCCTATGACGATTATTTCCCCTACGGCGCCAACGGCCAGCCCTTTGAGCAGATGAAGGACATCCGCCGCCATGGTCAGGAAGCGCTGCTGACCCTGACCGTGGACTGCGCCCTCACCGATGAGGAACTGCGGGAAGTGGCCCGTGAGCTCAAGCCCTTCGGTCAGATGATGCTGCGAATCAATCATGAGTGCTGCGGCAGCTGGTTTACCCACAACAAGCGGTTCTCCTTTGCGGAAATCGGCGCTTTCTTCTGCCGCTTCCGGGCCATCCTCAAGGAGGAAGCCCCCAATGTGCGGGTCATCTTCTGCGGCGGCTGGGGCAAGGCAGACGGCACCATCGAACAGGAGGACGCCTTCAAGGATTGCTACAGCGCAGCGGATTTCTGGAGCTGCGACTGCTATCTGGCGCTGCACTATGGCTGGCCCAACGATGTGGCCGAAGTGGGCGGCGGCACCTACAAAGCCGATTCCGTTGCCGCAAACTTCGACAAATTCCGCTGGACCTATCTGCGGGCCAAGGAACTGTCCGGCCAGGATAAGCCCATGATCACCGCCGAATTCAACACCGACGGCGACGTGACCGGCCCCCGGATGCAGGGGGAAAGCGTGGTTCGCTTCTGCAAGTATATCAAGGAAAACAACCTGAGCTGGTTCAAGGCCATCAGTATGTACCAGTTCCGTGACCGGGGCCGTCTGGGTCTGGAATGCGAGGACCCCAACAACAGCGCCATCGGCGTGGAGCAGCCCATGTTCCGCCAGTACCGGGATCAGGTGCTTCATGACCCCTACTTTATGCCCGCCATGACCGAGGGAGAGGAAGTTTCCCTGCCGGTGACCCTGCGCTGGGGCACCAGCGAGGATGCGGAAGGCCTGGCCATTCCCCTCAGCTTCGAGGGCACCCCCGAGTTTTGCGAGCTGACGCTGGAGCAGTCCATCGGTCTGATGGTGGAGCTGAACGGCAAGTGGTTCTACAAAGCGCCCCATGTAAAGACCATCGACCTGATGAGCGCCTTCTTTGACAAGCCCCTTACCGGCCCTGAGACCCTGACCCTGAAGCTCTTCGCCCCGCCCGCCGACGGCGTGAACGTGGACGACGGCAACGAGGACTGGCTGTACAACTATCGGGTGCAGCTCAATGAGATGCCCACGATGCGCATCCGGTATGAAGTGCCGGGCGTGGTGAAGTAAAATAGGTATCAGGATCCGCATGGCGATCCTGTACTTGTCCGGATTTCTTGAAAATGGAACAGATAGTTGCATTTCATAATCCGGCATCGTATAATATAAGTTGTTCCTGCCTGTTCTCATAAGGACAGTTTTCATCCACGCAATCGATTTGGAGGTTATTACGCTACATGGAAAATAACAATTATATGCCCGCACAGGAAGAAATCACCATTGACCTCAAAGAGATGTTCTTCTGTGTTCTCCGCAAGTGGAAGATCATTCTGGCGCTGGTGCTGATCGGTGCCATCGTGGGAGGCCTTTTTGCCACTACCAAAACCGCTTCCGAAACGACTACCACCGAAACCTCTTCTGTCCAGTCCTACCTGATCACCTCTGATTTCTTTACCACCGATCTGATCAATGCCAAAGTGTCTACTCTGATCCATGACGATGCAGATCTGGACGCTCTGCGTCAGGAATTCGGTATCGAACTGGAAAATGACGAGATCCGCAAGATGCTCACCATCAATGTCAGCAAGACTGCCACATCTCCTACTGCTTTTGCCGATACTTCCAGCGGCACAAAGATCACCCTGACTGTCAAGAGCACCGATGCGGATGAAAATGCCGCTATGTGCGAAGCAGTGGCCAAGGCTGTGGACAAGCAGATGGAAAATCTCAATGCCGCCTTTGCTGCGGAATACGAAAACTATCATTACGAAAAGCTCTCCGAAAATCTGGAGACCACCACGACCACGACCGCCACTCCTGCTCCCAGCCCTGTGAAGTATGCTTTGATCGGCGCATTCCTGATGGGCGCTCTGGCTGCCGCAGCTTTTGTTGTTCTGTTCATATTCAACCCCACCATCAAGACCGTGGATGACCTGCGTACGTACTATGGACAGTATCCCATTGCGGTGCTGGGCGAAAAGCGTATGGGTTCCCTGCCTGCCAATGATCAGCAGTACCTGCTGGATGCCCTCAAGGCCATGCAGCTGGATAAGCCCCTGTTCTGCGGCGATATGAACAATGCCCGCATCGCCAGCACGCTGGAATGGCTCGCCGGTGAGGATGAGCAGTATGCTATCAATCCTGCGCTGGCAGTAGGGGGTCAGTTGCAGGCTGTTCAGGCCGGTTCCATCATCCTGTGCGTGCAGCTGTGGAAGACCACTAACACTGAGCTGAAGCGTGAGATGGAAATTTGCAGCAAGCTGAACAAAAAGATTGCCGGTGTGATCGTACTGCAGTGATCTCCCCGTTGAGAAACGATTCCTGTCCGCCGCTATGGCGGGCAGGTTTCTTTTTTCCTGTTTATTCGGCGTGGTATCACAGCCAACCAAACGAACTTTGTATGGATAGACCAACAGAAATCCCCCCGGATGGCGACCAGAATGGCAACCATCCGGGGGGATTATGCAATTCATAGCGATTGGGAGGAATCCGTTTCCGTCCTTTTTCGCTCCTTTTACGCTCCGCTTTCCTGGGAATCTGCTTCGTCCTTTTCCTCAACCAGTACAGCGCCCTTGTACACAGATACCTTGTTGCCGCCGGCGTGCTTGCTGTCGTACATGGCCTGATCGGCGTGGTCGAAGAAGTTCATGGGCTTTTCATGCTTGGGCGGGAAGCCTACGTGCACGCCGATACTGACGGTGACCACCGGCGCAGCGGGGCTGTATTCGTGGGTGATTTGCAGGTCGTACACCTTCTGGCGCACCTTTTCGGCAATGGCGATGGTGCGGCTGGCGGCAGTGCCCCTGAGCAGCAGCACGAATTCCTCGCCGCCGAAGCGGTAGGTGGAGATTTCCTGACTGGTGAAGGAGCCGATGGTGTGGCCGATCTGGCTCAGGCAGCGGTCGCCTTCCAGATGGCCGTAATAGTCGTTGAACAGCTTGAATTTGTCGATATCCAGCATGATAACGCCCAAATGGCGCTTGTTCTGCTGGCAGCCGTCGTAGAGCTCGTAGTAGTCGCTCTGGAAGCTGCGGTGGTTCATCAGGCCGGTGAGCTGGTCGGTGATGCTGGCCTGTTGCAGGGTTTTGGCGAGGGTGTTGTTCCGCTCGTTGGCAAAGGCCTGCTCCGCACGGGTGCGGCCGATGAAGTAGCCCATCATGGAAGAGATGACCAGCACGATGGTCAGCGCCAGAACATCCTCGTAGAAAGCAAGGGTGGGTTTCTGCTGGTGCACGATAACGGCATAAATAGCCGCCCAGAAAAGATTGATCAGCAGCGTAACCAGCGGGGGCAGGGTGAATGCGATGGGCACCAGCGACATCAGCACATAGAACATGGCGCTGGGCAGTTCAAAGCTGAAAAGCTGGTTGGCGATGACGATGATGTACAAAAACGAGATAAAGAGAATCGTCATCGTGTGGGATACCGATGCCGGTACATACTGGAAAGTCATCAGTTTGCTTACATAGAGGAAGATGAACAGAAGGATCATCATCATCAAATGGAAGATATACTTGGATGACGTTGGGAAATTCTTGGTCAGGAACAGGGTGACATAAAAGGAAACGAAGCTGAGCAGCAGGGAGAAGCGGGAGATCATCTCCTGATTTTCCATGCAGTTCTGATCCTCGAACTGTTTGAAATAAGTCTGCTGATAATGGCAGGTATTGTTGATATCCAAAAAGCCCCACAGGAAATAAAGCTCCTTGAGTTTCTTCATGAATATCACCACCTTTGCTTTTGCAGATTGTTGGGCGATGCAATCTGAAACATTATAGCAGATAAGCGACACAAATGCAAACCATTTCCCTTTTTTCTGTCTGGGTTTTACATTTTTGTCACATAATCTGCATCAAATTGACATTACGTTACTCCGATATTGTACTTCCTTTGTATGTAATTGTCAACCTCATTGCATCAGGTTTCAAAAAAAGAAAATCTTCTGAAATAGTTGGGTTTTCCTTTGCGTAAGCGCTGGTTACATCCAGCAGATCACACCCCAGTTGCTGGCATTTTGTTACAAGCTGCGCTGCCTGGTTCAGTTCCAGATTTTTCTCAGGGGGCAAAATGACCCATGCTTCCTCCTTTGTTACATGGGATACCCGCCCCTCCTGCCGGAGGGTCAGGGCCAGCCGGGTTTCCAGCGCTGTCAGCGTGCCGGTGACCCGGCCCTGCCCCACCACTGCACAACCGATGTACTCCACCGGATTGCCGCCCTTGCGGGGCAGGGAACCGGCGGTCATGTCCGGCGGCAGATCATCCCCCGGGGAGGGTTCGCCGATGGCGATGCGCCCCGATGGGCCGAACACCGCCTGGGTACTGCTTTCCCCCGGGGTCGATCCGCTGCCGGAGCTGCCCTTGGCTGCATCATCCGGCCCGGCAGCATCATTGAGGGAGCACAGACCCAGCAGGGGATCCCTCCGACCTGCTTTCAGCATCCGCACCACATCCCGCAGGGTTTCCGGCGGGGTCAGCTTTTCCTGCCGGAGCCTTGCCAGCAGCTGATCCAGATAGGTGCTCAGGCGCACGCCCAAATCCGGCTTCTGGGCGGCCATGGTCTGGGCGGCATTGCCCATGCAGACCACTACCGCCGTTCGGGGATTGATGGTGTACAGCTCATCAAGCGGCATCAGCAGGGCGTGCAGTTCCTCCTCCACTGCCAGGGAGTAGCCTACCATGCACAGCCGAAGCTGCCCGAAATGTAGCGGATAGGGCATGGAGGCTCCCAGAATCTCCAACGTTTGGCCGAAGGTGTCCCCGGCGGCGGTGAAGACGGCATATTCATCGCTTTTATCGCTGCCCATCTGGCTTACCTGCACCGCCAGCTGCAAGCGGCCATCCGACAGCCGGTCCATGCTCATGCAGATGGGAAAGATCTGCTTTTCCCCGGAAGCTGCGCTGCAACCGGTCAGAAACAGCAAAAGGCAAAGGGCTGCCCCCAGCAGCGCAGGGGTTCGCCGCCCCGGCTGCTTTGGGATGATTCCATGCTTCATGAGCTGAATGCCGCCTTTCTTCCCTTGGGTTTTTGGCAAAGAGGGATAACGATGGCCAGCGCTGCCGCCAGCGCCCATCCGGCCAGCCGCCACACCAGCAGCCCCTGTACCCAGCCGGGCAGCTCACCGGGCCACAGCCACAACAGCCCGGCAGCGGCGGCCCCCGCCACCACAGGCCAGACCCATAGGCCAAGCCGGGGCCAGACGGCTTTGAGCAGCTTCTGTCCGCTCATCAGGCAGGTGCAGAAGCCCATCATCAGGGCCAGCAGCCAGAACAGCGCCCAGAGCCCGCTGACCATGGGGCCGCCGCTGCTGCGCCCCGGAAGCAGCAGCCGGAAGCCGGTATCCTGCCCGGAAGCCTGCCAGCCTGCCGCCAGCACCACAACCAGCGCACAAACAACGCCCATCATCAGCGGCAGCAGCACATACAGAAAGGAAGCGGCCTTTCCTGGTTGTTGGTTTGACGCATGGTCACACCGGCAGCCGGGCAGCAGAAACAGAAGCCCCACTGGCCACAGGCTGCCCAGACCGGCTGCCCAGGCCTGCGCCGTTGGTTTCCAACCCATCCCCAGCAAAGGGTACAGCTGGTTTCCGTCCAGTTGGGTCAGGCCGCCGAGGAAGACCCAGCCTGCCAGCAGCGGCAGAAGCCACCGCCACAGGCTGACCCCGCAGGCGACCCCATGGGTTTTGCCCAGCAGCACCCCCGCCGTCAGCAAAAGGGGAATCACCACCCGCAGAATGCCCAAGGGATAGGAGGGCATCAGCCGGTGCAGCAGGCTCATCAGGGTATGCAGCAGAAAAACGCTGTCCACCAGCGCAATGGGCAACAGCAGCAATCCCTCCCATGGGCGGCGGCTGACACCGGCACCCGGACGGGAAGGATCCGGTTTGGGAAGGGGATGGCCCGTATCCGGGCGAAACAGCCGGTGACGGCTGGCGGATGCCTGTGCCGCACGGCACGCCTTTTTTCCCCACGCCCAGCGGGATACCGCCCACACCGCCGCCCCGGCGGGAATCAGCAGCAGCGCAGACTGCCACAGGGTTCGCTGGGCCAGACCGATGCCCGTCAGCGCAGCCCACAGCAGTACCTGCACCAGCAGATACAGCCCCACCGTCCGGCGGTAGGCCGCTGCGGTGCCGCTGTTTAGCACCATGGGCGGTATCTGCCGGTCAACCGGTTCCACCCGGGTCTGCAACCGCTTGCGAAACCATGCCAGGATGCCCAAGCACTACCACCTCCTCATCCGTCCACGGGTGCGTTTCACGTGAAACGATGCCTCCGGCCTGAGCCGCTGCCGATACACCGGCCTGCGGAGAATCAGGTCCGGGTTATGGAGGCGGATGGGAGCCGTAGGCGCTAAATAGGGCGACCCGAGACTTTCCATGCCGCCCACCCAGCAACAGAGCAGCACCAGCGCAGCGCACAGACCGCCCGCCCCGGTCAGCCCGGCCACCGGCACCAGCACCAGCTGGGCCATGCGGAAGGCGAAGGCCAGCGAATAATCCGGCAGGGCAAAGCTGCCAAGGCCGCTGAGTGCCACGGTGATCAGCAGCAGCGGACTGACCAGCCGTGCTTCCACCGCAGCCGTGCCCAGAATCAGCGTGCTGACCAAGGCCAATGACGAACCCATCAGCTCCGGCGCACGGGTGCCGCTTTCGTTGATCAGGTCGAACAATAATAATAGGAAGAAAGCCTCTCCATACATACTGATGGGCAGCACGGTGCGGCTTTGCAGAATGCTGGTCAGCAGCGTCATGGGCAGCAGGGAGGGATGGAAGGAATACACGCACACAAACACCGCCGGAGCCAGCAGCGCCGCCACTGCCCCCAGCAGCCGCAATAGCCGCATGGCGGTGCCGTACTGCCAGCGCATATGGCTGTCATCCGGCGCATGGCACAGGTGCCACAGGCTGACCGGCATCACCAGCGCCCGGGGGCTTCCATCCAGCAGCACCACTGCCTGCCCTTCCAAAAGGAAGCTGGCCACCCGGTCGGGACGCTCCGTCATCACCGTTTGGGGCAAAGGCGCCATGGGGTCATCCTCCAGCAGCTGCTCCAGCATTCCAATGGAAGAAACCGCATCCACCTGACAGCCGCTGATGCGCTGCTGAAGCCTGTTCACCGTCTCCTTGGGGCAGATGCCCTCCAGATAGCACACCGCCGCCTGACTGTGGATTTCCGTACCCACCTGCTGCATGGTGACCACCAGTTTTTCCGTGGGCAGCAGCCGGTGCAGCAGCGTCAGGTTATCCCGCAGGGCTTCGTTGAAGGCTTCATGGGGGCCGATGACCACCCGTTCGTTGACGGGCTTGTTCACCGGGCGGTGCACATAGCCCCGCAGGTCAATGAGGATGGCCTCCGGGCAGCCATCCAGCAGCAGAAGGCACTGGCCGTGGAGCACTGCGTCCATCGCTTTGGGCAGGTCAGCTTCCACTTTGGCGGAGGGTACCGGGAGGCAGTGCTGCATGGCGTATTGCAGCAGATTCTTTGGCTTTTGGGCGGGTGTTTCTGACTGCATCAGGGGTTCCAGGATGTGCTCGGCTACATCCTTGTTGCTGGCCATGCCATCGATGTAGGTGAGTACACCATCTTGGCCAAGGGAGTGGAAGCGCCGGATGACGATATCATTGTTGGCGGAGGCGTTCAGGTAGGTTTTGAGTGTGGTGATGTTTTTGGACAGGGATTGGGAGAATGGCATAGGGGTAGGGGGTCACCTCCGGTGATGGTGGGGTCGAGTGATTTCTCGCAGTGCCGCTGCGAGGGAGTGGGTGGGGGCTGTGCGCCCCCACACCCGCACTTACTCTTTTGAAAAAGAGTAAGCAGAAAACGGCGACACGCTCCCTTTGGTCAAATCCCTTTTATATGCCGTTTTTCGGGGCG
>JAFVXE010000045.1 GCA_017501255.1 Clostridia bacterium | reverse complement strand
TATGCAGTTGTCAGGTTGCAAGCCTAAATAAAAACGTTCACCCATTGCGGTGGTAATGGCCTGAGGGTTCCACCTGTTCCCATTCCGAACACAGAAGTTAAGCCTCAGCACGCCGATGGTACTTGGCTGGAGACGGCCCGGGAGAGTAGGTCGCTGCCGCATTCCCATTCCCGATCAGTGTAAACTGGTCGGGCTTTTTTATATCTGCACGTTCGACCCGTCGTAAACGGGTCGCTCGCGCTCGTTGCTGGACAACAGAAGCCGCGGCTAACGTGGCAGGGGCCCTGCCCTGCCACCGCCGCTCACGTAAGGGCCCGTCCTCGGCATGGGTCGGAATACGCCCGCCCTTCGGTCGGTCGGTATTCTCGCCCCACGCCTGCGTTGCGGGCCCCGCTGGGCGGGAGGTGGGTGTATATCAGGGAAGTGGTTGGGCTTGAGGTTCCTTCGTGTTGGCGAAGGGGCTTTTGTTATATTGGATGGTTTTAGCAGCTGTGATCCGCAGGAATGCTAAACAGTTTTTGTTTTGTTACAGGTGAGATGGGTTTGGAGAAAGGATTTGAAATGCTTGCTGGCGAAAATGGGAATAAAGCAATGCAGTAGGAAAGAAGGGTGCCTATGAAGCGAAAGCAAATATTTTGCTGGCTTGCACTGGTATCAACTCTGGCATTGGCACTGTGGTGTCTGTTTCCTATGCATTATTCCCGTGTCTATACACAAGCATTCCGCAGCGTAGATGCAGCAAACCGCCAGCGATTGGTGGAACTGCTGTTGGTGGACTATGCGCAGACAGAGCAGCAGGACACAGATGGACGCATCTGCTATTTCGTTGCGTATGATGACCATACAGAAAACAGAACTGCCACGTCTATCCAGCGTTTGTGGGAAGATCGTACCACTGGTAAGCTGATGAAAGCAGAACTGCCCACACAGAAGGACATACTTGCTTGCCTTCATGCCATCGACGGTTTTGGCGGCTTGCTGCCCGAGGTGGATACAATCTACGTGTCCCCGGAAAGGGTGCAGATTGCCAGCCATATGGGCATCCGGGAGGTGTTTTGGCAGCGCAAAGGTGTGCCGCTGGGATTCTTCTGGGACGAAGGGTACGATAACTACCGGCTGTACTGGTTGGGTGGGGATTGGTATTATGATTACTCTATCGCAAGGTAGACCGCGGGTGGAGCAAGGACAGACAGAAAAAAGTGGGAGTGGGGATGACTTGTGAAAAAACACTGGTTGATGATGCTTTGTATGCTGATGGTTTGCAGCACAGTCTCCATTCCAACCGCGTTTGCTTCACAAGGGGCGCTATGGGCACCCATTGCAGCAGGCGAACCAACAGCGATCGTGGAAAGCATCCTGCTGGATGAGTGGCAGCAGCACTCTCTTGCCGATTCGGTACGTTACACCGTCACCAACGAATCGCCGGATATGCCCGAAGAAATGCGGCAGGAGATTCTGAGCCATAAGGAGGAGTACCGGGAAGCGTGGGTGCAGGTGCGGTATCCGGCAGTGGATGCCAAACAGGGCTTTCATCGGGTTGCACTGACGGCGTATTCATCGCAGGTGCTGCTGTTTCGGGAAGGGCCTGTGAATTTTGGTGACAAGGTGGTGGATGGCTGGGTACAGGACAGCCTTTTTCTGGCGGTACGCAAGGATCTGACCGCAGAGGAAGCCTTGGCGGCTTTTGCTGTCTGCGAGCCTGCGATAGAGATCCGGGATGATGAGGGACAGGTACTTTCCCGCCTCCCCCTGCTCTTTGATGATGTGGATACAGGTTTTGGACAGCGGGCATCGGAGGGGTTTCACCTGCGTGTTACCCATGGTCGTATTCGGAAAGATGATACTGCGCTGCTATGCTTACCCCATGAAGTGGCATTGGATGCGCAGAAGCATCCAGACGATTATTTCATCATCGATTTGCTGGGGGCAAAGTGGATGGATGCATGCATTCCTGTGCTGGGCATCCGGTTCCGGGTTGAGAACCGTCAGGATGTATGGGCTGTGCCGATGAATGATGATCTCTACGGAGGCAGTCAGATCGGCCCCACTGGCAACTGGGACAACCTGCTGGATGGCGGCCCGGCCTTTGCTTCCGTCACGCTGGTGTGCCGCAAGCCTGAGAGCGTGGATTATCTGTACCAGGCCTTTGAAGATTTGCAGGGCTTGGAGATCGGGGCGTATTTCTCGCCGGTGGGGTATGGTACGCTGGGGGAGATCACCGGGACGACCCTCTACGGTCCAAAGGTGAGAACGCTGGTGGATCTATCGAATTGGGAGGATTGGCGGCTCCAATGAGGCTGGGGGATGCGGGGCGAAGCGGCACAGACAGCGGAATCGTCTGCATCCCCCTCTTGCATCTCGCCCCCCACACAGGTTAAAATAGGTTCAGAATGAGGTGATCCACCATGAACCAAACCATCCTGACACGCCTTGCCGCCATCACCGAAGAGGAACAGGCCATCCTGCGGGGTGAACCCCTCCGGCGCAGCAACTACGGCGAGGGCGAGATCCTGACCGTATCAGGCCAGCGGCTGCTGCCTACATCGCGTATGATCACCCTGCGGCCTCATACACGCTTTGTGGCGTTCCCGGTATTCATCAAATACTTATGAAAGGAGTATGTTATCATGGAACGCACCATCGAAACAGAACGCCTTATCCTTCGCCCACTGACCATCGATGACGCCAGCGACGTCTTTGAATGGACAGGCGACCCTATGGTCAATCGCTATATGCCTTACACTGTACACCCAAACATTGATGCTACAAAAGAATGGATCAACTCCATCAAACCTGAAAATGGCGAGTTTGCGTTTGTTCTGAAAGAATCAGGCAAAGTCATCGGTTCTGGTAGCATTCGTCGTGATAATGACGGTCGCTACACCATCGGCTATAATTTCAATCGGCAATACTGGGGCAAGGGCTATGCAACCGAAGCGGCCAAGGCCCTTGTCAGCTATGGCTATCACCAGTTGGGGGCACGGGAATTTTCAGCCTGCCACGCAACGGCCAATATAGCTTCTGGAAATGTGCTTCGCAAATGCGGATTTCAGTTTGAGAAATACGGTCAGTATTCCCGGTACGATGGCAGCAAAACTTATGAAGCAACCTTTGTTGCTATGCATCTGGACTGAGTGATGAACTGCACCAGATTGTCGCAGTTGTAAAACAGTTCTATATGATGAAGAAATACCCATTCCCTTACGTTCCATTATTGTGGGTTATCACAAAGACAAACCCGCCCACAATCTACATCCGATGTGAACAAGGGAGGTCAAGCACATGAAGAAAAACTCAAAAATGAGAGGGACACTCGCAATATTACTGCTTTTGTGCCTGTTCATCACATACGCAACGGCTGAAAACATCAGCCCAACAACGGGTTTGCCAATTCCCGGCGAAGCCACAACGCCCGTTGTAGCAGTGATCAGTTATGGGCTGGGCAAAGACAAGGTTGGCCGAAAAACGATCGAAGCGCCTGGCTTGGGCAAGCAGCAAAACTGGGGTGGCGTACAAGCTGATATTGTTTTCGAGTCGCTGCTGTTTGAAAAGGGAAACAGCAGGCTTGTTTTTCTATATCACGATGCGTTGGTCAGGAGAGAAGCGATCTATGCAGGCCCCATTCGTTCCCTTCGTGCGCTTCATATTACCATTGCCGATGTATGGAATGCCGGACTTGTCTGTCGAGCTGCTTCTCCATATGCTGCATCAGCGTTGGAGAAATGCAACGGAAACTTGTTTGAACATTGGAATCGTGCTTTGGACAGCGTACTGATGCAGGTAGACAAGAAAAAGATGCCTGACAATATCAGTGCTGATGTAACTGCCATTTATGCCATGATGGAGAATGCACCACCTATTCATACGATGTGGCTATTTGCCGATTCGACGAATACAACAAAAACACAAAATGTCAATGAAGATGAAATCGTTGTTCCTGAAAGCCTGACATGGGGCGATATAGGGCACACCACCAACTTTACCTACGATCCAGCTACCAATCAATACAGTTGGTTTGCCAATGGCGCACCCATGAAGAGTTGGTGCGATTACACCTGCACAGAGGGAGCTGCGTTCCTGTTTGAAAATGTCGTGATTCTGTATGCAGAGCACAGTTTTCCGACGCCCCTGCTCCCTGAGATCGCGATGGAGGAGGGCTGGTCAGGTGCAGCTATTGTATACAATAACGGCGCTGTTCAGAATGGAAGTTGGCTCATGCAGGATGGTCAATTGCTGCTTTTGAACGAAAAGGGCGAAAATATGATGCTGACCCCGGGCAAGACCTATGTGGCCATTCAGCCGATATGATGAAAAATCGGCAGCAATTAGGAGCGTTGTTGCTTTTCCATAAGCAAACATTGACATAGGAACACTGGAGTGTTAATATACTTGTGGAAAATCCAGATGGCTTCTTCGGGGCGGGGTGAGATTCCCCACCGGCGGTATAGTCCGCGAAGGAAATGCAATGGCGTTTCTCCGATCCGGTGCAATTCCGGAACCGACGGTATTGATCGCATGATCTGAGTCCGGATGTGAGAAGAGCGGCCTTTCGCTTGATGCGTGGTTGCCCCTGATGCGTAGTAGCCATCGGGGGCATTTATTATGAAGGAGGTTCTGCATATGAGTCAGAACGAGATTACGACCACCATCGAGAATCAGGAAGTCCAGAATGTTGTTGCTGCAAGCGAAACAGCAACTAAACCCGTCAGAATCAAAAAGCGGATGTCCACCTACAATCTGGCTACTATGGCCATTTTGGCAGCCATTGCAGCGGTGCTTTTTATGTTGGAAATTGTAGTTTTCCCTGCAGTGCCGTTCTATAAGCTGGATTTCAGCAATCTGCCGGTGCTGCTGGGCGCCTTCGCCATGGGGCCCTTCGAAGGTGTGCTGATCCTTGCCATCAAGGCCATTCTCGGTCTTCTTCACACCACATCCGGCGGTGTTGGCGAATTGGCCGACTTTATCGTTGGCACGGCCATGGTGGTGCCTGCAGGCTTGATCTATCACCAGAAAAAGTCCCGTGGCGGCGCTTTACTGGGAATGCTGGTGGGTACGGTGTGCGCAATCATTGCTGCGATCTTCGCCAATTATTTCATTATGTTCCCGGCTTTTGGCATTACGGAAGAAGCATTGGTGGGTATGGGCAGCAAGATGTTCGCAGGCGTCACCAGCACCTGGACGTTTGTTTTCTACATTACCGCCCTGTTTAACCTGATCAAATTTGTTGCCATCAGTGTAGTGGGCTATCTGATCTATAAGCCTCTTTCTCCGGTGCTGCATGGTCGCAAAGCCGGTTCCAGAAAGGCGAATCAGAAATAACGCATCATCGGAGGGATCATCGTGCGATTCGTAAGCCATAGCGTAGCGGAGACCCAGCAACTGGGCGCATCCCTGGCAGCTCAACTGAAGCCGGGAGATGTGCTGCTGATGCTGGGGGATATGGGTGTTGGCAAGAGCGAGTTCACCCGAGGTCTTGCCCGTGGGCTTGGCGTGAGGGGGTATGTAACCAGCCCCACCTTTACGATCCTGCAGGTGCACGAAGATGGCTGTATGCCGCTGTATCACTTTGATTGGTATCGCCTGTCCGATGTGGAGGAATTGTACGAGCTTTCCATGGATGAATACCTGTATGGTGATGGGGTCTCGGTCATTGAGTGGCCTTCCCGGGGCGAGGAAGCAATACCGGAAAGGCATTTGCAAGTGGAATTGATCCCGCTGGGGGATCATGAACGAGCGATTGAACTGACTCCCGTAGGCGGTTTTCATGCCATCGAAGAAACAGCGCTTGGCAAGGAAGGAGAGAAATAAGCATGAATATCCTTGCTGTGGATACTTCCGGTCCCGTTGCAGGCGTGGCCGTGCTCCGACATGGTGTACTGGCTTATGAAGGCTTGGCAGTTAACAAGATGACCCACTCGGTGAATATGATGTCCATGGTGGAGGAAGCGCTGAACAGAAGCGGCCTTGCCATTGAAGACATCGATCTGTATGCTGCGGTGGTGGGCCCCGGCTCCTTTACCGGCGTTCGGATTGGCGTAAGCGCTGTAAAGGGCATGGCTCATGGCGCTGGCAAGCCCTGTATTGCCGTGGATGCACTGGAAGCGTTGGCTGCTGGCTTGTTTGGCGTGGATGGCGTGCTCTGTCCCATCCAGGATGCCAGAGCCGGACAGGTCTATGGCGCTGCATTCCGGGCAGGGATGCCGCCGGAGCGTCTGCTGCCGGATATGGCGGAAAAACTGCCGGACTATCTGGCAAAGGTACTGGCTGTTGCGCAAGCTGACGAAAAACTTGTTTTCATCGGCGATGGTGTGTCTACATACCGTCAGGCGATTGTGGAGGCAATCGGCGACCGTGCAGTGTTCCCGCCTGCTCATTGCAGCTGTTTGCGGCCTTCCTCCGTAGCAATGCTTGCTGATGCCCGTCCAGATACCGCTGTGGACTATCTGACACTGATGCCTCTGTATCTTCGAGCGCCTCAGGCAGAGCGTGCCCGGGCGGCAAAGGAGGCAGCCAAAGCATGAGCTATACCATCCGCAGAATGACACTGGAGGATGTGCCGCAGGTGCACGCCATCGAACTGGCAACCTTCCCGACGCCCTGGTCGGAGCAGAGCTTCATTGATGAAATGACCAAGAATGTCTGTGCCCGCTATATGGTGGCTGAACAATACGGTGCGATTCTCGCCTTTGCCGGCGCATGGATGATTCTGGATGAAGGGCATATCACCAATATTGCCGTAGCTCAGGAACACCGTGGCCGTGGCATTGGCAAAGCGGTAACGGAAGCCTTGAAGCAGTACGCTGCCAATTTGGGCGTGCAGTACATGACGCTGGAGGTTCGCCGCAGCAATCTGGTGGCGCAGTCCATGTATAAAAAGCTGGGTTTTATTGAGCTGGGCTATCGCAAACGCTATTATGAAGACAACGGCGAGGATGCGCTGCTGATGGTTTGCCAGGATATGCCGGAGCCGGAAGAAGATTTTGAAGATATTCCTGTAATCTCTCCCGAGGAAGAATGAACAGAACCGCCGATCAGTACATACTGACCGGCGGTCAGATCGTTGAAAAACGCGCCTTTGGCGGCTTTTTCAACGAGTTAGCACCGTTTGCCTACGAGCCTTCGGCTCGCCGGGCGGCAAACGGCGGTTTCGGAAAACCATCGGAGGGGTGCGCCCTTCCGATGCCTCCTAGGGTTTGTCAACACATTGACCGCCGATCAGTGCATACTGACCGGCGGTTTGCTTCTCTATTTCGTTTTCATCAGGTTACGGATGGCATCATGGAAGGCTACATCAGCCGGACAGAAGGAGTAGTTGTCCAGCTGGTCTGCCGTGATCCATTGCAAATCATCGTGTTCGATGGCTTGCGGCTCTCCGGAGGGAATGGTGGCGGCGTATAGGGTCAGGTGGATGGTCAGGTCGGGATAGCTGTGGCAAACATCCGCTACAGGGCAGCCAATATCAGCCATGATGCTAAGTTCTTCCAGACATTCACGCTGCAAGGCCTCATCCGGTGTTTCGCCGGGTTCCACCTTGCCGCCGGGAAATTCGTACAATCCCGCACGGGCTTTGTGGGCAGGACGGCGGCAGATCAGGAAATGATCATCCTGGCATAGAAGTGCAGCTACAACTTCGATGGTTTTCATGGGTTCCTCACTTGGCGGTGGCGCTGTAGATTTTATTGGTCAGCATGATGGTATCCTCATCCTCCCGAACCATGCGCGCCATAATGATCAGACGGAGATTGTCATCCCCACTGCTGCAGGTGGCAAGGGTCAGCAGGCGGTCGCCGGGCTGCACATCAATATCTACCTTGAAGCGGGAGTATTCCTTTGCCAGTGAAACATACTGCCGGAAACTTTCAGAATCATCAAAACGGAATTTGTGCCAGAAAGGGAAATAGTGCGTGTTGCCGGCAACGATATTCACCTCGGCAACGGCAAAGATCACGTAGGTGGCGCTTTCATAAAGGGAGTCAAACTGAATGAAGGGATGCTCCCGATAGAAGGAAGCGTCTTTCACTTTATACTTCTTCAGAGAACCGAACATGGCTCCCTCTTTCATATTGTGACCATGGATCAGCACTTGCATGGGAACGGTGCGCAAATTGCAGTTCTCATCCAGGAACAGTGCGCCGGTGGGGTTTTTGGCGCCGGTGGCGTCATGGGTCAGGTAGTAGCTGTTATCCCGCTGGAAAACAGGCTCATCCACGACACCTTCGATGGACAGCCAGCCCACCACGTCCCGGTTCTGGCGGCGCAAAGGGGTGAATTTTTCCTGAATGCGCAGCTGTTCATTACCGGGATAATGAGAGGGCCATTGAGCCAAAAATTCGGAAGCGGAATTGATTTCAGGTCCGGGCGTTATCACCGGGGCAGAAGTGATCGCTGGTGCTGGCGTTTCCGTTGGTGCGGAAGTAGGCGCTTCGGTTTGAACAGATGTAGCAGCCAGCACAGGATTTTCCGTTTCAGCGGTAGAGGCCTGTACATTGTACAGCTCCCGGAATTGGTTTGTTGCGCTGTTTGCCCGATAAATCTGGGAATAATAGCGGATCAGCATACTGGCGGATACCACCAGAACGATGCTGCAAAGAGCAATACCAAGGAAAAAAACCATCTTTCGCTTTGCCTGCTCCGGAGTATTCGGCTTGTTTGGCTGGTGAAAATCGCCCGATACTTGAGAGGAATATTGAGAAGGATACTGAAAAGAACGGGCCTGATATTCATCCCGGTGATATTGAGGAATATTGTTTTGAGGTATTTCTTTATGCTGAGGCGCAACTTCTTGCTGAATATCGTTTTGCTGATCATTTGCAGGGATTGGGGAAGAAGCAGCAACGGTGTCTTCATGGGGATGATAACGTCTGCGGACTGGCGGCTTTTCTGGTGCATTGCCGTGTTCCATACCTACCGACTCCTTACAAATATTTCTTATTGTATTATATGCACTGTCCGGCGATCTGTCAATGTAAAAAACACGAATATATGTTTGCTTTCTTTGCGTGAAAGTGATATACTCAGGGCGTTGGAAAGGCTGTATCAAAACCATCAACCGGGAAACAATAAGCATGGCTATCAGAAATCCAGAGAGGAAATGGATATGTGCGGACGTTACTATATCGCCCAGGAGGACAACGACGAAGAAATCGCCCGGATCATAGCGATACTCAATCAGGAGCCCACACAGGCGTCTCAGGTGCACTATGGCGAAGTGTTTCCATCCCAGATGGCGCCGGTGATTGTGAACACCCCTGAAGGTTGGACGGTGAAGGCAATGAAATGGGGTTTTCCGCGTGCAGGCGGAGGTGGACTGGTGATCAACAGCCGAAGCGAAAAGGCAGATGTGACCCCCATGTTCAGCCGGGCAGTCCGGGAAAGACGATGTCTGGTCCCCATGAGCGGCTTTTATGAATGGCGCAGAACAGCCAGCGGCAGTAAAACCAAAGAAAAGTATGCTTTTTCTCAGGCTGATGCCGGGGCAATGTTTTTGGCGGGGGTATATGGTTCCTTTGGCGGAGGCGTTGCGAATGGAGGCTATGATGGCTTTGCCATTCTGACCCAACCGGCGGATGAACAGATGCAGCCCTATCATCATCGGATGCCGGTTATTCTGGCAACACGGCAGGCAAGGCACAGCTGGCTTTTTGCGCCGCCGCAGGCCAATTACGGCGATCTGCGCACGCTGTTTGACCCTCCTGCCCTGACCATCCGTGCAGCCAGCCAGATACAATAGATGGACGCTCTTGTGTCAAAAGCGGAAAAAGGGTTGACAATACAAAATAAAAACGATACAATATTCCATGTCTGGTAATCGGTAGATGCGGACTTGCGGGTGTAGCTCAATGGTAGAGCTCCAGCTTCCCAAGCTGGCCACGTGGGTTCGATTCCCATCACCCGCTCCATCCCGCATGAACCCTGCCGGAACAATCATATGTACAAACAGGAGGTCGATCCCCATGGCTAAGGCTAAATTTGAACGCACCAAG
>JAFVXE010000044.1 GCA_017501255.1 Clostridia bacterium | reverse complement strand
TGCCCTTTTGTCCGGCGGGCGGGCACAATCCACGGCCTACCGCCGTATGTTGGCTGTTTCTTTGTTTGTTGGCTGTAGCACGTGTGCCCTTTACCCCGCCTACCAAAAGGGCGAGGGATTTGACGTCGTCCGCTACCGTCGCGGTGCGGGGAGCACCTTGGCTTTGCTCCGTTTCTCTTGCCTCCCGAACAAGGCGTTTTTCGCTGGTTGGTTGGGTTTCCGTTCCTGCCGGTTCCCCAGCTTAGCCATCGCCCCCCCAAAAGGCTTCTTCCCCCATCGGGGGAGGAAGCTGTCAGGCGTAGCCTGACTGATGGTAGGGGTGTTTGCAGGGCCTATGGACAGGACAGCCAACCTGCGCTACCTTCTCCAAGCGGAAGGAGCCTTCTCAACCTTCCCCGCAGCCAACCACCGCCATACGGGGCCCGCAACGCAGCCCCGAAGGGGCGAGGACGGGCCCAAGCAAGCGGCGTGGGGAAGGGAAGGGCCCCTTCCCCTTTAAGCCGCGGCTTCTATTGTCCAACTCCGGGGCGAACAACCCGCCCTTCCGATAGGAGGGCGGGTTGGACGCCCATCCCCCAAAGAAAGGATGAATCCACATGAAAAACATTTTCGCCCTTCTGCTGGCAGCCCTGCTGCTTCTTTGTGCTCCCTTTGCGCTGGCTGAAACCACAGCGGAGGAACCCGCCACCAAGGAGATCACCTTTGCCGACCTGCTCTCCGCCGCACAGGCCGGGGATGTGAATGCCCAGCTGCAAGTGGCGCTGGCCTACTATCAGGGCAGCGAGGAAGTGGAGCAGAACACGCAGACTTCCTACGACTGGTTCATGAAGGCTGCTGAGCAGGGCAATGCCATCGGTCAGTACAATGTGGGTGTGATGCACCTGAACGGTATTTTGGGGGAAGTGGACTATCCCTCCGCTCTGCATTGGCTGGAAAAAGCTGCCCAGCAGGGTCATGAATATGCGCTGGCGAATCTGGGCGCTGTGTACAGCACGGGTCTGGGCGTGGATGCGGATACGGAAAAAGCCATTGCCTATTATCAGCAGGCTGCCGATCTGGGCAACGATGTGGCCTGTTTGCAGCTGGGCCAGCTGTACTACAGCAGCCAGGAGCCCGACGGCAAGACCATGGCCTATGAGTATTTCGTCAAGGGCGCAGAGCTGGGCAACAGTCAGGCGGCCTACAATCTGGGTGTGATGACTGCCAACGGCGAAGGCACCGAAGCGGATGTGGCTGCGGCGTTGGAATGGTATACCGTGGCTGCCGATCTGGGCCATGCCCGGGCCCAGACCACCGTAGGCGCTTACTATCTGGGCGACAACGGCGTGGAAGCGGACTATGACAAGGCGTTCCACTACTTCAATCTGGCTACCCAGCAGGGGGATGTGGACGGCCTGTACTTCCTGGGCGTATGCTATGAGCAGGGCTTCGGCACGGAAGTGAATCAGGAATCCGCCAAGACCTGCTACGAGCTGGCGGCCGTGATGGGTCATGAGAACGCCCAGAAGCGGCTGGATGTGCTCCAGCAGATGCAGGCCTACATGGATGCTGCCAACGGCGGCGAGGCTGCCGAAACCACCGAAGCCACCCCCGAATAAGGAGGCATTCCTGTGCGCAAGATGCTCATCACCGGCGGCACCGGGTTTGTCAGCGGCTTTTTGGCCCGGTATTTTGTCTACAAGCACTGGCAGGTGTGGGTGCTCAATCAGGGCACCAAAACCCAGCTGCCCGGCGTGACCCATATCGAGGCCGACCGGCATACCATCGGCGATCGGCTCCGGGGGCTGCGCTTTGATGCGGTGCTGGACGTGATTGCCTACGATGCCCCTGATGTGGAAAGCCTGCTGGCGTCGCTGGAAGGCCAGCCCGAATATGTGCTCATCAGCTCCAGCAGCGTTTATCCCGAAACCCTGCCCCAGCCCTTCACCGAGGATATGCCCGTGGGCGAGAACCGCATCTGGGGCGACTACGGCATGGGCAAGGTGCGAGCGGAGGCCGCTGCCCTGCGTTTGCGCCCGGACTGCTACATCCTGCGCCCGCCGTACCTTTACGGCGCTATGCAGAACCTGTACCGGGAGCCTTTCGTGTTTGATTGCGCCGTCAAGGGCCGGCCCTTTTACCTGCCGGGGGACGGCAGTATGCCCTTGCATTTCAACAACGTGGAGGATCTGGCACGGCTCATTTTCCTTCTGCTGGAGGAAAAGCCTGCCCAGCGCATCTACAACACCGGCAACCCGGACACCATCACCGTGCGGCAGTGGGTGGAGCTGTGCTACGACATCGTAGGCACCCCCTGCCAGCTGATTTCTGTAGGGGCGGAGCATCCCCAGCGTTCTTATTTTCCGTTTTATCCCTATGCTTACCAGCTGGATGTGAGCCGCCAGCAGGCGGTTATGCCACAGACCACGCCGCTGGCAGAGGGTTTCTGGCACAGCTGGAACTGGTACCGCACCCACCCGGACGGGGTGATGAAGCGGGATTATCTGGGGTATATTGATGGGGTGATTGCAAAGGGATGATTTTTCCCCCTTTGAGGGTGTCCCCCTGAAAAGGCTTCTTCCCCCATCGGGGGAGGAAGCTGGCAGGCGTTAGCCTGACGGAGGGATTGCTTCCTCGCACTGTTGCAGTCTGCAACCCCCAAAGGCTCCTTCCCGAAGGGAGGGAGCTGTCGCTATCGCTGGCAGCAACTGCTGGGCGAGTTATCTCGCAGTGCCGCTGCGAGGAACTGGGTGGGGGCTGCGCGCCCCCACACCCTGCGGTTCCTCTTTTGAAAAAGAGGAACCAGAAAACGGCGACACGCTCCCTTTGGTCAAATCCCTTTTATATGCCGTTTTTCGGGGCGGCGGGCACAATGCGCAATGCGCCGCAGATACTTGGCTGCATCCTTGTTTATTGACTGCCCAACCTGTGCCCTTTACCCGCC
>JAFVXE010000043.1 GCA_017501255.1 Clostridia bacterium | reverse complement strand
TTTGGCTCGCCGGGCGGCAAACGGCGATAGGAAGCCCTTGCTGCGCAAGGGTTCCGAAACCGCCGGAAGGGTGAGCAAAGCGAACCGAGGCGTGAGGACAGCGCAAAGCGCTCCCGCAACGCCGAAGCCCAAAACCGACCGAAGGTTGGGTTTGGGCCGCAATGCACGCCGCCGGTTTCGGAAGATCATCGGAGGGGTGCGCCCCTCCGATACCTCCTGGGGTTTGTACGCAGTATGGGGGCTGTTGCCGATGCAGCAGCCCTTTTGCTTTGGTTGACATTGCTATCCGTTATGCTATACTGAAAGAACCAATCCATACCAATGAGGTGAACCTTCGATGACCCGCTTGCTTCTTTTTTTCCTGATGCTGGGCCCTGCCTGCCTGATCACTGGCCTGAGCAGCCGCAGACGCACAGAGGAAGTGCTGGCCCCTGCGTGCATGGCAACCATGATCGTGCTGTACCTGTTTTATGTGGTCAACCAGTTGCTGCTTGGTTTTTATGTATCGATTGGTTTGCTGCTGGCTTGCTGGGCGGCGGGGCTTTGGCTGCATCTGCGCCGTTTTTCCAAAGAGAAATGGCTCCGGTTCGTATCTCCGGGCAGTGTGGTTTTTTTTGTGTCGCTGATCATCATCTGGCTGATTACCCGTCAGTCCCAGCCCCGTCAGTGGGATGAGCTGCGCCTGTGGGCAGCGGTGCCCCGGGCTCTGTATTTCAGCAATGCGTTGCAGCTGGGCCCCGATAGCCTGATCTATTCCGTTATGCAGTCTTACTACCCCGGCGCTTCTCTTTTCCAGTATTTCTTCCAGAAGCTGAACCCGGAGTTTGTGGAAAACGGGCTGTACTATGCCTATGCGTTTTTGGGCCTGACACTGATGATCCCCTGTTGTCAGAGGCTGGAATGGAAAAAGGGGCTGTGGATTCTTCCCATCAGCTTTTTGATGGTTCTGCTGCCCATGGCGTTTTCCAATGGCATCGGCGATGTGAACGACTATTACTATGCCATCTATATTGATCCGCTGTTGGGCATGACCTTTGCCTATAATCTGTATGTGTTGTGGCAGCTGCGCAGCCGTCAGGATGCCTTCCAGCTGACCGCCTATATCCTGTCGCTGTGCACGCTGGTGCTGCTGAAGGACAGCGGCCTTCTGCTGGCGATTCTTTCCATGGTGATCTGCCTGTTTGTACTGTGGCGCAAAACCAGAAAAACGCCCCTGTATCTGCTGATGGCCGCCGGTGCAGTGGCTGTTGTAGCGGTAATCTGGAAGCTGCTGCTGGCGAAATATGATGTGCACAATCACATCGGTTTCTACGATAATCCCCTGCGGATCCTGACGGAATGGACCCTGAGCCAGCGGCAGATGGATACCATCCGGGATTTCTTCCATCCGATTCTCACCAGTGAATCCCTGACCGGCACCCGCTACCAGCTGTTTTGGAATCGGCTGCCCTTTGGGCGCAGTTGGCTGTTTTTCACAGTGGTGTTTGCTGGGTGGAGCCTGCTTTTGTGGCTTGCGTACCGCAAAACAGAGCAGCCCGCAGCCGGTGTGATGATCGGGCTTCATGTGAGCAATCTGGTGTATCAGATCAGTTTGCTTGTGCTGTATGTTTGCGCTATGGGTGGAATTGCTTCCTATGTGCGCTACTGCGGAACCCTGACGCAGGCCATGATCAATCTTCTGGCCATGCTTACGCTGGAATTGATTCTCCGTCATCCCATCAGCGGGAAAATCAAGGGCGCATTTGGGATTCTGGCGGTTGTACTGCTGTGCAGCTTCACTTTTGAGCTGCCGGATATGATCTATCATCCGGATGTGGATCCGGTAGCCCGCAGCGTGCATCATGTGGCACAGATCACCTGGCAGATGCCTGCACAGGAGGATGAGAAGGAAGAAGCGACCAATCTGTATGTGGTGCAGTCCGTTGAACCCGGCGGCAATCACCACCAGATCTATTTCCGGTTGATCGACCACAATATCCGCTTGAAAAACTATTACACCAATGTCAGGCCGGAGCGGCACTACGCAGATGCTGACACCTGGCTGAATGCCCTTGTTGCAGAGGGATATGGATACGTTTATCTGGACAGCTTTACCCTTGAATTTGTTGAGAAAATGGGCACGCTGTTCCTGGACGGCGAGCCGGAAACCTGCCGTCTGTACACGGTCACGGCAGAAGGTCTTGTGAAAACCGATCCTGCTTATGAACCCACCCTGTTTCTGGGCGGGGAATGATGCTGATTGATGAAAACACACCCCGCTTCCCACCGGTTTTTTCCGGTGCCGAGACGGGGTGTGCTTTTTCACCTGTTTTATTTCGCCTATTTCTCCGGGTTGCCTGCCATGCGCCTCACCGCTTCCTCCAGCGATACGCAATCAGCATATCGCCGGGGCCACATCCACTGGTTGTAGTACCGGTAGGTGGCCTCGCCGCTGAGAAAGGCGTTGTCCGTGGTGGTGTTGCCATAGGCGGGCACCAGCATCCGAAAGCCATGCTCAAAGCCGCATTTGATGGTGGCGTCTATACAAAAATCCGTTTGAAGTCCGCAGACCATCAAATCCGTTTCACCGCTGGAGCGCAGGTATTCCAACAGGCCGCTTTCCCGGTAGGGACTGTTAACGGTCTTGTCGAAAATTCGCTCCCCGGGCAGTGGCGCAAAGGTTTCATATACATCATAGCCGGGCTTTCCCGGCGACAGGGGCTGATCCGGGCCGTCGTCATGACGGATATAGATGACCTCCACATGGTTTTGCCGGGCGGCGGTAATCAGCCGGGTGACGGTTTCCACGAAACGGTCAAAGGCATACAGCGCAGGGGTGGTAATGAGGGCTTGGGCATCCACCACCAGCAATTTCATGGCGTTCATTCCTTTCCTGCAGGGCTGGCATTCATTCCTGTGGTATGGCGGCATCTTCCAGCGCAGCCCGGTCAGCCATGGCCTGCGTATCCCGGAAGATGCGCATCAGGAACAGGATGGCAGCAGTGGCCAGCACCACTTCCGCTGCCAACTGGGCGTAGGCCAGACCATACATGGGAATGAGCCGGTTCAGCACCAGCAAGGCAGGAATCTCCAGCACAATTTTCCGAAGGAAAGCGAACAGCAGCGCCCGCTTGCCCATGCCGCAGGCCTGAAACACACCCACCGCCATGAAATCCATGCACAGGAAGGGCTGGGCCAGACACAGGCCCCGCATGAACGCTGCGCCGTAGCGGATGATCTGCTCATTTTTCATGAACCAGCCCACGATCTGTCCTGCAAAAATGAAATACAGGATGGTCATGGTGATCATGATGGCCTGAGATGCCTTGGTGGTATACAGGGTGGCATCCTTCATGCGCTTGGCGTTGCGGGCGGCAAAGTTGTAGCCGATCAGCGGCATAACGCCCTGAGAGACGCCCATGGCGATATAGCAGGGGATCATGGTGGTTTTCTGGGCAATACCCATGGCTGCCACCGCTTCTGCCCCATAGGCCGCAATGGCGTTGGTCATGACGGTCATGCCGGTCACATTCAGCAGATTCTGTATGGAAGCCGGAATGCCCACGCCGAATACGCCCGCCACCAAGCGCCGGTCGGGCCGGAAGGCTTTGGGAGTGATGCACACCAATGTTTTGTTCTTGCGGATGACGATCAGCACAAGGAAGTACAGGCAGGCGGCGCAGTTGGACAGGAAGGTGGCAAAGCCCGCACCTGCTGCGCCCATGTCCAGCCCCAGAATGCAGATAGGGTCAAGGATGATGTTGAGCAGGCAGCCGCTCATGGTGCCGATGCTGGCATGGAGTGTGGCCCCTTCGGAGCGGAACAGATACGCCATCACCACATTCAGGATGGAGGGGGCAGCGCCGAAGAGAACGGTCCATTTCAGGTACTGGACGGTTGGCGCCAGCGTATCCCCGTTTGCACCCAGCAGCCGCAGCAGAGGCCCGTTCAGCAGCCATGCCAGCAGGGAAAACAGTAGTCCGCAGAAAAGTGCGCAGTAAAAGCCGAAGGCGGAGGCCCGGCGGACGGTCTCATGATCCTTCATGCCAAGGGAGCGGCTCATCATGCTGGATGCGCCCACGCCGAACAGGTTATTGACGGCGTTGAAGGCCAGCAGCACAGGGGCAGCCAATGTGACTGCGGCATTTTGCAGAGGGTCGTTCAGCATTCCCACAAAGTAGGTGTCCGCCAGATTGTACAGCACCATCACCAGGCTGGACAGGATGGTGGGCACGGCCAGCGTCCACACGGCTTTGGGTACGGGGATGCTTTCAAACAGTTCTGTTCGTTGATCTTTCATGGCTTACAGGGCCAGCTTGTAGATGGCCAGCACATCCTGCCAGTACAGCTTCTTCAGGCCGCCGATGGGGTTCTCCTGACCAAAGCACTCATGGGTGGCTTTGCGGGCCATCTCTTCCAGACGGTCCTCGCCGATGCCCAGCTCGCCCAGGGTGGTGGGCTGGCCGATGGAACGGAAGAAGGCGCTCAGCTTTTCGATGCCTTCCATCACGATGTCCTCAGTCTCCCGGTAGGAGCCGTCCACCCCCATGACCTTGACGGCAAACTGCACAAACATCTGGGGATTCTCCCGCCACACATACTTCATCCATGCGGGGGTGACCACTGCCAGACCGGCGCCGTGAGCGATATCGTAGATGGCGCTCAGCTCATGCTCCATGTTGTGGCAGCCCCAGTCCTGCGCACGGCCGCAGCCCAGCAGACCGTTGTGAGCCACGGTACCGGCAAAGCCGATTTCGCTCCAGGCATCGTAGTCCTCGGCATTCTTGAGTACCTTGGGTGCATTGTGTATAATGGTGCGCAGCACGGTTTCGCACAGGCCGTCGGTAAGCTCCACATGGGTGGTGTTGGTGAAGTAGCGCTCGAAAATGTGGCTCATCATGTCGGTCACGCCGTTGGCCACCTGATTCTTGGGCAGGGTGAAGAACAGCTCGGGGTTCATCACGCTGATGAGGGGGCGCAGCTTGGGGCTGCCGTAGCCGTACTTGAGGGCCTTTTCTTCGTTGGTGATGACGGTATCGCCGCTGGCTTCGCTGCCAGCTGCGGGAATGGTGAGGATGATGGCTACAGGCAGCGCCTTTTCGATGGCCTTGCCGGTTTCGTACATATCCCACACGTTGCCATCGTAGTATACGCCCATGGCGATGCACTTGGCAGAGTCGATGACGCTGCCGCCGCCAACAGCCAGAATCAGATCCACGTTTTCACGCTTGCACAGCTCAATGCCCTCCTGAGCCAGTTTCAGGCGGGGATTGGGCTGTACGCCGCCCAGTTCCACGTATTCCACGCCTGCTTCCTTCAGGGAAGCCACCACACGGTCATACAGGCCGCTTTTTTTGATGCTGCCGCCGCCGTAGTGGAGCAGCACTTTCTTGGCGTGGGGTTTCAGAGTTTGGCCGATGGTGTTTTCGGTGCCTTTGCCGAAAATGAGCCGGGCGGGGGAGTAGAATTCAAAGTTTTGCATGGTGGGTCTCCTTTCTGATATGGGTTAAATGATGGATGTTATACAATGGTTGCCAATGGAAAACGTCCCCGTAAAGGGGACGAAAGGAACGCCGTTCAGCCTTGCTCCTCTTTCTGCGGCTTCACCGCCACGCCCAAGAGCAGGGGCGTCATGGCCACAATGGGCAGGAAGTAGCGGAAATAGTCGTTGACAGGGCTCACACAGCAGACGATGAGACTCAGCAGCGCAGGCACGAAGAGGCACAGCACCAGCCGGCGCTTCTGACGCACCAGGGACAGGGCAGCGCCGATCAATACCCATGTGTAGGTGGCGCAGGAGAACAAAAGCCCCAGCACGGGAATATGCCGCCAGCCGCGGGCATAGAGCGCTGTCAGTGAGCGGATACTCTCCGGCACGGGCTGGTACACGTGCACCAGACGGGGATCATCGCCCATTTGGTTGATATAGTTTTCGAAGATCAACCGGCTGCCCGCCTGATTGTTATAGGTACCGGTCCCCATTTTGGGTGTGAAACAATAATAGCTCACATTTCCCGCAAAGAATGCTTCGGTATAGGTAAGGGGATACTTTTTGAACATACTCAGCCATGCCTGCCGATACGGGATAAGGGCTTCCTGCTGGATTTCGGCTGGTTGGCCAAAATACCGGAAGGTGTACTTTACCGGGTCGGAGATCCACGGTTCGTATAAATCCGGCAGATTTGCGCCGTTTAATACATGATCGATGGCAGCATATTCTTCGGCTGTGACGCTGTCACTGTGATCCCGCAGGGTACGGGCGCTCTGCTGGAACATGGGGGAATACAGCGAAGAGCCGGTATCATCGCCAATGCCCAGCCCGGGTACCAGTACATAGCTGAACATGATGGCAGCCACAGCGGCGCTCAAGGCGCAGATGGCTGTGTTCCTGCGGAAAATACGCCATACAGACGCATCGCCGGTGAAGCCGGACAGCAGCATCAGCACCGCCATGGGCAGCACCACAATCAATCCGTTGGGCCGGATGGTGCTGGACAATAGCCCGCAGAGGAAAATCTCCATACAGAACCAGAAGGTGATGGGGCGGACCGTTGCGGCTTCCCGTGCCAGCAGCACTTCGGCGCAGCGCACAAGGAACAGTCCCAGCGCAGCCACATACAGGGTGTCCTTGCCCACAAACTGCACATAGGCGCCCCAGACGGGGGTCAGGGCAAAGAAGGCCAGCACCAGCAAACGGAAACGCCGGTTCAGTCCACGCCTGCGCAGAAAGGTGAGCATCTGCGCCGCCATATACGCCAGCAGGAACAGCTGCATCAGCACATACAGCAGAATGCCCAGATTATCGTTGCCAAAGAGCCGCCCGAACCAGATGCAGCTGCCGAACAGCCAGGTAGCCAGCACGCCGTGCCAGGCATTCATGGGACGCAGGCCGAAAAACATCTGGGCAGCCTCGCCCAGATCCCAGCACACGGTACCGGGATAGAACACCAGCACATAGGGTAGCCAGCACAGGCAGAACAGCAGCCACAGAGCAAGCCCTTCGTGGCGGCGGCTCCAGTTCAGAAGCCGCTTCACCCAACCGGCGGGTTTGCCAGCTGCATCATTGATGCTTTGGGCAGCCAGCGGGCTCCGGGTGCACGCTCCGTTTTCCAGCAGGTGACTCAGCCAGCCGAAGGCAGCCATCATGGGCAGGGATTGGCCCAGCCCTTTGAGCAAAGTAAACAGTAGGGTAACGGGCTTTTTCAGCATGGCCCAGCTGTCGTAGGCAAACAGCATGGTGCCAAGGATGTTGACAAGTCCGAACAACAACCCCACCAGCACCTGACCACGGGACAGACGGATCTTCATCCGGCTGTAGACCTGCCAGAACAGCAGCCCGAAGCACACCGCCAGCGCGCCCCACAGGTAGCTGGTGGAGGAAGCCGGCAGATCGCTGGCACCCTTGTAGCCTTCCTGCCCCAGCACAAAGCTCATGGCAGACAGAACGCCCACAATCGCATACAGAAAGCCTGCATACCGCTTCACGAGTTGGCTGAGCCGTTCTTTTTGGGTCATGGTCATTCCTTCTCCTTGCTGTGCAACAGATTCAGTACATTCAGATTGATCTCAAACAGCTGCCGGTGCTTCTTGGCCACCGTATCCAGAATCAGGCCGCAGACCAGCAGCAAAAGGGATACCGTGGCGCAGACACCGGAGACGATCAAAGTGGGGAAGCGGGGCACCAGACCGGTTTGCAGGTATTCCACCAGCACCGGGGCAAACAGCACAGCCGCCAGCACCAGCGCCGCCAGCGCAAGCCAACCAAAGAAGCGCAGGGGCTTGTATTCCTTCAGCAGCCGCACGATGGTGCGCAGTACCTTGAACCCATCGGAGTAGGTGTTCAGCTTGCTTTCGCTGCCATCGGGACGGTCCCGGTATTCCACGGGAATGCTCTTGACGCTCAGGTTCTTGTCCAGCGCATGAATGGTCATTTCCGTTTCGATCTCAAAGCCCTTGCTCAAAACCGGGAAGGACTTGACAAACTGATAGCTGAACGCCCGGTAGCCGGTCATAATATCGGTAATGTCTCCCTCAAAGAAGGAGTTCACCAGCCCCCGGACCACCCGGTTGCCCAGATTGTGGAAGGGGCGCTTGTTCTCGGTGAAATAGGTGGCGGAAAGCCGGTCGCCCACCACCATGTCCACGTTCTTCTGAAGCACCAGATCCACCATTTCTCTTGCGTTTTCGCAGGGATAGGTGTCGTCGCCGTCGATCATCAGGTAGCAGTCAGCAGTGATCTCCCGGAACATGGTGCGGATCACATTGCCCTTGCCCTGACGGGTCTCGTAGCGGACGATGGCACCCGCTTCCCGGGCGATCCGGTCGGTTCCATCGCTGGAATTATTGTCATATACGTAAATATCGGCTTCCGGCAGGGCAGCCCGATAGTCTGCCACTACCTTGGCAATGGTTTTGGCTTCGTTATAGCAGGGAATCAGAACCGCAACTTTCATCTGCGCGCCTCCGTTATGAGATAGATCAAGACACGATATATCTGATAATAGCATCCGGGCCGATGAATGTCAATCAGAGGCTTGTTTGCAGACGGATGAGCGCAGAAGGCGGAACTTGCGCTTTTGGCGTTTGACGGCTATAATAAAGGGTAGTCCTTTTATACAAGGCCACTCCCTGCAACCCCTGCGGAAAACCGGCTTCTTTTCCCGCTTTCCGTTTCCTCATCCGTTCTGTATAAGGAGGTAGAATCCTTGGGTATTCTCAACCGTCTCAGCTCCTATTGGAGCTGGCTCACCACCGATCCCATCGGGTTTATCGTCTATGTGGTGTATTTTGCCGCTTCCGTTCTGCTGGCGCTGATCCTGCATGAGGTGGGCCATGCCTATGTGGCGTACCAATGCGGCGACCCCACCGCCAAAATGCTGGGCCGCATCACCCTGAACCCCCTGAAGCATCTGGATCCCATCGGCACCGCCTGCATGGTGCTGCTGGGCTTTGGCTGGGCCAAGCCCGTGCCGGTGAATCCCCGCAATTTTTCCGATTACCGCCGTGATGATTTTCTGGTGAGCATTGCGGGTATCACGGTCAACTTCACGCTGTTCGTGCTGGCGCTGGCGCTGGCGGTGGGCTTTAATGGCCTGCTCTGGAAGCCGGAAGTGATCGAAGCCAACGGCGGCGCCAAGGAGTTCCTGTCCTCCGGCGGCATTGGCAGCGCAGTGCTGCTGTCCGGCAGCGGCAGCAATTATACCCGATTCATGCTCCACCCCTGGGTGCAGTACATCCAGCGGTTTTTGCTCATGTTCGCCTATATGAACCTGGCGCTGGCTATTTTCAACCTGATGCCCTTCCCGCCGCTGGACGGCTTCCACATTTTCAACGACATTCTTTTGGGCGGCAAGCTGCGCCTGAACCCGCAGACCTTCCAGATCGCCCGCACCGTGCTGCTGGCCCTGTGCTTCACCGGCATTTTCGGGCGCATCCTGAGCTTTTTGAACGATGCCATTGGCGGCGCCGTGCTGAACCTGCTGCTGCTTTTGGTGGGCAAGGCATAACATGGCAGTACACGTACGACTGAAACAGTTCGACGGGCCGCTGGATCTGCTGCTTCACCTGATCGGCAAGGCAAAAATCGACCTAAAGGATATCTTTGTCAGCCAGATTACGGAGCAGTACATCGATATTGTGAAAAACGCCCCGGACTATGATATGGACGAGGCCAGCGAGTTCATTGCCATGGCGGCTTTGCTGGTGGAGATCAAGAGCCGCAGCCTGCTGCCCAAGCCGCCCAAGCCCGAGGAGGAAGACCCGGAGCAGGCGCTGATTGAGCGGTTGATTGCATACAAGCAGTTCAAGGAAACCGCCAGACAGATGCAGGATTTTGAGAAAAGCGCCAGGCAGATTTTCGGCAAGCTGCCGGAGGAGTATCCCCTGCCTCCGGCGGAGGTACAGCTGGACAACCTGACGGTGGAAGCCCTGTGGCAAGCGCTTCAGCGCATCACCCAACGCACCCCGGAAGAGCCTCAGGAGGCGGTGTTCCGTCTGCGGGACATCCGTCGGGACAGCTTTACCGTGGAAGGCTGCATGGAGGCCATCGAAAGCCGCCTGACGGAAGGCAGCGTGCGCTTTGAAAACCTGTTCACCAAGCAGCCCACCAAGGAAGAGGTGGTCACGCTGTTCATGGCGCTGCTGGAGATGCTCAAACTGGGCAAGGTGCACGTGCGCCAGAAGGATATGTTCCACCAGATCACCCTGGTGCCGGGAAGGAGACCCGAAATTGGAGACGACGAACCAAGCACAGAAGCCTGATATCGCCAATATTATCGAAGCCATCCTGTTTGTGGCAGGGGAGCCGGTGACCATTGGCGATCTGGCAGCCGCACTGGAAGTAAGCGAGATGGAAACCATGTATGCCATTGAGCAGATGCAGAAGCGGTACGATACAGACTGCCGGGGGGTAATCCTGCGCCGCTATGGCGACCATGTGCGCATGGAGACCCGCCCGGAGTACGCCCCCTATGTGGAGCGGCTTTTGCAGCCGGTGCAGCGGCAAAGCCTGAGCCAGACCGTTATGGAGACCCTGGCGGTAATTGCTTACCGGCAGCCTGCCACCAAGGGCGAGGTGGAACAGGTGCGGGGCGTGAAATGCGACTACTCCGTGCAGACCCTGCTGGCCAAGGGCCTCATTCAGGAGGCAGGCCGCAAGGAAGCCTTGGGCCGCCCCATTCTGTATGTGACCACGGATAAGTTTCTGGAGCATTTTGGGCTCAGCGATATCCGGGAATTGCCGCCCCTGCCGGAGCCTGTGCCGGTGGAAAAGATCGACGAGCCGCTGACGCCGTAAGAACAATATTCCACACCCCTGCTGCGTAGACTGAAACCCCGACCAAACAAACAGCAAAACCCTGCATCGGGCCGGTACGGGCCGCCGGATGCGGGGTTCTTTTTGCATATGCCAGCGAAAATCCGCATATGCTACCATCGGGCACATTGATTGTCCGGCGCGGGACAAGCTCCTGCGCCATCATATTCTGTGGAGCGAAAAGCATGAAACAGATCCTTGCCCTGATGACCTTTCTTCTTGTGATGCTGCTGATGATCACCACGGTTATGGCAGTGGGCAATGCCAAGCAATCGGAAATGATGACCCAGCGGGCCCAGCTGATCACCAGCCTCAGGGCCGAGTTGCGCAGTGAAAAACAGGAAAAGGAAGAACTCACCGGGCAATTGGAGCGGGAGCAGACCACGGCCCGTTCCCTGCGCAAGGAGAAGGATGCGCTGAACCAGCGGCTGAACCGCCTGATGCTGGTGGTGCGAAGCCAGTCTGCCGGGGTTACGGATCTTTCTGGAAAAAGTCAGTCAACCTTTGCGGATACCGTACCGCTGTGGAGCGTACAGGCAGCCATGCCTGAACAGGGCGAGGAATGGCTGCAGGTTCGGGCGCTGGAAAACACGCTGACGGAGCTGTTGGCCCAGCGTGTGACGAAGAGCGATGGGGAGATGCAGACTGTGACCGCCGTGGCTGCTGTACAGCCCCTGACAACGCCCGTGGCTACATCGGCTGTCATTTCTTTTGCGCCTGCCACCACGCAGCCCCCAAAGCCGGTGCCGACCCCTGCGCCCATTGCATTGACTGCCCAAACGGCAACCCCTGCGCCAACATCCACACCGGCTCCAACCGTGGCCCCTGCCGTTTTCCCCCTGCTGGCAAAGGCGGCGGGCAATGCGCTTTCCCGGATGAACCAGCTGCTCCGCTGGCTGGAAGAAACGCTGCAACAACTGACGGAACGCCTGCTGACCTGCTGCCCGCTGGCTGGAGAAAAACCGTATCATCCCTGAAAAACAGCCCATCCTTGTGTGTTGATCAAGGATGGGCTCAAATGGTTATTCCTCTGTTTCCAAAGCGTATTGCCGGTTGATTTCTTCGATCTGCTCCCTCCGCAGGGGCGGGTTGCAATAGCTGCAATCCTTCAGATGGCTGAATTCCTCCTCATCCAGCTGGGCATAGGTGATTTGCTGCAAGGGGAAATAGCACTGGTCAATATCGAAGCAGTTGTCCTTTTTGTGGTAGGCATTGCTCAAACCGGGCAGCACATACACGGGCGTATCCTCCGGCACGGCTACCAGCTGCCTGCTGGGCGCATCCTCCCAAATGAGCAGCTTGGTCTGCTTCATGTTGAACATCCGGTTCCATAGCCACTGCATATTGATGCCTTCCGGCGTGCGCCACCGCTGCACCCGGATGCATCCGGCGCTGGCCCGCTGGCCCAGACGCCGCTCGAAATTCCAGTATTCCTTCTTGCCATTCTCTCCCAGTACATAAGGCACATTGTGCAGAAGATCGCCGTCGTTGAAACGGATGCCGTGCTCGCAGATGGTGTTATCTGAAACAAAATCGCCGATGAAGCTCACCAGATGGAACTCTCCGGCATTGGTTTCCCGCTGGGGATCCCGTTCGTTGGGTTTGCCGGTGGAAACCCGGAGGGTGGTCAGCAGCTTGCCTTCCTGGAACACATACATCCGTTGGGTCAGCTTGTCCACCACAAGGCCGAACTTGGTTTTGGTTTCCTTTTCTTTCAGCTGCTCCGTGGGAATGTAGCCCCTCACCAGATCGTTGAAGATCTCCAGCTGGGATACGCCGTTGGAGCTGGAATAGCATTCCACAAGGCTCCAGCCGTTTTCGAGGGTTTCCAATACGTGCACGCCCTGAGAGTGGCAGGTCACCTCGCCCACCGGCTGGGATTCCTCATCCGGCTCCTGATAGAGCAGCACCTGCGTGCGTTCGTGGCCGTCCACCACCGTCATGGGCTGAATGAGCACATTCCAGATGGTTTCCGGGTCGGAGATATCCATGGGGGTTTCCCAGTAGCAGTAGGGTTTGCCGCAGGTACCGGTGCCGGGGGTGGGGTTGGCCAGCGCAGCTCCTGTAAACAACAGCACAGAGGCTGCCAGAAAAAACGCAGTCAGCCAGCGTATACGCATAGGCTTATCCTCCTGTTGTCAAAGGGTCAGGAATCTTTCTTCAATACGATCAGATGAATCTGGGGCGATGCGAACAGCCGAAGGGGCACATATTCGGTACCCACGCCGTTGGAAATCAGGATCTGCGCCCGGTTTTCCAACAGCCAGCCGGAGCGGTAATGGCTGCCCATCTGGGTGCGCAGTCTGCGGAAAGGCGTGTAGCCGAACAGGTTGATCTGCCCGCCATGGGTATGGCCGAACAGGGCCATATCGTACCAGTGGGTGTTGCCGGTGGCATCACGGGCATCCTGCATGGCAGGCAGCAGATTGGGGGAGTGCCCCGCAAAGATGACGAAATCCTCCTCGTGCACCTGCTCGGCCACTTTGTCCACCTTGGGGTAGCCCATCAGATAGTCATCCACACCGGTCACGTATACATAGGTTTTGCCCAGCTTGATGGGCGCAACGCTGTTGACCAGACCGGTGATGCCCCGGTTTTTCATCTCGGACAGAAGCAGCGCCAGAGAACCTTCTTCATCGGAACGGTCCTTGTCGCCCACCACGGCGTACACGCCCAGCCGGGCGTTCACATCCGGCAGATTGCGGAAAAATGCCGCTGCGCTGGCGGCATCCTGGGCATAGTCGCCGCCAAAGATGACGATATCCGCACTGAGGCCGTTGACCTGATTGATCACGCTATCCACCCGCTTCTGGGAAAACCACGGCCCCTGATGAATATCGCTCAGGAAGACGATGCGCAGGTTTTTCAGGTTATCAGGCAGGTCGGCGATGCGCAGCTCGGTGGAGGCCACCTTCACCATCAGCGTGGAGGCGAAGGCCAGCACTACCACAGCCGCCACAGCCAGCACCGCAATGATGCCTTTGAACACCTTGGCAAGGTTCACCTTGCGCCTGCGGTAACGGTAGTGGTATCGGGGCATGGTCGTCTCCTTTCGCCGGGCAGTAGCTGCCGGTCTTCTCCTGTGTTGACATTTGGTTCCTGTTCATTGTACACTTTTGGCAAACCGGAACGCAAGGGGGTAATCGAAACATGGAGAAAAATAACAATTTTCGTTCTATCGGCGCCACCACTTACCTGAGCCCTGTGCCCGTGGTGATGCTGGGCTGCGCAGATCCTGAAAACAACGTAAAGCCCAACCTGATCACTGTGGCCTGGGCTGGCATTGTGTGCTCCAAGCCGCCCATGGTCAGCGTCAGCATCCGCAAGGAGCGCTACAGCCATGGCATCATCAGGAACACCGGCGAGTTCACCATCAACCTGACCTCCCAGGAACTGTGCCGTGCCACGGATTTCTGCGGCGTGAAAAGCGGGCGGGATGTGGATAAGTTCGCTGAGATGAAACTGACCGCCATTCCCGCTCCCGGCCTCAGCGTTGCCCCTGCGGTGGCGGAGGCCCCCGCCTTCCTCAGCTGCAAGGTGAAGGAGATCATCGAGCTGGGCAGCCATGACCTGTTTCTGGCAGAAGTGGTGGATGTGAACATTGCCCAGCAGTACTTTACCGAATCCGGCGCCATCAACGAGGAAGCCATGGATCTGGTGGGCTTCGTCCACGGCAAGTACCGGGCGATGAGCGATGTGCTGGGCTTTTTCGGCTACTCCATCGCCTCCGATGAAGCGCTGGAACGCCGGGGCATGAAGCGGTAAGGAGGAAAGCACCATGCGCTATCAAGTGCTCCTGTCCGATGCGGATGGTACCCTGTTCGACTTCAAGGCAGGCGAGAAGAATGCGATTGCCGACACTTTCACGCATTTCGGCATCCCGGTGACGGAGGAGAATGTGAGCCTGTACCATCGGGTGAACGATGCCCAGTGGAAGAAGCTGGAGCGGGGCGAGACCACCCAGCAGAAGCTGCGATTGGACCGTTTTGTGGAATTTCTTATCCTGAGCGGCTATGAAGCGGATGCCCAGCAGATGTGCGATTTTTTTGTGGCAAAGCTGGGCCAGCAGCGCATCCTTCTGCCCGGCGCAGAGGATTTCTGCCGCCGTGTCAGTGAAAAAATGCCCATCTACCTGATCACCAACGGCATTTCCGCCGTGCAGCGCAGCCGCTTCACCGATTGTGTGCTCACGCCCTACATTCAGGGGCTGGTGATCTCCGAGGAGATTGGCCATGCCAAACCCCATCCCGCCATGATCTTCAAAGCCATGGAGATGGCAGGGGTCAGCGACCCCTCAAAGGCCGTGGTCTTCGGCGACAGCATCACGGCGGATATCGCCGCCGCCAATAACGCCGGGGTGGACAGCGTGCTCTATACCAATGGAGCGGATGCGCCCCAGAGGCATGGGGCTGCCTATGTGGCCAAGGGGTTTGAAGAGGCACTGGAAGTGATTCTGAGCGAGTGATGTTTTGTGGATAAAAAGGAACCGTGTATTCAGCCAAATGGCTGCTGCACGGTTCCTTTTTATGGCTATCATCGGCGTTCCAGCACCACCGGCACCCGCTGCCGGATGCGCAGGCTGTCCACTTCCACGGTGCAATCCAGCGCCAGCACCTGCACGCCGTTTTCCGCAGCCTGCACCAATGCCTCGCCAAAGGCGGGATGGGTCAGCCAGTTGGGGGCAAAGTCGGTCACGCCCTCCATTTGCACCACAAAGACCGCATAAGCCTCGTAGCCGTCCCTGACGCAGGCTTCCAGCTCACGCAGGTGCTTCACGCCCCGCTCTGTGGGTGCATCCGGGAAACGCACGTGCCCGTTTTCCTCCAGCGTCACGCCCTTGACCTCCACCCACGCCTTTCGGGTTGCCGACTCAATATAGAAATCCAGCCGGGAAGCGCCCCGCCTGGCTTCCGCTTTGACCAGCGTGGGGCTCGGCAGCAGGTTGCCCGCCCGTGCCCATTCGCTGAATACCTGGTTGGGGGCGGCTGCATCCATGTTGATGAGCCGGTGGCCCTTTTGAACGGCGATCAGGTCATAGGGTGTTTTCCGGTCAGGGTTATCCGCCTTCTGGATATACACCGTTGCGCCGGGAAGGAGCAGTTCCTTGCAGCGCCCGGTGTTCTTCACATGGCATACCACTTTCTGCCCATTGAGGGCCACCAGCGCCACAAAACGGTTGGGACGGCTGAGAAAACGGGCTTCCAGCATTCTGTCGTAATGCATATCCACCTCCGGGAACAATTCATAGCAACATTTTAATAGGTATAACCACTTGCTGTCAATGCACAGAAACGACGGGGGAAAGGCAGCTCATACAAGGCTTTGCCGCTTTTTCCAGATGCAATGGCAAAACTTGACCTGCGCTTTTGTTCGTGTTATCTTAAAGGGTAAGGATTGCCCCAATTTCCACGTGATGATGAGGTGCCAGCCATGAGCGAATCCAATGCCCCGCGGAATACCCGCCGCCGCAGCGAACGTGCCGAGCAGCTGTACAGCGCACGGATGCTGCCGGATGCAGATGATACGCCCGTTTATGAAGCTCAATCCCCGGAGGAACGTGCCGCCAGGCGGCGTCAGGCCTATGAACAGCGGCTGACGGAGCCTGCCCGGATAGAAGCCGCCCCTTCGCAGACTGCCTCCCGCCGTTCCTATGATGCCAGCCAGTTCCTCCCCAACGAGGCCACAGCGCCCATGCAGATTGTACGTCAGCCGAAGGAGGATACCATGCCCGAAGGGCCTGCGGCAGAGCCGGAAACCCCGGCGGCCGCCCCTGCGCAGGATCGTTCCGCCCTGGCAGCCAACCTGTCGGCGTACTACCGCCGGGCTGCCAATGTGGCCGCACAGGAGGAGGAAGATCCCTTTGCCTCTATGAACTGGTCCATGGATGATCTGATGGACGAGCCTGCCCCTCAGGAAGCCGACCCTGCCGCTACGGTGAATGTTTACCGGATGCAGGAAGCCAGCTGGGCGCAGGAAGAACGGCAGACCATGCTCACCGGCGAGGATGCGGACGGCTATCAGGTGAAAACCGAGGAACGCCGTCAGCCCGCCAAACGCCGCCGCAAAAAACGGCTTGCCCGGCGCATTGCCGCAGGGCTTGGCATTGCAGCGGTGCTGGTGATCGGGCTGTTGGTGTATGCCAGTTTGCAGGAGTCCCCGCAGGCGCAGCCGGTCAGCGGCGACGCCCCGGCGGTCACCGCCACGCCCCAGCCCATCAAGGGCTACAACGCAGCCCCTGCTTTGACCGTCTCCCACCGCACCAATCAGGCCATTGAGGAGATCAGCGGCCCGGTGGAGATGGCAACCTGTGCCGTCACCGAAACCAATGTGCTCACCCGCAGCCTGCGGGCAGACGGACTGTACGACTACTACCTGTTCGCCGCCGATGGCCGCTTGCTGGCGTATTTTGACAAGCTGCCGGAAAACGGGATGCATCCCATGGATGGCGGCGGCTTCTACACCGCCATGGAACCCTGGCTGGTGGATGAGGAAGGCCGGGCGTTGCTGCCCACGCTGCATTTAGCGGATGGGGAAGCCGTTACGGCGCAGCCCATGCTGAACGGTTGGGCGCAGGTTTTTGCCCCGGATGGAGAAAGCAATCTGGTCAACCGGGAAGGGCAGCTGATCAGCCGCCTGTGGTTCTGCCGCAGCTTCCCCATGACCGGCAGCCAGACCGTCGCCTATGTGGATACCGGCGTGGAGGGCTCCCAGAGCCGCTACACCCTGTATGTGATCGATGGCGAGGGAGAAGGTTCCGTTGTCAAATGGCGGGATGCTGCCGACGACCGGGATGTGGTGGCTTGCGCAGCGGGCATGGTGTACCTGCAGAATGGGCAGGTGTATCGCCTTGCCGATCTTATGGAAACCCCCGATGCAGAGCCCCTGCTCACCTCGCCCAATGTGCGCCTGTATACCGATTGCGCCGCTATGGTGGCGCAGGATGCCGCCACCGGCAAGTACGCCCTGTATGTGAATGGTCAGCAGCACTACGGTTTTGTGTATGACAGCATTCTGCCGGTGGAAAGCGATGTGCGCTGGCAGGGCGATATCCTCCCTGCCGATTCCGGACAGGCCATGGTGCTGGCCATCACCGGCGCCGACTATCCTCAGCCCCTGTCTCACTATTTTGTGCTCAGCCAGAACGGCGCAGAGGAATATGTGGCGCTGTCCGCTGTTACCAACTGCCCCATCCTGCTGGATTGACCCCCATCCCTGATAATGGAGGAAGAAAACCATGAAACGATTTTGCGCTTTGCTTCTGGCGCTGTGCCTGCTCATGACCGGGCTTCCCGCTCTGGCGGCGGAGGAGACCGTGGAGCTGGAGAAGGACGGCGTGACCGTTACCCGCTGCCATGAGGTGACCAAGACCAAGAACCAGCGCTTTGCCATTGATTATCCCACCTTTGCCTGTGAGGATGCGGCGCTGGAAACCTTCCTGAACCAGACCATTGCCGATCCCATCCGGCAGCGGTGCGCCATGGCGGAATCCGAGGATACCACCGGCTACGAAAGCGGCCTGATGGATACCATTTCCAGCGGCTACACCGTCAGCATGGATTTTCCCGGCATCCTGTCCGCAGAGGCATCCTTCCGCTATCAGGCGGCGGGTTCCAATGTGGTGCAGACGGACTTTTTCTGGGCAGCGGTTTCTCTGGAGGAACGCCGCAGCCTGAACCTGTACGATTTCTTTGTGGAGCCTGCGGAAACCGTGGATGCCATCGTGCGCAATGCGGTATTCATGCAGGGCATTTCCGGCAGCTTCCTCAAGCCGGAGATCACTGAATCCGCCCAGATTCCCATGCCCAACTCCTGTTTCCTGATGGAAAAGGCCCTGCGGGTTTTCTATGGTGCCGATGCCATCAGCAAGGAGGCCCGGCTGGTGGACCTGCCCTGGGAAACCTTGGGACTTACCCAGTCCCACTGGCTTACCGGTGAGGAAGCGGAAGATGCCGCCGAAGAAGTGACACCGGCAGCGGAAACCCAGCCCATTGCCGAAGAAGCGGAAATCGTTGATGAAACCGAAACGGAGCTGACAGCGGAAGAAGCACCCGCCGGGGACGACGAAACCCTCAGCGAGGATGCGGAAGAAATCACCGGGGAACCTGAATCCACCGAAGAACCCGCTGCCACTTCCAAACCGGCTGAAGCCGCCGAAGGCGAGCCCTCCGTGGTGACCATCCAGGCTGGCGAGGAAACGCCGGAACCAACCGCTACCCCCGAACCCACTCCCATTCCCATGGAAGCCATCACCCCTGCGCCTGCCGCAACCATCAACCCTCATTACACGCTGGCCCCCGTGGTCACGCCTACCCCCATGCCTCTTTCCGCCGATGATGAGACCATCCGTATGGTGCTGGAGCGGGGAATGTGGAAACAGCTGGGCAGCGATGGCACCACCTATTATCAGTTCACCGCCGACGGCAAGCTGCTGACCATTACCGTTTCTTCCTACAGCCTCAACGATGGTCAGCTGACCAGCGATGTGCTTTCCGGCGAAGTGACACTGGGCGGCGACAGTGCCTTTACCCTGCGCAACGAAGCGGGCGATCCCACCGGCTATGTGCTCAACCGCGATGGCGAAGCCGTGGCCCCTGCGGAGTTTGTCACCCCCAGCCCCGCCCCTACGCCTACGCCCACCCTGTCCCCCTATGTGCAGGCGCTGATGGAGGCCCCCAACCTGCAGCCCCTGACGGACGCATCCTTCAGCGAGATCAAGACCATGAAGGTTTACAGCGCTCCCGGCGAGGATGCCTTCCGCAATGACAATGCGCAGGTGGATACCAACGATAAGGTGAGCATTTACGGCATGACCCACGATGGCTGGGTGCTGGTGTACTATCCCATCGGCAACGGCAGCCGGGGCCGTGTGGGCTACATCCGCAGCAACACCCTGGCGGATGCGGAAAATGTGCAGCAGTTGGCCTTTACCAATATCACCATGCCCCTGACCCGCAAGGCAGATGCCACCGAGGATCCCCTCATTGGGCAGGGTACCTCCATGGAGCTGAAAGCGGGCGAGGAAGTGACCCTGCTGGCCTTTATGGGCGAGGAATGGGCCTATGTGGAAACCACCCGTGAAAACCAGCAATACCGCTGCTTTATCCCCCAGAAAGTACTGATGACGGAGGACGATTGATATGGCACGCGACCGCAAGGACGAGATCATCCAGTTGCAGATGGAGGTCATCAGCCAGATGACCGGCAACAACCTGCGCCGCATCACCGAGGATCTTTGGGGTGTGGGCGGCGTTTCCCAGTCTACCAATATGACCATCGGCGGCAAGCCCATGAGCAGCGTGCCTTCTGCGCCCTCTGCCATTCCCGCCGATATGCCCAGCCTGAGCAGCTTGCAGGGCGCAGGCAATCCCTTCCTGAACCAGCCCGGTATGAACGGTGGCTTCAATCCGATCACCGGCGTGTATACCCCTGTCACCGGCACACCCGTTGTGCCTGCACAGCCCTCAGTGCCCGTGCAGAGCGGCGCCGTTCCCGCCCAGCCTGCCGCCCCGGTTCAGCCCGGTGCAGCCGCTGCCGGTCAGCAGACCACCGCTGCCCCCGCCGCTGATACCCAGCAGGAGGAACCTCCGGAGAATATCGAGGATCTCAAGAAGGAACTCAGCGAATATATCGGCCTTGACACCGTCAAAAAAGAGGTGGAAAGCCTGATCAATCTGGTCAGTGTGCAGAAGATGCGCAAGGATGCCGGCCTGCCGGTCAATGATCTTTCTTTGCACATGGTCTTCTCCGGCAACCCCGGCACCGGCAAAACCATGATCGCCCGCCTGATGGCCCGCATCTACAAGAGCCTTGGCATTCTTTCCAAGGGCCACTTGGTGGAGGTGGACCGCAGCGGCCTGGTGGCCGGCTATGTGGGTCAGACCGCCATCAAAACCGGCGAGGTGATCCAGAAGGCGCTGGGCGGCGTGCTCTTCATTGACGAAGCCTACACCCTCACCACCAAGGGCGGCAACGATTACGGTCAGGAGGCCGTGGATACCCTGCTCAAAGCCATGGAGGATCACCGGGATGATCTGATCGTCATCGTGGCGGGCTACATTGAGCTGATGGAGGAATTCGTTCACTCCAATCCCGGTCTGGAAAGCCGTTTCAACCGCTTCCTGGATTTCAAGGACTACACAGTGGACGAGATGATCGCCATCTTTGAGATGCGCTGCAACAAAAGCGGCTATACCCTGGCCGAGGATGCCCGTGACCTGCTGCGGGGCCTCCTTGCCCTGCTGAGCCTTGATGTAAAGAGCTTCGGCAACGCCCGCGGCGTGCGCAACCTGTTCGAGCGTGCCGTCAGTGCCCAGGCCAACCGCCTGGCTGCCTCCACCGAACCCATCACCAAAGAAACCCTCATGCTCCTGACCAGCGACGATATCCGCATCGCCGGCGGCGGCTCCGAGGACGGCTCCGAAGAAGCGGAGCTGGTGGAAAAGGTGATTGAAGCAGGGAAGGCGAATGGGGAGGACGAGGGAGACGCTGGGGCTCTGCCCCAGACCCCGGCAGGGGAATAATTCCTCTGCACCCCGTGTATTTCGCCTGTTTCACAGGCGAAAAGGATATATTTTGTATAGTGTGTGCAAGATGGTGCGGAGGGAGAGGAGGAAAGCCATGCCGGTCTGCTTTGTGTAAACGTTCACCGGGCACACTCTTTCCTCCGTTGCTTGTTACCTACCCTCAGTCGCCTTGCGGCGACAGTTCCCTCCCCAAGGGGAAGGAGCCTTTTTGGGGGACGTTTCCCATACTGGGAAACCAGTAGAAACGAAAGCACAGCCAACCAGCACAAAACGCCTTGTTCGGGAGCCAAGAGAAGCGGAGCAAAGCCAAGGTGCTCCCCGCACTCAGGCGGTAGCGGACGACGTCAAATCCCTAAGCTGTTTTTCGGGGCGGATGAAGGGCACAGGTTGGGCAGTCAATAAACAAGGATGCAGCCAAGATACGATAACGCATTGCGCATTGTGCCCGCCGCCCCGAAAAATAGCAATCCAAGGGATTTGACCAAAGGGAGCGTGTCGCTGTTTTCTGGTTCCTCTTTTTCAAAAGAGGAACCGCAGGGTGTGGGGGCGCGCAGCCCCCACCCACTCCCTCGCAGCGGCACTGCGAGAAAACTCGCCCAGCCGCCGCTGCCAGCGATAGCAACAAATCCCTACCCTCAGTCAGCTTCGCTGACAGCTCCCTCCCCAAGGGAAGGAGCCTTTGGGGGCGCACAGCCCCCTGCGAAAAACAATCCCCCCTCCAAAGGAGGAAACCAATGAGAATCTTAGGCATTGACCCTGGCCTTGCCACCCTTGGCTGGGGCGTGATCGAAGCAGAAAGCGGCCGCCAGCGGCTGATAAACTACGGCTGCATCCTGACCACCCCCCAGCAGCGCCTGCCTGACCGCCTCAAGCAGATCGGCGAGGATATGCGTGACCTGCTGGCCTTGTACCAGCCGGATGAAATCGCCTTTGAAGAGCTGTTTTTCGCCAAGAACGTGACCACTGCCTTCACGGTGGGCGCAGCTCGTGGCGTGAGCATCGCTGCCTGCGCCGCCTATACGGACCGGCTGTTCGAGTACACCCCCATGCAGGTGAAACAGGCCATCGTGGGCTACGGCAAGGCCGAAAAGCAGCAGATTCAGCAGATGGTGAAGCTGCTGCTGAAAATGGATCACATCGCTAAGCCGGATGACGCTGCCGATGCCATCGCCATTGCGCTGACCCACGCTGCCACCGGCCCGGCCCGGGAACAATTTTTGATGAAATGAGGGATGCTGCATGATCGCCATGATCGAGGGCATCGTGATCGAAAAGAACGAAAACGAAGTGCTGCTGATGACCGCCGGTGGCGTGGGCTACCGGGTGATGTGCAGCGTGGGCGTATTGTCCACCCTGCCGGCTGCCGGGCAGAGCTGCCGCCTGTTCACGTACCTGAGCGTGCGGGAGGATGCCATGGAGCTGTACGGCTTTGACAGCAAGGATGAGAAGGATATGTTCAAGCGGCTGATCTCCGTCAGCGGCATCGGTGCGAAAAGCGCACTGGCGGTGCTGGGCAGTATGCCCCTTTCCGACCTGCGGCTGGCGATTCTCACCGGGGATGCGGCAGCCCTGAGCCGTGCACCGGGCATCGGCAAGAAAACCGCCCAGCGCATCTCGCTGGAACTGAAGGATAAGCTGACCCAGGACGCTTTTGCCATGGGCGGCGAAATCGTGGATACGGTTATCCCCGCCGACCCTGCCGGGGCCGACCCGGTCAGCGAAGCCATCCTTGCGCTGCAATCGCTGGGCTATACCCCGCAGGAGGCCGCAAACGCCTTGAAGGGCGTCAAGGGACAGGCCGATACCGCCGACGGGCTGATCAAGCTGGCACTGCGTCACATGGCGCAGAACGGCTAACAGGAGGACATGACCATGCAAGATGAACGCTTTGTTTCCACCGGTTTCCGGGACGGGGACGAGGAAGTGAGCCTGCGCCCGAAAAGCCTTCGGGAATATGTGGGTCAGGAGAGTGTGAAAGAAAACCTGAATATTTCCATCCGTGCTGCGCTGGAACGCCATGAGTCGCTGGATCATTTGCTGCTGTACGGCCCTCCCGGCCTTGGCAAAACCACGCTGGCGGGCATCATCGCAGCGGAGATGGGCCAGAACATCCGCATCACCAGCGGCCCTGCCATTGAACGCCCCGGCGACCTGGCCAGCATCCTGACCAATCTGGCAGACGGCGATGTGCTGTTTATCGATGAAATCCACCGGCTGAGCCGCTCGGTGGAGGAAGTGCTGTACCCTGCCATGGAGGACTATGCGCTGGATATCATGATCGGCAAGGGCCCCACGGCCCGTTCGGTGCGCATTGACCTGCCCCATTTCACGCTGGTGGGCGCCACCACCCGGGCGGGCCTTTTGTCTGCGCCGCTTCGGGATCGCTTCGGCATCCTGTTCCGGCTGGAAATGTATAATCCCACGGAGCTGAGCGCCATCGTGCGCCGGTCTGCGGGCATTTTGAAGGTGGATGCGGAAGAGGACGGCATTCTGGAAATCGCCCGCCGCAGCCGGGGCACGCCCCGCATTGCCAACCGGATGCTGCGCCGTGTGCGGGACTATGCGCAGGTGCATGGCGGCGGCGTGATTACCAAGGAGATCGCCCAGCGTGCGCTGGATATGCAGGGCGTGGATGAGCTGGGTCTGGACAAGCTGGACCGGCTGATGCTGGAAGCCACCATGGATAAGTTCGCCGGTGGGCCGGTGGGGTTGGAAACCCTGGCGGCCATGACCGGCGAGGATGCCCGCACCATCGAGGATGTGTACGAACCCTACCTGATGCAGCTGGGCTTTCTGATGCGGACGCCCAGAGGACGTGTGGTCACCCCGGCGGCCTATGAGCATATGGGACGTAAGCCCTTGCAGGTCTACGGCGGGGCAGAACAGGTAAAGATGGATTTATAGAAATGTGCGGGGTGCAGGGGGCACTAACCCGCAACCTCAGTCGGCGCTCTGGGCACTAACCGTGCCCAGCCCTTGCTTCGGTTGACGACTGCGGGTCGTTTTGCGCTTTGCGCAAGTGCCCACTGGGCACACACTTCCCTCCGTCGCCCCTGCCGGGGCGCGGGGCAGAGCCCCGCAACCTGCGCCGCAGCGCAAAACCCGCAAGCACAGCGAGCGAAGCAAGATGTGCGGCTCGGGTGTCCCAGTGGCTTTTTCAAGCCCATTGATGGCAACATTCTTTGCTAACAAACGCTTGAGCAGCGGACAATCCCTCCGTCTCGCCTAACGGCGAGCCACCTCCCTTTACACAAGGGAGGCTCAGGGGGCGAGCTGCAAAGGCTCCCTTGTGTAAAGGGAGCTGTCAGCGAAGCTGACTGAGGGATTGTCTCATACCCAATCCTACCAAACCATCAAGGAGAACCGATATGACCTATTACCAAGACCAAGACCTGCTCATCCGCGATATGGAACCTGCGGATGCAAAAATCTTCGACGATGAATACACCGCCCAGGGCTGGCATCCGGATGTGAACTACTACCATATGCGCATGACCGAAGCAGCCGAAGGCAAATGCGTAGCCCTGACGGCGGTATACCAAGGCCAGCCAGCGGGTTCTGTGTATCTGTATTTCGATGCGCAGGAAGGCCCTTTCAAGGGAAAGAAGATCCCCGTGATTGTTGATTTCAGCGTGCTAATGAAGTACCAGCGCAAAGGCATCGGCAACCGGCTGATGGACGCCGCCGAGCAACTCGCCGCCCAGCGCGGCGATACCGTTACCCTTGGCGTGGGCCTGTGCCGGGAATACGGCAGCGCCCAGCGGATGTATGTGAAGCGGGGCTACATCCCGGATGGCTCCGGCGTGTGGTATCAGAACCAGCAGTGCGTCCAGTACGAAACCACCTGCATCGTGGATGATGATCTGGTGCTGTTCCTGTCCAAGAAACTGAAAGATTGAAAGCCGGAAAGGAGCTTCCCATGCCCGTGATCCAAGGCCTTGGCTGGACTTTCGACACCGTGTCCGCCACCTATGAGAAAATGCGCCCCGGCTATGTGGACGCATTGTATGAAACCCTCCTCGCCTACCAGCCCCTGAACGAAACCAGCCGTGCCATGGAAGTGGGCATCGGCGGCGGTCAGGCCACCAAACCTGTGCTGGATACCGGCTGCGCTGTGCTGGCGGTGGAGCCCGGAGAAAACTTCTGCCAACTCTGTCAGGAGAAATTCAAAGCCTATCCTGCCTTTCGTACCCTCCACGGCAAGTTTGAGGAAGCAGACCTGCCGGAAAGCACCTACGATCTGGTGTACTCCGCCTCGGCCTTCCATTGGGTGCCGGAGGACATCGGCTACCGGAAGGTGTTCCAAATTCTCAAAAGCGGCGGTACCTTCGCCCGTTTTGCCAACCATCCTCATCCCGACAAGGAGCGCATTCAGCTGACAGCGGAAATCGATGCGCTGTATGAGGACTACTACAGCGGCTACCACAAGCGCAGCAAGGGCAAGCCGGTGCCCTACACCGAGGAAGCCGCCCGCCAGCGGGCAGAAATTGCTTCCGGATACGGCTTTACCGATATCCGCTGGGCCATGTTCCACCGCACCCGCACCTTTACGGCGGCGGAATACATCCAGCTGCTGGGCACCTATTCCGACCACATCGCCATTGACGAACCCACACGCAACCGGTTCTTTGCCGCCATTGAGGATGCCATCAACCGGCACGGCGGCCTGTTCACCATTTACGATACCATCGACCTGCAGCTGGCCCGCAAGCCGTGACCGGCTGCACCCATCACAACCAACCAGCAAAGGAGCGACGATTATGATCTTTGAATCCAAAACCATCACCCTGAAAGATGGACGCACCGCCATCCTGCGCGCCGCCACCGAAGCCGACGCCGCCCCTGCGGTGGAATGGCTGAAGCAGACCGCCGGAGAAACCGACTTTATTCTCCGTGTGCCGGAGGAAGTGACCATGACCCCTGAGCAGGAGGCCAGTTTCTTCCAGCGTGTTGCCGAATCCCCATATGACATGATGATTTGGTGCGAAGTGGACGGCGAATTGGCCGGGAACTGCCATCTTTCCTTCTTCAACAAGATCAAAACCCGCCACCGCTGCACCGTTGCCATTGGCCTGACCAAAAAGTTCTGGAATCTGGGCATCGGCTCGGCCATGTTCCGTGAGATGATCGCCGTGGCCGAAAAGCGGGAGGGCGTTACCCAGATGGAACTGGAATTCATCGAAGGCAACAGCCGGGCCCGGGCCCTGTACGAGAAGATGGGCTTCCGCATCGTGGGTTACCGCCCCAACGGCATCCGCCTCAAGGATGGCACTTTGCTCAACGAGTACCTGATGGTGCGCCCCCTGTAAGGAGCCAAAAAGATGTCTGCCAAAGACCTTGCCGCCTATGTGCATGACCAGCTGCGCACCCTGCCCGGTGTGCGCAGCCGCGCCATGATGGGCGGGTATGTATTCTTCTGTCAGGATCGCATTTTCGGCGGCATTTACGAGGCGGGGATGCTCATCAAAAACGTGCCCGCCGCCCGGGTCGCCATGCCCGATGCAGAGGAACTGCCGCCCTACCCCGGCGGCAAGCCCATGCTGGAATGCACCCTGCTGGATAACAGCGAGGCCTTCTGCGCCATGGTGGAAGCTATGCTGCCCCAGCTGCCGCCCCCAAAACCCAAGAAACCAAAGGAGAAACGCCCTTGAATACCCTGAAAACTTCCGATTTTGATTACAACCTGCCCGAGGAACGCATTGCCCAGACCCCCATGGAACCTCGGGATCACAGCCGCCTGTTGGTGTACAATCGGGCTGACCAGAGCATTCAGCATCTGCATTTCTACGATCTGCCCAGGTTCCTCACCCCCAAGGATATTCTGGTGGTGAACGAGACCAAGGTAATCCCCGCCCGGCTTTTGGGCGAGAAGGACGGCACCGGCGTGCCGGTGGAGCTTTTGCTGCTCAAGCGGCTGGAAAAGGATGTATGGGAAACTCTTGTACGCCCCGGGCGCAGGCTGAAACCCGGCGCCACCTGCTCTTTCGGCGGCGGGCTGCTCCGTGCGGAGATCATCGATTCCACCGATGATGGCGGACGGCGGGTGCGCTTTCATTATCAGGGCGTTTTCGAGGAACTGCTGGATCAGCTGGGCCAGATGCCTCTGCCTCCCTACATCCACGAAAAGCTGGAAAACAAGGGACGCTATCAGACCGTCTACGCCAAGCAGGAGGGCAGCGCCGCCGCCCCCACCGCCGGTCTGCACTTCACCCCGGAATTGATGCAGCAGATTGCCGACATGGGCGTGCCCATTCAGCCGGTGCTGCTTCATGTGGGCCTTGGCACCTTCCGTCCTGTGAAGGAGGAGGATCTCTCCAACCACCATATGCACGTGGAGCATTTTGAGGTGACCCCCGAAGCCGCCGACCGCATCAATGCCGTCCGGGCAGCCGGCGGCCGCTGCATCTGCGTAGGCACTACCAGCGTTCGCACATTGGAAAGCGCCTCCACCGAGGACAATATCGTTCAGGCCCAGAGCGGCGATACCGGCATCTTCATCACCCCCGGCTACCGCTTTCGTGCCACCGATGCCCTCATCACCAATTTCCACCTGCCCCAGAGCACTTTGCTCATGCTGATTTCTGCGTTGATGGGCCGGGAGGAAGCCCTGCGGGTGTACAACATCGCTGTGGAAGAGAAGTACCGTTTCTTCTCCTTCGGCGATGCCATGCTGATTTTGTAAAAGAGCGAGTGCAGGGGGACGCTGTCCCCCTGCACCCCCTGCCAAAGGGATTTCATCCCTTTGGAATTCCGGCTTTGCGCCCATTTGATGGGCGCAAAATTGCTTTCAAGGTATGATGCAGGAACCGAAACTTATCCATTGGGGAAGCGTTTATGAGTCACATTCATCATCTGGGAACCCGGCCTCTGGAAACGCCACGGCTTCTGCTCAGGCAATTCCGGCCGGATGATGCCCCGTTCATCTATGCCAACTGGGCTTCTGACCCGCAAGTGAGCCGCTTCTGGTCATGGGAGGCGCACAGTGATCTCCATGTGACCGAAGCGGTGCTGGCACAGTGGACTGCGGCCTATGCCCAGCCAGATACCTATCATTGGGCGATTGTACTCAAGGAAACCGGGCAGCCCATCGGCGCTGTTTTTCTGGATGAGTTGGAGGATGACGCCCGCAGCGCATCCGTTCATTATCTGCTGGGACGTGCCTTTTGGAATCAAGGGCTTACCACCGAGGCGGTTCAGCGGGTGTTGGACTTCGCCTTTGACGAACTTAGGCTTTTGCGCATTCACTCCCGCCATCATGTGCTTAACCCTGCCAGTGGGCGAGTTTTGGAAAAATGCGGCATGGTATACACGGAAACCCGCCAATTGGATATGGCAAAATGCGGCGGGTCGTATCGGTTTTACATTTGCCAGCAGGAAAACCATATTTGCAAATAACCACAAAAAGCCACCCATAGCAGCTGCTTTTTCGCAGTTACCATGGGTGGCTTGCATATGCAGGCTTACTTCACCAGGCGGATCACATTCCAGCTCAGGCTGGGCAGCTTCACTTCCAGCTGACCGCCATCGATGGTGCCGCCGTTGCCGGCAGTGGGAGCCACGTTGTCGGGGTTGGCTTCGGTGTTGATGGCCTTCACATCGTCATGGTGCAGCACGATGTGTTCGGCGATCTTCAGGTCGCCAAAGCCGCGCAGATCGGCATTCAGAACGATATCCTCGTTCATGTCACGGTTCACGGCAAAGATGGTCACGGAACCATCATCCCCAAGGGTGGCAGTGCCATCCACCAGCGGCACCTGCTCGTAGTCGGAACAGTCGTAGGTGGGGCTGTCGATGATGGGGCGCAGAGCGGTGCCACGGCCATACTTGCTGGCGTGCATCAGGGGCCAGAAAATGGTCTGGGCCCACACGCCGCCGCCATTGCGGGTCATGATGGGAGCAATTACGTTCACCAGCTGGGCAAGGCAGGCCACCTTCACACGGTCGGCATTCTTCAGGAAGGTGATCAGCATAGCGCCGATGAGCAAAGCATCCTCGAAGTTGTAGATGTCTTCCAGCAGCGGCAGGGCACGGTTCCACTTGTCCTGCTTCCACACTTCCTTGTCCTGCTCGTTGGAGTGGTACCATACATTCCACTCGTCGAAGGACAGATTGATCTTCTTCTTGGAGTGCTTGGCACCGCCCACAGCATCGCAGATGGCCACCACGGTCTTGATGAAGCCGTCCAGATCCATGTTGCGGGCCAGGAAATCGGGGGTGTTGTTGGTCTGGTTGCCGTAGTAGCGGTGCAGGCTCACGTAGTCGATCTGGTCGTAGCACTGGGTGAGCATCTCGTACTCCCAGGTGCCGAAGGTGGGCATCTGGAAGGAGGAGGAACCGCAGGCCACCAGCTCGATGGTAGGATCCACCCATTTCATCATCTTACCGGCCTCGCTGGCCACACGGCCGTATTCGTAGGCGGTTTTCTGGCCCATCTGCCAGGGGCCGTCCATTTCATTGCCCAGACACCACAGCTTGATGCCGAAAGGATCTTTGGCGCCGTTCTTGATGCGCAGGTCGCTCCAGTAGCTGCCGCCCTTGTGGTTGGCGTATTCCACCACATTGCGGGCTGCATCGGGGCCACGGGTGCCCAGATTGACGGCGTACATCACTTCGGTGTTGGCCTTCTTGGCCCAGTCCACAAATTCATGCAGACCCACCTCGTTGGTTTCGGTGGTGAACCAGGCCAGATCCAGCCGGTGGGGGCGCTGATCCCGGGGGCCCACGCTGTCCTCCCAGTTGAAGCCGGAAACGAAGTTGCCGCCGGGATAACGGGTGACAGGCACATTCAGCTTGCGCACCATGTCGATCACGTCCTGACGGAAACCGTTCTCGTCAGCGGTGGGGTGGGTGGGCTCATAGATGCCGCCGTACACGGCACGGCCCAGATGCTCGATAAAGGAGCCATAGATGCGGGGGTCGATCTTGCCGATGGCAAAATCCTTGTCCATAATCATGGTTGCTTTTTTCATGGGGAAATCCTCCGTTTTTGATCTGTGATGGGGTGGGTAACAGATCGTTTGTGTACCATTGAGTATACAGGACAGGCGCAGGAAATGCAAGGGTTTGACAGGGGTTTCTGCCTGTGGTATGCTGCTTTTCAGAATAGGGGAAAGGGGGCTGACAGGATGACGTTTGACCGGTTTATCGCAGATATTGAGCGAAACGGCTGGAATGTCCACGGTGTGCAGGTGTACCATCACGGCAGTCTGCTGCATCAGTGGGGCGATGTTACCGGGATTCATCCCATCTATTCAGCCACCAAATCGGTTTTGTCCATTGCGGCGGGGATTGCTTGGGATGAAGGCAAGCTGGATCTGAACGCCCCCGTGCTCTCATACCTGCCCCCGGAAGCGGTTTCCCGGATGACCGCTACTCAGCGGCAGGCCTTTGCGCCTGTGACCCTCCACCGGCTGATGACTATGTCTGTCAGAGGTTTTCCCTTCCGTCCCCAGGGGGATGACTGGCTGGGGTTTTCACTGGCGTGTCCGTTGGAAGAACCAGAAATTCCGGCTTTTGCTTACAGCAATATCCCCGCCTACCTGACAGGAGTGGCTCTGACCCATGCCATGGACATGGATGCGGCAGAGCTGATCAAAGAGCGCATCTTTGAGCCGCTGGGCATTACGGAATACCGGATGGCACGCTGCCCCAAAGGGTATTTCTATGGGGCATCCGGCATGGAGCTGAGCGTGGAAAGCCTGAGCAAGATCGGCTTGCTGATGGCGGGCGGAGGACGCTTCGGCGGGCAACAGATCGTTTCCGAGGCTTATGTAAAGCGTGCCACAGCAGTCCAGCAGATGAACCGGGAAGGCGGCTACGGCTACTTCTTCTGGAAGTACCGGGATGGTTTCAGCATCAACGGCAAATGGAAGCAGAAATGCTATGTGCTGCCGGAGGATGAACTGGTGATTTGCTACCTGAGCCATATGGAGGAGGAGACCAGCGAGCTGAAGGAGAGTATGGAGAGGTATTTGCTGGGAATTGAATAAACAGACAAGCCCCCGGCGCATTCCCACCCAAAGGAATGCGCCGGGGGCTCTTTCACGTTTTCCTATTGTTTCACATCACAACGCTTACTTTTCATCCATTGCCCCAAACGTATCCCATGCCGTACCGGCCAACCCTTCCAGAATGGAACCGCAGGCCCAGGGCATCAGGGCGAACCAGGTGCTGGCGGGGGAACCGTCCGGGTAGGTTTCGGTGAGCAAACCCTGAGAATGGCAGTAGCGCTCGCTCATCCAGCCGGTGAGACCGTAATCCAGTTCCCGGTCGAAGCTGTTGTGACACTGGCAGCTCCACAGCAGGGTATCCTGCAGACGGCTGCGGATGTAGGTATCCTCCTGCTGGGAGAGGTAGTAGTACATCTCATCGCACACAGAGGAGGACATGGGATGGATGTGGGGGTTGGTGACGGAGGTGATGCTGCCGCCGCAGCTGGACCAGCCCACCTTGCTCAGCGGAGGCACCTGAATGGGGGTGTTGTAGCAGAATTTGAAGGTGTATTCATAATGGAGCGCATCCCGCAGCATCGTCAGCAGGGCTGGGTAGCCGGTGACGGCGTGCAGGTCGTGGGCAGCCCGGATGAAGGACAGAATGCCTTCCGAGTCGATCTGCTTGTCAATGTCCAGAGGGCCGCCGTAGCATTCCTGACGAACGACGAAGGTGTCGTAGTAGTAATACATACTTTGCATCAGATCCGATACCCACTGGTCATCGCCGGTAATGCGGGCATACTTGGCAGCGGCAGCCAGCAGCCAGCAGCCGGAGAAGGAATCGTAGCTGAGCCCTGCGCCGGTGCGCTCGGAGAGAATGTAGGGATATTCCCCGTCGCTGTTGCGGCTCATCTGGGTAATGGTGAGCACGCCTTTCACAAAGGCCAGCCAGTCAGCGTGTTCCACGCCGTGCTCCTTTTCCAGCTGGTAAGCCTTGAGAATCAGGTAGCAGGACTGGCCCACCAGATAGGCCGCATGACCCGGTACCGGCTGTTTGTGGCTCCACCAGCCATGGTTGTCCCAGCGTCCGCCCTCTTTTTCGCACATAAAGGGCAGGCCGCTGTCCGGATTCAAGGAACAGGAAACGATGTGATCGATGCACTCCAGCGCTTGTTTGCGCACATCCTCCCGCCCCAGCCGGTGAGCGCACTGGAGCATGGGTGTGGCGGTGGACAGGCCATTGGTCCAGGAAATGGAGGGCAGCTCCCGGTACTCAAAATGATCGCCTTTGTCAAACACAAAACAGGCATAGGAATGCTTGTGGGGCAGCCACGCATCCCGGGCAATGGCGGTGACCATCTCGCTGGCGGTCTGGCGCAAGGGGGTTCTGCGGCGGGGCAGCTCATGGAACAGATCGTACACCTTTATCAGGGCCGGTTGCAGCGCCCGTTCGGTCTCTGCGGGCAAGTTGAACTGGTACAGAGTGATGGTCAGGCTTTCGTCCGCTGCCAAGGTCAGGCAGTTGTCCCCCAGTGCAGCCCGGGGAGTGTACTTGTGGGAGTCCAAAAAGAACCAGGGGGCGTTTTCATAGCCCAGCGTGTAGCTGATCTCCATGGGATCCAGCGAGCAGCCGAACCCGGTAAACTGGTCAAACTCGCCATGAAGGCCCGGCTGCCATTGCTTGCGGCCCTCGGGAGTGCGGATCAGGTAGGGCGAGCCGCAAAGGCCCTGCATACAGAAGTCGTAGTACCCAAAGGCCACCGGATGACTGAGCCGGTCGCTGCGGGTCATCCACCAGCGGAAGGCGGGAAATTCCTCTTCCATGCGCAGGCGGGGCGTCTGGCTGTCGGTGAACAGGGGTGCTTCGCCCCGGTTGGTGCCATAGAGGAAGCCCGGCAGGAAGTAGCGAGGCAGCTCCGGGTTTTCCGACTGATGATAGCGGGGATCCGGCACATTCAGCGGCAGAGAAATCCGGATGACGCCCTGCCAGGGCTGGCTGTTCAGATTGTGCAGGGTGATTCTCTGCTCCCAGGGATGATCCGGGGAACCATCGCCGCCGATGGTGACCACCGTTGCGGTGATGGATTGCGTGTCCAGCGGCAGATACTCTTCGGCCTGACCCAGAGGGCGGGCGGTAAAGCGGAGGGAAGTCATGGCAATTCTCCTTTGCTTCAACTGTTTGCAGATGGTGTAACGGTTTTACAGCGCCCGTCCGGTGGCGCTGTGGTCGGTGATGAAGGTCACATCATGGGTATCCTTGTGCCGGGACTGCTTGGCGCGCACAGCCAGCATACTGGCGAACAGTTCTTCATCAATGGGGGTGGTAACAGGATAGCCCAGCCAGGAGGACAGGTGCATGGCATTGGACAGCATCAGGGCGTTGACGCCCTCAGCACCCTCTGCAACCAATGGGGTACCGTGGAGAATATGGGCTGCAAAAGCGTTGATAACACCGATATGCTGGGGGTTCTCCCCGTCGGTTTCCAGCACTTCCGGGGTCAGCTCCGGATGAGGATAGGCATCCTTGCCGGTGCGGAAATCCGCTTCTTCGCTGCCGGGCAGCAGCCAGCGGGTCAGCTGTCCATTTTCGCAGACGATCTTGCCCCGGTCGAAGGAAACCTCCAGCCGGTTGGTACCGGGCAGGTCGCCGGTGGAGGCAATGAATACGCCGGTGTAGCCACCCGGAAAGGTCAGATAAGCGGTCACATCGTCCTCCACCTCAATATCGTGCCACTTGCCCTCATGGCAGAAGGCACGCACCGTGGAGGGCATCCCGAACAGCCATTGCAGCAGATCCAGCTGGTGGGGGCACTGGTTCAGCAGCACACCGCCGCCCTCGCCCGCCCAAGTGGCCCGCCAGGAGCCGGAATCGTAATACGCCTGGCTGCGATACCAGTCGGTAATAGTCCAGCTCATGCGCTTGATGGGGCCCATTTCGCCGGAATCAATGATCTCCTTCAGGCGGCGGTAGAGGCAGTTGGTGCGCTGATTGAACATGAGGGCGAAGGTTTTGCCGCTTCTCTCCGCTGCTTCCAGCACGGGCTGCACCTGCGCCGTGTACACTGCCACGGGCTTTTCGCACAGCACATGAAGCCCGGCATCCAGGGCGGTAATGGTCAGCTCCGGGTGCTGGTAGTGAGGAACGGCCACGATGACCGCATCGCAGGTTTTGGCAGCAATCAGGCTTAGGCCGTCTTCATATACATGGACGGATTCGGGCAGGGTTTCCCGTGCCCATTCCCGGCGGGACTTTCGCAGGTCAGCCACGCAGGCCAGCTCCACTTCCTGCGCTTGATGGCTGCGCAAAAGCCTGCAATGCTCCGAGCCCATATTGCCCAGACCAATCACGCCGATTTTCAGCTTGTTCATGGTGGATTCCTCCATTGATGAAGCATCATTTGCTTGTGTGCGCTTTCTGGAATGATCCGCAAAACCCGCAAACAAACCAATGAGGTGGTGAAAAAATGGGGGCTGCCATGAGGCAGCCCCCATATGGGATCGCAAATTACTTGGTGCCGGGGAAGGTGCCGCGGTAGTTGCCATCCAGGTAAGCCTGACGATAGGCGGCGATGACTTCTTCAGCGCCGGCATCCAGGATAGCCTGGGTGTACTCGGCCCACACAGCGTCAAAGTCAGCGGGATCGCAGGCGATAACCTGAGCGATCAGCTCGTTCTGCTTGGTGATGACGGTGGCGGAGTAGTCGGTAGCAGCCTCGATCGGCACGGTGAAGCTGATCTGGGTCCAAGCATCGGAACCAGCGTACAGCACGGACTTGGCAACGTTCTCTTCGTAGCCGGGGAAGGACATAGCCACGTAAGCAGCGTTCTTCTCATCGTCGCCGAAGAAGTAGCCGTTGGACATGAAGGCCACGTCGCCGGCATGCAGCTTGTTCTCGTCCGGCACTTCCTCGGTGGGCTTAGCGCCAACGGGCAGGCCGTTCTCGTTCAGACCTTCGTAGTTGATGCCTTCAGTACCGTTCTGCAGAGCGAACAGGTTCTCGGGCTGGCACATCCAGTCGAGGTACATGATGGCGGCCTTGGCGGTCTCGTCGCTCACCCAGTAGGGGATGAACACGGTCAGACCGGCGGCGTCGTAGTTGTCATGCAGGGTGCGGCCGTCGTACTTGTTGGCCCAGCAGTTGACGGGGATCCACTCAGCGCCGGGAACGTTCTTGGCCATTTCGGACTGGTAGTTCTTGTCGGTACGCCAGGGCTGGTCGTACTGCTGCAGGAAGTAACCGAAGTTACCCATGGTCATGTAGGTGTCGCCGATGGTGCTGTCGGTGTCGATGGCGAAGTTCTCATACAGAATGCCGTCATGATACCACTTGTTCAGCATCTTGAACATTTCCTGAGCGCCGGGCAGGAACTCGGGGTTGTCCTTCAGAGCGAACCAGTCTTCTTCGGTAACCTGGGAGAAATCAACGAAAGCGTTGATGTAGTGACGCATAGCGAACATGGGGTTGGAGGTGAAGATCGCATAGCTGAAGGGGATGGTCATGTCGCCGCCCAGATTGGCTTCCTTGGCAGCATACAGATACTTCTCCAGATCTTCGATGGTCTTGGGCTCTTCCATGCCCAGGGCAGCCAGCCAGTCAGCACGAACGAAAGCGCCCTGGTTGACAACGGAGATACGGCGGGCGGGGATGGTGTACTGGCTCTTCACGCCGTCGCCATCGGGATCCTGGGCACCGTAGGCCAGCAGGGTCTCGCCCAGGAAAGCCTTGATGTTCTGGCCGTATTCGGCAATCAGATCATCCAGAACCTTCACGCCGTCATCAGCGATGGCAGCGTTCACCAGGTCGCCATTGTAGGTGACGCAGATGTCGGGAGCGGTCTTACCAGAGAACTGGGTGGTCAGGATGTCGCCTTCTTCCCAGCGGGAAACGGGCACGAACTCAATCTTGATGCCATTGGGATCGCCGAAGTTTTCCTGCGCATAGTGCAGCTGCCAGCAATCTTCAATGTTCAGGCCAGCGATGGAACGATCGAACACTTCCACGCGCAGGGTCTGGGTGTAGGCCACCTCAGCGGAGGCGGGCAGGCACAGGCAGCTGAGGATCAGCGCCAGAGCCATCACGAGAGACAACATTTTCTTCATGTGGGTCCAACTCCTTTTTATATTTTGCCGCCTTCCGACGGCTGTGTAACGAGGGGAGATCAGCCCTTCACAGCGCCGATGGTAACACCGGAGACGAAGTAGCGCTGTACGAAGGGGTATACCACCAGAATGGGCAGGGTTGCAAAAATAATGGTGGCGGATTCGATGGATTCGGAAACATTCTGGGCATTGCTGTTGGCGTTGCCTTCAATGGCGGTTACGTCAACGGCAGTGGAGCCCTTGATGATGTTGTACAGACGGAGCTGCAAGGGCTGCAGGGAACGGGTCTGGATGTAGTACTTGGCATCGGCGAAGCTGTTCCACTTACCAACGGCATAGAACAGGGTCAGCGTGGCGATGGATGCCAGAGACAGGGGCAGATACACCTTGAAGAGGATCTGGAAGTCGTTGGCGCCGTCGATGGTGGCGGCTTCCTCCAGCTCGTTGGGCAGGGAGGCGAAGAAGCTCTTCATGATGATCATGTTGTAGGTGGAAAGCAGACCGGGAATCACCAGAGACCACATGGTATCCAGCATACCCAGATCGCGAACGTTCAGGTAGATCGGAATGGTACCGCCGGAGAAATACATGGTGAACAGGGCCAGCAGGATGAAGAACTTGCGCCCCTTCAGGCGGGTCTTGGTGAGGGGGTAAGCCATCAGGATGGTTAGCGCCATGGCCAGAGCGGTGTAGATCACGGTCAGCTTGACGGTGTAGAACAGGCAGTCGATCATGGTCTTGTCCGCAAAGAGGATCTCGTAGGCCTTGGTTTCAAATTCCACTGGCCAGAAGCTCACATCGCCGCGCAAAATGGCGGACTTGGAGCTGAAGGAGATGGCGATAACGTTCAGGAAGGGCAGTACGCAGGTGAGCACGAACACGAAGATGATGGCAACCAGAATGATCTGGCCTGCCGTCCACTTGGACTTCTGCTTGTTGAACTGAATGTTGGCAGGAACCGTAGTCATTAGCGTCCTCCTCCTTTCTTACCAGATACCGTCTTCGCCCAGCTTCTTGGTAACAAAGTTGGCAGCTGTGATCATGATGAAGCCGACCACGGACTGGAACAGACCAATAGCGGTGGCACGGTCGAACTTGGCGTTGGTGATACCGGTGCGGTACACGTAGGTGGAAAGCACGTCGCAGTAGTCCTGCACCAGCGTGTTGCCCAGAATGTAGGGCCGGTCGAAGCTGATGTTCATCATCTGACCGATGTTGAGGATCAGCAGCACCACGATGGTGGAACGGATGCCCGGCAGGGTTACGTGCCAGATCTGCTGCATCTTGTTGGCGCCGTCGATCTTGGCGGCTTCAAACAGTTCCATGTTGATGCCGGTAATGGCGCTCAGATACAGGATGGTGCCCCAGCCCATGTTCTGCCACACACCGATGAGGGTGTAGGTCCATTGCCATGTGGGACCATCGGTCAGGAATGGGATGTTTTGCTTGATAATGCCCCATTTGAGCAGGGTGGCGTTCACAACGCCGGTGGTGGGAGCGAAGATCTTCAGCATCATACCGCCGATGATGATCCAGCTGAGGAAGTGGGGCAGGTACAGCAACGTCTGGCTGACACGCTTGACGCCCTTGGACTGGATTTCGTTGAGCATGATGGCCAGAATGACTGGCACCGGGAAGCCCACAATCAAACCCATGATGTTGAGTTTCAGCGTGTTCACCAGTGCAGGCAGGAAATCGCGCTGCTTCATAACGAACTCGAAGTTCTTCCAGCCGACGAATTTGCTGCCCCACATACCCTTGACCAGGCTGTATTTCTGGAAGGCGATCATGACACCCGCCATGGGCTTGTAGCAGAACAACAGATACCAGATAACCGGGATCAGCAGCATCAGGTACAGACGCCAGTCGCGCTTAAACCAATTCCCTTTCTTGCGCGGCGCTTTCACGGTGGTCATACGCCCATCCCCTTTCGTGAAAAAACAAAGATGACAAATAAGGCCGAAAAGCGGCCAAATATTGCATCGATTGATATCATCATTATACGTATCACGATGCGCCATTTCTACGCTGATACTGTTCGGTTCCATGCAAATCTGGCATAGTAAGATGGAAATTTGTACTTGATTTGCTTTTGACTGACGAATGTTGCTGGAATCTATGTAAATATTGCACACCGTCGCAAAATGAGAGGATTTTATGATTTGAATGTATAATTTTATGCACATCAAGCTCGAATGGAATAGCCACAGGAGGAGAGAGTATGCATCACGCCATACGCACAACAGCTTCTTTTGAAGGAATGAACAACGAACGCCATGACTATGACGCCTGCTACAATTTTCATGAGGAATGGGGCCTGTATGGCCTGCATTGCCATGATTTTTTCGAAATCTATATCCACTACAGCGGTGCGAAATTCTATTGCATCGATAATAATGTTTATCCCCTGGAACCCTTTCAGATGATGATTGTGCCGCCTTTTGTGATGCACGGCCTGATCGGCGAAAGCGCACCCCGGAACTATGAGCGGGCCTTTTTGTATATCACCCCCGCCACGCTGAAAACCTGCGGCGCCGGCACCATTGATCTGGAACGTTTCTTCAATAAATATGTGCAGAGCGGTCAGTGCCATTTTCAGATGTCGGAAGAGGATGCGCTTCTGTGCAAGGAATACCTGCAACAGATGGCGGCGGATCTGAAAAGCACTTCCTCCATGACCCGCTTTACCAACCATGTGCGGATGCTCAATTTCCTCAATGTGGTCTGCCGCAATATGCGAAATGCGCAAACCACCACTGAGCCGGTTGTGGTCAATGACGTGATGCACGAGATCCTTTCCTATATCAATGAGCACTACACCCAGCAGCTCAAGCTGGAGACCCTTGCCCGGCAGTTCGGCGTCAGCGTTAGTTTTCTGAGCCATGAATTTGTACGCTACACCGGCCGCAGCGTGTATGACTATGTACTGCACCGCCGGGTGCAGATGGCCAAGGCCATGATCAACGAAGCCATGCCCCTCAACGAGGTGGCGTACCAGTGCGGTTTCAATGATTATTCCAACTTCCTGCGGGTGTTCAGCAAAATGTCAGGAATGTCGCCCTCTGCTTTCCGCAGGATGAACAAGGATGCCAAGCGGGATTGATGGTAGTCAGATACATACCATTCGCTGTGCTATTTCTGCATAAAACATTGCCAACATTCCATAGACAATGCCCATTTGGCTGACTATAATGGAGGCAAAACAAGGGGACAACAGCAAATGGAGGTGTCATCCCAATGATTCGTGTAGCTATCGTAGGTACCGGCGGTATCTCTCATGCCCATATCAAGGGTTATCTGCAATTCCCGGAGCGGTGCAAGATCGTCGCGCTGGTGGATATCGTTCCTGAGAAGGCCCAGCGGGTGAAGGAACAATACCAGCTGGATGCGGATGTGTACGATGATCATCAGAAGATCCTGCCCCGGACGGATATCGACCTGGTGGACGTTTGCACGCCGCCCTATGTGCACGCATCCATCAGCATCAACAGCCTGCGCTCCGGCAAGAACGTGGTGTGCGAAAAGCCCATGGCAGCTTCTCTGGAAGAGTGCGACGCCATGATCCGTGCCCGGGACGAAAGCGGCAAAAAGCTGTCCATTATTGCCCAGAACCGTTTCCGTCAGCCCATTGCCAACCTGAAAGCCATGCTGGACAGCGGCGTTGCCGGCCCAGTGCGCTCCGTGCAGGTGGACAGCTTCTGGTGGCGGGGCCACAGCTACTACGACCTGTGGTGGCGCGGCACCTGGGAAAAGGAAGGCGGCGGTTGCACCCTGAACCATGCGGTGCATCACATCGATATGCTGGCCTGGATGATGGGTCTGCCCCAGAAGGTGACCAGCGTACTGGCCAATGTGGCCCACGACAACGCCGAGGTGGAGGATCTCTCCGCCAGCATTCTGCAATACCCCGGCGCTCTTGCCCAGCTGACCGCCTCCGTGGTGCATCACGGCGAGGAGCAGCAGCTGGTGTTCCAGTGCGAAAAGGCCAAGATTGCCGCACCCTTTGCCTGCTACGCTTCCACCCCTCAGCCCAACGGCTTCCCCGTGCGCAACGAGGCGTTGGAGAAGGAAATCGCCGCCTATGCGGACAGCCTGCCCCCAGTGAAGTATGAAGTGCACCCCGGCCAGCTGGAAAATGTGCTCACCGCTTTGGAAACCGGCTGCGATGTGGCTATTACCGGCGAGGACGGCCGCCGCACCATTGAACTGATCACCGGTATCTTCAAGTCTGGTGCGCTGGGTCAGACCATCGATCTGCCCCTTGCCAAGGATGACCCCTTCTACACCGTGGAAGGTATCATGCAGAATGTGCCCCATTTCTACGAGAAAACCACTTCCGCCTCCAATCTGGACGGCGAGATCAGCTACGGCAGCAACTATAAGAAGCAGTAAGGAGATACAGCAATGAAAGTGGATACATCCAACGGCATGACCTACGCACCCAAGGGCAAGCCCGCCCCCGTGGTAAAGCCCGGCGAGTTCATTTTCTCCGCCGCCCATCTGGATCACGGCCACATTTACGGCATGACCAACGCCCTTCTGGAAGCGGGCGGCACCTTGAAATATGTGTATGATCCCGACCCCGCCAAGGTGGAAAACTTCCTGCGCACCTATCCCCAGGCGCAGGTGGCCCTCACCGAGGAGGAGGTGCTGGCGGACAAGGACACCCACATGATCTGCGGCGCTCATATCACCAGCGAGCGCGGCCCCTTCGGCCTCCGGGTCATGGGCGCCGGCAAGGACTATTTTACCGATAAGGCCCCCTTCACCACCATGGCGCAGCTGAACGCCGCCAAGGAAATGGTCAAGGCTACCGGCCGCAAGTACATGGTGTACTACGGCGAGCGCATCCATTGTCAGGCTGCCACGCTGGCCGGACAGATGATCGCCGCCGGCGAAATCGGCGAAGTGGTGCACGTGGAAGGCTTCGGCCCCCATCGTCTGATGGCTCATGCCCGTCCTGCCTGGTTCTTCGAGCGGGAAAAGTACGGCGGTATCCTCTGTGACATCGGCAGCCATCAGATTGAGCAGTATATGTACTTCACCGGCGAGGAAGAAGCGGAGGTTACCTACAGCCGCATCGCCAACTACGCCAACCCCGATCACCCCGAGCTGGAGGACTTTGGCGATTGCAACATCGTGGGCGAAAAAGGCACCACCAACTATTTCCGTGTGGACTGGTTCACCCCCGACGGTCTGCGCACCTGGGGCGACGGCCGTACCCTGATCATCGGCACCAAGGGCTACATTGAACTGCGCAAGTATGTGAACGTTGCCACCGATATGGAGGGCGGCGACCATGTGATTCTGGTCAACCAGCAGCAGGAAAAGTACTACAGCGCCGACGGCGTTGGCTGCCCCTTCTTCGGCGAATTGATTCTGGACTGCTTAAACCGCACCGAAAACGCCATGACCCAGCACCACGCCTTCAAGGCCGCCGAGCTGTGTCTCTCTGCACAGGAGAAGGCGGTACGGCTCCGGTAACGGAGGGGGAGATGGTGGGAGGCGCTGCCTCCCACGCCCACCGGCAGGGGCCTGAGGCCCCTGCACCCCGCATATGCGCCCGTTTCACGGGCGCAGGGGGATGATCATGTAATTGCGAAAGCCCGGCGTGATGAATCTTCATCATGCCGGGCTTCTTCTGTGTTATTCTTCCGGGAACATGGCTTCTCTCAAAAATGCCCATGTGTTTTCTTGTATGGCGTAGTATCCTTGATCGTTTGCAGCTTTATTCCACTTTGCAGCCAGCTCCTGATCCCGCTCCGTGCCAATGCCATATTCGTACAAAAGCCCAAGGGTCAGCTGTGCCTCCGGCTGTCCGCGCTCTGCAGAGATGCAGTACCATTTGAAGGCTTCGGCAAAATCCTGCCGGATCCCCTCGCCGAAGTAGTACATATCACCGATGTACAGACCCGAGACAGGATGTCCCAGCTCAGAAGCCGCAAGCAGCCATTCCATGGCATTGGTATAGCTCTGCGAAACGCCATATCCATAATAATAGCAATAGCCAACATTGTGAAGCCCGATGGCATCACTCTGCTCTGCCGCTTTCATGAACCATTCAAAGGCTTTCACCTGATCCATACAGGCTGGGTTTTCCAACAGAAGTACGCCCAGACACACCTGCGCAGAGGGATGCCCCTGCACAGCCGCCGCTTTGTACCATTGCAGCGCATCGGTCAGCGATACCTCGGTGCCGTTTCCGTCTCGGTACAGATTGCCCAGATCGTACTGGGCAGGCGCATAGCCCATTTGGGCAGAGCGAAGGAACAAATCAAAAGCCTTGTCATAGTCTCTGGGGCTTGATTGCTCTCTGGCGTACATCCCGCCCAGCTGATAAAGCGCCATTGCATCGCCGCTGTCAGCAGCCAGGGTAAACCATTTGGTTGCCTCCCCGGCATTTTGAGGCACGCCGATGCCAAAATCATAAAGGGTACCCAGCATCGTTTGAGCCGATATGTAGCCGCCCTCCGCATAGGCAAGAAGCGTTTCCAACGCTTCCGCCGGCGAACTGGGGTTGCTCAGAATGGTATTGTAGGCATCGATACATTCGCTGTATGGATCAACAGTAGCCAAAGCGGTATGTAAGCATATGACAAGGCACAAAAGCGCTGCCAGAAACAGTGCGTATTTTCGCTGTGTATACATCAATATACTCCTCTTTTCAGGTGACAGGCCAAGGATAGCATCAGCAATGTCCGGTTTACAGGTTTTTTCTGGCACACGTTTTACAGCTTGCGCATCGCCCCGTACAGCCAGTATTGGCTGTTTGAGCCGGTGCATCCTTCCCCCGGAACACCCCGAACCCAATCCGGATGGCCCCTACAGGACAGGCAGCGGCGCATTCCCCGCAGCGGATGCACTCCATGGACTGGGGGTGCTTCACCGGGTTCACATCCATGCCGCAGACCTGGGCGCATTTGCCGCAATGGATGCACTTTTGCTCATCCACCGTCAGCCGGTAGAAGCTCACCTTGTTGAGAATGCCGTAAATCGCCCCCAGCGGGCACAGGGTTTTGCAGAAGAACCGGTACACCAGCACCGAGCCAATCAGGATGGCAATCAGCAGGAACATCTTCCAGCTGAACAGCCAGCCGATGGTCTGCTGCAACTCCGGGTGGGTGCTGATGAGCGGTATGCCGCCCAGCAGCGTGCCGGAGGGACAGATGTACTGGCAGAAGGCCGGGTCGCCCATGCCCACCACATTGGTCACCACAACCGGCATCAGCAGCACGAACACCACCAGTACCCCATATTTGATGTACTTGGCAAATGGGGGCAGCCGCCATTTTTTCTTTGGCAGGGGGATTTTGGCAAGCAGTTCCTGAATGAGCCCGAAGGGGCACAGGAAGCCGCATACAAAGCGGCCCAGCAGCACGCCCACCGCCAGAAGGAAGCCCACCACATAGAAGCTGACATCCATTTTCATGGAGCCGGTAACGGATTGCAGCGCGCCAATGGGGCAGGACAAACCGGCAGCCGGGCAGGAGTAGCAGTTCAGCCCGGGGGCGCAGAACTGTTTCCATGGGCCGGTGTAGAGCTTTGCGCCGCCCTTTTGGAAGAAGTTGCCCACATGGCAGTTGTTCAGCCCGAAAGCGGCAATCTGGATGGCTTTGCGCTTGAGTTTTTGCGAGATTTTCATGCCGTCACCCCAATCCGATACATTCCAGGCACAGGTTGACGGCTTTTTTCAAAACAATGGCCACTTCGCCCCGGCTGATGCCAACGACCATCAGCAAAGCAGCCACTCCCAGCAGCCCAAGGCGCACAAGCGTCCATCCGGTTCCTGTGCCGCAGCGTGGCTTAGTTTCCATTCAGATACGCCTCCACAAAGGCCATGCAGCCGGGTACATTGGCCCCCACGATGGGATCGCCCACGATGGCGCCGGTGCTGTCCACAAAGAAGGTGGTGGGCACGCCCACAAGGGTATTGAGCAAAGGTGCGAAATCCAGCCCGGACACCAGATGCACATAATTGGTAGCGCCGGTGGCTTCGCAGATGGCCAGCGCCATTTCCAGCGTATCGGTATCATTTGGGTCGTACAGGTCGCTGACCAGACCAATCAGCTGCACATTCTCCGGCATGGAGGCGCTCCAGGCCGCCAGTTCGTCCATTTCATCGATGCAGGGGCCGCAATAGGTGCCCCATACATTCACAACCGTCAGTTCCTTGTCGGCAAAGATGGCTTCGGTCACGGTGTTGCCGTTCAGATCGGTGGTGGTGAAGGCCGGGAAAGCGCTCATGGGTTCGGAGAACTCGCCCTCGGCAAACACGATGGGCTGATACTCCGCATTGGCAAAAAGCTCGATGGTACGCTGAGCGGCAGCGTCAATCTGCTGCTGTAAAGCAGCGTCTTCCACGGTGTTCATGCCCTCCATGGTCATGGATACATACACGTAGCCGTCGTTTTCGCCCATCACTTTTGCCGTGGCCACGCCGGTCAGTTCGGCGGGGGTGATTCCGGCTTCCTCCCAGGCATCCCGCAAATCCGGCTCAAACAGGAAGATGCGCCCCACCAGATAGGTGTGCTCATAGTAGGCGGTCGTGATCTCCTGCTGCAAAGCAGGGTCGTTGAGCTCATCTTCGGTATAGGCCGCCAGAACGGCCTCCTGAGCTGCCCGGTCGTTGAAATACAGATCCAGCGTAGGCAGTTCCGGCACCAGGGACGTGGGATAGACCACATACATGGTTTCCAGTCCCATGTCCACATCGGCATGGGTCATAGGCAGAATCAGTCCCCGCTGGGGAATGTCGCCGGGGTTTATCAATGTCTCGGCAGCGGCAATATTCAGGCACAAGCAGAGCACAAGCGCCAGTGCCAATAAAGCATATCCTTTACGAGTATTTTTCATGGTTACATTCCTCCTTTACATCACTGTGACAATAATGCTTTCATTCCATTATCATACCAGAACAGCCGTGGTTTTGCATCAGGAAAATCCGGGATGATGCCCCAGTTTCCTCTTTACAAATACCCTTGAGTTCCGTATACTGAAACACACAGGACAGGAAAACGTCCTTGAAAAGTCAAAAATATCATTAATTCCAACGGAGGCATTGTTTATGAGTGAAATTCTGTTTCCCCGTACCGATGTAGCCGGCGTATCCGTATCCCGTATGATTATCGGTACCAACTGGATGCTGGGCTGGAGCCATCGCAGCCCGGCGCAGGATCACCAGATTCTGCGCAAGTTTTCCGATGGTGAAAAGGCGTACCCCATGCTCAAAACCTTCCTGGACCGCGGCGTGGATACCATCATGGGCCCCCTGCAGCAGGAGCGGGTGATGCAGGAAGCGGTGCAGTATGCCCAGGAGAAAACCGGCAAAAAGATGATCCTCATCGACACCCCCATCATCAATGTGGATGACACCGAGGAAGGCCGCCGTCAGGCCCGGGCCACCATCCGCCGCAGCAAGGAAGCGGGGGCCACCTTCTGTCTGGTGCATCATTCCAGCGCCGAACAGCTGGTGAACAAAAACAAGCATATCATTGACCGTCTGCCGGATTATCTGGACATGATCCGCCAGGAGGGCATGATTCCCGGCCTGTCCGCCCATATGCCGGAGCTGATCACCTATTCCGACGAAAACGAATACGATGTGCAGACCTACATCCAGATCTACAACTGCATGGGTTTCCTGATGCAGGTGGAAATTGAAACCGTCAACCAGATCATCCACAACGCCAAAAAGCCGGTGCTGACCATCAAGCCCATGGCAGCGGGCCGGGTGTCTCCCTTTGTGGGACTCAATTTTGTGTGGAACACCATTCGTCCCACCGACTGCGTCACCGTGGGCTGCTTCGATGCCGAGGAAGCGGAGGAGGATGTGGAGATTTCCCTGGCTGCCATCGAGCGCCGGATGCCGGATATTGAAAAGCGTGCCAGTCCCAACGCCCATCAGGATGCGTTTGGGAACAAGTAACGCAAATACACCCAAAAAACACCCGCCCACCTTGACAGACCGCCCCATCCCTGATAGAATGCACTCACACAAACGCCATGACGGGGAGAAACGTCCACGCCTCCACCTCCAGAGAGTCTGCGGTTGGTGCAAGCAGATGGGGAGTTTGGCCGGTACTGGCTCCTGAGCGGCTGGCTCAACGGCGCATTTGCGCCCAGTAAAGTCAGACGGAGATCCACCGTGAAAAGGAAAAGGCATTCATGGGATGCTGAAGGGGGCGGCGCAGCCGCCAACAAGAGTGGTACCGCGGAAGTTTTCATGCTTTCGTCTCTTGCAGATATTGCTGGAGGCGGAAGCATTTTTCTTATCTCCGGCGCAAACAAAAAGGGAGGTACAAACCGAATGAAACTTGCATTTTCCACTTTGGGTTGCCCCGATTTTTCCTGGTCTGACATCTATTCCATGGCCAAGGACTTTGGTTTTGACGGCATTGAGATGCGCGGCCTGGGCAACGATATTTTTTCCGTCCGGGCGCAGCCTTTCCGTCCTGATCAGCTGGATAAGACCATCGCCAACCTGAAGCGGCTGCATCTGGAAATTCCCTGCCTGTCCACCGGCTGCGTGCTGAAGGATGCCTACAACTGGAACGAAACCAAGGAAGAAATCAAGGAATACATCCGCCTGGCCGAAAAACTGGGCACCCCCTATATCCGTCTGCTGGGCGACCGCAATGCCGATGTGGAAGGCCCTGTGGATGACGATGTGGTGCTGCGTTCCCTTCGGGAGATCGTGCCCTATGCGGAGAAGCATCATGTGATCCTGCTGGTGGAAACCAATGGCGTGTATTCCGATACCGCCCGCCTGCGGGATTTGCTGGTGCGGGTGGAAAGCGATAACGTGGCGGCTCTGTGGGATATGCACCACCCCTACCGCTTTGCCGGTGAAAGCCCCGAAACCACCATCCAGAATCTGGGCGTGTACATCAAGCACATTCACATCAAGGATTCCAAGCTGGTGGATGGCAAGGTGAAGTACAAGATCATGGGCGAGGGCGATATGCCCATCGAAAGCATGATCCGGGCTTTGCGTTCCGTCAACTATGAGGGCTATATCAGCCTTGAGTGGGTCAAGAACACCGCCCCCGAATTGCAGGCTGCCGGTATTGTGTTCCCCCAGTTTGCCAACTACATGGAGCAGTTCATGGGCGGCGACCGCACCAGCCACCGTTTGCAGGATAATGCCCGCAAAACCGGTAAGTATGTCTGGCCCAAGAATCAGCTCATCGATCTCACCTTCCCCCAGGTGCTGGACCGTATGGTGGAAGAGTTCCCCGATCAGTACGCCTTCCGCTACACCGAGCTGGACTACACCCGCACCTACAGGCAGTTCCGGGATGATGTGGATCAGTTTGCCCGCAGCCTGATCGCCATGGGCGTGAAGCCCGGCGACCATGTGGCCATCTGGGCCACCAACGTGCCCGCCTGGTACCTGACCTTCTGGGCCAGCGTGAAGATCGGCGCCGTGCTGGTGACGGTCAACACCGCCTACAAGATCCATGAAGCCGAGTACCTGCTGCGCCAGAGCGATACCCACACCCTTGTGATGGTGGACGGCTACAAGGACAGCGACTATGTGGCCATCATCAAGGAACTGTGCCCCGAACTTCAGGGCCATGATCCCTTCCAGCCCCTGCACACCCGCAAGTTCCCCTTCTTGCGCAACGTGATCACCGTGGAAAGCCGTCAGGAAGGCTGCCTTACCTGGGAGGACGCCCTCTCCATGGCGGACCGGGTGGATCCTACCGAAGTGACCCGCCGGGCCAATGCCATCAACAAGCATGATGTGTGCAATATGCAGTACACCTCCGGCACCACCGGCTTCCCCAAGGGCGTTATGCTGACCCACTACAACGTGGTCAACAACGGCAAGGCCATCGGCGACTGCATGGATCTCTCCACCGCCGACCGCATGATGATTCAGGTGCCCATGTTCCACTGTTTCGGTATGGTGCTGGCCATGACCGCCTCCATGACCCATGGTGTCACCATGAGCCCCATCACCGCTTTCAGCCCCCGCAAGGGCCTCCACTGCATCAATCAGGAGAAGATCACCGCCTTCCACGGCGTGCCCACCATGTTCATTGCCATGCTGGGCCATCCCGACTTTGAAAAGACCGATTTCAGCCATATGCGCACCGGCATCATGGCGGGCAGCCCCTGCCCCATCAAGGTGATGGAAGAGGTCATCCAGAAGATGCACATGGACGAAATCTGCATCACCTATGGTCAGACCGAGGCCAGCCCTGCCACCACCATGTCCAAGACCACCGACTCCATCGAAACCCGCGTCAACACCGTGGGCGCCGCCATCTTCGGCGTGGAGTGCCGCATTGTGGATCCCGAAACCAACCAGCCCGTGCCGGACGGCGTGGACGGCGAGTTTGTGGCCCGGGGCTACAATATCATGAAGGGCTACTACAAGATGCCCGAAGCCACCGCCGCCGCCATCGACAGCGAAGGCTGGCTCCACACCGGCGACCTGGCTCGCCGGGACAGCAACGGCTATTACAAGATCACCGGCCGCATCAAGGATATGATCATCCGCGGCGGCGAGAACATCTACCCCAAGGAGATCGAAGACTTCCTCTACACCCACCCCAAGATTCAGGATGTGCAGGTTATCGGCGTGCCGGATAAGCAGTATGGCGAGGAAATCATGGCCTGCGTGATCCTCAAGGAAGGCGAGGAATCCTCCGAGGCTGAAATGAAGCAGTATGTGATGGATCACATGGCAAAGCACAAGACCCCCCGCTACGTGGCCTTTGTGGACAATTTCCCCATGAACGCCGCCGGCAAGATCCAGAAGTACAAGATGCGCGAGTGGGCTGTGGAATACCTGAAGCTCCAGGAAGCCAACGCCATCGTGACCGCCTGATGCGCCCTGTATCCCGCCGGATTGTATACTCCCATCCCGTTTCTGCGCCTGTTATGCGGGCGCAGGGGCGGGGTTTTCTTGTGCTTGCATCCATTGTTAGAATCGTGCTATGATGAAACAAACCAACCGGATTTTTCCTGAAAGCGAGGCGTATTCCATGCAGGAACTGCTGACCATTCATATCATCATCGAAGGCTGCGACACCCTGAAAAGCCCCCGGGGGCAGATCAATATGATCCGCTTTGGCGGCTATTGCGATTGCGACTGCTTCAAGGGCGAAGTGCTGCCCGGCGGCGTGGATACCCAGATGTACCTGACCGGGGAACCCGGCCGGCTTAGTGCTCGGTATATGCTGAAAGGAACGGATGCAAACGGCGAACCGGCCATGCTGTTCATTGAAAACAACGGCGTTTTCGATGCGGATGGCGTATGCACCACCACCCCCGTCATCCACACCGATTCGGAAACCCTGCGCTGGCTGTGCGAAACCCCGCTGACAGGCTCCATTTCCGGCTGGGAGAAGGGTGTGATCATTCACTTCTGCAAGGCGGAGTGAGCTGCTCCCGGCGGGATGCGCAAAGGCAGGAAGCACCCAAAGGCTGGTGTGCCAACGTTTGCAGGATTGTATCCAGAATTGTTCTTCTGTTGTATTGTATTGACATATGAAACGAACCCTGTATAATCGTAGGTGAAAATGGAATAGGAACATGATAGAGGTGCGATTGTCAAGAGTACCTTCCCACGAAACTGCCGGGTCAATGCAGGGGAAGGAAAAGGGGCCGTCGCCGAGGGGCTTGGCTGAATCCCGTCAGCAGGTGCCCGGGCCGCCGGAGAATATCCGTCGGACTGTCGCCTGGTATGGGCGGAGCGCTGTCAGGAGTTCATCGAAACATAACACTGTACCTCGATGGAGCCGTGACGGAGTTCATGGCTCCATTTCGTTTTTCGAAATCATACTACACAAAGGAGACATTCACATGATGAAGAGACTTCGCACCTGGTTCATGGCGATTGCCGCCATCATGCTGGTATTCGCCATCTGCGGCAGCGTGCTGGCTGAGGAAGCCGCCGCCGAAACCGCCGTGGCTGCCAACGTGTTCCAGAACAGCTTCTGGTCCCTGGTACCCGCCATCATCGCCATCGGTCTGGCCCTGATCACCAAGGAGGTTTACTCCTCCCTGTTCATCGGTATCCTCACCGGCGGTTTGCTGTATTCCAAGTTCAACTTTGAAGGCACCCTGAACCATGTGTTCCAGGATGGCATCGTGGCTTCCCTGGCGGACAGCTACAACGTGGGCATTCTGGCGTTCCTGGTCATTCTGGGCGCCATGGTGGCTATGATGAACAAGGCCGGCGGCTCCGCTGCTTTCGGCCGCTGGGCTTCCAGCCACATCAAGAGCCGTGCCGGTGCTCAGCTGGCCACCATCGCTCTGGGCGTGCTGATCTTTGTGGACGACTACTTCAACTGCCTCACCGTGGGCAGCGTGATGCGTCCCGTGGCTGACAAGCAGAAGATCTCCCGGGCCAAGCTCAGCTATCTGATCGATGCTACCGCCGCTCCCGTCTGCATTATCGCTCCCATCTCCTCCTGGGCGGCTGCCGTTTCCAGCTATGTGGAAGAGGGCAATGGTCTGGAACTGTTCATCAAGGCCATTCCCTTCAACTTCTACGCCCTGCTCACCATCGTGATGATGATCGTGCTGGCTGTGACCAAGCTGGAGTACGGCCCCATGGCCAAGCACGAGAAGAACGCCATTGAAAACGGCGATCTGTTCTCTGATGTGGAAAAGAAGAGCGAAGAGCTGAACGAGGAAGCCAACCCCAAGGGCAAGGTGATCGACCTGGTTCTGCCCGTTGTGGTGCTGATCATCTCCTGCGTCATCGGCATGATCTACTCCGGCGGCTTCTTCGCTGGCGAGAATTTCATCGATGCTTTCTCCAACTGCGACGCTTCCGTGGGTCTGCTGCTGGGCTCCGCTGTTACCCTGATTCTCACCGTGGCTTACTACCTGATCCGTCGAGTGCTGAGCTTCAAGGATCTGATGGATTGCATCCCCGAGGGCTTCAAGGCCATGGTGCCCGCTATCCTGATCCTGACCTTCGCCTGGTCCCTGAAGGCCATGACTGATTCTCTGGGCGCCAAGGAATTCGTGGCCGGTCTGGTGGAAGGCTCCGCCGGTGCGCTGACCAACTTCCTGCCCGCCATCGTGTTCATCATTGCCTGCTTCCTGGCTTTTGCCACCGGTACCAGCTGGGGCACCTTCGGCATCCTGATTCCTATCACCCTGGCCGTGTTCCCCCTGACCGATCCGCTGGGCGTGGTCTGCGTGTCTGCCTGCATGGCCGGTGCTGTGTGCGGCGACCACTGCTCGCCCATCTCTGATACCACCATCATGGCTTCCGCTGGCGCTCAGTGCAACCACGTGAACCACGTGTCCACCCAGCTGCCCTACGCCATCACCGTGGCTGCCGTCAGCTTCGTGGCCTACATCATCGCCGGCTTTGTGCCCGTATGGTATGTGGTGCTGCCCATCGCCATCGTTTTGATGATCGTCACCCTGATTCTGATGAAGAAGCTGGTGTACAAGAATGCCGACGAAAAGGCTCAGGCCGAAGCCTGAGTTTGGAAGGCATAATGAATGACAAAAAATTGCTGCGGGTTCAAACCTGCAGCAGTTTTTTTGTAAGGTTTTTCGAGAACAGTCACTCCGAAAACGTCATAATATCCACGTTTTCCTGCCCGTTTTCCCAGATGGCCTGCAAAGCCCCGGCATCATCCCGGTACATCAGGGCGCTGGAAGGGCCGCCATCCAGATTGTAGGCCCATTCGGGGTCAAACGTAGTCAGCAGGAAATCCACGCATTGCTGCATGGTCAGCCCCCGGTTGCCCCGGGTGACCGTGAGCACCAGATAGTTGTTCTGATCCATCTTGGCGATGATGGTGCGCATGGCGGGGGTGTTGGTGAAGCGCCAGTCCGGGTCAAGGATGGACTGGTGATTCTGAATGATGGGGCATTCTTCGTAAAAGGACCAGGTGTGGCGGGGATTCTGCGCCAGTACCGCCTCCGGGTCATCGCCCACATGGAGGCTCAGACCGTCCGTGTTCAGGGTGAGGCCGTAGTAGGGCACGCCGGTAAGGCAGCGGTATACCTGCCCGTCCGTCACGGTGAGGGAACCCAGCGACGTAAAGTAATAGTCTTCGTTTTCCCCCGGATAGTTGTCGGGAATCCAGCTGTAGATGCGGGTCACATAACCGCTGGCATTGATGATCAGCGACGCTTCCGGCGCACGGACGGCGATCTCTGCGGTATCCAGTACATTCTCCCGCCAGTCGGCGGTGGCTTTGCCGATTTGTCTGCCGGAATCGGCCATCCAGATTTTGGTCAGGTAGCAGGCAGCTTCCTGATGGGTGAAGGCTTCCACCTGCCAGTGAAGGGTGGGGGAGTTGTGCCGGGCAACGATTTCTCCGGCATAAGCATAGTCTATGGGCGGCATGGCTGCTGCCTCTGCCGTGGCAGCAGAAAACGGAAGCATCAACAGGAACAGGCAGCATATACAGGGTAGACAGCGCAAAATACGACGCATAGGCAACTCCTTTCATTCGTAAAAGGTAGATGAACAGAAGAAAACGGGCAACCCGGAAGGGCTGCCCGCAGACTGTCAAAGAACCCCTCGGAGGTATCCGCGTTGTTTTGTCAAGGGTGTTTACACATTTCTTACCGGCAACTGATCGCAACACAAAAGATGGTTGATAGACTCAGACATTCATAACGAAATACCGCCAGCACACAGTTTTATTGTGCCCGTGGTATTTTTTATCTACTGATTAAGTAAGAGGTAAGGTGGATTGTTTTGTTGCATCATCCCACGATATAAATCCTTTGTACTCACAGCGATCTCGTGCATTGTTTTCCCCCGGCATATACATGATGCGTCCAAATTCAGCGCAGATTGTTCAGATCCCAATTCTCCGGATCATGCCAAACTTGATGAGCTCCGCTTTTGCCTGTGCCACAATCTCACCAAAGGTGTCAAGAATATCTTTGCCCAATATCGACAGGTCACGAGTACGTCGTAATGATCTCTTGCGCAATAACTTTCCTGGACACACAGCGGTCCATTGCCTGCTTTTCAATGTAGCGATGCGCCCCGGGCTCATCGAATTTGAGTTCGCTGATCAGCAGCCATTTCGCACGGTTGACGATGCGGATTTCTTCCATTTTCTCTTCGATGGAGAGCGTTTTCTTCTCGGTTTTTCTGAGCCTTTCCCGAGCGCTTGACAGCCAGCTGAGGGCAGCTGTGATGATGGGCTTCGCGGTTGGCTTTGGCAGAACAAATACGCCATGCTCAGCAACCCTGTCGTAGATTTCTTCCTGAAGCTCTGCCCGAACCATCAGCAGTACGACCATTTCCTTTGAATTGCTGGCGTCAATGGCGAACCGTATGCCTGTTTCATCGGGCAGAGGCGAGTTGATGATAACAAAATCAAAAGTCCGTTCGACAAGGATCCGCCTGGCAGCACCAACATTCATTGTGAATCGCACAGGGGAATACCTTGCCTCAGGGAGCATGGCGGCGAGAGCATCATTGAAGCCTTCTGCCGCTGATATGACCAGAACGCTGTAAACCCGTTCCTTCAGGCTCATGTTGCCCCCTCCTCTCTGAACTGTTATTCAGCTTTATTGATGACAGTAGATGTCCAGAATTGCAGCAGGAACATGCGCCTTGATGAATTCACTTTCAGCTGCAAATCTGCAGGCGGCGTCCAGCGTTCCGGGCAGTTTCCTGAACCTGGTCAGGGTTTGGGTATCTGCCGTATACAGGTTGATATTTGCTGCTTCCGGCATGGGCATCTTGTTTTCAAGGCCGGACAACGCTGCATAGATCATGAGCGCAAAAGCAAGATACGGGTTGGCCAGCGGATCGGGGGAACGAAGCTCCGCACGGCGGTACTCGCCCACGGCAGCAGGAATGCGCACGAGCTGAGAACGGTTCTCACACGACCATGAAACATAACCAGGAGCTTTATGGTTGCCAAAGCGCTGATAGGACGCTTCGATGGGATTGAGGAACGCGGTCATATCCACAACCTTGTCGAGCACACCGGCAATCATATAGTAAAGGTTGTCAGGATCATCACAGGGCTTGACGGACATATTGATATGGAAGCCATTGCCGGGTTTGTCTTCAAGCGGCTTCG
>JAFVXE010000042.1 GCA_017501255.1 Clostridia bacterium | reverse complement strand
CGCACCGCGACGGTAGCGGACGACGTCAAATCCCTAAGCTGTTTTTCGGGGCGGATGAAGGGCACAGGTTGGGTGCCCAATGAGCAAGGATGCAGCCAAGATACGATAACGCATTGCGCATTGTGCCCGCCGCCACGAAAAACGGCATATAAAAGGGATTTGACCAAAGGGAGCGTGTCGCCGTTTTCTGCTTACTCTTTTTCAAAAGAGTAAGTGCGGGGTGCAGGGGCGCACAGCGCCCTGCCCTGTTCCTCGCAGCGGCAGTGCGGGGAAAAACGCCCAGCAGTTGCTGGTCATAATAGCGACATATCCCCCTACCATCAGTCAGGCTGCGCCTGACAGCTTCCTCCCAAAGGGAAGAAGCCTTTTTGGGGGCGCTGGCAGCGATAGCAACAGCTCCCTTCCCACTGCGGCGGGGAAGGAGCCTTGAGGGCAAAGCCCTCTTACACCCCCAACTTGCGGAGCAAATCAATCATCCCCTGAATGGCGGCTTCCTCATCCTTGCCGTCCACGTTCACGGTGATCTTGCCATCCTCGGGCAGGGCCATGCTCAAAAGACCCAGCATACTTTTGGCGTTCAGGATCACATTGCGGGCTTCCAGGGTGAAGGTGCAGTCGAACCGGGAGGCCAAGGTGGCGATTTCGGCGGCTGTCTGGCGCTTCATGGGCAGCAGTTCCTTGATGTTGATGTCACGACGGATCATAGTTTATCTCCTTTCCCGGTAGCCGGGCATTATTTTTCTTTGGTTACAGCTCCTCTGCCAGAGCCATCAGGCGGCGGAGACGATGATTGACGCCGCTTTTGCCGATGGGCTTTTTCAGGCTCTGACCCAGCTCTGTCAAGGTGGCGGATGGCATATTCAGCCTGGCCACGGCAATCTCCTGCAGGCTGGGGGGCAGGCTGTTGAGCTGGCCCAGTTTCAGCAGCTTTTCAATGGCGGCAATCTGGGCATCGCTGGCTTCCATGGATTTGTTCATGTTGGCGCTGTCGCAGTTCATGGCACGGGTCACGCCGCCGTATACCTGACGCTTCACCCGCAGTTCCTCAATCTGCATGACGGCCTTGTGTGCGCCCACGGCAGTGAGAAAGGTGATGATCTGCTCGCATTGTTTGTAATACAGGTAGCTTTGCTCCTTGCGGTGGCTCTGCTTGATGGGCAGGCCCTGCTTCAACAGGCATTTGGCCAGATTCAGGCGCATGGTTTCATCGTGGAAGGGCAGCTCCATGTGATAGCCCAGCTCCGGGTTGGAAATGGTGCCGTTGCCCAGCATGGCCCCCCGGAGAAAAGCACGCATACAGCAGCTGCGGGTGAGGGGCAGGTTGGGGGTCATGGAACGGAGGGATTCCACGCCGTCCTTTTCCGTGAGCATATTCATGCCGTAGAGAAAAGCAGGGCTGTGCATGGGGCCCAGGGTCAAAACTGCTTTGCGGCGGCCGCCGAAGTGGGTGTTTTCCACATAGTGAATTTGGGGGGTCACGCTTAAGGCGCTGTCCATTAAGGTATAGATGCGGCGGGCCACCGCCATATTCTCACAGCTGAGCTGAATGGCGATGCGGCCCCGTCCCAGCAGATTGAGGCTGCCCACTGCCATGAATAAACCGCTCAGCTCGCTGAGCTGACAGCAGGGTTTTTCCAGTGCAAGGCTGCAAAGCTCCTTTTTGCAGTCGGATGCAAAAGACATGGGCGTTCCTCCTGTGGGATGTGTTCAATTGAACTGGTAAAAATATTTTACTGTTGGCCCATTGAAAAGTCAATGGTTTGGAATGGATTGGGGCAGATTTTTACAGGAAATTCATCCTGCGGGATAGGGGGCACTGGAGGCGGGAAAGCTGTATTTCCATGCAAAAAGGGCCGTTGCAATCTTCTTGCAACAGCCCTTTAGCATTTTGGATTACAGGCTGAACTGTTCGCCGTAGCCGTAATGCTCCACGATGTAGTCCACGTCCTTATCGCCACGGCCGCTGAGGGTGGCCAGAATGCTGCCCTTCTTCATTTCCTTGGCCTTGCGCATGGCGAAGGCAACAGCGTGGGAGCTTTCCAGCGCCGGGATGATGCCCTCGTACTTGCTGAGCAGGAAGAAGGCTTCCACAGCTTCCTCGTCGCTGACGGTTTCGTAGGAGACGCGGCCCAGATCGTGCAGGTAGGCGTGCTCGGGGCCTACGGAGGGATAGTCCAGACCGCTGGCGATGGAGTACACGGGAGCAGGTTCGCCGTCTGCATCCTTGAGCATGATGCTGTTGAAGCCGTGCATCACGCCGGGGGTGCCGTACTTCATGGAAGCGGCATGGTCGCCCAGATTGTCGCCCTTGCCCAGGGGTTCGATGCCGTACAGGTCGGCGGTGGAATCCAGGAAGGGCACGAAGGTGCCGATGGAGTTGCTGCCGCCGCCAACGCAGGCGCAAACGGCATCCGGCTCGTGACCGGTCATTTCGTAGAACTGATCCCGCATTTCGCTGCCGACCACCATCTGGAAGTCACGCACCATCAGGGGGAAGGGATGGGGGCCCAGGGCGCTGCCGATGCAGTAGATGGCATCTTTATAATCACGGGCATAGGCATCGAAGGCGCTGTCCACGGCTTCCTTCAGGGTCTTGAGGCCATGGGTGACGGGCACCACCTTGGCGCCCAGAATCTTCATGCGGGTCACATTGGGGGCCTGCTTGGCAATATCCACTTCGCCCATGTGAATTTCGCATTCCAGACCGAAGAAAGCGGCGGCGGTGGCCAGGGCCACGCCGTGCTGACCTGCGCCGGTTTCGGCGATGAGCTTCTTCTTGCCCATGTACTTGGCCAGGAGACCCTCGCCCATGCAGTGGTTCAGCTTGTGAGCGCCGGTATGGTTCAGGTCTTCACGCTTGACGTAGATCTGAGCGCCGCCCACCTTGCGACTGAGCCGTTCGCAGTGGTACACGGGGGTGGGACGACCCTGGAAATCCTTGCGGATGCGGCGCAGTTCGTTGATGAACTGGGCGCTCTGGCAGATGGTCTGGTATGCGTCGGTGATCTCGGCAAAAGCGGCCTTCAGGTTATCGGGCAGCACAGCGCCGCCGTAGGGGCCGAAATTGCCGTTTTCATCGGGATGATAACGGAGATAGGTACGGTAATCCATAGGAATGCCTCCAGTGCAAAAAAAATGCGTTGGGATGATTATGGCACAAAATCGGGGAAATGGCAATGGTTAAACACAGCAGGGACAGGAAAGATGCAATAACAGAGAAGATGAATCAGGCAAGCAGACGGAAACCCCACCTCTGCGCCCGGTGACGGGCACGGAGATGGGGCTGTGACAGCATGGGAAGGAAGGGGAACAGCTGCCCTCATTCCGTTTCTCCCTTATTCTTCGGTTCCTTCATCCTTTTCCACATTTTTGCCCACCAGACCGCCGGTGGAAATGGCGGTGAGCATCTTGGGAATGTCCAGACCCACGGCGGACTTCATGGCTTCAAAGGTCTGCATCATGGAGCCGGTCATATCCCGGGTCAGGCCGGTGGCAGCGCCTTCGCCGAACATGATGATCTTTTCGGTCTGGCTGAGGGGTTCGCCGATGGCACGGGCCACATCAGGCAGCTTGTCGATGACCATTTCCAGCATGGCGGCCTGACCGTACTGCTGCATGGCCTTGGCTTTGAGTTCGATGGCTTCGGCTTCGGCCTTGCCCTTGAGCAGCACAGCTTCGGCGGCCTTCTCGGCTTCGTACAGCTCCGCATCGGCAATGGCCTGACGCTCGGCCTTCTCCGCTTCGGCACGGAATACACGGGCGTCACGCTCGGCTTCCGCCTTTTCACGGATTTCCACGTTCAGCTTTTCACGCTCGATTTCAACGGCCTGACGGCGCAGCTCGGTTTCTTTCTGCAGGCGCACCAGCTCAGCGTTGGCACGTTCCTCTTCCAGATCCTTGCGGTTTGCCTGTTCAGCCACCTGATAAGCCAGGTCGGCACGGGCTTTCTCGTGGTCGGACATCACCTTGAACTCGGCACGCTTCAGCGCCAGATTCTTCTCCTGCTCGGCGATCTTGGTCTGCGCCTCCACCATGGCGGCGTGGCCTTCCTGCTCGGCGGCAGCCTTGGCGATTTGGGCGTCCCGTTCCTTTTCCACGATGTTCTTGGTGGCCATGGTCTCCACCACGCCGTCGTTGTCCCGGAAATTCTGTACTGTCAGGTTGATGATCTCAAGGCCCATGTTGCCCATATCATAGTTGGCGGCACGGCTGGTTTCCAAAGCAAACTTGTCCCGGTTCTGCACCAGATCGCTCACCAGCATACGGCCGATGATCTCACGCATATTGCCTTCCAGCACCTGCTGGGCAACGGCGGCGATATCGGTCTGCTTCCAGTTGAGAAATTGCTCGGCAGCGGTGGCAATGCTCACGTCATCGGAGCCGATTTTGATATTGGCAACGCCGTCCACCATCACGGAGATATATTCCTGAGAGGGCACGGGCTGGGTGGTTTTGATATCCACCTGCATCAGACCCAGATGGAGACGGTCAACCCGTTCCAGAATGGGAATGACGAAGGTTGCGCCGCCCCGGACGATGCGGTAGCCGAATTTTTTGGTAACCACATCGCCGTTTTCGTCCCTGACCTTATAGCTGCGGCGGATGGGGCCGGAAATGACCAATGCTTCGTTGGGGGGTACCTTGCGGTAGCGGGGGCAGAACAGGATGAACAGCAGCACAACAGCAGCTGCGATGATATAGGGAAGGTATTCGGACATGGTTTTCTCCTTTACTTGGCGTTTCTGCGCCGGTCGGATGGTACGGTTTACGATGAAAGGGTAACATGAGAGAAAGATTCTGTCAAAGGATAGCCGATGAATGCATCGGTTTGGATGCTGAAAAATACAGGGGGTGGAATGAGGGATACAAATAAAGGAGAGCAGGGTGCAGGGGGATCGTTCCGCAACCTCAGTCATCGTTCTGGGCACTAACCGTGCCCAGCCCTCGCTTCGGCCCAAGACTGCGGGTCGCTAACGGCTTCGCCGTTGTGTTCCGCAACCTCAATCTTCGTGCAGGCTACTGCCGTAGCCTACACTCGTTTCGGTTGACGACTTCGGGTCGTTTTGCGCTTCGCGCAAGTGTTCCGCAACCTCAGTCAGCGTTCTGGG
>JAFVXE010000041.1 GCA_017501255.1 Clostridia bacterium | reverse complement strand
AAAGGGAGCGTGTCGCCGTTTTCTGGTTCCTCTTTTTCAAAAGAGGAACCGCAGGGAGACGGAGGGAAGCGGGTGCCCAGTGGGCACAACGCCGAAGGCGTTAGCGACCCGCAGTCTTCAACCGAAGCAAGGGCTGGGCACGGTTAGTGCCCAGAACGCCGACTGAGGTTGCGGCAGAGGGGCGCGCAGCCCCCACACAGTTCCTCGCAGCGGCAGTGCGAGAAAACTCGCCAGCCGCCACTAACAGCGACAGCAACAAATCCCTACCCTCAGTCAGCTTCGCTGACAGCTCCCTCCCAAAGGGAAGGAGCCTTTTTGGGGCGCTGGCAGCGATAGCAACAGCTACCTCCCCGCAGCAGCGGGGAAGGAGCCTTTTGGGGGGCTGGCACCGCCCCCTTACCCCCTCCACTGCCGGATCACATCGCAAATCTTCTCGGCGGCGTGACCATCGCCAAAAGGCTGATATGCCGGGTCGATCCGCTGCTCTTTGGCCAGCTTGGACAGGATATCCTCCGTATCGGCCTTGGCCAGCTGGTTCCGACCCGACACCATGGTTTCGGGCCAGACCACATAATCCAGCACAAACACGCACTGCACGCCCGCATAGAAGGCCTCGCACTGAAGCCCGCCGGAGTCGGTGACGATCTTTTTGGCATTCTGGGTCAGATGCACGGAATCGGAATAGCCCACGGGCTGGGTCAGCAGGATATTGTCAAACCCCTGCGCCTTGCAGATGCGCTCTGCCCGCTCCCGGTTGCGGGGATGCACCGGGTAGATGGTTTTGGCATCCAGCTGGTTCATGGCGGCCAGAATGGCGGCGAGAGGTTCATCGCTGTAGGTGTTCTCCTGCCGGTGACAGGTCATGTAGTACCAGCTGTCAGGCAGGGTGACGGGGCTGCCGTCCAGCCCGAGAATGTTAGGGTTCTCCCAGGGCTTGTTGGCAAAGTACAGGAAGGAATCATACATGATATTGCCCACGCAGTGGGTGCGGCTGCCCAGCCCCTCCGCCTCCAGCTTCTGCCTGGCATCCTCGGTGGCGCAGAACAGAAGGGTGGAGCAGTGGTCGGTGAGCTTGCGGTTGATCTCCTCCGGATTATCCAGTGTGCCCAGCCGGTTGCCCGCCTCCACGTGGAGCACGGGAATGCGCAGCTTGGCCGCTGCCAGCGCCGCCGCCAGGGTGGAGTTGGTATCGCCGTAGACCAGCAGGGCGTCCGGCTGCTCCTTTTGCAGAATCTCCTCAATGCCGGTGAGCATCCGGGCGGTCATCTGCCCATGGCTGCCGCCGGATACGCCCAGATTGTAATCCGGCGTAGGAATGCCCATCTCCCGGAAGAAAACAGCGGACATATTGTCATCAAAGTGCTGACCGGTGTGCACCAAAATTTCCTGATGTTCCTTGCGCAGCTGGCGGGAACCCGCCGCCGCCTTGATAAACTGGGGCCTTGCCCCCACTACGGTTACGATCTTCATGCTCTTACCGCCTGTCTGTTCCAAAAATCATTGCATTTGCAGGGCCTTTTTCATGGGCGCTTCCCAGGACATATGCTCCCGGGCATACTGACGCATTTGGGCGGGAATCTGCTCCTGCCCCTTCATGCACCGGGCAAAGGCTGCCGCCGCCTCCATGGGCACCGGAGAATCGTCGGCGGGAATGCGCATACAGAAGGGAGCGTTCTCAGGCACGGAGGGATCCTCCCCCGCATACAGGAAGGGCAGCCCCCGGGCGGTGTATTCCCGCAGCTTCAGATGGGATGCGGTCTGGTACCCGTGCCGGTGCAGGCCCAGCGAGCAGACGCCCACATCCGCCATGGCAAAAATGTCATCCAGCGCCTTGCCGGTGGTGTAGCCGTGGAAACGAACCACATCCCCCACCCCAAGGTCCTCCACCAGCTGCTGCCAGCGGGGCAGGGAACCGTCGCCGTCGGAGCCTACCATATCCACTACCAGCTGACTGCGCAATTCCCCGGGCATCTGGGCCGCTCCCTGAATGAGCCGGTCAAAGCCATGCCAGCGGGCCATGGTGGCCAACGCCAGAATGTGAATCTTTCCATCCGCTGCCGGTTCATGCTGACGAAGGGGAATGGCCTCCACATCCACGCCGTTGTCGATATTCATGGCGGGGCGGCCCAGATAGCTGTCCGCAGGCCCGCCGATGACCACAAAGCGGGTTACATATTTGGCGGCCCGCTTCCAGCAGTGCTGGGAATAGGCCCAGTACAGCCGCCGGAGCACGTTGCGCTTGCCCTCGTTTTCCAGCGGGAAGGAGGGAATCTCCACCACCAGCTGGCTGCCCGCCTTGGCAATCAGCCGCATCATGCGGATGCCGCCGGGCCCGATGGGGCAGTGGCGCATATACACCACATCAAAATGCTGCCTGCGCAGGCTGCGCCGGACGGTATCAAACAGATCCAGAAAGGCTTTGGTATGGATATACCCCGGCATACGCCCCAGCCAGATGCGCTTCACCGGCTGCTGCTGCCCCTGATGAAGCAGGCAGGTGTGCTGCCGGTCATAAGCCGTCTGCCACACATCCAGCCCCAGCCGGGCGGCGGCGGCCACCTGACCGTCGATTTTCTTTTTGATGGAGTAGTGGTCATCAAGGGGATACTTGACAACATAGAGAAAGGTTTTCATATGCGCCCTTCTTTCCATAAAGATAGGTGCGGATTCGTCCAATGGTACTGTAACAAAATGAGGGGGGAATGTCAATGTGGCGGGGGCGGGAACGCTTTGGCGGCGCTTCCGTTCTCTGCTGCTTTTCTCCTGCCCCATGGATTCCCGCTTTCCACAATCCCTGAAACATGATACAATACCTTGCGTAACGTACCAATCCATTGGAGGTGCCCTATGGAAACCATCCGCTGTACCCGTTGTGTGATGTCCAACGCCGCCGACCCCACCATTACCTTTGATGACAAGGGCCATTGCAACTACTGCACCGAGGCCATCAGCCAGATCGGCAGCGTGTACCTGCCCGGCGAGGAAGGCCGCAAGCAGCTGGAAGACATGATCGCCATGCTGAAAAAGGAAGGGCAGGGTAAGCCCTACGACTGCCTGATGGGCATCAGCGGCGGGTTGGATTCCGCTTATCTGGCCTATCTGGGGCACCAGTGGGGGCTGCGCATTTTGGCGGTGCACATCGATGACGGCTATGATACCCCCATCTCCAAAGAAAACATCCGCAAGCTGTGCGATGCTGCCGGTATCGATCTGAAGGTGATCACCCCGGATCAGCAGCAGTACGACGGGCTCACCCTTGCCTATATGAAGGCGGGCGTGCCCAATCTGGCGGTGCCGCAGGATAACATCCTCTTTGCTTTCCTGTACGACCAGGCACGGAAAAACGGCGTGCGCTATTTCCTCACCGGGGGCAATTTTGCATTGGAATGCATTCTGCAACGAGGCAATACCCACAACCCCATGGATCTGATCAACCTGCGGGATATCAACCGCCGCTTCGGCACCGGCAGGCTGAACAAGCTGAAATTTGTTTCTTCCTATCAGAAATACCTGTTGATGAAAACCAAGCAGGTCATCACCCTGCGCCCCCTGAACCTGATTGACTACAACCGGGAGCGGGCCTTTGAGGAACTGAAGGATTTCTGCGGCTTTGAATACTACGGCGCAAAGCATCTGGAAAACGTGCTGACCGCCTTTATCCAGCTGTACTGGCTGCCCAAAAAGTTCGGCGTGGACAAGCGCACCTCCCACCTGTCCAGCATGATTGCCTCCGGGCAGATGACCCGGGAGGAAGCCCTTTTGGAGCTGGACAAGCCCCTGTACGACGAAGCCCTGATGGCTTCCTACATCGGGCAGATCAAACAGCGGCTTTCCCTCAACGACGAAGCCTTTGACGCCATCATGGCCGCCCCCGCCCACCAGCACACCGATTACCGCTGCGACCAGCTGGGCGCAACGGTGAAAAAGCTGTTCAAGGGCATACTGTACCGCAACGTGAAAGGATGATGCCCATGCACCGCATCCTCTGCTCCACCGGGGCCTTGCTGGGCCGTGCCAACGGGCGGGATTTCCGCCTGCTGGAAACCCTTACGCCCCAGCTTCATTGCGACGGTTATGAGCTGATGATCTATCAGGACTGGTACAGCCGGGAAGCGGAGCTGCTTTCCTTTCTGCGCACCGCCGGGCTGACCATTCCCGTCATCCATTGCCAGAAGGACATCGGCATGGAGCTGGCCTATGGGGAGGACGACAGGACGGAAAAAGCCCTCCGGGATTTTGCCCTGAACTGCCGGTTTGCAGCTGCCGCCCGTGCGGAAAAGCTGGTTCTGCACCTGTGGAGCGGCCAGATTTCCGACCAGCACATCGGCAACAATCTGGCGGCCTACGGGCAGCTTTCCCCCATTGCCCGGGACCACGGGCTGACCCTGACCATCGAAAACGTGGTCTGCAACCAGCGGGATCCCATGACCCATCTGAGTACCCTCGCCCAGCGGCACCCGGACGCACAAATCACTTTCGATACCAAAAATGCGGCCTTCCACAGCCAGCTGGAAGCCCTGTACCAGCCGGAGAACGGCTGGCTTGGGCAGCGGGTTGCCCATTACCACGTCAACGATTACGGCGGCGGGCATATGCAGTGGGAACGGCTGCTGGGCCGGGTACTGCCCATGGGAGAAGGACACATCAATTTTCAGCGGTTCTTTGACTATGTGAAAAGCAGCGGCTACACCGGCGATTTCACCGTGGAAGCCACCGCCTTTGACCAGACCGGGGCGGTGGATGTGGCTATGCTCAACGGGCAGTTTCAGCGGATTGCAGCAGCGGTCGGGTGAATTGGGAACCCCGGTCAGGGGCGCTGCCCCTGACAACCCCGGCAGGAGGCACAGCCTCCTGCACCTCCATTTTGCGCCCATTTCATGGGCACAAGGAGGGGATACAGGGTGTTATTGGCCACGGCATGACAGCGACATATAAAAAACGGAGAACCAAGCGTTTTTCGCTTCGGTTCCCCGTTTTTTGCTGTTGTTCTTTTGGGACGCTTTGCGATGATTCATTTGCTATCGATTGGTATCAACCGCAAATCACTTCAAGAAGGTCAGGTAATCCTCATAGTTGCGCTTGAGCAGGTTGGGGGTATCCAGCCCGTAGGGGCACTTGGCCTTGCACTGGCCGCACTGGATGCAGTTTTCGATTTTCTTCATCATGGCCTGACCGCCTTCGGACAGATGGCCCGCCGTGGGCGAACGGCGAAGCAGCAGGCTCATGCGAGCGCAGGTGTTGATTTCAATGCCCGCAGGGCAGGGCATACAGTAGCCGCAGCCCCGGCAGAACTCGCCCACCAGCTCCGTGCGCTCCTTGGCCACATAGGCCAGCCGTTCCTCGGTCATGGCCGGGGGATTGTCCTGATAGGAGAGGAACTCATCCAGCTCGTTTTCCCGCTGGATGCCCCAGATGGGGGCTACCGGGAACTGGTTGAGATAGGCATAGGCCACATCCGACCGGGTGATCAGCCCGCCTGCCAGCGCCTTCATGCAGATGAAGCCCACGTCCTTTTCCTCGCACAGCCGCACCAGCGCCTCTTCCTTCTCATCTGCCAGATAGGAGAAGGGGAATTGCAGCGTATCATACAGCCCGCTCAGCACCGCTTCCTCCGCCACCGCCAGCCGGTGGTTGGTGATGCCGATAAACCGGATTTTTCCCTGGGCTTTGGCTTCCAGCATACACTCGTACAGGCCGGTGCCGTCGCCGGGTTTGGGGCAGAAGGCCGGGTTATGGAACTGGTAAATGTCGATATAGTCGGTTTTCAGAAGGCGCAGGCTTTCGGCCAGATGCTGCCAGAATTCCTCCGGGGTGGAAGCGTGGGTCTTGGTGGAAATGATGATCTTCTCCCGCACATCGCTGAGGGCCACGCCCATTTTTTCCTCGCTGTCCGTATAGGCACGGGCGGTATCGAAATAGTCGATGCCGCTTTCATACGCCCGACGCAGAAGGGCGGCAGCGCCGGTGATATCCACCCGCTGCACCGGCAGTGCGCCAAAGCCGTTTTTGTTGACCACCAGGTTTGTCCGTCCCAGACGAATGGTATCCATAGGCAATTCCTCCGCTGTATTGGGTTTTGATGGCAGTAGTATAGCATACCGCCCTATGGGATGCAATCGGTATTGACAGCGCCGCTGAAACGTGGTAGGCTGCAACAAATCAATCCGAAAGGAGCAGCGGCAATGGCAGTGCATCATTCCCTCAACAGCATGATGATGTTCCAGCAGCGCGTCGAAATCCAGCAAATTTCGCCGGGCTTGTATTGTCGTATGCTGCGGAACGGATAAGCCATCCTCGGATGGAGTCCCTTCACACCAGGGCGGTGCAGGTCGAAGGCAGCTTCGATCGGCGCCGTTTTTTGTTTTGATCAGAAAGGAGGCTGGCATTATGCCGGAACAGCCCGTTCTCCCCCGGGAAGCATCGGAACCCCGCCCGTCCATTTTTCATTTCCCAAAGCAGCTGAACAAAGGAGAAGCCTATGAAAACCATCGATTCCACCGTTTTGGCCGGATACAATGCCGGCATCGAAAAAGACCGCCTGAGAAGCGGCATCGGACTGATTGAATTTGAGCGCACCAAGGAAATTCTGCTGGAAAGGCTGCCCAAGCCCCCGGCAACCATCTATGATATAGGCGGCGCATACGGCGAGTACGCCTGGTGGCTGGCCTCGCTGGGCTATGAGGTGCATCTGTTCGACCTGGCAGAAACCAATATCGCTATGAGCGCAGCCTTGGCAGAGGAATACCCCGGCGCAGGGCTGGCATCCGCCATGGTGTGCGACGCCCGTTCCGTACCCCGGCCGGACAACAGCGCCGATGCCGTGCTGCTGATGGGGCCTCTGTATTCCATCACCGAGTATGAGGAACGGATTCTGGCCCTTGGGGAAAGTCATCGGCTGCTAAGGGACGGGGGACTGCTCTTTGCAGCGGCCCTGACCCCTTACAGCGTGCTGGTTTCCCGCCTCCGGGTCTACCATGAGGATGACACCCCCAAGCGCCGGGAATTGGATGACCCCGCTGTTTTGTCCATCATTGAGCGGGCGCTGACCGATGGCTGCTACATCAACCCGGAAAAGAAAATCGCCAACGGCATCGGGTCGTCCCATCTGCACACGGCAAAGGCCTTGCGGGCGGAGCTGGCCCATGGCGGCTTCGGCGCTGCCACGGTTCACGGGGTCATGGGCGGCGCATGGCTTGCGCCCCATCTGGATGCGCTGCTGGCCAACGAGGAAAGGCGAACTTTGCTGATGAAAACCGTGCGGATGCTGGACACCCATGAGGAAATCATCGGGTTGTCGGGGCATTTGCTGGCGGTGGCAGAGAAGGGGTAAAAGAAGCCCCTTCTCTGCGTTTGCAATGGTTCTATTCCCTTCCTGTCTGCCATAAGCTGAAGGCAAAAAGGAAGGGTGTCCGCCATGCGTCATGTTTACTGCCGGATGATTCTGTTGGTTCTGCTTATTTGCGTCTTGCCTCTTGCTGCCCATGCCCAGTCCGCCCCCGGGCAGGGGGATTATCAGGATGGGGTCTATCAGGATTTAGCCCCGGGGTACGGGGATGATGTGATCGTTACCGTAACGGTACGGGACGGCCGCATGGTAAAGCTGGATGCCAAGAACCGCAACGGCGGCGAAAGCGAATACTTCTGGAAAGCCCGGGACGGCATGGCAGCGGCCATCCTTCAGGCGCAGACCACCGAGGGCGTGGAAACGGTCTCCGGCGCCACCGGCACCTCCACCAGCATACTGGCCGCCATGGAGCATATGCGGGAACAGCTGATCTATAATGGGCTGCCCCATGAGGCTTCTGTGGAGAAATAGGAAGCAGCCCCACCATCAACTCCCCTGTGTAAGGGGAGCTCAGACTGTTGACAAACCCCAGAGGTATCGGAGGGCCGCAGCCCTCTGATTGCCAATCCGAAACCAGCGGCGTGCATTGCGGCCCAAACCCAACCTTCGGTCGGTTTTGGGCTTCGGCGCTGCGGGAGCGCTTTGCGCTGTCCTCACGCCTCGGTTCGCTTT
>JAFVXE010000006.1 GCA_017501255.1 Clostridia bacterium | reverse complement strand
GTTTTTCAAAACAGTTCGTGATGATGACAGCGAATGCACCCAGATGGATGTGACCCGGGACGATCATTGGGACTACACGGAGAGGCTCTGGAACGGCATGCGGGCCAGTCAGGTGGAGCGTGCTTTTGACAAACTGAACTACCGGGAACAGACTTTGCTGGAGAAGCGGCTGTCCATCTGCATGAACTGCGGAAGGGTGGGATCGTGGGAGAAGCGGCCCACTTTCGAGGAGCTTGCCATCCTGTTTGAGGGCAGCAGCGCCAGCGGAGCGGAACGTGCTTACCGAAAAGCCGTGGAACATCTGACGGAGCATCTGGTGGCCGACGGAGCGCTGCATGCCATTCGTTTGAAGCAGACCAACAAGACCAAACGCAAAAAGAAAATCGCCGCCGCTGCCTACCTGTATCAGGCAGACTGCGACGGCGAATGGGGCGAGATGGTATTCGATTTTGAGAGCGGAACCGCACAGATCATCCGGCTTGCTGACGGGGATACCATCCGCACCAACGCGTTTGCCGGGAAAGCCATTGCGTATCTTCTGGGCTGTGATAACGACAAATTGCCGAAGGAAACCCTGCTCGCTCTCGACCCGTGGGAGTGATCCGCTGCGGCGGGGTGAGTATCCCTTTTGCGGGACGTTGAGGCAGGAAGCCTTCCGCATGGCTGCAGGCAATCCTGCCCCAACTCTTCCCGGTCAGGCGGCTTTTGAAAAGCCCTGTGTTTTCGTGGCACTTGTCCACAAAACCCGCCTGCCCTCATACCGCAGGCAAGGCTCTGTCCCGCCCCGGGGACAGCACCTTTCCAGCGTCAGCGCCCACAAAAGGTATAACACACTACACTTTGCATGCAAAGTTGTGTGCCACGAAACCGCCGGTTTCTTTGGATTCTTCCTGAGATGCAGGGGCGGGGCCCCTGGGGTGTTGCCAAAACAAATTCTTATTGTAAGGATGATCCTTAGCGCTCGGGCACTCTTATCAAGACTTCATCCCTGCTGTTCAACTCTGCCAAACGATCATCCTTTTTGTTTTGGCGAAGATCCCGATTGATCCACAAGCCGCTGTCCAGAATAACAAAATCGCTGCTGTAATTGGTGATTCCGTCAGGCATAGGTTGTTCGGTGCGTTTGATCAGTGTCCCGGTATTGAGATCAAACCAATCGTACTTCCAAACTTGTTCCGTCCCAAAGGAAAGGTCTTCCGCGGCAACAAGATAGTTTTCGTATTCAATGCAGTCCATCATTGTGATTTCTGGAATGCCACTCTGCTGCAACGATGTTTTCCAGAGCAGCGAACCCTCTTTGTCAAACCGGAGCAGATACCCTTCAGATGCAGAGGGAGTAGAAGAATCATATACTTCCTCGTAAAGAACAACGGCAAATCCGCCATCTCTCAAAGGAAAAACCGGCGAGAAGTTTGCATGGTTCGCGTTTGGCAACGAGGGTTCAAGGATCTGCGACCAGACAATGTTGCCAGCCGTATCCAGCTTCATCAACTTCCCAAGGGCAGGAAAACCGGTTTCATTTCCGATCAGAAGAACGCCGTCATCGACAGGCAAGGTTTGAAACCCGCCTCCTATGATGCTGTCAGCTGGCAATTGGAAGAGCTGCTTTCCATCCCAGTCTACAAAATGGTAACTTGCGATCTGCCCCTCTGGCGATGACACCAGATACGTTATACAGGCGTCTGTAGAATCGAACAAAAGCATACGCTCGGCGAAAATGCCGATCGGCCCTGTGAGCAGTTCGCCATCCAAAGAGAATTTGTAAATAGCAGCTTCTACCGTTGTTGGATCCGGTGAGTTTTAAACACCACACCAAGCTGTCCGTCCAGAAGCAGATGAACATTGCTGAAACTGCAGCTTCCTTCTGCTGGATGAAGATAATCCCAAGCAATCGTTCCATCTGAATTCAGACATACAAGTCGTGCTTTTCTGTTTCGATAGTCTCCTTTTTCTCCAGCACTACCGGCAAAAATGATGCGTCCATCTGGGAGCGTATAAGGGGTCAGATTGTCAGAACCAGGTGTACTCAAATCGATTCTTTCTTCTGCAAAAGCAGGAAGCGCAAGAAACAGAAATATCAGAAGTATGGCAAAAAATCGCTTCATGAGTTTTCCTCCCTTCAAAGCATTTCTTGATAGAAAAAGCTCTCAGCATCACAGAATCGTTGTCCGATCAAACCAATATGCTTTCAATCAAAAACGCCACAGGATAACATCCATTTCCGGCTGGATTTCCCAAGCTTCTTCTACAATACCTGTTTTTGCATTGATGACCACCCGATAGCGCGCCCAGTTCTGGTTGGTCACATATTCGTTCCTGTTCACCTTTGCCGACATAACGACAATCTTCCAAAGGGGGTTCTGCGGATCGGTGATATCAAAAAGACATTCAACCGGTCTGCGCTCCAGCGTATCAAGGCTTGCTCCCAAAGTGACCGTTGCTTGTCTGGCAAGATGAATGGCATCTTCCTGTTGTATGTCATCCTTGGCGGGGATGCCGTATACGCAACGGGTAGCATAGTAAAACAGATTGTTGGGTTGGGGGGGCATAGGGATGCCGCGCCAGATAGGCATTGACCAAAGGGATCCATTTTTCGGAGAATTGCGCTTTCTCTTCTATCGACATGTTCCAAAAACCCATGTCGATAAAGCTTTCACCCTGACCGATGCCTGCACCATCCCCGCCGGATGCAGGCGTTCTTTCGTGGATCATCTCCCTCAAAACCCCGCCGCTTGCCGCATCGAAATAACCGATATATCCATATTGCCTGTCAGGGTCTTCGTACAACAATTCGATCTTCCATGCCGACTCTGCTTCTGTGTTTGTTGCCTGTGCAACCCATGTATCCGCATCGCCAAAGGCAGCCCCTGTGAAGCGGATGCCATCGGCGGATAACGGCGGCTCCATTGCAGGCATGAACCTGCTTTGCGCTATATTGACCGCCTGCTGCAAGGACAGATGATCATCTGTTGGCAAGCTGTTGAGATACGTACAATTGATCGTCTGTTGGGTGTACTCCCAATATAACACCTCACCGGTGATTCCGTGCAGCACCACGATGGGCGTATCGATAGCTGTTTGGTTGCGCAGGATCAGTATCCAGCAATCCTCCTGCGTATCTGCGCCCCACTGCCAGCCGGGACCAAAATACATCTCCGGCTGACCCTCCACCTTCATTCCGTCCTCTACGGAATAAAGCCCCGTCAGTTTAACGCCGGTCAGTTCTTTGATGAATTGGCATGCCAGCGTGACCGCTTCCTCTGCCTGAATCTTATTCCCGGAAGGCTCGTGGAGCGTATCGGTATCGGCACACACCACCAACGGTATCAGCAGCAGGAAACACAGCCACATAGCAGCAAAGAGAGAAATGCGTTTCATGGTAATCCCTCCGTTCTCAATGGATAACCTGTTACGGCAGCAAAGCATCCAGCTTCCGCAAACAATCCTCCAGCGTTCCTTCACCATTCACATAAGCCAGCACCGCTTGAAGCATCTGGTCATAGGTACCGCCTGTCTCTTTTGCCTGTCTGGTCAGCAATGGATGGAGGTGCAAACGCACGTAGGGTACGATCCTATCCCGATAGGTCTGCAAACGGATCTCATCCACTGCCCACGAATCCGGTGCGGTTTTGATGGCATGGATGCGCCTTTCCAACGCTTCCTCATCGGTCGCCAAGCCTTGCGCCTCGTCCAGCGCCCGCTGATCCTCCTTAATCCATTCAATCTGCGCTTCCACCTCGGGATACAGCATCGGCTCAGCGGTCATGGGCTTCAATAACGCATCCTGCTCCGGCTGCCGATGGGCAGCCACATATTCCAGAAAGCGAAGTGCCAGTTCTGGATTGGCTGCGTTGGGATTGAGTACATAAACCGTCAGACGGGCGGGAATGATCGGCGATAGTTCCGCAGTAACCGCGCTGGGAACCTGCCACAGGATGGGTGCGGGCGGATCCTGTTCGCCTGGCTGTACACCCTGCTTTCCCCCCGGCTGCACGGGAACTGCCAGCTGGCCATGCAAATCCACCGACAGATCCGTGGTGATCACAGGTATCCCCGTCTGTGTTTCTGTAGAGAATTGTGCAGCCCGCAAGGCCTGCAAAGCATCCGCAAACGCCGGGGCGTGGAAGTCTACGCCCTCTGCGCCACTTGCCAGAATCATTGTTGTCAACAGATAATCGGCATCATTTTCTTTCGTCCAGCCGATACCCGACCAAAGGGGCGCAATGTACGGTGATGCAGCCCCCGCTTGCGCCTCCAGCAGCTCAACAAAGGTTGCCGGAACCGCTTCGCTGCTCTCCCATATCGATACGAGCACATTGGTGGGAACCGCATACCATGCGCCGTCCACGCAAAGTCCTTCCCGGAAGGCTGGCAGCATGGCCTGTGCATCCTCGTGAAGTATCGCAGAGGACGGCAGCGCAGCCAGTGTACCATCCCGGAACATAGCAGCCACATCCCAGTTCAGCGACACATGGAACAGGTCGGTGGTGTCCCCATCCGCGATGGCCTGCCGGATATCCGCAGCGGTCAGCGCAGCATTCTTCGCCCGCTGCACAGCAATGCCCGGAAACTCCTGCTGGAAAGCATCATCCTCGTTGTTCAGGGCCATGATGCCGCTGATGCGCAGGGTGGTCAGGCTGTTTTCCGGCACAAAGGGGATCACCTGCAAATCATTGAAATTGATGGCTGCCAAGCCGTCACCGATGACGGCACAGGCATCCGTATGAATGCTCAATCCATAGCCCTGCATGGGTTCCCAGCTGGTTCCATTCCACAGGGAAGGCGCGCCAGCCACAAAAGCAATGATCTGCCGGGTTTTTGGATGCACCATGATGCCTTCCATCCCCTGCACAGGCGCGGTATACAGAGTCTCCACGATGCTGCCGGTGGCGGCATCGATCCGGGACAGAACTTCTTTCATGGCGGATACATCCTGCTGGAGCACCAGCGCGTGGGCATCATCCAAAGCGCACAGTTCCACCACATGGGGCAGTGACAACTGCTCCACGCTGCCCGTGGGCAAATGCCAGCGGAAAAGCTGCGCTTCATTCTCACGCCCATTCTGCGGAACCACCCGGATCAGCAGCGTTTCGCCAGCACATGTCACGGCTCTGATTCTCAGACTGCTGTTATCCAACACCGTGCCGCTGTATTCAGCCAGCGGTTGCAGCTTCTGTCCGTCCACCTGCCACAGGGTTCGGGTTTCCGGATGAAGCAAAGCAAGCTCATCCCCCATCCGGCACAGCAGGGCTTCCGGCGTGAAGCCATTGTCCCAAAGCTGCTCAGCAGAGAGCATCAGCGCAGGTTCCGTATCCTCGGGCTGCCATGTATACAGTCCGCGGTCGGTGAGCAGGTACAGGGTATCCCCATCGGATACGCAGCTTTGCATTGCGCCCACCTGCTGCTGTTCCACCCGGAACCAGCCCGCAATGGCCCCCACTGCCAGCGCGGCGGCGGTGAGCAACATCAGCGCCAGCACCATGACCATGGCCACAGAAAGCTTCGCAGGTGCACGCCGCTGACCTTGAATCCTCTCCAGTACGCGGTTTTCCAGCGAGGGGCGGTTCTCCACACCGGACAGGCATTCATCCACGCTCAGCCGGATTCTCATCTCCTTAGACATGCTCCTCGCCTCCTTTCAGCACCGGATCCAGATGTTCATGGGCCTTTTTCAGCCGCTTGGCCACTGCCGTAGCGCTGATGCCCAGCACCTGCGCCACCTCGGCCAGCGTCATGTTCTGGTAGTAGCGCAGCAGCACCACTTCCCGCTCCTTGGCAGGCAGGCGCATCACTTCCAGCGTCAGGAGGACGCTATCCGCCTGCGGAGGCACCGCAGGCTCCGGCAGCTTATCCAGCGAAATGCTGCGATCCGTATGGCGAAACCACGCCCCGCGCCGGATATCCTTACAGGTATTGATGGCAATGCGCATCAGCCATGTTTTTTCGCTGCTGCCGCCCTGAAACCTGTCCATGGCCTTATATGCCTTGAAAAATGTCTCCTGCGCCGCATCCTCTGCCAGCGTCAGATCCCGCAGGTAGACAGTGCATACTTTCAGCACTTCCTTTTCGTATTGGCGCATCAAACGAATCAACGCGCCTTCGTGGGGGCTTGTTGCCACCGGAATCACCTCCTGTACTCATTCCTCCAGTGCCCGGTACTGCCATCCATGGCAATCAAAGCAAGGATTCTCTTCACAAGACAATACCTCCTGCCATTTGTTCCGGTTCATGAACCCATCTGTCTAAACAGACGAACGAACGGGCAGAAATCTAAACCTTATTTTTCATTTTGCCATACCCATCGGCAGAGTTACCGGGCAGACCCTATACCAAGGGGAATCTGCACCAGTCTGGCCACGTATTGGAAGGAACCCTCTACCGTGCCGCACACCAGCGCAAACGCCTGTCCATTCTTTGAAAACAGCCAGCAATCACAGATGGCGCGCAGATCGGCCATCGGACAGGTAAACGTGCCTACCGACCGGCATTCCCTATTGAACCGGGTCAATGTGAGCACCGTGGGGATCAGCCGGTTCCATTGTGAGCTTGCCGTAAGAAAACCGCCATCCATCGGCACCAGAGAGAAGGGGATCAGCTCCCCCTGCGTATCCGGGGTGTAAATGACCGGCTCCATGCCTTCGGCAGAGGCATTGGCAGCTACGATGCCCTTGAACAGCTCCTCATGCTCTGTCTCGCCGAACAGATACAGCATTCCATCGGATATGGCAGCATCAATCCACCGGGAATCCTTCTTCGGGAAGTATTCCTGTACTGATTGTCCATCCTTATCGATGAGGCACACAGCGGCATCACCGGCGGAATCGTGGTCGGGAATGTGGTAGCCGATGCCCAGATACCCTTCCTGCAGCGTCAATACTTCGTAGAAGCGGTAGCCCTTGCCGAAATCCAGTTTCCAAAGCTGCTCGCCATCATAGCTCCATTTGGAAAGATGGGTGGCATCAATGGCGCCGCCGGTGAGCAGTAGCACACCATCCTCCGCCGGATAAAGAGAAAACGCCTGTTCATCCGGCAACTGAGTGGTCTGCACGACCTGACCCTGTTCGATCACCTCCAGATGGTGCGTAAACGAGGAATCATTCTGCTGGTGCAGCGCCATATACCGTCCATCACCACAGGGGACAATGCCGCTGTACCAATCGCCGCCTGGCAGATCGTTTTCCACAGACCACAGCAGATTGCCGGTCGTATCCACACAGATCAATCTGCCCTTGGGCATCTTGGTTCTACCGCCGATGCACAGGTTTCCGTTTTCATCCTGTGCACTGCAAAGCACTTCAAAGTCTTCTGCAGCAAACAGGATTTCGGATGCCTGCGCAGGTGATGCTACCCCGGCAGCGAAGCATTGGCACAGCAGCGTGATCGTCAGCAAGAAACATAGCTTTTTCATCGGGATTCCTCCTGTTCTGTGTTGCGTTGGTGGGTGGTGATCCAATTCATGGTGAGTACTCATCCATATTTGGATGATTTTGGAAGACCCAATATATCTAACGAATCAACACGAGAAAAAACCAACCATCAAATGCGAATTTACAATCATGAACTGCCTGTGTTCGGCGGTATGAAAAAAAGGAAACCCTGATTGATGCAGGATTTCCATTGATGGGTATTGACATACTGGAAGTGTGATTAGGATAATCCAAGATAAACTCAGAGAATTTCATCTTTATGAATAAGCAAGTCAAAAACCACCCTATATTTTTACCAAGCCGTCCATTATATTTTTATAGACGATATGCTCAATTCGTCTACCACTTTTTTAAATTCTGCATATCGCGCTCCTCCAGATATATTCATTTCTTCTTTTCTTTTGATAATTACCTTTAGATCATGATAAAGCCGCACAAAGTAGTGTCCTCCAACGTGCTTCAAAATTTCAAGAGAAAAAATTCCTGTATTAATACCAGCAGAAAATGTTTCGATTTTTGATAACCAATTAGTAAAATTCTCCCATTCGTCACTGTGAAAATCGATTTTTTTCAATTCTTTTGGTACTAAAACCCAGTTCCCCTTCTTATATGTCATATATTTCTTAAGTAGTCTGTTTAAAGGAGAAAAAACCTCCATTTGCAGTTCGTTATATGCTCTAATCGTTGCTTCGTTTTTTATTCTTTCACTATTGATTCGGAATTGAATCAATGAAAAAACAAACACCAAAGCAGGGGTAATTGATGCAACATAGTCGATCACCTTAGCAATAGTTTCTATCATCGTTTTTGTCCTCCTGAATAACACATTGTTTTGATGCACCCAATGAAAATGGGCGTTGATGCTATACTATCTCAAGTTATTACTTCGTTCTGCATTAAGTTAAGTCATTCTCATATATCACCATAACATGCACTATCACCCTATTTTTCCTCCGGCAGCCCATACTGCGCCACAGCCTCCAGATACTCCTTCGGATCTCCCTCCATAATCAGCTCCGCATAAGCAGCAGGGTCGTTGTAAATCAGCCAATCCAGCTCCGACCGCTGATACATATTCTCTGCATACGCCGCCTCTGCTTTTGTGCAGTTGATGGAGATGATCCGTCCATCCCGTAGCCATACATCTACGCAGCCGGTATCCATGTTGAAATAGCAGGTGTACATATCCATTGTGAAGCCTCCTTTTTGCTTAATCAACTTATATCGACAGTATTATGAGTTGATTTTATATCTTTTCTGGGTTATACTATAACACAAGAAATGGAGGTTGTACAGATGAAAATCATCGGTAAACGACTTCGGGCTCTCCGGGAAAGCATCAACATCTCTCAGGAAAGCCTTGCCTTAGCCATTGAAACAACGCAATCCAGCATCAATCGTTACGAGAACGGACAGACCACACCTCCGGTGGCGATCTTCCGGCGATATGCAGATTATTTTGATGTATCACTGGACTACATTTTTGGTCGGACAGAGAACCCTGAAGGGAAAAGCTACGAGTTTCATCCCCGCATTACTCCAGAAAAAGAGGAGATGCGTCGCTTTATCGAAATGTGTTTTGAACCCGGCTCACCTGCCAACAAGAAGCTGAAGGAGAGCCTGTACAGGATCATGGAGGATGAATGATGAAGGCAGTAATTTACGCGCGATACTCTTCCGATAACCAGAGGGAAGAAAGTATTGAGGGTCAGCTGCGTGAGTGCACAGCGTTTGCTGAAAAGAATGATATTACCATTCTGCGCCACTATATCGACCGGGCGTATTCTGCCAAGACGGATAAACGACCGGAATTCCAGAATATGATCAGAGACAGCAGCAAGCATCTGTTTGATATGGTCATTGTCTGGAAACTTGATCGCTTTTCCCGCAATCGTTATGACAGCGCACGGTACAAAGCTGCCCTGAAACGTCATGGCGTTAAGGTTGTTTCAGCCACGGAGCTGATCTCGGATGGTGCCGAAGGTATCATTTTGGAATCTGTGCTGGAGGGTTTTGCGGAATACTACTCCGCTGATCTGGCTGAAAAAGTCAGTCGCGGTCAGACTGAGAATGCCCTGAAATGCAAGTTCAACGGTGGCAACAAGCCAATCGGATACATCATTGATAAGGATCAGCATTTTCAAATTGATCCTCTGACGGCTCCCCATGTGTTGGAAATCTTCAAACGCTATGCGGAAGGCGCAATGATGAAAGACCTGGTTGCCTACCTGATCCAGCATAGTGTCAAGAACAACTTCGGTGAAGATCCAACGCTTAACAGCGTTCAGCGGATGCTGAAGAACAGACGATACATTGGCGAATATACCTACCGTGATATTGTGATTCCGGACGGCATTCCACCAATTGTTCCGATTGAACTGTTCGACCGTGTGCAGGTCAGAATGGAGAAAAACCGGAAAGCGCCAGCCCGTCACAAGGCGGAGGATGACTATATCCTGACAACCAAACTATTCTGTGGTTACTGCGGTGCCTATCTATGCGGAGAAAGCGGAACAAGCAGAACCGGAGTAGTACATCATTACTATAAATGCGTCTCTGTCAAAAAGAAGCGGACGAATTGCCGCAAGAAACCCGTGCGCAAGGTTGAAATCGAAGATCTGGTTGTTGCTAAGGTTATGGAGCTGATTCAAAGTGATGCCTTCATCGACGATGTTGCCCATAAGCTGATGGAGATGCAGGAGCAGGAGAATGTCAATATTCCCCTGTATGAGCGGGAACTGCGGGAAGTCAACAGAGGCATCGACAACCTGTTGAACGCAATACAGCAAGGCATCCTGAGCCGATCCACCAAAGAGCGACTGGACGAACTGGAAGCAGCACGGGATGAGCTGGAAAACAAGATTGCTTACGAAAATCTGACCAGCAAAAAGATCGAAGAGGATGCCCTGCGATTCTGGCTGATGCGTTTCAGGAAGCTGGATGTAAAGCGTAAAGAGCACCGGCAGATGTTGGTAGATACTTTCGTTAATGCCATCTTTCTGTATGATGATAAGTTGGAGATCACCTTCAACTTCAAGGAGGATACCGTACAAGCCACCTTCGGAGACCTGCAGGCAAGTGTTCAGAAAGAGCAAACCGGTTCGGATATGAAATCGAACGCTGCACCAATAGCAAAACCTCCGAACCAGCACAGTGCCGGTTCGGAGGTTTTGGTTTCTTTCATTCGCCTCATAATAACAAAACAGCATGACCGAAGCCATGCTGCCTTGTTGCTAAATTGCATTAGCCCTGAACGGGGGCACCCACGGGGCAGGCGCCGGCGCAAGCGCCGCACTCGATGCACTTATCGGCGTCGATTACGAACTTGCCATCGCCCTCAGCGATCGCATCCACGGGGCACTCAGCCTGGCAAGCGCCGCAGCTGATGCATTCGTCGGTGATAACATATGCCATACTGTTGTTCCTCCTGTTTCATAATCAGCAAGCATACGCTGCTGTATAGTGTAATCATAGCACGATTCTGTCCACATTGCAAGAGCAGCGGCAGCATCTGCACAGTATACCGGCGTATATGGTTGCCATGATTTGCCATCCTATGCTATAATAAACGAAGTTCATTCTCCATCTGCCTGCAAAGGAGCTGCTTCTCATGAGCCGCTATCACACACTGCCTTTTGGTGAAACGCTGAAATTGCTGATGCAACAGCACCATTTGACCCCCTCTGCACTGGGGGCCTTGCTGGGTGAATCCGCTTCTTTGCGGCGTGCTTTGAATGAAAACCTTTCCGATGCGAAGCGCAAAGAAATTTTCAATGCCATTTGCAAACTGTCCATTTTTTCGGCTCCGCAGGAAGAGATGCTGCGCAAAGCACTTTCCATCAGCGAATTGGGGTTGGAACGGCACCTGTACCTGCGCTCGCTGGATGAGTGGCAGCGCATCACTTCCGGTACGCTTCTGAACCCCTCCGGCGTAACAGCTTCTTTGCTGGATGGATTCGACAGCAACTGGGAACTTTCCATTCTTTGCGTGAACTGCCTGTTTGACTCCGTAATGGCCGCATTTCGGAAGTTGTTGCAGGATCCCAAGCGCAATGCGCACATCCGGCATTATTTTGCGCCTGGTTCGCCGGACCGCAGCATTTCCGAATATTTGCGCTATGCGCAAAACCTGGTTTTCGATACCCGTTACAAAGCCTTTACCCCCGGCATGAACTATGCCGGCTCGGCCAATCACCCAGTGGATGGAAATTTGCTCATTATCAAAGCCGAAAACGGCACGGAATATCAGGAACTGTTCTATGTGGTTATCAACGAGCAGGATCTGCGCCCCTTCCCCATTACCAAAATGGTGGGCGTGTATGACTATTACAAAGAGCTGTTGGATATTCCGCTGGCTGCTGTTCCCCTGCTGCATCACCCTGAAGAACCACTGGATTACAGCAGCACCTGTCTGGAATTCCTCAGCTATGAATTGAACCGGAAAACCTACATTTTCTCGCCGGACATGACCATGGGCGTTCTGCCGCCAACGGTTCTGGAAAAAGCCATCAACCATCGCCAGCCCATCAAGCTGAACGATCCTGTGGCCCATGCCCGGCTTCTCTCTTTGCACGCCCGTCGCTATGAATATTCCAACGACACCCACAAAGAGCGCTGTCTGATTTCCTCCCTCAGCGGCATTCGCCGTTTTCTTTCCGACGGCCAGCTGGCGGATCATTCAGGAATGCTTCGTCCACTGCAACCAGAAGAACGTATCACTTTGCTGGATACTGTTTTGCACTACGTGGCCAACAACCCGAAATTATCTGTCCATCTGCTCAAGGATGATACAAGACGGCCGGCCTATCAAATCCGCTGCCAACACCAACTGTCGGTTACGCTGCACAAGCCCGCCCTGTCCCACTGGCAGGAAAAACCCTATGTCACCCTGTGTTCGCAGGCATTCGCCGACCAGATGATGGATTATCTGAACCATACCATTGTGGCAGAATGCTGCCATGACGCAACAGAAAGCTTGCGCATGGTTGGTGAACTGCGGGATGCCTATGCTGCTGCCCTGAAGAAATAACAACCGGCAAGCAGTCAAGAGCCAACAAACACAAAGAAACCGCCGACGAAATGCCGGCGGTTTCTTGTATTGGCGATCCGAATTACTTCTTCTTGCCCATGATGCTGTTCAGCAGGCCGTTGACCAGCTTGTTGGTAGCAGTACGGGTAGCGGAGGAAATAGCGGTGTTCTTGATGCGGCCCAGAACGCTGTCGTTCACGCGGGCACGCTCGGCGCGCTCTTCACGCAGTTCGTCAGCACGCTGACGGCGAGCTTCGGCAAGAGCTTCCTTCTCAGCCTTGGCAGCTTCCTTGGCGGCCTTCTCAGCTTCCTTGGCAGCCAGAGCGGCAGCCTTCTTCTCTTCCTCGGTCATCACGGGCATATACTGACCGGTGGCGGGGTTGAACTGCATCTGACGCTGCACATACTGACCGGTGGTGGGATCCATGACCAGCATGGTCTGCACGGCGGCCTGAGCAGTCTGCATCACGGGCTGCTGCACCATCTGCTGCATCATGGGCTGCTGAACCATCTGCTGCTGCATCATGGGCTGCTGCATCATCGGCTGCTGCATCATGGGCTGCTGTACATACTGGCCGGTGGTGGGGTCAAGCACCATGAAGCCCTGCTGGGGCTGCTGCATCATCGGCTGCTGGGCTACGGGGATCTGTTCCATGTTGTTCTGCTCGGTCATTGGTTGGTACACTCCTTTGAATTCTGATTGATTGATGACTTGATTGCGTTCTTCAACTGTGATGGCGCCCATGTAACTCTGCGGGGGCAGAATGGTGGTGCGCTGCACAATACCGGGGGCGCCGTTTTCATCCAGGAAAGAGACAAGGGCCTCGCCCGTTTTCAGCAGGGTGATGGCTTCCTCGGTATCGAAATTGGGATTGGTGCGGAAGGTCTGAGCAGCAACCTTCACCGCCTTCTGATCCAGCGGCGTAAAGGCACGCAGAGCGTGCTGCACACGGTTGCCCAGCTGACCCAGCACTGTCATGGGAACGTCGGTGGGGTTCTGGGTGATAAAGTAAACACCAACGCCCTTGGAACGAATCAGACGAACCACCTGCTCGATCTTGTCCATCAACTGCTTGGGGCAGTCGTTGAACAGGAGATGGGCTTCGTCAAAGAAGAAGACCATGACCGGCTTATCGCAATCGCCGCGTTCGGGCAACAGATCGTACAGCTCAGTCAACAGCCACAGAAGGAAAGTGGAGTACATCAGCGGGTTGAGGAACAATTTATCGCAGGCCAGAATATTGATCAGGCCCTGACCGTTCTCATCCGTCTTGATCCAATCGGCGATCTTCAGCGCAGGCGTGCCGAAGAACTTATCGCCGCCCTGATCTTCCAGCAGCGCCACAGCACGCTGGATGGCGCCGATACTGGCACGGCTCACGTTGCCGTATTCCACGGTGTACTCATCTGCGTGAGCGCCCACATAGGCGATGGCCTGCTTCAGATCGGCAATGTTTTGCAGTTGAGGCTCGTTAACCACCTGACCATAAGCGTTCAGCTTCTGGGGCAGTTTGCCATCGTTGGCTACACGGAACACGATGTTCAGAACGCCGGACTGGGTTTCGTTGAGGCCCAGCATACGAGCCAGCAGCATGGGACCCATTTCCAGCACAGTAGTGCGCACGGGAATGCCCTGCTCGCCATACACATCCCAGAAACAAGCAGGATACTTCTTGGGCTCAAACCCGGGCATACCGGTCATTTGGACACGCTTTTCAATATTGGCGTTCACAGCGCCTTCCTTTACCATGCCGCTCAAGTCGCCCTTGATGTCGCTCAGGAAAACCGGAACGCCCATGTCGGAGAAACCTTCGGCAATCACCTTCAGGCTGACCGTTTTACCGGTACCGGTAGCGCCGGCGATCAAACCATGACGGTTGGCCATATGGGGCAGCAGCATGACGGGGATGCCGTTTTCGCTGGTACCGACCCATATTTTCTGGTCGTAGAACATAGATCAACCCTCCATTGGTAACAGTCTATACGACTATCCATATTGTACAACCTCAGCGGGTTTTCGTCAACGGATTATTTGCACTTGTGCTGCCTTTTCGGGTTTGATATAATAGCATCAGAGCAGATTAGTGATACTGCATTCCGAAAGGAGAGCTTCATAATGAATACCAAATCCCGGATCGGTGCACGCCTCTGGAGTGCGCTTTTACTGCTGGGCCTCGCCGGACAGTTTGCCTGGACCATCGAGAATATGTACTTTAACGTTTTCCTCTACAACACCATCTCCACCGACCCCGGCTATATCGCCGCCATGGTGGCGGCCAGCGCCGTGGTGGCAACCCTGACCACTCTGCTGATGGGTGTCGTCAGCGACCGGACCGGCAAACGCAAACCCTTTATCTGCGGCGGATATCTGTTGTGGGGTGTCAGCACCATGGCCTTCGGTCTGGTGACGGTGGAAAACGCCTCTGCCCTCTTCCCCGCTGCCAATGCGATTGCCGTTGCTGCAATGATGGTGATTGTGCTGGATTGCGTGATGACCTTCTTCGGCTCCACGGCCAACGATGCCGCTTTCAATGCCTACGTGACGGATGTGGTGGATTCCGACAAGCGTGGCAAGGTGGAAAGCGTGTTGAGCATTCTGCCGCTTCTGTCCATGCTGATCATCTTCGGTTTGTTTGACGGCATGACCCAAGCCGGTGAGTGGCGCAAATTCTTCTTTCTTTTCGGCATTGTGGTCATTGCGACCGGCATCATTTCGCTCTTTGTGCTCAAGGAGGCGGATATCCAGCCGGAACGCAAGCCCTTTTTCAGCCAGCTCAGCTATGGTTTCCGACCTTCGGTGGTCGTGGAGCACAAAGGGCTGTATCTCTCGTTGGTGGCTATGTGCGTATTCTCCATTGCAGTGCAGGTGTTCTTCCCCTATCTGATCATCTATATGCAGCACTACCTGCAATTGGAAGCCTATGCGCTGGTGCTGGGTGTGGTGCTGATTGTGGCTTCGCTGGTCAGCGTCATCGGCGGACGGTTCATTGACAAGGTAGGAACCCTGCGCTTTGCTGTGCCGTCTGCACTGGTGATGCTCGTGGGCCTTGTGGGAATGTACTTTGTTCGGGATATGCTGACGGTGATTCTGGCCGGTATGGTGATGATGAGCGGCTATATGCTGCTCACCTCCGCCCTGATGGCGCAGATTCGTGATCTGACCCCGCCGGAGAAAGCCGGTCATTTCCAAGGCATCCGCATGGTGTTTTCCGTTATGCTGCCCATGATCATCGGCCCGGCCATCGGCGCACAGGTCATCAAAGGCAATGCCCAGACCTATGTGGATCTGGGGCAGACCAAAACCGTGCCTACCCCTGCCATTTTCCTGGCAGCTGCCGTGGTGCTTGTGCTGACAGCCATTCCCCTGTGGCTGATGAAACGCACACAGAAGAACGATGCAATAGACAATGCAAGCCAGGAGGAAACGGTATGCTGATGACTGAATGGGGCAAGCATCTGAACCCCGATTGTATTTTGCAGGAATATCCCCGTCCCCAGATGAAGCGTGACAGCTATCTGAACCTGAATGGTGCATGGGACTATGCCATCACTGACACACAGACGCAGCCTGACCAGTGGGACGGCACCATTCTGGTGCCTTTTTCCCCAGAGAGCGTCCTCAGCGGTGTGGAGCGCACCCTCCAAAAGGATCAGACCTTATGGTACCACCGCACCCTGATGCTGCCGGAAGGTTTCCTGCCTGAGGGCGGACATCTGCTGCTGCATTTCGGCGCAGTGGATCAGGAAGCAACCATCCTGCTCAACGGGAAAGAAATGGGGAGCCATATCGGCGGCTACAATGCCTTCACCATCGACCTGACCGATGGCTGGCAGCAGGGTGAAAACCAACTGATCGTCAAAGTGAAGGATGAAACCGATGCCGGTTCCCGCAGCCGGGGCAAGCAGAAAACCAAGCGTGGCGGCATCTGGTACACGCCTCAGAGCGGCATCTGGCAGACGGTCTGGATGGAAGCCGTGCCCGGAGAATACATTCACGGCCTGCAAATGATACCCCATGTAGAAAGTGCCCAGCTGGAGCTGACCATCGAAACCGATGCACGCAGCACCATGGAGTGCACCGTGGTTATCAAGGGCACTTCCCACACGGTGAAAGCCAACACCCCCGCACTGCTCCCTGTTGAGAATATGCAGCTGTGGAGCCCCGAGAATCCCCATCTGGAAGATTTCACCGTTACCATGGGCGATGACCGGGTGGAGAGTTACTTAGCCATGCGCTCTGTTGCAGTGAGCAAGGATGAAAACGGCATTATGCGCCTTTTCCTCAACGGCAAGCCCTATTTCCACAACGGTCTTTTGGATCAGGGCTACTGGCCCGATGGGCTCTATACCGCCCCCAGCGATGAAGCGCTGATCTATGATATCCAGACCCTCAAAGAACTGGGTTTCAATATGCTGCGCAAGCATATTAAGGTGGAGCCCATGCGCTGGTATTATCACTGCGACCGCATCGGAATGCTGGTGTGGCAGGATATGCCCAGCGGCGGCAGCCAGTACAAGCTGCCAGTTATCTCTGCGCCACTGATCACCGGTATCCATCTGAAAGACAAGCATTATCGCTGGTTTGCCCGGGAGGATGCTGTACAGCGGGATGCGTACTACGAAGAACTGGAAGAAATGATCCTGCAACTGCGCAATGTGCCCTCCATCGTATTGTGGGTACCCTTCAACGAAGGCTGGGGACAGTTTGATGCTCATAAGGCCTGCGCGCTGATCGAGGAACTGGACCCCTCCCGCCCCATCGACCATGCCAGCGGTTGGCATGATCAGGGAATTGGGCAGCTGCAAAGCCTCCATGTGTATTTCCGTCCGTACCGCTTTCAGCCCGACAAAAAGGGCCGTGCCGTGGTACTCAGCGAATTTGGCGGTTACAACCTGCGGCTGGAAGGCCATTGCTTCAACGAAATCGACTATGGCTATAAAAAGCTGCAAACCCAGGAGGAACTCTGGACTGCTTATGAAAAGCTGTTCCGGGAGCAGATCCTGCCCGCTATTCCCAAAGGGCTGGCTGCGACCGTCTATACGCAGGTCAGCGATGTGGAGGATGAACTGAACGGCCTGTTTACCTATGACCGTGCAGTGGTCAAATTGCCCGCAGAAAAGCTGAAGGCCCTGAACGCAGAAATTGCACAGCTGTAAGGAGGATTTCCCCCATGAAACTGGAACAGGTGATCGCTGTCAAACCCAACAAAACCGTTTATCTGGATGGAGATCTGGCCATTAAGGTATTCAACAGTGGTTACAGCAAAGCCGATGTATTGAACGAGGCGCTCAATCAGGCAAGGGTGGAGGAAACCGGCCTTCCCATTCCGATGCTGCATGAGGTAACCAAAGTAAATGGTCAATGGGCCATTGTGATCGATTATATCCATGGCAAAACCCTAGCGGAACTGATGGAAGAAAACCCGGATCGCTACGATGAATACATGGAACTGTTTGTGGATTTGCAGTTGAAAATCCACCAGCAAACCTGTCCCATGTTGGGTAAATTAAAGGATAAAATGAATCGGAAAATCAGCCAGAGTTCGTTGGATGCCACCACCCGCTACGAATTGCATACCCGTCTTGAAAGAATGCCCAAGCATAACAAGCTCTGTCATGGCGATTTCGAACCCCGCAACGTGGTCATTCGTGAAGATGGTCAAGCCTATATTTTGGACTGGGCTCATGCCACTCAGGGCAACGCCAGTGCAGATGCAGCACGAACTTATCTGCTTTTCTGGCTCAACGGCGATATTGCCGGCGCAGACAAATACATTCGCCTTTTCTGCCAAAAGAGCGACACCGCCATGCAGTATGTGCAGCAATGGCTCCCCATTGTGGCTGCCAGTCAGAGTGTGAAGGACAAGCCCGGCGAGCGGGAATTCCTGCTGCAATGGGCCAATGTAATGGATTACGAATAGAATTTCGAAAAAAGTGTAAAACCTGAAACCAAAAGAACCCCCGACAGTCAGCCAAAACACTGATCTGTCGGGGGATTTACTATTCCATTCTTACACGGGCATGGTCTTCTGCTCCATGTTCAGCATGGTGTTATCCACCTGAAGCTGGGCAGCCTGACGATACTGGAAGAACTTGGGGGCAACCTGCGGGAACATGGCGTAGCTGAGCACGTCTTCTTCCTGCATATAGTAGTCGCGGATTTCCTCACGGTACTTATCCAGTTCCGGGGGAATATCATCGGCGGGGCGATGGGTGATGACCTTGTCATCGCCGATGCACTTCTTGCGCACTTCGGGATCCACTTCGGCGGGCAGCTTGCCGTATTCGCCACGGAGCAGACCCTTGGTTTCCTTGGTGACCATCTTGTAGCGCTCGCCGCCCAGGATGTTCATCACAGCCTGAGTACCGACGATCTGGCTGGTGGGGGTAACCAGAGGCGGCAGACCGCAATCCTTACGGACGCGCGGCACTTCGGCCAGCACATCGTAGTACTTGTCCATGGCGTTGGCCTGCTTCAGCTGGCCAATCAGGTTGGACAGCATACCGCCGGGCACCTGATAGATCAGGGTGTTGGCATCGGTTGCCAGCACACGGGCGGGGTCACGCCAACCGTCCTGAGTCAGTTCCTCTGCCACCTTGCGGAAGTGAGCAGCGATCTCGGTGAGCGCCACCAGATCCAGGCCGGTGTCGTACTCGGTGCCCTGCAGGGTGGCCACCAGAGACTCGGTGGTGGGCTGAGAGGTACCGTTACCCAGAGCGGAGATACAGGTATCCACAACATCTGCGCCAGCCTCGATGGCCTTGAGCAGGGTCATGGCGCCGGTACCGGTGGTATCGTGAGTGTGCAGCACGATGGGCAGGCTGGTTTCCTTCTTCATGCGCTTGATCAGGCTGTAAGCGCTGTAGGGCAGAAGCAGGTTGGCCATGTCCTTGATGCAGATCAGGTCAGCGCCCATCTTTTCGATGTCGGCAGCCAGCTTGACGAAGTAATCTTCGGTATGCACATCGCTGATGGTGTAGCTCATAGCCACTTCAGCCTTGCCGCCGTACTTCTTGGTGGCGGTCACAGCGGTCTGCATATTGCGCAGGTCGTTGAGAGCGTCAAAGCAGCGGATGATATCGATGCCGTTTTCCACGGCCTTCTTGACGAAGAACTCCACCACGTCGTCAGAATAGTGCTTGTAGCCCAGCAGGTTCTGGCCACGCAGCAACATCTGCAGCTTGGTGTTGGGCATGGCCTTGCGCAGCTTGCGCAGACGCTCCCAGGGATCTTCGTTCAGGAAGCGCAGGCAGCTGTCAAAGGTAGCGCCGCCCCAGCATTCCAGAGAGTAGTAGCCCACTTTGTCCAGCTTCTCCAGCATGGGCTCCATCTGGGAAAACTTCATGCGCGTTGCGGCCTGGCTCTGGTGACCGTCGCGCAGGATGGTATCAGTAATTCCTACCTTAGGCATAGTTTTCACCTCATTGTCAGGATTAACCGAACATACTCAGCAGCATACCGGCTGCGATAGCGGAACCGATAACGCCGGCAACGTTGGGGCCCATGGCGTGCATGAGCAGGAAGTTCTTGGGATTGGCCTTCTGACCCTCCACCTGGCTGACACGGGCAGCCATGGGAACGGCGGACACGCCGGCAGAACCAATCAAGGGGTTGATCTTGCCGCCGGTGAGCTTGCACAGCAGCTTGGCAATCAGCAGACCGCCGGCCGTACCACAGGCGAATGCACACACGCCAACCACGATGATCTTAATGGTCTGCATGGAAAGGAAGGTAGAAGCGGTAGCGGTAGCGCCAACGGTGGTACCCAGGAAGATGGTGACGATATTCATCAACTCGTTCTGGGCGGTCTTGCACAGACGATCCGCCACGCCGGACTCCTTGAACAGGTTGCCCAGCATCAGACAGCCAACCAAAGGAGCGGCAGAGGGCAGCAGCAGGCTGACGATAATGGTCACAGCGATGGGGAAGATAATCTTCTCCGTCTTGGACACAGGACGCAGCTGCTCCATCACGATCTCGCGCTCTTTCTTGGTGGTCAGGGCACGCATGATGGGGGGCTGAATAACGGGAACCAGCGCCATGTAGCTGTAGGCAGCCACGGCGATGGGGCCCAGCAGGTGGGGAGCCAGCTTGCCGGTCAGGTAGATGGCCGTGGGGCCGTCAGCACCGCCGATAATGCCAATAGAGGCAGCTTCCTGAGCATTGAAGCCAAGGAAAGCATACGCTACGATGAAAACGATGAAGATACCCAGCTGAGCGGCAGCACCCATAATCATGCTGATGGGATTGGCGATCAGGGGACCGAAGTCGGTCATGGCGCCAACGCCAACAAAGATCAGGCAGGGATAGATACCCAGCTTTACGCCCAGATACAGGAAATCCAGCAGACCAGGGGTCACATTGGGGTCCTGACCGCCCAGCAGATCCCAGTGCACATGGCCGCCAGCGAAAATCTCTTCATGGTACATACCGGCAAAGGGCAGGTTGCTCAGCAGCATACCAAAGGCAATGGGCATCAGCAGCAAGGGCTCGAACTTCTTAACGATAGCCAGATACAGAAGCACGCAAGCGATGGCGATCATAATCAGGCACTTGGGGTTGCTGGTGATCAGACCATAGATACCGGAGTCCTTGCAGAGCGTCAACAGGCTTTCGCCAATATTGAACTGCATAATGTTTCAGCTCACTTTCTCTGAAGAATGGGATAACAACCGGTTCAATTAGCCGATCACGATCAGAGCGTCGCCGCTGTTGACGGAAGCGCCCTTGGCAGCCACGATCTGAGCCACGGTGCCATCGCAGGGAGCCAGAATTTCGTTTTCCATCTTCATGGCTTCCAGAATCAGCAGGATGTCGCCCTTCTTCACAGAAGCGCCCTGAGCAACCTTCACATCCAGCACAGTGCCGGGCATGGGAGCGGTCACCTTTTCACCACCGGCAACGGGAGCGGCGGGAGCGGGGGCAGCAGCAGGAGCGGCGGGAGCAGCAGCGGGAGCCACGGGAGCGGCAGCAGGAGCCACGGGGGCAGCCACAGGAGCAGCAACGGGGGCAACAGCCACGGGAGCAACGGCACCGTTGACTTCTTCAACGGCCACGGAATACACAACACCATTAACGGTAACATTGAACTGACGCATGAGAATATCCTCCTTGATAATGATATTTGATCAAATTGGGGAAGCCATTAGAAACGGCTGTAAATCTGTTCTTCGCGGCCAGCGCGGTTCCAGCGGGGCGCATTGCTGATACGCTTGACATGACGGACGATGAAGTTACCCTCACCCATCACCATGTTCAACGCAGCGGCAATAGCAGCAACCACTTCAGGAGCAGCAGAACCATCGTAAGCGGTAATAGCTGCGGTAATGGCAGCCATCACATCATCGGGTACTTCATTACTTTGCGTACTCTTTACTGCGCTTTTGGGGGTGTTAGTTTTTTTTTTGCCCTGACCGGCAGAGGTGATGGCGGTCAGGATCTTGATAAAGGCAATCAGGATCAGCAGACCGGCAAAAACCGTGATCATGCCCAGAGCAGCAACGCCCAAGCCATACAGAATCTTTTCCATCGATGTCTCTCCTTTCCAGAAATTACATCGGCACGTTGCCGTGCTTCTTGGGCGGGTTGGAATCCCGCTTGGAGGCCAGCATTTCCAGTGCGGAAATGATCATGGCACGGGTCTTGGCAGGCTCGATCGCATCATCAATCATGCCGGCCTTGGCAGCGCACAGAGCTCCGGCCACTTCATCGATATACTGGGCAGCGTACTTGCTGCGGGCGTCTGCCACGCTCAGCTCGGTGTCAGCCTTCACTTCGTTGCGATACAGGATGGCAACGGCAGCTTCGGGCGTGAGAGCAGAGATAACAGCGCCGGGCCAGGCGTAGGTCACATCAGCGTTGGCCTTGCCGCCCATGGCAACATAAGCCTGACCGATGGCGTCGCCCACCACCACAGTCACCTTGGCGGTGGTGGCTTCGGCGTAGGAATAGAGCAGCTGAGCCTGAGCCTTGAACAGCCAGCCCTGCTGCTGGATGCTTTCCACTTCCACGCCAGCGGTGTTCAGCAGGCTGACAACGGGAATGTTGAAGCAGTCCATGAAGCGCACAAAGCGGGCAGCCTTGGTGAGAGCGCCAGCCTTGAGCTTGCCGCAGGCAGCCACCACACCCACGGTGCGTCCGCCCATACGGCCCAGCGCAACACGCACGGAGGGCTCGTAGTCGGCATACAGCTCCAGCTTGTTGCCGCCGTCGAACAGGGCAGTCAGCAGAGCGTCGGTATCATTCACATCGATTTCAGGAAGGAGACGGCTCATATCGTCGGTATCCACGATGTCGCTGTCCTCCAGATTGCTGGCGGGCAGCAGATCCAGCACCTGACGGGCCTTGAGCAGGGCTTCGTCCTCATCGGCAGCCACCAGCGCACAAGCGCCCATGGAAGCGGCAACCTTGGCGCCGCCCACTTCCTCAGCGTTCACCTGCAGGCCGTTCATGGCAGCCATCACCTGAGGACCGAATACCATCAGCTGGCCAACCTTTTCAGCCATGATGGTCACATCAGCGATCTGGCTGATCAGCGCAGCGCCGCCGATGCAGGGGCCCAGCACCAGTGCCACCATGGGGCACACGCCACTCATGCGGGCCATCTTGTTGTAAATCTCGGAATAAGCGCTCATGGCAGCAGCGCCTTCATCGATGCGCACGCCAGCGCTGTCCATCATGGCCAGCACAGGAGCGCCGGTCTTGAGGGCCATGTCCAGCAGCTTCACGATCTTCTGGGCCTGCATCTTGCCCATGGCGCCACCGTGAACAGTGAAGTCCTGAGCGAAGATATACACGGGACGCTGTTCGATGGTGGCATAGCCAGTCACCACACCTGCGCCCTCGTCCTCCTTGCTGACCAGAGCGAACAGCTCCACGAAGCTGCCTTCGTCAGCCATCTTGGCGATGCGTTCCCGGGCGGTCAGTTTGCCGGCGTCACGCTGTTCCTTGAGACGCTTCTCATCGCCGTCAACGATCAGCTGACGGAGTTCCAGCGCCTTTTGAAGGTTTTGAGAGTTGTGCATTTCCCTTCTCCTTCCATGCGATATATGGTAATCATAGTCTTGTGTTTCCACAAAGACCAATTTGAACCCCATTCCAACTATTCCACATATCCTTCCTGTTTTCCTGCTAAACTGTGAACATTTTGACAATTTTTTTGCGCACCCCGGAACAGGATGCGCAAAGCCTTTATTCTATTAGTTTTCGCCATTGATAAACCAAACGGGATACATTCCTTTTTCCCGATACCCCAATTTTTCCGCCAGAGCTACCGATTCCCGGTTGGCTGCATCCCAGCTGGGGTATAGCCCTGCATCCAGACAGTTCAGGATCAACCGGGCGCAGCAAGCGCTGGCAATCCCCTTGCGCCGCCAATCGCTGCGGGTCTGCACTTCAATTTCAATGCCTTCCCGGTAGCGGATATAGGAGGAAGCGCCGCCGATCATTTCTCCGTTATGCAGGGCAACGATACCGAGGCCTCTCCGGGCATAGTCTTCCTTGCTTGCAAACAGGGAGCAGAAGTCCCTGGCCCAATCCAGCGAAAGGGCCATATCGTACAGCGCTCCCTGGATCGGTTCCAGAGAAACTCCTTGCGGCAGCCTTTGTGTAAGCTGAAGCAAATGTTCCCGGCTAAAGACAGACGCATCCTTCCGGATGGCGTACCTCTCCCCCGCTTTGGCCTTCTGGCCAAATACCTGCTGAATCAGCATTGACCATTTTTCATCCTGTGGGGTCAAAATGGCGAAGCGATCTTTCAGCCTGTTTTTCATTGCCAAAAGCAATGCCTTTGCTTCCTGTGCGGTTGCGTCTCCTGCCAGAAACACAAAATCGCCGGTCTGACAGACAGCGGCTTTGGGCGCAGCCTTTGCTTCGTCCAATACCAGTACCTGTCCCATCATGCCCTCAAGGGCTGTCCAGATGAGGGTTTCTTCCCAATTTGCAAAAAGAGGAGCCACACGTTTCCGTGCAGCTTCCTCGGCTAAAACAATCATTTCTTGTTCCACTGCGCCAGCTCCTGCTGAATGTAATCCAGTTTGAGAAGCGTCTCCTTCACTTCCTCCACGGTGAGCAGCTTGGTGTTGGAAGAATTGAACTCCGTCAGGGGATTGCGCTCCACATCGCCCTTGATCATGTACTTATCATAATTCAAATCGCGGGTATCGGCTGGCACCCGGAAGAAATCGCCCATGTCGATGGCGTTGACGCATTCTTCGTTGGTCAGCAGGGTTTCGTACATCTTTTCGCCATGACGGATGCCGATGATTCGGGTGGGGACGTCCTCTGCGCCAAACAGTTCCTTCACTGCCTGGGCCAGCACACCAATGGTGCAGGCAGGCGCCTTCTTCACCAGAATGTCGCCGGTATGGGCGTGTTCAAAGGCGAACAGCACCAGATCCACCGCTTCTTCCAGGCTCATGATAAACCGGGTCATTTCCGGAGCGGTAATGGTCAGGGGCTGACCTGCCTTGATCTGATCAATAAACAGCGGAATGACGGAGCCACGGGAACACATCACGTTACCGTAGCGGGTACCGCAGATCAGGGTCTTTTCCGGAGAAACCGTGCGGGACTTGGCAACAAACACCTTCTCCATCATGGCCTTGGAAGTGCCCATGGCGTTGATGGGATAGGCCGCCTTATCGGTGGACAGGCAGATAACCTTCTTGACACCCGCTTCAATGCAGGCGGTCAGCACATTATCCGTGCCCAGTACGTTGGTCTTGACAGCCTCGATGGGGAAAAACTCGCAGGAGGGAACCTGCTTGAGTGCAGCCGCATGGAAGAGATAATCAACGCCATGCATGGCATTGCGGACGCTGTTGATATCGCGCACATCGCCGATGTAGTACTTGATCTTCTCATTGCGGTAGAAATGCCGCATATCATCCTGCTTCTTTTCATCACGGCTGAAAATGCGGATTTCCTTGATATCCGTCTCCAGAAAACGACGCAGTACAGCGCCGCCGAAGGAACCGGTACCGCCAGTGATCATCAGAGTCTTGCCGCTGAACATTGATTGCTCCCTCCCATTTTCATGGATTATTCATCATTGGTTTTCAAAACATTACCGGTCAGCCGGTGCAGAATTTCCCGATAGCCTTCCTCCACATCGCCCAGATCCCTGCGGAAACGGTCGATGTCCAGCGGCTCATGGGTTTTGGCATCCCAGAACCGGCAGGTATCCGGAGAAACTTCATCCGCCAGAAGAACCTCGCCTTCAAAGCGGCCAAACTCCAGCTTGAAGTCGATCAGTTCGATGTTGATATCCCGCATACATTCGCCCACCAGCTGGTTTACCTTCAGGCTGAGTTCCTCCATGCGCTGGATTTCCGCAGGAGTTGCCAGTCCAAGGGCGGTGATGTGGGTCAGATTCACCAAAGGATCATCCTGCTCGGAATCCTTCAGATTGTACTCGATAACCGTATTGCGCAGATGGGTGCCATCCGGCTGGCCAATGCGCTTGGCAAGGCTGCCTGCAACAATGTTGCGCACCTTCACCGTTACCGGGATGATCTCCACCCGTTTGACCAGCGAACAACGGTTGTCGATCCGGCGGATAAAATGATTGGGCACGCCGTTTTCCGTCAAAAGAGTGAACATATGCTCGCAGATCAGGTTGTTGATCTCGCCCTTGCCAATGATCCTGCCCCGCTTGAGGCCATGATAGGCAAAGGTTTCATCCCGATAATAAACAACGGCTTCCTTCGGGTTCTCCGTGGCATAGAGGCGTTTGCCCTTGCCCTGGGTAATCAGGTTGGTGATGTCTTCCATGTACTTCCCCCGCATACGTATGGTAGATGGCTGCAAAGCCGAATTATTGTAGCACGAGAACAGCGTCGGTGCAAGTGAAGCCGGATGTCCTGTTACATCTTTTTCTGAGCCGCATTCAGCGCTTCTTCCACTGCACGGCGCCAGTCATTATCCTGATGCACAGGCTCCATTGCTTCCTCGATCTCGTCGCTGGCTTCGGCAACCGCTTCAGCCTGTTCCATGGGCGTGCTGGACAATGCAGGACGCTCGGAACGGCGGCGGGTTGGTTTCCCTTCCCCTTCCGCCTTCTTTTCCTGAGGCGGGGTGGGACGAATCCACTTGAGATCATCCACCGGGAATGTCTTCATCTCGGAAGAATCTCCCTTGAAAATACGAACGGTGACGGTTTCCTTGAGGATGTTCAGGTCCATCACTGTACCAAAGCCCTCTGGCGTTTCCACTTCTTTACCGATCTTGGGCATACGCTTGCGGGTGGCTTCGTAATGATCCTGCTCATACTTGAGGCAGCACATCAGACGGCCGCAAACGCCGGAAATCTTGGTGGGATTCAGAGACAGGTTCTGCTCTTTGGCCATCTTTATGCTCACCGGCTGGAAATCGCCCAGGAAAGTGCCGCAGCACAGGGGACGTCCGCAGGGACCCAAGCCGCCCAGCATCTTGGCCTCATCACGTACACCGATCTGCCGCAGCTCAATGCGGGTATGGAATACAGCCGCCAGATCCTTCACCAGGGCACGGAAGTCCACACGGCCATTGGCGGTAAAATAGAACAGAATCTTTGTGTTGTCAAAGGTCTGTTCTACGCCCACCAGCTTCATTTCCAGCTGATGCTCGTCGATCTTGCGCTGACAGACAGCATAGGCTTCCTTCTCGAATTTCTCATTTTCAATAGCGTGCTGGGCATCTTCCTCGGTAGCCACACGCACAACCGGCTTCAAAGGAGAGGCGATCAAAGAATCGTCCACTTCCCGAACACCTGTGATCACCTGACCATATTCCAAACCACGGGCCGTCTCCACAATGACAAAACTGCCAGCCATGGGCCAGTGCTTGCCCGGGTCAAAATAATAAAGTTTGCCAGCGTTCTTAAAGCGAACGCCTACGACTGCTGCCATACAGATTGTTCCTCCAATAGTTTGATCATTAACTGATCCACGGTGGACTGCCAGTTGACCTGACCAAGGCGCAGACGCCTTGCTTCAAAAATAGCTTCCAGCATGGTATTCAGCGATTTCAGGGTGATCTTTTCACCAATGCGCTGCCAGGACTCGGGAAACGCATTCAGCGCATTCGCATCCACCATTCCTGTCTTCCATAACAGGGTTTGATGGATGGCACGTTCCAATGCATCCAGCAGCTGATCGGATTTTTCACGGGCATCTTTCAGCCGGGTGCTCACCGCCACGGCAGAGGCATCTGAATGAAGGGAAAGCGCCGCATGAACAAAGCTCTTTGTTTCTTCATCGTCATCGCCGCCGCTGATCAAAGAAAGGGCGGTGCCCATATTGCCGCCGCTCAGGGGCAGAATCCGGCGGATGTCTGCCTCGGCATACCCTTCGTCCATCAATGCCTGCTTCATCAGTTCGTCCGGCCATGGCGTCATTTTCACCCGGACGCACCGGGAGGCGATGGTGCCCAGTGTGGCGCTGAATTCATGCGTCAGCAAAAGAAAGACCACATTGGACAGCGGCTCCTCCAGCGATTTCAGCAGTGCATTCTGACCAGCCGCATTCATTTTCTCCACCGGCTCAATGATCACCACGCGGTAGCCGGAGCCGAAAGCGTGCTGTGAAACCGTGCCGATCACCTCGCGAACCGTGTTCACAGGAATCTGCTTACCGCCTTCCGGATACACTTCCAGCACATCGGGCTCGTTGCAGGCCATTACCCGGCGGCAGGCTTCACACACACCGCAGGGCTTGTCTTCCGACATACAAAACAGGGCGCAGGCCAGTACCTTGGCAAACGTACGCTTGCCAAGCCCCATTGCGCCCGTGAGCAAATACGCATGATTCGCCCCGCCACGGCGGAATTGTTCCAGCACGATTCTCAACCCGGCGTTGATGCGGTCATACGCCATCACAGCCGGCAAAACCGTACCACTCTTGTTCATGATTGTTCCTCTCCGGCTTTACAGCTTCACAAACTGATCAACCGTCAGCACAAACACCGTTGCGCCGCCCACAACCACTTCGATGGGATAGGAGGTGTAGGAACTGGGCATACCCACCATGGAGGAAGGGGCAGGAGCAATCTGCTTGCGGCTTTTGCACACCTGCTCAATAATATCCATGGCGTGCTGGAAGCGGTCTTCCTCAACGCCGATGAGCAGCGTGGTGTTGCCAGCCCGCAGGAAGCCACCAGTGGTAGCCAGTTTGGTTACGCCAAGACCTTCATTCATCAGCTGGTTGACCAAACGGTTTGCATCTTCATCCTGAACAATGGCGATAATCAGTTTCATCTTCGGGATACCTCCCCTGAAATAGCGATAGGACTCCAAATACAGTATACAGTATTTTTTCCGATTACGCAACCAATGCCGTCTGGTTCATTCCGCTGTTATCCGTGCTCAACACAAGCAAAACCAGCCTGCGATTGACGTTCGCAAGCTGGTTTCTTGATTGTTTTGGTTTTGCCCTTATCTGCCATCCTGCCGATGGAGGAAGTAGCCAAAATCGAAACGGATCTCGTGCCGCTCCACATCAATGTTGGTATAGCAGCAGGCATCGTAGCCAATCAGTTCAAAGCCCTGGCTGCGGTAAAAGGCAATAGCGCCCACATTGCAGGACTGGGTTTCCAGAATAATGGCCCTGCGGCCCTGCTGTATTGCCTTCTCCTTGGCAACGTTCATCAGGCGGGTTCCAAGGCCCTGCCGGTGAAGATGATCCGCCACCCACATTTCCGTTACCATCAGCCGGTTGCTCCATTCCTCCGGGCAGATTTCGATGCAAGCCAGCAGTTCCTTCTTGCCATCCTTTTCAGCGACAATGCCATAGGCTTCCGCCTTCTCCCAATGATCCTGATACAATGCATCGGGAAAATCATATTCCTCCGGCGAATGGGTCACCGGCTTATCAAAGGGCTTTTTGATCATCTGCACCCGAAAGCCATTTTCATCAGTGACCATTTCCAGATCATAATAGCATTCCGTGGTGTATTTCATAGGAATGGGCGTGCCCTTCCATTCTTCCCTGGGCAAGGGGATGATCTGATATTCCATAAACACTCCTTTGCAATACAGCAAGCAGGCACAGCCATTCCATTGCTGCGCCTGCTCTGGGTTTTACCGGAACATCTGCTCCAGTTCATCGTACTTATCATGGGTGATGAGGGCATCGTGCTTGGTGCCCACAAGCCTGACCACATAGGTCCAGCGACCATAGGGGGTAATATCCTTGATATGGTTCAGGTTGATGATATAGCTCTTGTGGCAACGGAAGAAACTTTCCTTGGGCAGGCGTTCTTCCATATCCGAAAGGCTGTCGCCGGTCACATAGCGTTCATCGCCAACGGTATACAGCACCGTGGAGCGTTCTTCCCGTTGTACCAGCAGGATATCCTTCAGGTCGATAAAGCTGACACCATTGCGATGATGCAGCATCATGCGTCCCTCGGCGGTACGCACCTGATGAATACTGGCGCTACCGTCTCCTGCCTCGCCGTAGCGGCGCAGGAGACGAAGTTTCGCCTTTTCCAGCGTTTGAAGCACCCGCTCCACCTTGAAGGGCTTCACCAGATAATCGAAGGCATACACCTCAAAGGCGTCGCCCATATACGCATCGTGGGCGGTTGCGAAAATGATGATGGTGGAAGGATCCATATCCTGAATGTTCCGGGCGCAGTCAATGCCGTTCATCACAGGCATTTCCACATCCAGAAACACCAGATCCGGCTTAATCCGCTCCGCCATTTCCACAGCTTCCTGTCCATTGCAGGCTTCAGCGCACAGGGTAAACCCCTCCACCTTGCTGACCAGCTTGCGGATGACCAGACGCATTCCCTCATCATCATCAGCGATCAATACCTTCAGATCAATCATACTATCCTCATCTCTTCCAACGGTTTGCTCCGGGACGGGTCAGAATTTCGCTCATCACAAAACCACGAACCATATCATCGGCAGAAATCAGCGGTTCTCCATCCTGATGAGGGGCAAACACGGAATGACTCACCGTGTTCAGACTGCTCTTGCCATGGCCCAGAGAAGGATCGCATACATCCTGTCCTTCATCGGAGTGAAAAACGATGCTGCCTGCCCCACGGCCAGGGGTCAGTTCCTCGCTGGGCTGCAACGGGCGATGCATTCCTTCCAGCGATTCACCCTTCCGGCGCTTTTCATCGAAACGGGCCCGCAGTTCATCCTTGCGCTTTTCCCGTTCAGCTGCACTCAGGGAGGACTGGCCGGGAACCCGGACGGTAGGCTGTGCCACCGCCCGGGGTTCATTCCACAGTTCGCTGCTGAACGTATCAGTTGTTTTGCGAGCAGTCTGGGAAACAGTGGTTGCTTTTTTCTTGCTCTTGCCAAACAACTTGCTTACGAACACGATGATCACAAAAAGTGTAATCAATCCATCCATCTGCTCACCTCCTTTGCCAGACTACCATGCTTACTTCTTATCGGTGGCAACAGGCGCAGCGGTGGGAGCAGTAGCCTTGGCAATGCCTTCGCGCATACTGGTATCGGCTTCCACATTCTTCATCTGGAAGTAGTCCATTACGCCCAGCTTGCCGTCCCGCAGGGCAGCAGCCATGGCCTTGGGCACTTCGGCTTCGGCTTCCACAACACGGGCGCGCATTTCCTGCACAGCAGCCTTCATTTCCTGCTCATGGGCAACAGCCATGGCACGGCGTTCTTCGGCACGGGCCTGAGCGATGCGGCGATCGGCCTCGGCCTGATCCATCATCAGCTGAGCGCCAACGTTGCGGCCAACGTCCACATCTGCAATGTCGATGGAGAGGATTTCATAAGCAGTACCGGCATCCAGACCCTTGCTCAGCACGGTGCGGCTGATGGAGTCGGGATTCTCCAGAACGGCCTTGTGGCTGTCGCTGGAACCAACCGTGGTAACGATACCTTCGCCAACACGGGCAATGATGGTTTCTTCGCCAGCGCCGCCAACCAGGCGTTCAATGTTGGTGCGAACGGTCACACGGGCCTTGGCACGCACTTCGATACCATCCTTGGCCACAGCGGCGACTACGGGGGTTTCGATCACCTTGGGGGTAACGCTCATCTGCACAGCCTGCAGCACATCACGGCCAGCCAGGTCAATGGCGCAAGCCTTTTCAAAAGGCAGTTCGATGGAGGAACGCTGAGCGGCGATCAGGGCGTTGATCACACGGTCCACGTTACCGCCAGCCAGATAGTGGGTTTCCAGCTGGGACAGGGACAGGTTCAGGCCGGCCTTGCGGGCCTTGATGAGGGGCTCCACCAGACGCTTGGGCTGGATGCGGCGCAGACGCATACCCACCAGAGAGGCGATGCTGACGTGCACACCGGCAGCCATAGAGGTGATCCACAGGCCCAGAGGCACAAAGCGGAGGAAGCAAAGAATGGCGATCAGCGCCACAACCAGAATGACCACGATCCAGCCAGCGGAGCTGGAATCATAGTAACGGGTGTAGGAGCGAGCCAGAGACATCAAAGATTCCAACATGATAATAGACTCCTTTCATTATCCACAACGCAACCTCAGTTGTTGCGCAGCATACGAACAATCACATTGCGGCCATCCACACGATGAACCGCCACCGGGGTATCCTTGGGGATGAACTCGCCTTCGGACTCTACATTCAGGCGCATTCCCTCAAACTCAGCCATGCCGGTGGGGCGCAGCACCGTGGTGGTAATGCCTTCCTTGCCGATGAACACCTTCAGGTCTTCGGACACATCCAGTGCGCTGGCATCCTCTTCCTCATTGAGGATCATGGCTGATTTGGAAAGCCGCCCCTTGCTGGCAGACCGAAGTGCCAGCGACACCACAATGCCCATGATGGCAAGAATGCACACCGTTACACCCAGCGCCGCCACGCCGCCGTGGTGAATGTAGGTGAGCACAATGGTGGCGATCTCCATCACGCAGCCGGTGATTCCGGGCAAGCCGAACCCCGGCATGAAGGCTTCAACAATCAGCAGACCCATTCCGAATAAAAACAGCAGAATGATGGGCAAATTCGTAGCAACAAACTCCATGGTATAACCTCCTATGCCGTCCGGCATCTTTGTCGATGGTATCCTAACACAAATACACTGCGTTGTCTTTGGTTTTTGGCTTAAGAATACACCGGCAGGACTCAACTGTCATTTTGGCTGGTCGAATCCGCAAGCAGGGAATCCCGAAGCGTCACCAGATCCGCCTGATAGACCTCCGCCAGCGACCGGTTATAGATGACCGAAGCCGGATGATACAACGGAAACAGTGGCAGCGTAAAGGCCGCCTTTTCAGGCGGAGCCACCACAACCCGCTGCCATTTGCCATGCACATTGCCAACTGTATTCTCCATAAACGCCTGCAATGCCACATTCCCCAGCGTGACCAGTGCATCCGGCCTGACAATGGCAATCTCCCGCATCAGCCAGGGCGTAAACAGCAATTTTTCCTCCCGGTTAGGCGGTCTGTTGACAATGCCGCCTGCAGGGCTGATCTTGGTGGGACGCACCTTGACTACATTGCTCACATACAGTTCCTTCCGGTCGATGCCCACCGCTTCCAGAAAAGCGCTCAGGTTTTTCCCGGCTTTTCCGACAAAGGGTTTGCCCTGCAAGGTTTCCTGCTCTCCTGGCGCTTCACCGATCAGCATCAGCACGGGATTTTTGATTTTGCCATCGCCAAACACCAGCGAACATCTGCCCTCAGGAGACAGTTTTTCAAAAAAAGCGGTGCATTCCTGCCGGAAGCGCTGCATTGGTTCCATCCTTTTTCCTCCCCGCTGCGGCATATGCTGCAAGTATTCCCGTTTCAGGCATTCACCATCAGCTGATGCCGCTTTGCAGCATCACAAAGGAATGGAGAATATCCGTGCGCAGCCAGTCCACCAGCGTCAGCAGCATGGCCAGCAGCACAAGGATAACAAAAACGCCCACCAGCGAAGAAATCACATCAAAAACGTGTACTGCCACACCAAAGCGCATCTCCGGATCGCCGGTCCCCTGCAGTTCATCCTCCAGAGGCAGTTCATCGGCATAACCGGCTTCCTGATAGGTCTGATAGCCCACCTGCTGGTACAGCTGATTATCACCCGCTTCTTCGTATGCCATCGGTTCATCATACTGGAACTGCTGGCCATAGAACTGCTGGTTATCATAGGGTTCCAGCACCTGATCCAGTTGCAGGGGTTCTTCCTCCTGACGGCGGTTTCTTCTCGCTCTTGCAGCCATGGTAACCCTCCTTTGCTCTGCTTTATCAAACGAATAATCAGACATAATCCATCCAGGGAGCGGCTTCATCCTGACGGCCTGTAAGCCCGCCAGCCTGCTGCATCCCCAGAAAGCCGTTGGTTCTCAATGCTTCGTAGAGCACGATAGCCACTGAATTGCTCAAATTCAGGCTGCGGGCATTCGGCACCATGGGGATGCGCACACAGCGGTCATACACCTTTTCCAGCAGACTTTCCGGCAAGCCACGGGTTTCGCAGCCAAACACCAGAAAATCATCCGGCTGATAAACCGCTTCCGTATAGCAGCGGGGCGCTTTGGTGGAAAGAAAATGCATCCGGGCGTTGGGATAGGCATCCAGCAATTCCTGAAAACCCTCATACACCCGGAACTGCATCATGCGCCAATAATCCAGCCCGGCACGCTTGAGATATTTATCCTCCAGCGAAAAGCCCAGCGGCTTGATCAAATGGAGCATACTGCCGGTGGCGGCGCAGGTGCGGGCAATGTTGCCGGTATTCTGGGGAATTTCAGGTTGATAGAGCACAATATTCATTCCAGTTCACCTCGGGTATTGGTTGATCCTTATATTCGGGCTGAAAACTCAGCTGATGGAAATATCCCGGTTCAGCGTATCCATCAGTTTTCCGGCGCTGGCGGATACCATGGCCCATTCATCCGCCAGTTCCGGGCTGGAAGCAAGCTGCTGGGCGCATTCTGCCGCTTCATAAAGCAGCTGCATGGAGCCAAAAGCCACCGTGCCGCCTGGCAATAGCGCCTCGCCATGCTGCCGGGTGCCCAGAAGCTCACCGGGGCCTCTCAATTCAAGATCGGTTCGGGCAATCTCAAAACCATCGTTGCTGCGGCTCAGGGCACGCAGGCGCTCGTTTGCCTTGGCCATGAGAAAACACCAGCTCTGCTGATCGCCTCGGCCCACACGGCCACGCAGCTGATGCAGCTGGGCCAAACCGTAGCGATCGGCATCCTCAATGATCATCAGAGAAGCATTGGGCACATTCACACCCACTTCAATCACCGTGGTCGCCACCAGCACATCCAGCTCGCCTGCGGCAAAGGCACGGAGCGTTTCCTGCTTTTCCTTGGCAGGCTGTGCGCCATAGGTAAGCCCCACACGGTACTTCTCCAGTTCGGTGGATTGCAGGGTTGCAGCGTAGGGCTTGGCTGCTTTCAGCTTATCGGTGGTTTCGCTTTCCTCCACCAGCGGGCAAACAATGTAGGCCTGACGTCCGGCATCCAGCTCATTGCGCAGGAAGCCATACATTCCCTGCCGCTTTTCTTCTGATACGATACGAGTGGTCACCGGCTTGCGTCCCGGGGGCAGCTCGTCAATGATGCTGATGTCCAGATCGCCGAACATCACCAGCGCCAGCGTTCGGGGAATGGGGGTTGCTGACATAACCAGCAAATGGGGCGCACGGCTGTCGCTGACGCCCTTGTTGATCAGGGCGGTTCGCTGGGCAACGCCGAAGCGGTGCTGTTCATCGGTGATGCAAAGCCCCAGTCTGGCAAAAACAACCGTTTCGCTGATCAGCGCATGGGTACCGATCACGATCTGCCATTCGCCGCTGGCAATATGCTCCAGTGCATTGCGCCGTTCCTTGGCAGTCATTCCGCCCAGCAGTAGACCGCAATGAATTCCCTGCTTTTCACAGAAACTCCGCAAACTTTCATAATGCTGCCGGGCCAGAATTTCAGTGGGCGCCATCAATGCCGACTGATACCCGGCCTGTGCACAGAGGGTCATGGCGCCAAGGGCCACCGCCGTTTTGCCACAGCCCACATCCCCTTGCACCATGCGCACCATGGCCGATGTACCGGCCATGTCAGCGGCAATTTCCCGAAGGGTACGCCGCTGGGCTGAGGTGGGCTGAAAGGGCATTTTTTGCCAGAACAGAGCGGTATCCCCGTCACCAATGATCATGGGATACCCCTGACGGCGCATTTCCTTGACGCCAAGCACAGCGGACTGATACAGCAGCATCTGCTCAAAGGCGAAACGGCGCTGTCCCTGTTCCACCTCCTCCATAGAGGTGGGTTTGTGCAGAAAGCGCAATGCTTCTGCGCCGCTGCACAAGCCATGGCGTTCCACAACGCCAACTGGCAGCGTCTCCGGGCAGAGCTGTTCTACACAGGTCAGCGCCTGGGCCACGATGTCTTCGTGCGTCTTGTGGGGCAAGCCTTCAATGGGACGGTATACCGGGCTGATGCCCAGCTCCTTTTCCACCGTTGGATTGACCAGCTGCTTTTTGCCTCCATGTACAGAGACAACGCCATGCAGGCGGATACGTGCTATCTTATTCAGATTTTCCCGCATCCATGGCTGGTTGAACCAGCAGGCAGTGATGCGCCCGCTGTCATCGGTAAAGGTACAGGACACCCGGCTGCGCTGCCCATAGCGGCTCAGTTTGGCTTCCCCTTCCCGCACCAGATCAAAGGTGAAACGCTCACCTTCCAATGCCTGGGCAATTTCCGCGCAGGCACTGGTATCCCGGTATTTGAGGGGCACCGCATATAAAAGATCACGCAACGAGAAAATCCCCGCTGCGTGTAAGGCTTGTAGTCGGTTTTTTCCTATACCGCGAAGATTGGAAAGTTCCATTGTTACTCCACGGAAATGAGATAGTAGTACAGCGGCTGACCGCCCATCTGCATCTCCACGTCGCAATCGTCGTAGAGATCAGCCAGTTCATCGGTGAGGGCCTGCGCATCCGCTTCGGCAACATCCTTGCCGTAGTAAACGGTGATCAGTTCGTCGTCCTCGGTGATGATTTCCTTCATCAGGTCACGGGTCACATCATGCACACTGTTGCCAACGGTGTGAATCTTGCCGTTGTACAGACCGATGATGTCGCCTTCCTTGATGGTCAGGTCTTCGTATTCGGTATCGCGGACAGCGTAGGTAACGGTGCCGGTGCGCACACGCTGGGCAGCTTCTTCCATACGGGCAGCGTTTTCTTCGGGCGTGCTGTCAGCCTGGAAAGCAATGGCAGCGGCGATACCCATGGCCACGTTCTTGGTGGGGATGACGATGACGTTCTTATCCTCGCACAGCTGGGCAGCCTGCTGGGCAGCCAGAATCACGTTGCCGTTGTTGGGCAGCACGAAAACTGTCTTGGCATGAGCCTTGTTCACAGCATCGGACAGATCCTCAATGCTGGGGTTCATGGTCTGACCGCCTTCCACCACATAGTCCACGGACAGGTCGGTGAAGATACGGCCGAAACCCTCGCCCAGAGACACGGCCACCATGCCGTATTCCTTCAGAGGAGCATTTTCTTCTTCCTTCTTCTGCTGGGCTTCCTGCTTTTCACGGCGCTGCTGCACCATGTTTTCGATCTTCAGGTTGACCAGCTCGCCCAGGCTGAGGCCGTATTCCAGCGCCTTGCCGGGCTCGTTGGTATGAACGTGCACCTTCACAAAGCTCAGGTCGCCCACTACCAGTACGCAGTCGCCAATACGGTTGAGACGGCGGCGGAAGGAGTCGATATCCTCTTCCAGGCTGTCGGGATACAGATTCTGAATGCAGAACTCGGTGCAATAGGCATACTTGATCTCGCCCAGTGCCTCGTGATCATCCTCGAAATTGGCTTCGCCATCGGCAGAGAAATCCATCTTTTCGGTGGGAATCTCCTCGCCACGCAGGCAGGCAGCATAGCCCATATAGATGAGCAAAAGGCCGCGGCCACCAGCGTCCACAACGCCAGCCTGCGTCAAAGCGGGCAGCATCTGCTGGGTCTTCTTGAGGATGGTATCACCAGTGGAGAGGATATTACGGAACAGGGCATCATAATCCTCCGGCGCACGCTCCGCCTGCTTGACAGCTTCCTCGGCGATAACGCGGGCAACGGTAAGAATGGTGCCTTCCTTGGGCTTCATAACCGCTTTATAGGCAGTTTCCGCACCCTTTTTCAGGGCAGCCGCAAACTGGACGGGCGTAATGCGTTCAACGCCGTCCAAAGCCTTGCTGAAACCACGGAAAAGCTGAGAAGTGATAACACCGCTGTTGCCGCGGGCACCCTTGAGTGCACCCTTGGCCACAGCAGCCGCTGCTTCGCCGGCGCTCAGATATTCCTTCTGGCTCACCTCTTTGGTGGCAGAGGACATGGTCAGGCTCATATTGGTACCCGTATCGCCGTCCGGCACGGGGAAAACGTTCAGCGCATCAACCGCTTCACGGTTTTTTTCCAGCAATGCTGCACCAGCAAGTACCATATCGCGCAGCAGCACGCCATCGATCGTCTTGGCTTGAATCACGGTTCTTCCTCCCGATACGTTCGTATTTTAGACGCGGACGCCCTCTACAGAAATATTGACACGGCGCACCTTCACGCCCGTCATGCTTTCCAGCTTGTAACGCACCGTATCCACGATGGTCTTGCAAACTTCCGCAATAGAGATGCCGTACTCAACGATGATGAACAGATCAACATCCAGCATATCGTCCACCATTCGGATCTGGATACCCTTGGAGAGGTTTTCCCGGCCGAGCCACTGCACAAGGCCGTCCTTGGCACGCTTGGAAGACATCGCTACAATACCGTAGCACTCCAGCGCAGCATAACCGGCCACCTTGAGCATAACGTCCTCGGTGATATAGATGGTGCCTATATCATTCTTGATCTTGCATTCCATATTGTTTGCCTCCTTGCCGGCGAAATGTCGCCCACAATGCCTGTCTGCATATGCACGCATGACAGGTCATGGTAATTATACATGATAACGCGCCAATACGCAACTGATTCATCGGGGAAAAAATATTCCTTATTTTGTTACATTTTTGTTGCGTATTTGAATGTTTTTACAGAAAAAACATTGCAAAATCGCCTTTTCATCGTTTACAAATGCGCAATATGTGCTATAATAAAAGAGGTAACGAATTTTTCACCATGGCAGCAAAATGCCATGCCTGCCTACAAGGAGATGCAGTATGAACGGCAATCGCTCCAGATATTCTTCCACCCCCACATTCAATATGCAGAAGCGTGGTTTGTTCAAAAAAAGCCCCCAACTGGCCCCTGAACGGCCCGATTTCGGCGTTCAGCAGGATGCGGGTGCAGTGCCGCAGACTTTGTTTTCCCAGCCTGCGCCTGTCCAGCCCACATCCGTGCAGGGGCCTGCTTACCCGCCTTCGGCAGATTTGTTTTCCACACCGGGCACCAGCCCCATTGGAATGCTGAATCCCATGGGCGGTAACGCCGGTTTCCAGCCCAGCACTTTTCAGAGTCAACCGCAGCAGATGCAAAATACCATGCCCGGCGCTTTTGGTATGCAGCCGCCCCAACAGCAGTCTTTCCCCTTTGGGCAGCCCGCATCCAACCTGCCGCCTTTGGGCAACCAGAATGTGATGAACCAGAACGGGGCTTTTTCGCCTCGTGCGCAGGGTTTTACCCCGCCTCAGATGAATCAGCCGGTTCAGCAGCCGCTCTTTGGCGGTATGAATCCGTCAATGCAGCAGCCTGTCAACGGCCCCACGGTGCAGCCAGCCAATCCTTTTGACCCCTCGCCGTTGCAGCAGCCTCAGCAGGGTTTCGAGCGAAATGGTTTCGCTCCTCAGCAGGGAATGCAGATGCAGCCTGCCGGTTATGCAGCCCCTCCTGCCCAGCCTATGGACCCGGATACTCTCTGGAAGCTGTTCCTGTTTGTCCTGCTGCCGGTGTTGTTCGTTCCCTGTCTGTTCGTTCCGGATAATCTGAATGTCATCCGCTATCTCTTTATCGCTCTTTCCGTTGCCGGTATCGGTGTGATCTGGTTCCGCAAAATGTTTTCGGATAACGGGCGAATCATCGCCACACTGGCATATGTAGCTGCCTGTATCGTTCTGATGGTCATGCTGTTTGCCGGCAGTTCCCCGGATGCCCAGCAGGGAGATCCCAACGCTAACCAGCAGCAAGCCGCCCAGACCTTCGGTGCTAATGGCGAGGTTGTCGGCGATGCCGCTCAGCCCACCTTCTCCCCCACACCGGAACCCACGCCCACCGTTGCGCCCATTTCTGAAGCTCAGACCCGTCTGGAAGCCTTCATGACCAACTGGTCCGGCGCACGGATCGAGGATATGGTCCGTCTGGTGCAGCCCAGCTGGGCCAGCAACCAGGACAACCCCTCCAACCGTCTGTTCGTGATGCTCGGCAACCGTACGCCGCTGAATTATACCATCGAAGAAATCTCTGGTTCCGACAGCGACAGCAGCCGAACCGTGACCATGACCGCCAACATCGACAAAAACAATGGTAAAGATCCCACCCTGTACCGTTTCATGGTGCTGATGGTCAAAGAAGGCGGCGAGTGGTATGTGGATCCTAACTCTCTGGCCAGCAACGATGAAGTGAAGAACAGCGAAGAAACCAACGTCGTCAACGATTCCCAGAATTCCACAGCTGAGAACTGGACCATCGCTCCCCGTCAGACTGTAACGCCCGCTCCGCCTGCAAGCCAGTTGTTGTATTACAACCCGGATGGCGGCAGCAAGTACCACTTGGATCAATACTGTCCCAGCATTTATGATGAATTTCTGCCGCTGGAAGGCAGTTTCCCCTATGCTGAGCTGGGCAATCACCGCGACTTAACGCCCTGTCTCCGTTGCAACGCCCCCACTCAGACCCTGCCGCCGGAAGACCTTTCCGGAACCTAAGCGAAAGAAGACTGACGATGGAACCAAAAACCAATGTGATGCGCCTCCTGGACGGGGCGCATCTTCCCTATCAGGTACATTATTATGACGCTCCGGACGGCGCACTCAGCGGTGTGGAAGTAGCGCAACAGCTTTCCCAGGATCCTGATCACGTATTCAAAACCCTGGTCACCACCGGTGCATCCGGCAAGCATTATGTGTTCATGATCCCCGTGGCTGAGGAATTATCGCTGAAAAAAGCCGCCGCTGCCACCAAAGAAAAGAGCATTGTCATGCTGAAAAGCAAGGATTTATTGCCACTGACCGGCTATGTTCATGGCGGCTGCTCGCCCATTGGCATGAAAAAAGCCTTTCCAACTTTTCTGGATGAAACAGCGCAGTTATTTGATACCATCATGTTCAGCGCCGGAAAAATTGGTACCCAAGTGGAGATGTCACCCGAGGATTTGACGAAAATGGTGGCATATACCATGGCGGATTTGACGATGTAGAAAGAGAAAAAGATGAGCCAGACAGAGGGGGCTGATGGAAAGGAAGGAGTTATGCTACACTTTGCATCTTGTAAATAACAAAACCGCAAGCCTTTGTTGGCTTGCGGTTTTGTGTACTGCTGTGATAGAATAAAAGCGACAAACTTGAATTTGTGGGGTGCTTATGGAAAAAGCAACAAGAAATAAATTAGCTGAGATTGCAAGAGAAAAGGCCCAAATGCCTTTTCATGGATATCTGGACGATAAGGAATCCAATATTGAACCCATTATCAGACATTTTCCTAAGTGGAACATTAGGGATGCTGACAAATTGTGGTGTGCTGCATTTGTTTACTATTGCTGTATTGAAGCAGGGTTTCAGATTCCATACAGTCCCAATGAATGCGTAACATGCAGTTTGGCTGGTTGTGGTGGATGGGAAGAGTTTGCCATCGGTGATAATCGTATAGAATATCATAAGCAGGATAAAAACTTTGTTCCAAAACCTGGTGATATTGTAATTTATGATAGAGTTTTTATGAATCAGGAACATGACCATATAGGTATCATATTGAAAGTCAAAGGCGGTACAATTGTTGTTGCAGAAGGAAATACTTACAACGACAATATATCAAGAGTGATTGAGCGTACGATAGATGAACATATAAGGGCATATATCCGAATTCCAGATGGTTTTCAATACTAAACAATAGACAAATTCCAATTGGTAATATAAAAGCGAAGGTTTAACAGCCTTCGCTTTTCCTTTATGATGAAGGAGGTCGGCCTGACGGAATTTCCAATTGGGACACCACGCCCGACGACAAATGTGTCAGCCATCCTTCATCATTCT
>JAFVXE010000040.1 GCA_017501255.1 Clostridia bacterium | reverse complement strand
GAGCCTTGCACTGGGGGCACTTCTCGGGAGCCTCGGGACCTTCGTGTACATAACCGCAAACTTTGCAAACCCACTTCATAACTGATCGTCCTCCTGTTTTTGTTTCTTTATTTCTGTTTGGCTTTTCTGTATTGGGGAGGCCTCTTCCTGCCTCCTGACAGAGTGATACCCATACATGGAACAGGTGAAACATCTTTTTTCAGAAAAGCTCAAGTTATTTTTTATTTTGACAGAGAAAGATTGTACTGTCAACTGTTTTTAGGAAATTATCAATAAGAAACGTGATTCATCAGCGCATTCACAAAGCCGTTGAAACCTTCGGAATGATTGCCCAAAGTATATTTTTTCTCCGCCTTGATTTCCAGCACCAGCATCTGATCCGGATTGTTGGTTTTGTTACCGGAAGCGCTCATACCCTTTACTTTTTTGATTTGCTGAAAAGCCACAGATTCAATGCCCGCCTTGCCATCCACCAACAGCCGCTTGTTCGTTACAGCTGCGCAGGGCTTGTAGCCACACATTCCTTCCACTGTTTCATCCGCTTCCAACATTGCGTTAACCCGCTGTTCAAAGTCCGCAAGAATCTGCTGATATTTCTCGCTGCCTGCCCGCTTCTGCTTCAGAATGCTGGCAAAGGCGGAGATACCGGCGAAAAGGGCCGCAAACAAAAGAATGGTTGAAAGTTCCATATTCCTTCCTCCTCTGTATCTTTTTCATATGCAAAAACAGGCCGAAAACGACCTGTTTTTTGCGTACATTACTTGTTCAGTTCAGTCAGTACGGCTTCTTCCATGCCGTCCACTTCGCAAACGGTATTGTGGCGAATGGGCAGCTGGCTCAGCTGAGAAACCTGCTTGGGAATGGGCATCCCGGAGATCTCCTGCAACTTTTCAGCGCAGGCAAAGGCATCCATGCCGGCAACAGCTTCCTTGCCCAGCAGGCTGGAAAGCACATCCTCGCCAAACTTGTAGGGGCTGGCGGTGGCCAGAATCACAGCCGGGGCACGGTCGCCGGTCTTCAGGCGGTAATTCTGCAAAGCATGGCTGGCAACAGCTGTGTGGGGATCCATCACATAGTTATAGCGGTCATGCACCCGGCGAATCTCCTCGGAGGTCATGGTGTCATCGGCATAATCTGCCCAGAACACCTTGCGGATCTCTTCCAGACGTTGCGCACCGATGGAGAAGCTGCCGCACTCCTTGAGCTGCTGCATCCAGCCCTTGACCACGGCGGGATCCCGGTCAGCATATTCGAACAGGAGGCGTTCCAGATTGGAGGACACCAGAATATCCATGCTGGGGGACATGGTCTTGAAGAAGGTGCGGTGGGTGTAATAGGTACCGGTTTCAAAGAAATCGGTGAGCACATTGTTGCGGTTGGAAGCGCAGATCAGCTTGCGGATGGGCAGACCCATACGCTTGGCATAGTAACCGGCCAGAATATCGCCAAAGTTGCCGGTGGGCACCACAAAGTTGATTTCCTGACCCATGCGGATCTGGTTGCGCCGGACCAGCTCGGTGTAGGTGGTGAAATAGTATACGATCTGGGGTGCCAGACGGCCAAAGTTGATGGAGTTGGCAGAGGAGGGCAGCTTGCCCTGCCCGTTCATCTTCTGATGGAATGCCTCGCTGCCAAACAGCTTTTTCACGCCGGTCTGCGCATCGTCAAAGTTGCCCTTCACACCGATGACATGGGTGTTGTTGCCGCCGGTAGTAACCATCTGCAATTCCTGCACACGGCTCACGCCGCCATGGGGATAGAACACGGAGCAGCTGGTGCCATCCACATCCTTGAAGCCTTCCAGCGCAGCCTTGCCGGTATCGCCGCTGGTAGCCACCAGAATGCTTACTTCACGGTCTTCATCATTCTTCTTCGCCGCCTGACGGATCAGGTGGGGCAGCAGCTTGAGAGCGATATCCTTGAAAGCCAGCGTGGGGCCGTGGAACAGCTCCAGCACATAGGTATCCTCAGAAAGGGTGTGTACAGGGGCGATTTCCGGGGCATCCCAGGCGTCGGCCGTATAGGCAGCGTTCACTGCTTCCTCGATCTCGGCAATGGAGTAATCCTCCATATAATCACGCAGCACACGGGCAGCCTGCTCCTGATAGCTCTGGCCTACCAGCAAAGTGAGCCGGTCCAGCGGGATCTTGGGGAACATACTGGGCACAAACAGGCCGCCATCCTTGGCAAGGCCCCACAAAATGGCTTGGGATGTGGTGGCGCAAGCACCGCCGCGGGTAGAAAAGAAGGACATAGGTAGTCCCCTCCTTTTGACATCTTTCATTTCACATCATACACGGTTTGCCGCATAGTGTAAAGTCCTACGGTTGTTTTTGTTCTCATCAAATTCTCATGATTTTATCACGAGGCTTTCAGCAGATACTGGATGTTCTTTTCTTTCCTTTTGGCTGAAAGGATGATAAGATCATTCCCGTAAGAAAGAAATGCGGCAGCGCAACAGGCGCGCCGATGGCATAAGGAGGCAACCATCATGACGGATTTTGATCAGAACGGCGGTTTGGGACCGGAAGGCAGCTATTTTGAGGCCAAGGCACGGGCAGAGGAAGAAGCCCGCCGCAGAAAGAGCGACGCCACTTTCCCCATCTGGATTTCCGTGCTCTACATTGTGCTGGGTGCACTGTTCGGCTGGTGGCATCCCGGCTGGCTTTTGTTCTTCACCATTCCCCTGCACTATATGCGCCCCAAGAACACCATGGACTTACTCGCCAATCCGGTGATGGTCACGCTGATGTACCTGGTATTGGGCTTCTTCTTCCATCTGTGGCATCCCGGTTGGTTGATCTTTCTGATCATTCCCCTGTGGCCCTTTTTGCAGAAGAACGGGTAAGCAGACATGGCGAAATGGTTCAGGCTCTCTCATCAGCAATATCTGGGGTTTTGGCTGCTGGGGCTGTTCCTGTTTCTGATTCAAGAGATTCCCTATCTGACAATGCCTTTTCTGAAACTGGAAACGAACCCGATCATGCATATGCCCGAATCCTCGCTGGCGCTGGAAAGATGGGAAAAACTGTTGGGTTCGCTGTGTATTGCGCTGATGATCTTTGTAGCGCACAAGGATGCAGCCTTCTTTTCCATCACTTCTGGCAAAGAGAAACTGTTCTTTGGGATGACAATGGGCGTTCTTCTGTTGAACTTCTTGGGTTGGCTGCTGTACTTCATCGGCTGCCAAAGCCTGTTTGTCATGATGGCTTTCATCGTTCTGATGCCGCCGCTGTATTATGTTTTCATCGGGTTATGGCGCAGCAATACGCCGCTGACCGTGACCGGCTGCGTTTTTCTGGTGATTCATTTTGCCCATGTGTGGAAAAACCTGAAACTGGCAGGGCTGTAATCAATCTTCCTACAACACAAAATACCGCCGGGCCGTTGTATGGCTCGGCGGTACAGACTGTTGATAAACCCACAATTCTATGAAAGCCGCGCATCTTGCGCCTTCGGCGCTCGCTGTGCTCGCTTGAAAACGCTGCGGCGCAAGGTTTGTGGGCTCTGCCCACACCCGGCAGGAAACTGAGTTTCCTGCACCTTCCCCTTTTTCAGCGAACTGTACCGCCGGGCCGTTGTATGGCTCGGCGGTATTTTGTGTTCCTATTCCGTTTATGGTTATTCCAACTCTTCCTTCCCCACAACCTTCATGCAGATGCCGGTGCGGGCAGGCAGATACATCTGGAAACCAATGCGCCCATCGTGAGCCTTGCGGGCTGTGTAGGTCACATCCTTGGCAACCCGTTCCCAGCCGCCAAAGGCCTCGTCATCGGTGGACAGGAACGCCTGATAGCGGGCCAGTTCTTCAGGTGCACAGGCGAAGTAGCTGTCATAGGAGCGGGCCGGGCTGAAATTGAAGGCAAACAGCACGCCGCCGCGTTCGTATACCAACACCTGCGCTTCTTCATCGATCCACAGGCTGACGGGTTCGCTGGCCAGAATGCTCTTTTCCTTGGCCATGGAAAGCATGGCTTTGTCAAAGTCCTGCAAATAGTGATATTTCAGCAGATGGTCATCCGCCAGATGCCATTGACGGCGGCAGTAGTAGCTGCTCCAGTTGTTGCCCTCCCGGGGGAAGTCGATCCACTCGGGATGACCAAACTCATTGCCCATAAAGTTCAGATAGCCCTCGCCTGCCAGCGACATGGTCAGCAGCCGGATCATCTTGTGCAGGGCAAGGCCCCGATCGATCACCGTGCTGGGGTCGCTGAGTTTGGACATATGGGTGTACATGGCGCTGTCGCACAGCCAGAACATAATGGTCTTGTCGCCCACCAACGCCTGATCGTGGGATTCTGCATAGCCGATATACTTCTCGCCGGGGCGGCGGCCGTTGAGCTCATACCACAGATAGCGCATATTCCAGTTTTCATCGCTCTGGGTTTTCAAAAGCTTGATCCACATATCCGGCACGCCCATGGACAGGCGATAGTCGAAGCCTACGCCGCCGTCTTCGATGGGCAGGCACATACCGGGCATGGCGGACATATCCTCCGCAATGGTAATGGCATTGGGATTCACCTGCCGGATCAGCTCGTTGGCCAGTTGCAGGTAGGTGATGGCCTCCGTTTCCGTATTCATGGAAAAATACTTGCCATAGTCGGTAAACGCCGTACCCAGGCCATGATCGTGATAAATCATGGAGGTAACGCCATCAAAGCGGAAGCCATCGAAATGATACTCCGTCTGCCAGAATTTCAGGTTGGACAGAAGGAAATGGATCACTTCATTCTTGGCATAGTTGAACAGCTTGGTATCCCATGCAGGATGATGCCCGCGCTCGCCCTCATGGAAGAACTGATACACCGTGCCGTCAAACTCATTGATGCCCTCGGCGGTATTCTTCACCGCATGAGAATGCACCACATCCAGCAGAACCGCAATGCCCATGCTGTGGGCGGTATCGATCAGGCTCTTCAGGTCGGCGGGCATTCCAAAACGGGAGGACGCTGCAAAGAAATTGGATACCTGATAGCCAAAGGAGCCGTAGTAGGGGTGCTCCATAATGGCCATGATCTGCAGGGTATTGTAGCCGGACTCCTTGATGCGGGGCAGCACCTTATCCCGGAACTCGGCATAGGTTCCCACCTTTTCTTCTTCCTGCGCCATGCCGATGTGGCATTCATAAATGAACAGTTCCTTCTGGGGCACAAATTCCGCATCGTGCCACTCATAGTCAGGTTCATCCACAATTTCGCCGCACCAGCCATTGGTGACGGGATCCTGCACCACCCGGCGGATGTACAGGGGAATGCGTTCCAGAAGACGATTATCGTGCTGCACAACCGCCTTTACCTTGCAGCCACCCCACAGCGCATCCTCGCCCGGCAGGAACAATTCAAAATTGCCATTGCCCACGGGGGTCATGGGCAGGGAGGTCTTGTTCCAGCCATTCATATCGCCCATCAGGTAAACGCACTCAGCCGCAGGCGCCCACTCCCGGTACATCCAGCCGCCTTCCACCCGATGGAAGCCATAATACAGATGTCCGTTGGCAAAATCAATCAGCTTGCCGCCATCGGGCAAAAGTTCCTTCTTTTTGCGCTTGTAATTATTCATACGCAGCTCAATATCCGCTGCAAAAGGTTTCAGATAAGGGTCATAGTCAAAGATCCTGTAGTCCATACAGGCCACCTCTTTCTATTTTTTCACACAAGACATTCGTACATTTCCCATCGGGGAGTTCTATCTTTATTGTACCCTTTTTTTCATGTGAAGTCAAATCGACTACAGTCGGAAATCGCCATCACAACACAGAAAAAAGCAAAAACCGAGCGATTCTTCAGGATGTTCCCAAAGAACCGCTCGTCGCTTTTGGCATTCAGAAAATTTAAAGGTTCAAAAGTACCAGCGCCCCCAGAATCACGCAGAGTGCCAGCCATTTGCGGGTGCTCAGTTTTTCACCAAACAGGATCAGCCCTGCCAGCGTGGTCAGCACAATGGTGCCGGCACTGAAGGTGGGATACACCACCACCGCCGGCAGCTGATTGAGGGACAAAAGCAAAAACCGGGCTGAGAAATAGTTGGGAATGCCGATCAAAAGCCCAAACAGCGCATCCTGCCAGCAAAGGGATTGTTTGCGAAGAATGCACAGAATGACGCAGAGAATCAGCGCCACCACAAAGGTGTACAGCAGGTACTGATCCTTCAGGGCAGTCTCGCCCAGTTCCTCATAAAGCTTGGACATAAAATCGGACAAGCCCCCGGCCAGCAGCAGAATGATAAGCCCCGCCATACTGCCGCCTTTCCCCTTCTGTCCCTCTTCCTGCATCAGCAGGATCGCCGCCACAGCCACCGCTACGCCCAGAATGCGCAGGATGGTCAACTGTTCCCCGAAAATCAAGGCGGAAAGCAGCGTCGGCACCAGCACACCCAGCTTCATGAAGGTGGCGGGCAATGCCACGCCATTGCGGGAAACATTCCATTGCAGCAAAAGAAAGCTGCCCAGAAACAGTGCGCCGCAGATGCTGCCCAACAGGAGCGTCACCGGCAGTCCGTCCGCTTTGGGAAACAGCGTCAACTGCCCGCTGAAGATTATTGCCAGCAAAGAACACATCAGGTAGTTCATCGCCAGCATACTGGTAGGATTCTTCCGGTAGCGTTCACTCAGGCGCATAAACACAGTAATCATCACGCTGCACAGAAGGGCCAGAATCAGATAAAACATGGTTGATAACTCGCTTTCCGGTGTTTTGGCAGAAAACAAGCGAGGCCGGTTAGCCTCGCTTCAGGTCGGATCAGCAATCAGAGGGCTGCGGCCCTCCGATACCTCCGTGGCTTGTTTGGCATGACCATTTTAGCCCTCTTCCACACGAAGCAGGCTTTCCACGGTTGCCACATCCGGCGTGATCTCCTTGACGGCAGCCTGCATTTCCTTTTCATAGGCCGCATGGGTGATGAATACCAGCGTTACCCGGCCGTTCTTCACTTCGCCCTTTTGCTGCATGGCAGCAATGCTCACATTATGGTCGGCAAAGGTCTTGGCTACGCTGCTGAGTACGCCGGGACGATCCTGCGCCAGCATACGCACATAGAAGGAGCAGCGCCAGTCGGTATTGTTTTCCAGCGCAACGGTGGGATACAGGTCATTTTCAAAAGTGGGATAGCAGTGCTTGGTGGTGGAAGCCGCACGGATCAAATCGCTGACGATGGCGCTGGCAGTGGGCAGATCGCCTGCACCACGGCCCATGAACATCATCTCGCCGCAGGCGTGACCATTCAGGTACACCGCATTGAAAGCGCCGTTGATATTGGCCATGGGATGATCATCCTTGATAAAGGTGGGATGCACACGGGTTTCCACCTTGAGGCCTTCCCGCTTGGCAATGGCCAGCAGCTTGAGGGTATAGCCCAGTTCCTGACCGCAGCGGATGTCCTCGGATTTGACCCCGGTGATGCCTTCCACATATACATTATCAAAGGGCACACGGCCATGGAAAGCCAGCGAAGCCAGAATGCTCAGCTTGTAGGCGGCATCCAGACCTTCTACGTCAGAAGAGGGATCCGGCTCCGCCAGACCCAGACGCTGAGCCTCCCGCAGCACATCCACATATTCCTCGCCATCCTTGCTCATGCGGGTGAGGATATAGTTGGTGGTGCCGTTGACAATGCCGTACAGCCGATCGATCCGGTTGGCTTGCAGGCTGTCCTCGATGGTATGGATAATAGGAATGGCGCCGCAGACCGCCGCTTCGTAGTACAGGCCGGCGCCATGTTCCTTGGCGGCCTTCTGCAGCTCATGCCAGTGCAGGGCAAAAGCCACCTTATTGGCGGTAACCACGGTTTTGCCGTGCTGGAGAGCGGACAGCAGATAGCTGTAAGCAGGTTCTTCGCCGCCCAGGAACTCCAGAATGATGGAAATCTCGTCATCTTCCAGAAGGTCGTTGACATTGGTGGTCAGAACCTCCGGGGGAATTTCCACGCCGCGCTGCTTGCGGGTATCCCGCACCAGCACCCGCGTCACTTCAAACCGCAACCCGGTACGATGCGCAATCTCCTTCTCAAAACCATTCAGCAGCCGGTACACACCGCTGCCCACGTTGCCGCAACCGAAAAATCCAACTTTGATCACACCATCCATGGCTGTGCCTCCTTATCGGTTGCGCTCATACAGGAGCCGCAAACCCTTCAGTGTCAGAATACCATCCAATTTGTCAATGATGCCGGTTTCCTCGGCCACCATCAGCGCCATGCCGCCGGTGGCCACCACCAGCGCATCCGGGGCGTTCAGTTCCTTGCGGAACCGCTTCACCAAATAATCCACCTGACCGATGTAGCCGTAGATCACACCTGCCTGCAGGTTGGTCAGCGTGGTGCGCCCAATGACGCTTTCCGGCTTGACCAATTCAAAGCGGGGCAGCTTGGCTGTACCGCTGACCAATGCTTCACTGGTCAGCTTCAGGCCGGGGCAGATGCAGCCGCCAAGGAACGAACCCTGCGCATCGATGGCACCAAAGGTGGTGGCGGTGCCGAAATCAATGAAGATGCAGGGGCCGCCGTACTCAGCCTGTGCAGCTACCGCATTGGCGATACGGTCGCTGCCCAGTTCCCGGGGATTTTCATACTTCAGGTTGATGCCGGTCTTGATGCCGGGGGCCACCATCATGGGGCTTTTGCCGAAGTAATTCTTGCACATATGCTCCAGCGTATAGTTTATCGTCGGCACAACGCTGGACATGACGATACCCTCCACATCATCGGGGCTGTAGCCCTCATGGGCAAACAGCCCCGTCAGCAGAAAGCCGATCTCATCAGAGGTGTAGCTTTTGCTGGTGGACATACGCCAGTATTTTTTCATCTCCGGGCCGTCAAACAGGGCCACCTTGATATTGGTGTTGCCCACGTCCATGGTCAGAATCATGGGGTCCATCCTCCCGATTATTTACGTACGCGGCGCAGGGCAGCCAGAATGGGCGTGCACAGAATAGCCGCTGCAATAGCTTCGCAGGAACCGGCGATCAGCGCCGTACCGCCGATGAGACCAAGCACAGGAGCTGCGTCAATGCCGTTGATCACATAGAACAGAAGCATCAGGCCCAGATACAGCACCGTATTGGTGATGCTGCCCGCAATGGAAGCCACAATGGTCGCCAGGTGTTCGTTATCCCGGCGCATCACACTGTACATCCCCCACGCTGCCAGCGGCACGCACAGGCGGGGCAGGATGCTCATCACCGCCACGCACAGGGGAGAGGCGGCCATCAGAGTCGCCACCAGGGCAGAGGGCTTGATCAGGGCAGAAATAAAGCTGGTAAGGCCAAAAGCAAGGCCAAGAATCAGGCCGCTTTTCCAGCCCATGAACAGCGTGCCCACGATCACCGGCACGCACAGAATGGTCACGTTGATAAAGCCCAGCGGGATCAGCCCCAGCGGGGTGAAGCCCAGCAGCACAATCAGCGCCACAAACAAGGCCAGCAGTACAAAATCCTTCAGTTGCTTGTTTTTCATAAGAGTTCCTCCTTCATTCAGGCTCACTGGGGATGCCTGATGTTCTTTGGGGTGCCAACAGGGATCGGGCAACCAGCGGTTCCGTCCGCCTCCTATGGGATGGCGGCACAACCAACGATTATTATAATATGAATCTGTATGATTGTAAAGAAAAACGGGAAAGCAGACCAAAGGGGGAACAGATGGAAATGCAAAGAGGACGCCGGCCAAGCCAGCGTCCCCAAGATCCCATCAGCCATTCCCGGCCAGACCTGAATCATAGATGATTTCTTCCACAGCGCCGCTTTGCAGATTAACGGTCACCACATAAATACCGTCCATCTCCGTCCATTCCTCCCCCTGGGAGAGATGATAGTACAGGTGAATCACCGGACGGCCATTGAGCATATCGTAAGTGGTTTGGTCGTACTCGCCTTCCAGCTGATACAGCAGGTTCTGCTGCGTTTCTGTCATCCGATAGGACTCCACCAGCGCTGCTTTGGCATACTGACGGGCATCCGCCAGCGAAATGGAAGCCGCCGCCAACACCTCTGCCTGCCTGGTTTCCTGCTGCGCCAGCCAATCCTCATAAGAAGGAATGGCGCCAATTTCGTATTCCTCTGCCAAAAGGCCGTTTTCCCGCATGAAATGACGGGTGTTGGCATAATCCTCCACATACAGGGTCAATTGTTCTGCGCCCCATGCCTGCGCCGACAGACCGCCGGAGGTATCCTGCCCCTCCAGTGTCCATGCGGCAGTGGCCTTTCCATCTGCTACAGTCACTGTGTACATACCAATGGGGTTTTGGCCCTGACGCACATCCGGTTCCAGCGCCTCATAGACCACCGTGGCGGAGCCATCCTCATTTTCCACAATGTCCCGATGGAACAGGGTCATCATTTTGGGGGTGATGCCATATTGGCTCAGCAGGGCATCATCCGCCAGCCTGCCCGCATCGTGGCGGGGGGTAAAGAGCATGGAAGCGGCAATTGCGCTAACCGTCATCACCAGCAAGGCTGCTGCCAAAATCAATCCAATCGAGCGTCTGCTGTTGTTCTTCATAGGATCCTCTCCTTCCTGTATACGCCGAAGCACAGCATTCTGGTCACGCTGTGTCCAGTTGATCAAGGAGAGTTCTTCCCTAAGCTGATTGCCCAGTTTATTCATCATACCATCCTTTCAGCTTTTCACGAAGCATTGCGGCAGCTTTGGCAAGCCGGCGTTTCACCGTTGCCTGGGACACCCCTTGCAGCGATGCCACATCCGCCAGCTTCATCCCTTCGCAATAGCGCAGATAAACGGCTGTCCGCCATTTGGGCGGCAGCGTCTGAACAGCCTGGGTAACAGGCAGACTGTCAAACCGGCATTCTTCCTGCCCACGATGGAGCAGGTCTTCCGGTGTGATTCTGCGATCCACCCACCGGAACCATCCCGTACGCTGATAATCCCGGCAAGTATTGATTGCAATCCGGTACAGCCATGTTCTTTCGCTGCTCCGGCCCTGAAAACCATCCCGGGCTTTCCATGCCTTGAGGAACACCTCCTGCGCCGCATCCTCAGCCAGCTTTACATCCTTCAGTTGCAAAGCACAAAACCGCAGAATGGCGCTGCCATGGGTGGTCATCAACATTTCCAGCCAATGGGTTCTTTCATCCTGCACTGCCGCATCCCTCCTTTCATCTGTTTAGACGGAAGCTGCGGAAAAAACAGCTCATCTTTCTGCCAAAGATGGCAAATCATGAAAACGCCCCGCCCAATCCAACGATTGAGCGGGGCGAAGCACTGCACAGCCATACAGCATCAATTGAAAATCGCTGTGATCAGTTTGCCGTCAATGGCGTTGAAGATAGCCCAGCAATCCTTATTCACACGTCCATATTCCTCTGAGGAATAGCTGAGCACCCACACTGGGCTCATCACCATATCTTTGCCTGTATCTGCCCGCATAGGCATCCATGTCAGCTCTGCCTGATGGATTTCCACCAAGGTTTCGGGCCAGCGGGAATTGGCCATTTCCTCGGGCAGCCGGTCAGCAATGGTCTGCGCATCCAGCAGCATCTCCGGGTTCGAGAGGATTTCGCCGGGCTGATAGTAGTCCCGCAGGTTCACTTCCATCACGCCGTCAGCGGTCACATAGAAGGTGCCGCTGAACAGTCCGGCAATATCGCCCTCGGTTCCGTACTTGTGGTACTGGAGATAATAGCCTTCGTTGTCCACGGTGGCAGTGGAATAGTCGTAACGGAATTTGTTGGTTGACAGATTCCCCAGATCAATCTGACGGTTCAGCTCGTCGCCCATGGTCTGAATGCGTTCCAGGCTCATATCCAGCGCAGTGGTGCAGCTGTACCCTTCCAGACCCAGCTTGGCCAGCAATGCTTCCACCTTGGCCTTGGCTTCTTCCAGGGTGATGTTGGTCAGCTCGGTACGCTCCAGCGAATAGACCTGATCTGTCCCCGGGAAGCCGAAATGCATCCATCCGGCAAGCGAGCAGGCTTCCGAAGTCATGGTGCGTTTTTGCAGGGTTTCCGTAACGGGCTTTTCTTCCCGTCCCTCAATGACGAAGGAAGTAGCCTCGTAGGTGCCGTCATAGGTTTCATAGAAAACCGCTTCCGCAGACCAGCTCAGCTGGGCTTCGTCATTGAACAACACCAAACCGCCGGTATGATTGGCATATACTTCTTCGCTGGCGACACCGCTCTGATTGAACCAGGTGTAGTCCAGTTTGCTGTCAAAGTTCCGGGCAGTGGCTTTGTATACTGGCAAGGTGCCCGTTTGGGTGTATGCCTCCGGGACGATCACCTGCCGGGGCTGGGTAACGGAGTCATCCACTGCCGCAGGTGCCGGGGTGACGGTGGGTTCCGGGGAGGTGCCCAGCACCTCCGCAAAAGGCTGGGGCTGAACCTCCACTGTCCATTGTTGGCGAACAGGATTCTCATAGTCCGCTTCCCCATCAGCAGATACGTTCCACACAACGGCTTCCAGCTCGATGGTATAGGTCTCGGCCTGGGCTGATACCGCCTGACCATCCTCCACTTCAAAGAGGAACTGCACCGTGCCGTCCCGCATGGGACGGACATCCGCTCCCCAGCCATTGGGCATGATCATCGCCCCGTCATCCACACCGATGGCGTTCAAATAGAAGCTCACCTGTTTGATGGCGCAGCCCTCTGCTTTCGCCTTTTCCAGTACCGTCGGGGTTCCCTCGGGGGCTTCCTCGCCGTGGAAGGTGGCGTAGCCATAGGGTTCCGTGGCGGGATAATCCTCGCAGAGCAGAAGCGTTCCTTCTCCGGGAGTGATGGTGCCCACGCCGTACAAGCCGTGGTTACGAACTGCCACCTCATTGACAGTAAAGGTTATGCCTTCCACCACCACGGAATCCTCCGCAGAGGCTACGCTTCCTTCCTCCATCCATTCCTTGAAATCCTGTCCAAAATGGCTGCCGAAAATCTCCGCAATTCTGGGCTGGAACACCGCCAGCGCAACGCCCATCAGACAAATGAATACCAGCACGAAGGCCAATGCAACGCTTACCGTATGCCGCATCTTCATTTCCGTTTCCTCCTTGACGGAGTTGGCCGTATCCATCACCAGCCGGGAGATGTTTTCCGGAATCTCCGGGAAAACCTGCCGCAGGTCATCGGGATGCCATGGATTCTTCTTCATGATAGGCCAACTCCTTTCGTAAAATCAATTTGGCACGGTGAATCCGACTGCGTACCGCAGATTGGCTCAGGTGCAGGGCTGCTGCAATCTCAGAAGCGTCCATGCCCTCCGAATATTGCAGAACAAAGGGCAGGCGCAGCTTTTCCGGCAGCGTTTCCAGCAGCATTTTCAGCGTGATGCCATGGAAAGTGACCGGGGTTTCCGGCAATTCTTCCATCAGAACCATTCGTTTCCGCTGCCGCAGGATCTGCTTGCACACGTTGATGGCAATCCTGGTTACCCATGTGGCGAAATAGGCTTCGTTGCGCAGGGTATACTGTTTTTCCCATGCCTTGAGCACGGTTTCCTGCAAGGCATCCTGCACATCTGCATCATTGCGCAGCATGGACAGGGCAATGCGGTACAACCTCCCTTGCAGAGCGTCAATCTGCTCCACAAACCTTTCTTTGGTCAATCTTCATCACCTCTTTGGGAACGTTCCACCCATTAGATGCGCAACCAGCCCATTTTGTTGCAAGCGCAAAAAAAGAAAAACAGGCAGAACCCGAAAGCCCTGCCCACATCACTTATATGAACAAGATCCAGATCAGCTTGGAAACCATATGGCAGCCGCCGTGAGCGATCATGGCATAGCGAAGGCCAAACCTGCGGTACAGCCAGCCAAAGGCCACCCCGAACAAACCGTTGAGCAGAAAGCAACGCAGCACGATCATAGGCGAAAGGCCAAACATGATCTTGGTTGCAGGCAGATGCCCGGCTGCAAACAGCAGCGCAGAGATCACATTTGCTGCCACCAGCACCCATGTGCTCACCCCTTCCCGCCTGCGCTCAAAGAGCAGATGCAGCACAAACGCCACCAGTGACATCATAAACAGCCGCAGCATGACCTCCTCGATCACTGCGCCATAGGTGACCGTAGCCAACAGATAAGGAATCGTCGGCTTGACAGCATACACATCCAGCAATGCCTGCTCATATCGGCCAAAGAACAGCAAATCCGGGAAAATCAACGCCAGACCACCGATTAGGCTGATGATCAAGGCTGCCAGCAGAGGCTTTTTCGTGATGCTCCATTCGTCCTTCCACAGACCGATTTTCTTGCCCAGCCAAATGCCCGCAGCACCCAGCACCAGACCATAGCCCGCACTCTGCACTGCCGACACCAGCCCCAGCATCGTGGCGTTCAGCCCCTGCACCAGCAGCTCCTGCTGCATTTCCGGCGGATAGCTTTCCAGTACGTACAGACCGGTGAAGTAGCCGCCAATCAGACCCACCACTGCAAAGAAAAGCAGTGTTTTCCAATGTGATTTCACAAATGCCTTCATAAACGAATTTTCCCCCGTACATCTTATTTGATCTTCCCATTGAACAGCAGGAACGAATACACCGTGGGGGCTGCAATCATCACCACAAGTGCCGCCGCTATCACCCACAAAAAGGCACCGCCAATCAGTGCGCACAACATGATCACCAGGCCGCAGACCACCCAGACAGGCCCGGCAAAGCGGTGGGTACGGTTCCAGTTGTCCTCATCCGCCAGCGTCCAGGGCAGCTTGATGCCCAGCGTCCAAGTGGGCTTGCACTTGGGCAGCCAGTTGCCGATGATGACCATCAGCAGACCCATCAGCAGCGGCACAATGATCTGCACATTCATGTTCATGCCCAGTGCAGTGCAGTACACCAGCGCATTCATCACGATGGAAAGCACCGGAATGATCCACAGCACCAGCGAGAATACCTTGCCTTCCAGATTTTTCGCCTTGGGATCCATTTTCAGGCTGCCCACGGCGCACAGCCACTGAAACGCAACCAGCATCAGCGGCAGGCCGAATACGGCAAAAGCCTTGCTGCCATAGCCGTCCACCTCACCGGCAGCGTTGAAATGGGTGGGAATCTGCTCCGGCAGTTTGTTCCACAGAATGATGCCCGCCAATACGGGCAGCAGAATGATGATGGTGGTGACGATCAGGGTTTTGCTGTATTTCTTGAGCATAACATTACTCTCCCTTCAGGTTGGATACCCAGAACAGCACATCCTCCAACACGGAGGTATTCAGGGTGTAGATGATAAACTTACCCTCCCGCTGATCACGGATCAGGTCTGCATCCTTCAAAACGGACAGATGCCTTGAGATCGCCGCTGCTGTAATATCAAATTGATCGCTGATCTCCCCTGCGGATTTGCTGCCGCTGCGAAGTAGTTGCAAAATCTCTCTGCGTGTCGGGTCGGACAGCGCTTTGAGGGTTTCCTGCAATGACATAGACTTCCTCTCTTTCTGTCAGCTGTGGATGCTGGCTCACTTATGTTTCACATTTGATATTTAACATTTAACATAAGTGTTAAATGAATGATAACAGAAAACCGGATTGTTGTCAACCCGGTTTTCTCGCTTGGCTGTCAGCAGCCACATAGCAAGGCGGGGATTACTCCTCGTCCTCATCCTCCACATCCACAAAGAAGGGCTCGCCGCAGGCACTGCAGACGGGGCTCTCGTCAAAGTCGATGTCGGAAGCGCTGATCATAACGGTTTTGCCGCAGTTGGGGCAGGAGAAGGCCAGCTCGTGATCGCAGTCACAATCGCAATCGTCGCAATCACAGTCGCAGTCTTCGCAATCGCAGTCATGGTCGCAGCAGTCGCAGTCGTCTTCGTCATCGAAGAGCACTTCTTCCACATCGGCCAGATCGGCATCCATGTCCTCAACATACTCAGCCAGTTCGTCCAAGTCCGCATCGGTCTCGGTGATATGCTGAGCCAGTTCGTCAAGCACATTCAGCATTTCCAGAAGGAGCTTGTTCTCGGCCTTTTCCTTGTCCAGGTTCAGGCCATCCGCCAGACCACGCAGGTAGGCGGTGCGCTCGGTGATATTTGCCATGGTTTTCTCCTTTATTTGAAGAGATTAGCAGCGTTCCATGTACTCGCCGGTGCGGGTATCCACACGGATACGGTCGCCGGTGTTGATGAACAGGGGCACCTGCAGGGTGAAGCCGGTTTCCAGAGTGGCGGGCTTGTAGGTGTTGCTGGCGGTATCGCCCTTGAAGCCGGGCTCGGTGTCGGTGATCTCCAGCTCAACAAAGTTGGGAGCGGACACGCTGAAGGCAGCGCCCTTGAAGAAGCGCATGGTCACGTTGGTGCCTTCCTTCACGAAGGGGATGGCGTCTTCCACCTGATCGGCGTTCAGGGGCAGCTGCTCGTAGGTTTCCAGATCCATGAAGTAGTAGAACTCACCATCGGTATACACATACTGCATATCCTTGGTTTCCACGATGGCGCGGGGCATCTTGTCAGTGGGGTTGAAGGAGCGCTCGATAACAGCGCCGGTCATGATGTTCTTCAGCTTGGTACGCACAAAGGCAGCGCCCTTGCCGGGCTTTACGTGCTGGAAGTCCACGATGTTCCACACGCCGCCGTCCCACTCGATGGTAATACCCTTACGAAAATCGCCCGCAGTAATCATTGTTGTTTCCTCCGTTTCCATTTGTTTGACTTTTGTCTGACGGTGATCTGAGAAGAGAACGGATGTCCTCAGAGGATGATCAGATCCGTGGTGGGCAGGGTGAGGGCTTCGCAGCCGCCCTCCTTGACCACTACAGTATTCTCTATCCGTACGCCGCCGATACCGGGCAGGTAGATGCCGGGTTCAACGGTGACAAGCTGGTTCACCTGCAGCAGATCGCTGCAATTCTGGCTGAGGCGGGGGCTCTCGTGCACATCAATGCCGAGGCTGTGGCCCAAGCCGTGACCGAAGCGGCCTTCATAGCCGTTCTGGTCGATATAGTTGCGGGCAATGGCATCGATGTGCTCGCAGCACTTGCCGGCCATCACCGCTGCCTGAGAGCGCTTCTGCGCTTCCAGCACGGTTTCGTACACCCGGCGCATTTCATCGCTGGGCTGACCCAAAGCAAAGGTACGGGTCATATCGGCGCAATAGCCGCCGCACTTGGCACCAAAGTCCATGGTGATCATATCGCCCTTGCGAACCTTGTAATCACCAGGAATGGCGTGGGGCAGGGAACCATTGGCGCCCGCTGCCACGATGGTGGCAAAGGCGATGCCGTCGGCACCGTGGGTGAGCATATCGTACTCCAGCTGAAGTGCGATTTCCTTCTCCGTCATGCCCTCTTTGATATTGCCCAGCATCCGCTCAAAAGCGTCGCCAGTGATCTTGCAGGCCTTGCGGATCAGGTTCAGTTCGCCCTCGTCCTTGATCTGGCGCAGCCGCTGGGGCACGCCGCCCAGGCTCTTCCACTCGATCCCGGGCACGTTCTTCTGGAGCGTGTCAAAACCCCGGACGGTGAGATAGTCATCTTCGTAGTAAATGGTATCCAGGTGATACGTCCGGCACAGCTCCGCCACCACGGCAGACTCCCGGCGATCCTTGCTGGTGGCCTCCACACTGTAGGCCGGGGCCTGTTTTTCTGCCTGCTCGGTGTAGCGGAAGTCGGTAACAATCGCCTGCACCTTGGCGGCAATCAGCACCAGACCCTCGCCCGTATAACCGGAAAGGTAGAACATATTGCTGGGATTGTGCACCAGCACGGCTTCATGCTCATTCAGGTTCATGGCCTGAATCAGCCTGCTTGCCCGTTCATTCATGAGGGTTCACCCACCCATATGATAGTCTGATCCATGCCCATAGCATAGACCACTATACATTTTACCATAAACCAAAAGACAGCGCTACTGTTTTTTTGTTGATAGCGCTGTTTTTTGAAATTTTTTCACATTTTGCTCAAGAGACGGTCAGTAGCCCAGTGGTTCTTCCACCCAGATGACGGTAAACTGACGGCCCCGGGGCGTGCGGTCCACGGTCAGGGTCAGGCGGCACATACTGTCCGGGCAATCGGCACCGCAGATGCCAGTGCGTGCACAGGGCGTATCCAGCCCCAGACGGCTGGCATTGGGCGGGCAGGCCTGCTTTTTGATGCGGGCCACAGCGGTATTGGTACCGCCGTCCACCAGCTTTTTGTGGCTGATGACAAAATACACCTGCCGGGGCCCGTCGCAGACTGCGCCCACCCGGTTGCCGGTACCATCCACCAGCACCAGACGGCCATCCTTGGTAACCGCATTGGCAGAGGTGAGATACACATCCGCATTGCGGGCGTTGCGCATGGTCTGGGGCCGGTCTTCCGGGACGGCTTTCCAGTGGCTGTAGACGGTATTTCCCCGCTCAATGAGTGCATCCAGAATGCCGGTTTCCAGCACCGTCATGGAACCGCCGGTGCCTACGGTGCTTTCCCTGCCGATGGCCCCCAGCAGGTATTCTTTGACCTGAGCAGCGGTATCCGCTTCCACCACTTCAAAGCCGTTGGCTTTCATGCCTTCCAAGGCTTTCTTCATCAAATCATTCATGATATTGCCTCCTCTTTGGTGCTATTCTTTCTTCCAGTATAGCACAGGAGGGCTTACGGGTGCAACGGAGGCCCTATGCCTGACCCCTGCGCTCCATAAACAGCGGCATGGTAATGCGCACATCCGCCACCCGCCTGCCCATGGACACCTGTAAATCCGCTTCTACACCAGCATCCTGCATCTGCTCCACAATGCTCCGGATGGCATTCAGATACAGCCGGTAATCCCGCATCATGGGTTTCAGCCGCCGTCCGCTGCTGAGGGGAATGGGCATCCGGCTCAGCACCTGATCCACCAACGCTTCGGTGGCCTTGAAATCCAGCCCGGCCTCAATGACCTGCTTCAACACCCGCTGCTGCCCCTGCTGGCCGGGAATGCGGAGCAACACCTCCGCTGTGCGCTCACTGATCCCGTTTTCCCGAATCATTTCCAGCGTTTCTTCGCTCAACCCCAACAAGCGCACCTTGCGGCGAATGGTGCCCGCCGAGCGGCCCGTGCGCTGGGACAGTTCTTCGGCAGTCAGACCATCCCCGGTCATCAGGCTGCGGTAGGCTTCCGCCTCCTCCAAAAAATGCAGCCTGCCCCTTGCCTGCTTGTCCAACAGCTTGGAGATACGCTCCTCCACCCGGTCGCTGGGACAGATGACCGCATCCACACAGCTGAGGCCTGCCAGACGATACCGTGCCACTTTGTCACTGCCGCTGAGCAACAAATACCGCCCGTCGCTGCGCAGGCTCAAAAGCACATCTCCATCCGGGCTGTCATCCATCTGTGCATCCTCCGCCACAATCTCTTCGATGGGCACCCAGCGAACCTGATCGGTGGTCGCCTGCACAGCCATCGCCTCCTCCAGTCTATTGAACGTGCCTCCAGACTGCGCCTGACCCTCCCCCGTAGTCGGCGCAGCCCGGAAGGCACGTTCTGCCATTTTGATTTCCATGTCCGCTATCCCTTTCCCTGCAAGGGATAACGGAGTTTCGTCCGACAGCCTTCGCTACGGCTGGCTGTCGGATGAGCAAGAAAGCGCACGAACGGACGACCCCGTCTGTCGAATCGAAGAGAGCACCGCCAGCCACGGACAGGGAATGCTGACGAATGCAGACGAACGGTTTTCCGGCATGGAATGAAGACGATACAGCAGGAAACCCCTCCGCATGGAAAAAACCAGCAGAGGGGTCTGTTATTCTTTGTTGTTTTTCTCAATCACAATGTCCGATACAACAGCATACACAACAGCAACGGCTGCGTTCACCATCACAACAGCGAAAATCCAGTCCGCTTTGCACAGCACCTGAATGCCGTTGAAGAAAAAGAGGAAGCCCAGCAGCAGAAAGACGATGGCCGACTGGCGATAGTATGGCCCTTTCTTCATGCTCTCTCGTTCCTTTTGGGAAGCGAAAAGATACGCATTATTGAACAGAAAGCCTTTTTCCCTGAAAGAACGGATGCTCATCCAGAATGCCAATGCAGAAACCACCATAAGAATGCTTGCGATCATGTACTCCTTCATCCTGTCACCGCTTATTTTTCAGGCTTCACATACCCGCCCAGCGGTTCTCTGGCAGGGGTACCCGCCTTCCGGGGATAGGTTTTGGGGGTCTTCTGCTCCTTGGGGCAGCGCACCACACAATGCGCCCACTCCGGCTGGGTGGGCAATGCAACCGGTGTGCTGGTCAGCGTTCCGCCGCCCACCAGCTTGGCTGCCTTCTCCCCCGCCTGCCATTCCGCCTCGGCAGCAGGCCCCTTGTAGCAAAGCATTTCCCCACCGGTCTTCACCATGGGCAAGAGCAGCTCGCACAAAACCGGCAAAGGCGCCACTGCACGTGCCACCGCACGGTCATACTGTTCCCGGTGAGCAGCATCCCGCCCGGCATCCTCCGCACGGGCATGGCAGAGACGTACATTGGTAAGCCCCAGTTCCTCCACCACAGCCGCCAAAAACTTCAGCCGCTTGTTGAGGGAATCCAGCAGCACTACCTGCAAATCCGGGCGGGCAATGGCCAGCGGCAAGCCCGGAAAGCCTGCGCCGGTGCCCACATCAATCAGGGATGCCCCTTCCGGGAAGGCATTCTCCATCCCCAGCGGTGCCAACGAATCCAGATACAGCCGGTCAATGGCGCTGTCAAAGTCCGTATCGCCAGTAAGATTCATAAAGGTATTCCATTCCGTAAGCAGCCTGTGATACCGGGCAATACGCGCCGGTGCAGCGGCATCATAAGCCACTCCCAGCCTGTCCAGTTCCACCTTCAGCCTCTCTGTCCATGCGCTTTCCATCAAAGCGGCAGTTTCAGGTACTTCACGCCCCAATACTTCACCCATGCCAATGCCTCTCGTAAATGATTTTTCAACCAGAAATTGATACCCGGTTTGCACAGACTGCCTGCGCCCTGCGGCTCCAGTCCCATATCCCGCATCATTTGCATGGCGCGGGGCAGGTGATAATCGCTGGTGACCACCACCGGTCTGGACAGGCCCAGTTCCGTCAGAATCGCCCAGGCGTTATCCAGATTCTGCTGGGTATTCACGCTTTCCGGATCGCTGATCACATGATGTTCCGGCACTCCCTCACTGATGAGGACTGCCCGCATCACATCGCCTTCGGGAGCCGGTTCATTATCCCCCTGACCGCCGGTAACCACGATCACGCAGGGAGACTGATCATAGACCTCCCGTGCCCGGTCCAGCCGCCAGCGCAGCTGCACCGAGGGCTCTCCGCTGGGCTGCACCTGCGCCCCCAGCACGATGATGCTGTCATAATCCGTTGGTTCCGCCACGCTGATTTCCTGCACATAGACCCATGCCACCAGCCCGGCATATACCGCAAGCCCGATCAAAATCAGCCATAGCATGATGCGAAAACCCTTTCTCCAAAAGCCTTTCGAGGCTGTTTTTTCCTTATGCACGCTTATGTATCCTCCACTTTGCCAGCCAACAGCTGGGTCATGCGGCGTTTCAGCGCCACCTCGCCAGCGGAATTGGCTGCCCTGTTCTTCGCAACGGTTTCACCGCCGATGGTTTCCAGCAGGTTCATGGCCATCATGCTGGTTGCCTGCTGCCCTGCCACCACCACATGATCAATCAGGCGCACTTCCAGCAGATCAAGCGCATCCTGCAACCTTCTGGTAGAGCCGATATCCGCAGTGGAGGGCACTGTGGAACCGCCGGGATGATTGTGGCACAGCAGTACCGCATGGGCATTATAGCGAAGAGCATAATCAGCGATCACCCGGGGATAGGAGGGCACCTCACTGAGAGAGCCACGGGAGATCAGAATATCTGCCAGCACTTCCATCTGACCGCTGAGCAGAACGGCATAGAAATGCTCCTCTTTGCAGCCTTTCAACAGCCTGATGCAGTGAGCCTCCGCCGCATCCCGATTCATCAACACTTCCCGGCGCGCCATACGGCTTTCCTCGCACTTGGCCGCCACCGCAGGAAACAGCGACAGCATCACCGCAGAATATTCGCCGATGCCTTCCACCCGCTGCAAATCCGCAGGATCCGCTTCCAGCACCTTGTGCAGGGAACCATAGCGATCCATCAACTCATGAGCCAACGGATTCACATCCTGCCTGGGAATGGCATAGCCCAACACCAGCTCCAGCACCTCGTGGGGTGCAAAACCATTCAAACCATTGGCTAAATAGCGCTGTCTGAGTCGCTGGCGATGCCCGTTATGGCTGTGTGGGGTTTTCGCTTCGGCCATGATGGTCGCCTCCTGCACGTTTTTTCTCAGTATATCATAAACAAACCCATTCGACAAATGGGCAGGCTTGCATTTTTCACCAAATGGTGTATGATGATGAGCGTTGAAACCAACTGCAAGGAGGCGGCAGACGTGCAGAAACGTGCCATTGCCGTACATGATATTTCCTGCGTGGGCCGCTGCTCGCTGACGGTGGCGCTTCCCATCCTATCGGCTGCCGGCGTGGAAACGTCCATCGTACCCACAGCCCTGCTGAGCACCCATACCGGCGAATTCACCGGCTATACCTATCTGGACTTGAGCAATCAGCTGCTGCCCATCGCTGATCATCTCGCCACCCTTGGCCGTTCCTACGATGCGTTCTACAGCGGCTATCTGGCTTCCGGGGCGCAGGTGGATGATGTGCTGGGCATGATGGACAGGCTCTGCAATGAAAACACGCACATTTTTGTGGATCCTGCCTTTGGTGATCACGGACGGATGTATTCCCTGATGGACGCAACCATGCCGTCCCAGATGCGCAGGCTGTGCCGCCGTGCCAGAACCATCGTGCCCAACCTGACGGAGGCCTGCTTCCTGCTGGATGAACCCTATCCAAGCGAAGGCTGTACCCCCGAATTGATCGCCCGACTGACCAGCGGCCTGTTGGCGCTTGGCCCGGAAAATGTGGTTATTACGGATATTGCGTTCAGCCCGGAGCACACTGGTCTGGCCATTCAGAGCCGCCATATGCCCCAGCCGGTATTCCAGTTCCGTTCCCGGTTTGAGGGCGTATTTCACGGCACCGGCGATGTGTTTGCATCCTTGCTGTTGGCTGGGTTGATGAATAACCGAACAGTACAGGATGCTGCCGCCATGGCGCTTGCGCTGACCCACGATGTCATTGCTTTGACGCTTCAGGACGGTCAGCCCCTGCGTTACGGGGTACAGTTTGAAAAGATACTGCCCCAGCTCTGGGCAAAACTTCAATAATGCAAAAGGCCTTCATCATGCGTTAGAGGCCTCAGACTGTCGATAAACCCATGCTTTTGGATCAAAGTCGCACATCTTGCGCCTTCAGCGCTCGCTGTGCTTGCAAGAAAGCGCTGCGGCGCAAGGTTTGTGGGCTCTGCCCACACCCGGCAGGGGAGACGGAGGGAAGCGCGTGCCCAGTGGGCACAACGGCGAAGCCGTTAGCGACCCGCAGTCGTCAACCGAAGCGAGGGCTGGGCACGGTTAGTGCCCAGAACGATGACTG
>JAFVXE010000039.1 GCA_017501255.1 Clostridia bacterium | reverse complement strand
CCCAACCTGTGCCCTTCATCCGCCCCGAAAAACAGCTTAGGGATTTGACGTCGTCCGCTACCGTCGCGGTGCGGGGAGCACCTTGGCTGTGCTCCGTTTCTCTTGCCTCCCGAACAAGGTGTTTTGTGTTTGTTGACTGTGCTTCCGTTCCTGCCGGTTACCCAACAAAGGAAACGTCCCCAAAAAGGCTTCTTCCCCCATCGGGGGAGGAAGCTGTCAGGCGTAGCCTGACTGATGGTAGGGGTATTTGCAGGGCCTTTGGCAAGGCAACCAGCTCTTCCACCACACCGCCGCCACCCTCAGTCAGCAGCTCCCCCAAAATTTCTCCCCCAAACCCGGCAGGATTCCCCGCTCCTTGGTCGAACTATCCACCCGATGCCATTGCATCATCCCATTGCATAAGGAGCATTCTGCCATGAGAAACCGTTTTCGCCGCATCAGCCCCTTTGACAATCTGTATGCCGAGGCGCAGCTGCCTGCGCCGGTGCGCCGGGGTCTGAACTGGATTCTGGGCGGCAACCTGTTTGGCACGCTGCACGGCATCGTGTGCGGCGGCGGTACGGCTGCGCTGGTGGGTCTGGCGGGTATGCTGGGCGCTGGGGATATGGAATTCGGTCTGCTGGTAGCCATTCCCCAGATCGCTGCGCTGATGCAGATTCCTTTTTCGCTGCTGGTCAACCGCACCCACAAGCGCAAGATCTATATGCTGACCATCGGCCTCGTTTCCCGGCTATTGTGGATGTTTTTCGGCTTTCTGCCGCTTTTGTCCCGGGTGCCGGAAAGCCAGCTGCCCCTGATCACCCTGATCGCCCTGCTGGGCATTTCCTCCATTCTGGGCAGCGTGATCAACGTGTGCTGGTTCCCCTGGTTTTCCGATCTGGCGCCCCTGCGGATCCGGGGGCGGTGGCTGTCCCTGCGGGATACGCTGACCGCATCGGGCAGCCTTTTGTTCGGTCTGCTGGTGGCCTATCTGCTGGATGTGCTGCCCATCGATTCCAAATACATCGTCATATTCCTGATCGGCGGCGGTCTGGGCGTGCTGGATATGATCTGCTTCGCTTTTGCTCCGGAAGTATGGACGGCCAAACCCAAAAAAGACCCCATGCACAAGACCATTCTGGAAGCCCTGCGTAACAAGCCTTTCATGAAGCTGGTCATCATGTGGACGGCCTGGTGCTTCACCGCCAACCTGTCCGGCTCCTTCCTGACCCCCTATGCCATGAACAGCATGGGCCTCACCTTCATGGAGATCACCATCTACGGCACAGTGGCGGCTTCCGTGGCGACGGTGGTGGCCGTGCCCCGCTGGGGACGCACCCTGGACCGTTTCGGCAGCAAAAACGTGATGCTCATCGGCTGCATCGGCGCTTCCCTGACCCCGGCGTTCTATCTGCTGTCCACCCCGGGCAATATCTGGCCTACGCTTTTGCACAATGTGGTGGGTGCCTTCTTCTGGAGCGCCAGCAATCTGGCTGCCAACAGTATGCAGCTTTCCGCCTCCCCTGACGAGAGCCGCCCCACCTATATCGCCCTGTTTTCCTGCATCACCGCACTGGTGGGCGTGGCGCTGGGCACCCTCTGCGGCGGCTGGTTCCTGGAGTGGTGCAACGCCGCCCGCCTGTTCACCGGCTCCTTTGACCGCTACAAGGTGCTCATCCTCCTCTCCGTGGTGCTGCGCTTCGCTTTCACTTTGCTGCTGGTGCCCCCCATGGCCAACGAAAACAACGCCACCCTGAAGGATGCGCTGCGGGGGATGGTGAAGGGCGAGTAATGGCGGGGGGATGGATGTGGGGCGCTGTCCCTTGCCCCCGCACCGCCGTGCTTTGCATGGCAGGCGGGAAGATCGCCGAAATCAACCAAATCTCCGGAGGATGGGTGTGCAATGCGCCCGTCAGCTCCGGAGATTTTTTCATGTTCATCGCAAAACATCCTGCATCCCTGCCGCATTTTCTTCCATCTTCCCTTGATTTTCGTTGGTCATCCGTTTACAATATCCCTATCAAAGCGAAGATTCCAAGGAGGACTGCCCCATGAAAGAACTGGTGGAAGCGGTACGGGCCCATGGCATCGGCATCGGTACGGACATCGTCAAGGTGGATATGTTTCTCAATCACCGTATGGATACGGCGCTGTATGTGAAGATCGGCCAGGCCTTTGCCGAAGAATTTCTGGCAAAAAAGCCCGATCTGGTGCTCACCGTGGAAGCCAGCGGCATCGCCGGTGCGCTGACCACCGCCATCGCCTGCGGCAACATTCCCGTGGTATTTGCCAAGAAGAGCCCCACCCGCAACGTAACCGGCGATGTGTACGAAAGCCGGGTGTTCTCCTTTACCCACGGCGTGGAAAACCATATCCGGGTAGCCAGGCAGTACCTGCCAGAGGGTTCCAAGGTGCTCATCGTGGATGACTTCCTGGCCAACGGCGAAGCTGCCGAGGGGCTGTGCGACCTGTGCCGTCAGGCCGGGGCCGAGGTGATCGGCATCGGCGTGTGCGTGGAAAAGAGCTTCCAGCCCGGCCACCAGAAGCTGGTGGAGGCGGGTTATCATGTGAAGGCGCTGGCCAAGGTAACCGGCATTGAGGACGGGAAGCTGATTGTGGAGGAGTAAAAATGTAAGGAACACCCGCCGATATTGCGTCGGCGGGTGTTGTTCTATCCAAAACCTCTGTTACATTCCCTCATGGCTTGCAGCCACAACTTCCTCCCCGGTAAAAAACCGCCGCCACGGCAGCGCATCCCGAAACACAAAGCCCTTCTCCAGCAAAGCCGAACACCGCCCGATGATCCAGCCGTTCATCAGCGCACAGAGGATGGTGCCCCATTTCACGCCTACAAACTGCCAAAGCCCGAAAATCAGAAAGCTCATCACAAGTCCCACAAGGCAGCTGACGCAGTCATACCCGGTCTTGAAACGGTGGATTTCCACCCCGCAGGCAGCGGATACCTCCTTCACAAACAGCTCGTACACCTCCGGGGACAGATAGGTGTGGAACATACAGGCCACGCCCATGGAGCACAGCAGCATCCCCAGCACATACCATACCGCCCGGAGCCACAGGGCATCCGCTGGCAGGTACGCCCCCAGCGCCATCAGCCCGTCCAGCACCAGCCCGTAGACCACCGCCGTCACGAAGCTGAACAGCCACCCCAGCTGAAAGCGGCGCAGCACAAGCCCCATCACCACCAGCAAAAGCGCCTGGAAGCAGTACTCCGCCGTGCCGAAGGTGAACCAGCTCCACATGGGGCTCAGTCACCGGTGCAAAAGATACGCCGGCGCCACGATCATGGACATCCCGAAATCGGCTTTTTCCATCAGCACCACCCCGGCGGCGATCAGCAAAAGTCCGGCCACATAGGCCCATTCGGTGTAGAAGGTCTTTTTCATCATCAGCGTTCCCCTTTCCCTGTGACCAACGCCGTCCCTGCCATTCCGCAGCGGACGGCGTTTTTGTTGCAGACAAACAAAAGCAGCCTTCCACGTTTGATACAGAAACGTGAAAAGCTGCAAGGGAAGTATAGCATATCTCTGGGGATGCGGCAAGCCCGCCACGGTGGCTTACGGCATTTTCATCTCCCCCAGCGTCTGATAACTCACCAGCCGCTCCCGGAGCATGGTATACCTGGCCGCAATATGGTTGTTCTCCACCATCTGCCGGATGACCTCCTCCCGGCCCACCAGCACCACCAGGTGCCGGGCACGGGTCAGGGCGGTGTAGAGCAGATTGCGCACCATCAGCATGGGCGGGCCGCCCACCACGGGCAGAACCACCACCGGGAACTCGCTGCCCTGGCTCTTGTGCACCGTCAGGCAATAGGCCAGCTCCAGCGCATCCAGCTGCTGCTTCTGATAGGTCACGTACCGGTCGTCGTCAAAGCACACGGTCAGCAGGTGCTCCGCCGGGTCGATGCGCTCCACATAGCCCACATCGCCGTTGAATACGCCGGTGCCGTCCTCCCAGCCAAACTGGGTGCGCCGCTTGTATTCCAGCTGATAGTCATTCTTGGTCTGAATCACCTTGTCCCCCACCCGGAACTCGGTTTCGCCGTGGGCGATGCTGTCCTGCCCGGGCCGCTCCGGGTTCAGGGCCGCCTGCAACAGCTGGTTCAGGTGGATGGCGCCGCAGTCGCCCTTCTTGGTGGGGGTCAGCACCTGAATGGTGCGCACGGCCTCGCTGCGCCACTTGTCCTCGGGAAAGCGCAGATACTTGGGCAGCCGGGTCTGCAAAAGCTGACAGATGGTCTGGGCCGCCTCGCTTTGCAGCATCTTCTTTTCAAAGAAGAAGTCGGTGTCCTTGTTTTTCAGAATCGGCATTTCGCCATGGTTGATCTTATGGGCATTGAGCACGATCATGCTGCTTTCGTCCTGCCGGAAGATGTCCGTCAGGCGCACATTGGGCACGGCGTCGCTTGCCAGAATATCATGGAGCACATTGCCTGCCCCCACGCTGGGCAGCTGATCGGCGTCGCCCACCAGAATCAGCCGGGTGCCGGGGGTGATGGCCCGCAAAAGGCCCCGCATCAGCACCACGTCCACCATGCTCATCTCATCCACAATCAGGCAGTCGCATTCCAGCGGATAGTCCTGCCCCCGGGCGAAGGTGTCCGCCTCGCCGCCGTATTCCAAAAGCCGGTGGATGGTCTTGGCCTCCTCGCCGGTGGCCTCGCTCATGCGCTTGGCGGCACGGCCGGTGGGGGCGCAGAGCAGGATGTCGTTGTCCTCCTTCAAAAGGGACAGGATGCAGCGGATAATGGTGGTTTTGCCGGTGCCGGGGCCGCCGGTGATCACCAGCACCCCTTCCTCCACTGCGCTGCGGATGGCTTTTTTCTGCCGCTGACTGAACTGAACGCCCTGCTCGGCTTCGTAGGCGGCAATGCGCTCGTCAAGGCCGGTGACCCGCTTGTAAGGCCGGGCGGTCATCAGATAGTGGAGCCGCATAGCCACTTCGTTTTCCGCATGGAAATACAGGGGCAGACAGACTGCGTCGTCCTCCCCGGGCATGGAGAAGCCCACCATCATTTTTTCCAGAAGCCCCTGGGTAATCTGCCGGTCCACCAACTCCTCATCCGCCCGAAGCATGGCGGCAGCCCGCTGCTTCAGCGCTTCGTGGGGCAGGTAGGTGTGCCCGCCGTTGCCGGACGCCTCCGACAGCAGATAGAACAGCGCCGCCCGGATGCGGTGCTCGCTCATGGGGTCGATGCCCATGCTGATGGCAATACGGTCAGCGGTGAGAAAGCCCACGCCGTCGATATCCGTCACCATGCGGTAGGGGTTCTGCCGGATGAGGGCGACGGTGTTTTCGCCGTAATACTTGGCCACCTTCATGGCCAGATTGGGGCTGATGCCGTAGTTCTGCAAAAACACCAGCGCCCGGCGCATCCCCATCTGCTCGGTGTAGCTTTCCATGATCATGGCGGCCTTTTTGGGGCCGATGCCGGGAATCTCCGTCAGGCGTTCCGGATGTTCGTCCAAAACATCCATGGTGCCTTCGCCGAAATGCTGCACAATCAGCTTGGCGGTGCTGGGGCCGATGCCCTTGATCAGCCCGGAACCCAGATATTTTTCAATGGCGCTCTTGCCCGTGGGCGGGGTGATGGTGCATTTGTTGGAGGAAAACTGCCGCCCGTAGGTGGGATGCTCCGTCCAGTGGCCTTCGAAGGTCACGTTTTCGCCGGGGCTCAGTTCCGGCAGAATGCCCACAATGGTATGCTCGGTGCGCCCCACCACGGCGTGAAGAACGGTATAGCCGTTTTCATCATTGCGGAAAGTGGTATCCTGCACGATGGCTGTCAGCTGTTCCTGTTCCATGGGCGCACCTGCCTTTCTGTTGAAAAAGCCTCCAAAGGCGTTTTTCAGCGTTCCAAATCCTACTTATTATCCCTTGAAATCAAGGGAAAGTCAACTCCCCTCCGGGGGAGGGGTTTTTGTGGATGGAGAGATTCATCTCGCAGTGCCGCTGCGAGGGAGTGGGTGGGGGCTGCGCGCCCCTCTGCCGCAACCTCAGTCGGCGTTCTGGGCACTAACCGTGCCCAGCCCTTGCTTCGGTTGAAGACTGCGGGTCGCTAACGCCTTCGGCGTTGTGCCCACTGGGCACGCGCTTCCCTCCGTCTCCCTGCGGTTCCTCTTTTGAAAAAGAGGAACCAGAAAACGGCGACACGCTCCTATGCGGCCGCCCCGCTTCGCGTCGCGGCTACATGGCTGCGGGAGCGCTAAAGCGCTGTCCTCGCCATTAGTCGGCCTTCGGCCTCCCTTCCTTTGGTCAAATCCCTTGGATTGCCCTTTTGTCCGGCAGGCGGGCACAATGCGCAATGCGCCGCAGGGGCTTGGGTACATCCTTGTTTATTGACTGCCCAACCTGTGCCCTTTACCCGCCCCGAAAAACAGCTTAGGGATTTGACGTCGTCCGCTACCGTCGCGGTGCGGGGAGCACCT
>JAFVXE010000038.1 GCA_017501255.1 Clostridia bacterium | reverse complement strand
GACCCTGCCACGAAAGCCGCGGCAACTGTTGTCCTGCTCCGGGGCGAACAGCCCGCCTGTCCGTCAGGAAGGCGGGCTGGACGTCCGTCCCCCATCGGGGGAGGAAGCTGTCAGGCGCAGCCTGACTGATGGTAGGGGTATTTGCAGGGCCTGTGGGCAGGACATCCAACCTGCGCTACCCTCTGTCAGCCCTCCGTGCTGTAAGGTGACTGAGGGTAGGCAACAAGCCTCCCTTGTACAAAGGTCATCAAAGGGAAGCGTGTGCCCAGTGGCAACAAACCTCAGCATTAGCATAACTCCCATCATTAGCAGACATCCCAAACTGCCGGATGTCTGTTTTTTGTTATGCGCCGATTCCAAAAAGCCCACTCTCCCCAGCCTTTGCATGGAGTGGCTAAGAATCGGCAAACTTTCGACAAAAAACATTGAAATTTGTTCCGGGTACTTGTCAAACGGGCGTAAATTTCATATGATTATGGATGGTTTTCTGTATTTCTGGCATACCAACTTGACTGCTGATATGGGAGAAATGACTATGAACACAATCCTGATGATCATTCAACTGCTGGGCGGTCTGGCCATGTTCCTCTATGGTATGGAGATCATGTCCGACGGTCTGAAACAGGGCTCCGGCGAAGCGCTGAAAAAGTTTCTGAGCAAACTGACCCAGAACGCTCTGCTGGGCGTTTTGACCGGTACCATCGTTACGGCCATTATTCAGAGTTCCACGGCCACCATCGTTCTGACGGTGGGTCTTATCGGCGCTGGTATCCTCAATATGCGTCAGGCGGTGAGCATCGTGCTGGGCGCCAACATCGGCACTACCATTACGGCGCAGATCATCCGTCTGATGGACCTGGAAACCGGCGGAAACACCATTCTGGTGTTCTTCAAGCCCGATACCCTGGCACCCATTGCGCTGATTCTGGGTATCATCTTCATTATGTTCCTCAAAACCGACAGGCTGAAAAACGGCGGCCTCATTGCCATGGGCTTCGGCGTGCTGTTTACGGGCCTGCTGTCCATGACCGCCGCCGTGGAACCGCTGGCGGAATCCGAGTTGTTCCGCAATGCGCTGGCAACAGTGGCCTCCCGGCCTTTGCTGGGCATCATCGTGGGTTTGGTGCTGACGGTGATCGTGCAGTCCTCCTCCGCTATGGTGGGTATCCTGCAGGCCCTGTCCTCCACCGGCGCCATGACCTTTAACCTGGTGTATCCCGTCATTATGGGCATCAACCTGGGTACCTGCGTCACCACCGCCATGGTGTGCTCCATCGGCACCGGCAAGGATGCCAAGCGCACCGGCATTGTGCATATCGTGTTCAACACCGTGGGCACCGTGCTGTTCATGATCGCCATGACGCTGCTCAAAAACGGCGGTGTGTGGCCCAACCTGTGGGAGAGCATCGTGGACAGCGGCGTGATCGCCAACTTCCAGACCCTGTTCAACCTGATCACCGCCATGGTGCTGCTGCCCTTTACCGGCCTTCTGATGAGTATTGCCTGCAAGATCATCAAGGACGACCCGGTGAAGGAAAGCAAGTACCCCGAGCTGGATGGTCTGGACGAGAAGCTGATGATCTCTCCTGCGCTGGCTCTTGCCGAAGCCGCCCGTCATGTGGCGGTGATGGCCCGTGCCGCCAAGGAGAACATGGATCTGGGCATGGAGCAGTTCAAGGGCTACGATCCCCTGCGCACCCTTGAAATCAACGAAACCGAGGATCAGCTGGATCGTTTTGCCGATACGGCGGACAACTACCTGATCGAGCTGTCCCGTTCCATCGACAATCCCCGGGACAAGCACCTGCTGAACACCCTGATGCAGTGCATTCCCAACATCGAGCGTGTGGGCGACTATGCCACCAACTTCGATGAAATGGCCAAGAAGATGTCCGATGAGAAGCTGAGCTTCTCCGAAGTGGCCCAGCAAGAGCTGGATATCCTTTCCGATGCCATTCAGGAGATCCTGCGCCTGACGGTGGATGCGCTGGTGTACGACAGCGATGCCACCGCCTGCCGCATTGAGCCGCTGGAAGAGGTCATCGACGATATGGTACTGCTTTTGAAGGACCGCCATACCGCCCGCCTGTGCGCCGGTGTGTGCTCCATCAATACGGGTCTGGTCTTCATGGAAAGCCTGACCTACTTGGAGCGTGCCGCCGACCAGTGCTCTTCCATCGCCATGCTGATCATGTCCAAGAACAACGAAGCCATCCTCAGCAACCACCACGAATACCTGCGCACCCTGCACGAATCCGACGACCAGAACTATCTGGCCGAGCAGGAGAACCGCCGCCAGCAGTATCTGATGGCGTTGGAAAATTTGCAGTAAACGGGGGAACATTCCAGCCGTTTGATCACCCACCCGCCATAACAAACCCCGGCAGTTGCAACGCATCCTGCAACTGCCGGGGTTATTCATATTGCTGTTGGGCTGCACGCCAACCGTCACGCATCCGCGGACGGATCTTCCATCGCCAGCAGTTCCTTCCCTGCCTCGGTGCGGAAAAACGCCTCACAGGCAGATTGCCGCTGCTGGCTGGTCATCCGGCATTCCTCCGCATTCACCAGAAAATCCGCTTCCAGCAGAATGCGCCAATCCAACCCATCCACGCCGGCCACCGTATGATGATGGCACACCAGAAACACCACCCGCTCCACCATTTCTGCTGGTAGGGAATAGGGCGACAGAAATGCCCGCACCAGCGGAGCGCTTTCCTTCTCCTGCAAAGCGCCGTCAGCCCTGCCGTACTTTTCCCGGCACAGGGGGCAGGCGATGTCGTGCACGATGGCAGCCGCCTCCAGGGTGCGCTGGGTCCCGCTGTCCAGCCCGGTCAAGCCGCCGATGGTGCGGGCATAGGCGTACACTTTCAGAAAATGATTGATGTCATGGGTATTTCCCTTGTAAAAGGCCACCATATCCCGGATCATGCCAGCAGTTTCCACAGCGGATTCCTCCCCTTCGTTCCTGCGGTCATCATAAACAATTCTGCCAAAGCCGTCAACTGCTGCGCATTGACGAACCCAACCCCACCCGCTATAATGAATCCAACCGGAAAAACCGCATCCAACAACCTGACAAACCATCACCGCAAAGGAGAATCCCTATGCAAAAACCCCTTGCTCCTACCCCGCCCATGGGCTGGAACAGCTGGAATACCTTCAGCTGGAATATCCATGCCGACCTGATCAAAACCTCCGCCGATGCCATGGTGGAAACCGGCCTTCGGGACGCCGGCTATGAGTACATCGTCATTGACGACTGCTGGAGTCTGAAGGAACGGGTCAACGGAAAATTGATCCCCGACCCCGAAAAATTCCCGGAGGGCATGAAGGCCGTGGCGGATTATGTCCATTCCAAAGGGCTGAAATTCGGTATGTATTCCTGCGCCGGCACCCACACCTGCGCCGGATATCCCGGCAGCTTTGAGCACGAGTTCGAGGATGCGGAAACCTTCGCCTCCTGGGGCGTGGACTATCTGAAATTCGACTATTGCTACAAGCCCGGCGCAGCGGATGGAGCCAACCTGTACCGCCGCATGGGTATGGCGCTGCGCAACTGCGGGCGGGATATCGTCTTCTCCGCCTGCAACTGGGGCGCTGACGGCGTACATGAATGGATTCGCCAGACCGGGGCCCAGCTGTTCCGCTCCACTGGCGACATTCAGGATAACTGGGCATCCATCGAGCGGCTGACCCGTTCCCAGCTGGGCAAGGAATGCTACGGCGGCCCCTTCTGCCACAACGATATGGATATGCTGGTGGTGGGAATGCACGGCCACAGCGATAATGAGTGGATCGCCGAGGTGGTGGGCGGCTGCAACAACACCGAGTACAAGACCCACTTCGCCCTCTGGGCCATGATGAATTCCCCGCTGATGATCGGCTGCGACATCCGCAGCATGACCCCCGAAACCAAGGAGATCCTGATGAACCGGGACATCATCGCCATCAATCAGGATCTGGAGTGCCGGGGCCCCTTCTGCATCCGTCAGTGGAACAATCCGGAGAAGGTGTTCGCACTGGTGAAGCCCCTTCTGGGCGGCGACTATGCCATCGGTTTCTTCAACTTCGGCGATCAGAAGAGCGAAATGTCCCTGCAATTCTACGATATCGGTCTGCCCTATTCCTCCGGCCGGGCGCTGGAACTGTACGACTGCCACGCTCATCAGACCGTCGGCACCTTCACCGAGCGCTACGCCGCTCAGGTGGATGCCCACGACTGCATGGTGTTTAGGGCAAAAGTGGTCAAACGCTGACCATGGCGGACTACGAGCATTGCATCCGGTGCGGCCAGTCCCTCCGGGATGATGACATCGCCATTTACCGCAAGCTTGTGTATCGGGCGGCGGATACCTTCCTGTGCCGGGATTGTCTGGCAAAGGAGTTCGGCACCACCCGGGAGAAGATTGACCGGCTGATTCAGTACTACCGGGAAAGCGGGGAGTGCACCCTGTTCCGGTAGGCGCATAGCCCGCCTGTGCCCGGGACAGGCTATTGGTCATCAATCCAACACACAGGGAGGGATCACCCATGGAAACCCTGCTGGACTATCAGCGCCGCACCGGCTTTATGTGGGACAGCCTGCCCGCCCCCGGCGGCTTTTCCACCAGCCCCGGCCTTCGGGGCAAGGCCAGCCCGGAGGGGGAACTGCTGCCCTTCTTCGGCGATACCATGATTTTTACCCTGCCCCCGGAAATGATCCGCTGGCTCACACAGGTGCAGGAGGATCTCTATGCTGCCTGCGGCGGGTATCTGGCACAGCGTCTTCTGCCGGAAACCTTCCACATCACCCTGCACGATCTGGCCAACAGCCCGGTTGGTTGGCCCTCCTGCCTGCCCGGCAACCAGAAACGGGCAATCACTCTGCTGGAGGCCGTCCGGGCCAGTCTGCCGCCGGAGATCATCGTCCGTTCCAACTGTGTGTTTTCCATGGTGAACACCAGCGTGGTTTTGGGCTTTGAACCGGCCCAGGACAGCGACTGCCGGGTGCTGATGAGCCTGTACCGCACCTTTGACCAGATCCGTCCTCTGAGCTACCCCCTGACCCTGCACGTAACGCTGGCCTATTACCGCCCCGGCGTGTATGATGGGGTGGAAGCCCAGCTGATCCGGGATACGCTGCAACAATTGGGCAGGGAGCGCAGGGAATGGCGGCTGCGGCTCAGCGAACTGCACTATGCCACTTTTGACAGCATGAACCACTATAAGGTGATCGGCTGATGAACCCGCCCCAAAATGAATGAATGAAAAAAACCAAACCCCTCTTTTGTGCGTCTAATGAGGCAGATGTACAAAGGAGGGGTTTTTCATGACTGCAAACGACTGCTTTTTCTATACACATTCACCCCATGGCCGCCGGGTCAAAGCGTTTTTCCTGTGGCTTTGGCTGCTTGCCGGACTGCTGCCGCTGCCTGCCTCTGCCGCAGCGGTATATGCCCAAACGCCGCCAGAGGATTTTCCCGTTGTGCTGCGGTGGACGATTCTGGATGTGGAGGAAGGGGACGCCATGCTGGTAGAATGCGGCGGGGAAAGTCTGCTGGTGGATGGCGGCCCGTGGGCGTACCGGGACAGGCTGCGCATTCATCTGGCACAGGCCGGGTATCTGCACCTGAACCGGGTGGTGAATACCCATTACCATGACGACCACATCGACGGGCTGTATGATCTGTTTCAGCAGGGCTTTACCGCCGACAGCTATCAGCATGGCTACAGCCCCGAAGCCCTTGCCAGAAACCAGCGGGGGCAGCGCACCGCCCGGGCTGCCGCTGCTGCGGGAGCGCAGGTGAGCCGCATCCGGCACGGGGATTCCTTTGCTTTGGGCAGCGCACAGGTGCAGGTATACCAGTGCACCGCCGTGGACAATACCAACGCCCGTTCCCTGCTGCTGCGCATCACTTGTGGGGATACCGCCTTGCTGCTGTGCGCCGATGTAACCGGCGCTGCCCAGCACTGGTTTGTGGACAACCTGCCGCAGGGCGCTCTTTGGGCCGATGTGGTCAAGTTGCCCCATCACGGCATCACCCCTGCGGTGACAGGTTTTCTGGATGCCATCAACCCCGGCGGTCTGGTCATCACCAACCGTCCGGATCGGATTGAACCCGCTTCCCAGAGCCAGCTGGATTACCGGGGGCTGCCGGTCTGGTTTTCCGGGCTGGGCACGGTGTATGCTGTCACCGACGGGCACTGTTGGTACGTGTGGCAGGAATGAATCCCCCCTTTACGCCCCGCCTGCCCTGTGTTACAATACAGCCATCAAAACAAAACAAATGCCCGCTGAACTGCGGGTGTACAAAAGGAGCGGAAATTCGATGGCAGCCAAAATCCTGCTGGACGCCACCCGTCCCGGCGCAACCATCTCCCGGCATATCTACGGTCATTTTGCCGAGCATCTGGGCCGCTGCATCTACGGCGGTCTGTTTGTGGGCAAGGACAGCCCCATCCCCAATGTGAACGGTATGCGTACCGATGTTGTGGAAGCCCTCAAGAAGATCAAAATCCCCGTGCTCCGCTGGCCCGGCGGCTGCTTTGCCGATGAATACCACTGGGAAGACGGCATTGGCGAAAACCGCAAGCGCATGGTCAACACCAACTGGGGCGGCGTGGTGGAGGATAACTCCTTCGGCACCCATGAGTTTATGGAGCTGTGCCAGCAGCTGGGCTGCGAAGCCTACATCTGCGGCAACGTGGGCTCCGGCACCGTTCGCGAAATGAGCGAATGGGTGGAATACCTGAACTCCGACAGCGATTCCACCACCTGCCAGCGCCGCTGGGAAAACGGCCGCAAGGAGCCCTGGAGCGTCAAATTCTGGGGCGTGGGCAACGAAAACTGGGGCTGCGGCGGCAATATGCGGGCCGAGTTCTATGCCGACCAGTACCGCCGTTTCCAGACCATGTGCCGCAACTATGGCGACAACAAGCTCTACAAAATCGCCGGCGGCCCCAATGATGACGATTTCCACTGGATGGAAGTACTGATGCAGAACTGCAAGCCCATGATGGATGCGGTCAGCCTGCACAAGTACACCGTGCCCAAGGACTGGGCCGACAAGGGCAGCGCCACCGAGTTTGACGGCGACCTGTACCTGACCACCCTGCGCAAGGCCTACGACATGGAGCGTGTGGTCAGCGGCCACGAGACCATCATGAACCGCTACGACCCGGAGAAGAAGATCGGCTTGATCGTGGACGAGTGGGGCTGCTGGCACAATGTGGAGCCCGGCACCAACCCCGGCTTCCTCTACCAGCAGAACACCATGCGGGATGCCATGGTGGCGGCCCTGAGCCTGGATATTTTCAACCGTCACGCCGACCGTGTGGCCATGACCAACATCGCCCAGACCGTCAACGTGCTCCAGTCCATGGTGCTCACCGAGGGCGACGAAATGGTGCTGACCCCCACCTATCATGTGTACGACCTGTACACCCCCCACATGGATGCAAAGCTGCTGCCCTGCGCTGTGCAGTCCCCCGCTTTGACCGGAGAGGTGCAGCAGCTCACCGCCACCGCCTCCCAGAAGGATGGGATTACCACCCTGACCGTCACCAACCTGTCCGCCGAGGAAGCCTGCGAAGTGCTCATCGATGCGGTGGGTCTGGAACTCAGCGGCGCCGAAGGCCGCATCCTCACCGGCGAGGTGCACGCCATGAACACCTTCGAGAACAAAGAGAATGTGACCATCAAGGCTCTGGAAGGCATCCAAGTGACCCCGAAGGGTCTCAAGGTGACTTTGCCCGCCTGCGCCGTGGCCACTTTGACCCTCCGTGGCTGAGCGTCCCCCCTGCCGGTGCCTGCTCAGACAGGCCAACCCGGATCTGGGGAAGATCGTGGCTGATTATGTGGATTCCCTGCCCGAGGATGCCAAGGCCTCCCCGGAGGTATACCGCCAGCGGCTGGCCGCCTGTGAAAGCTGCCCCCGGCTGGCGGACGGGATGTGCCTGGACTGTGGCTGCTATGTGGAAGCACGGGCCGCCAAAGCCCGGATGAAATGCCCCGGCGTGCCGGGCAGGTGGTAAGAAAAACTCCTTTGATGGCCGTCCTTTGCCGGTCGTGATACCGGCGGAGGGCGGCTGTTTTGGAATGAAGAAGTTGACAATTCAACTTTTGTATGCTATGATGCACGAGCAAAAGTTGAAGTTTCAACTTTTTATCTCCCCGAAAGGAAAAACCCCTATGATCGACCGTTTTGAACGCTTTTCCCTGGCCATATCCGAGATCAACCGCTATTGGCACAAGCTGGCTGCCGAGGAACTGGCCCCCTACGGCCTCAAGGCTGCCCATGCCACCTACCTGGCCGCCATGGTGCGCCACCCGGAGGGCATTGCCGTGCCGGAGCTTTGCGAGGAATGCGGCAAGGATAAATCCGATGCCTCCCGGATGCTGGCCATACTGGAGGAAAAAGGGATGGTCAACAAGCAGCACAACGGCATGAGCCGCTACCGGGGCCTGCTGACGCTGACCCCGGAAGGGCAGCAGGCCGCCCGGCACGTATGCCAGCGAGCCAGCCTTGCCGTGGAAGCCGCCGGATGCCACCTGACCCCTGAGGAGCGGGATTGTTTCTACCGCTGCCTGGAATCCATCACCGGCAACCTGCGCAAACTGAGCCGGGACGGCATTCCCCAGCCCAGCCAGTTCAACGGATAAAGGAGAGAATTGTTATGCCCACCCGCATCATTGTTGATTCCACCGCCGATATGATCCCCCAGCTGAAGGCCCGCACCGCCCTGGTGCCCCTGACCGTCCATTTTGACACCGAGGAATATGTGGACGGCGTAACCATCACCCACCAGCAGTTTTACGAAAAGCTGGTGGAAACCGACGTGCTGCCCCGCACCAGCCAGGCAGGGCCGGATGCCTTTGCCAAAGCCTATCAGGCAGCGGCGGATGCAGGGGATGAGGCCGTGGTGCTCACCATAACGGAAAAGCTCAGCGGCACCTACCAGAGCGCCATGATCGCCGCCCAGGATTTTGACAATGTATTCGTAGTGGATACCGGCTCCGTGGCTATCGGCAGCGGCATTTTGGCGGAATACGCCCTGCGCCTGTGCGATGAAGGGCTGGATGCCCGTGCCATTGCGGACCGGCTCAATGAGGTGAAGGAGCGCATCCGGGTGGTGGCGCTGGTGGATACGCTGGAATACCTGAAAAAAGGCGGCCGGATTTCCGGCATGGCTGCCATGGCAGGCGGGCTTCTGAACCTGAAGCCGGTGCTTTCCGTGGAGCACGGCGAGATCAAGGTGCTGGGCAAGGCCCGTGGCTCCAAGCAGGGCAACAATTTGCTGGTCAGCGAAATTGACAAGGTCGGCGGCGTGAATTTCGATATGCCTGTGCTGCTGGGCTACACCGGCCTTTCGGATGCCCTTTTGCAAAAGTACATCCGGGACAGCGAAGCCCTCTGGAAGCACAGCAAAACCAAGCTGAATACCACCTCATCGGCAGCGTCATCGGCACCCATGCCGGGCCGGGAGCGGTGGCTGTGGCGTTTTTTGCAAGGTGAGGAACTGTGATCTGTTGCAGAGCATTCTGCGCAGGTCTTTTTCATTTGTGCCGGTTGTGCTGCAAAAAAACAATGCAACCCGTTGACAAAGCCCTTTGCACCCAGTACAATGGTTAGCAAACAACGTTACATAACCAACTTTCCCATCTCATGGAAGGAGTTCGTCACCTTGAAAAAGTTCCTTTGCTGGCTGCTTTGCCTCATGCTCTGCCTCTCCCTGCTGCCTTTTGCAGCAGCCGAAGATACAATGTATACCTACCGTTCCGACTTTGCCGCCGATACCGACGGCTGGTATGCCCGCTCCACCGGCGGCGCATCCCTCACCGTGGCGGATGGCGCTCTGACCATCGCCGGCCGTGATCAGGACTGGCATTCTCCGGGCCGGGATTTCCCGCTGGAGGACGGCGCTGAGTATCAGCTGAGCGTGCAGGTGCGCCAGAGCAGCATGGACAGCGCCAACCTGATGATCTCCATCGCCCACAAAACCCCCGACGGTGCCGAAACCTACGAGAACATCGCCTTCGGCAGCGCCAAGAAGGATCAGTGGACCACCCTCACCGGCAAGTACAAGGCCGGGGACTTCATCACCTATGTGCTGTATGTGGAAACCAGCGGCGCAGGAGAATTGGAGTATACCATGAAGGATTTCACCGTCACCCAGCTCACCGCCGCCGCTCCCAAGGCGGAAGCCCCTGCCGCTGAGCAGATCGATCCCCTGACTCTGCCCGCTTTGAAGGAAGTGTACGCCGGTCAGTTTGATGTGGGCTGTGCCGTCAATGGCTGGGATGCCATGAACGCCCAGCGTTTGGGCATCTACGCCCACCAGTTCAACATTTTCACCCACGAGAACGATCTCAAGCCCGACTCCGTGCTGGATGTGAACGGCAGCCGCAGGCAGGTCAGCGAAAGCGGCGACCAGACCGCCGTATCCATCACCCTGAGCAAGGCCCGTCCCCTGATGCAGTACTGCATGGACAACGGCATCAAAATGCACGGCCATGTGCTGGTATGGCACAACCAGACCCCCGAAGCCTTCTTCCACGAGGACTACGATGTGTCCAAGCCCTACCTGACCCGGGATGTGATGCTGGGCCGTCTGGAAAACTACATCAAAACCGTGCTGACCACCGTTCAGACCCAGTTCCCCGGCGTGATCGTCAGCTGGGACGTGGTCAACGAAGCCGTGACCGATAGCAGTGCCTCCCTGCGCCAGAGCAACTGGACCAAGGTGGTGGGCGAGGATTTTGTCAATCAGGCCTTCGCCTTTGCCCGCAAGTACGCCGATGAGGGCGTGATGCTCTACTACAACGACTATTCCACCCCCTATGAGCCCAAGCTCACCGGTATCTGCAACCTGCTGGACAGCCTCATTGCCGATGGCAACATCGACGGCTACGGCTTCCAGTGCCACTATCAGCTGGGCAGCCCCAGCTACAGCCAGCTCCGTGCCGCTTTTGAGCGCATCGCCTCCAAGGGGCTCAAGCTCCGTGTCAGCGAGCTGGATATTACCATCGCCAACACCAGCGAAGCCACCCTCACCCAGCAGGCGGACCGCTACCAGCGGCTGTTCGGCATCTTCAGCCAGTACGCCGACCAGATGGAAGCCGTGCAGCTGTGGGGCGTTACCGATGACCGCAGCTGGAAGAGCGCCGAACATCCCCTGCTGTTTGACAAGAACCTGCAGCCCAAGCCCGCTTTCTGGGCGTTGACCGATCCTTCTCAGCTGGATGCGCAGGAGGAAGCCCCCGCCGAGGAAAATACTGCTCTGCCGGTAGCCAAGGCGGTCTACGGCCTCTCCGCACTGGAAAGCGCCGAAGCCATCCCCATGGTGGCCTCCCTCAGCGCCGACTATTCCGAAGGCGGCAAGGTATCCGCCGTGGGCAAGGCTGCCTGGGATGAGGGCAACCTGTATGTTCAGGTCACCGTTACCGACCCCTGGCTCAACGCTTCCAGCCCCAACAGCTACGAGCAGGACAGCGTGGAGATCTTCGTGGATGAGAGCAACAACCGCTCCGTCACCTACGATGGGGATGACCACCACTACCGGGTCAACTACAAGGGCGAAGTCACCATCGATAACGGCTTTGATACCATCTCCGCCGCCGTTACCGAAACGGAAACCGGCTTTGTGGCCCTGTTCACCATGCCCTTTACCAAGGATGTGAAGGCCGGCGACCAGCTGGGCTTCGATATCCGCTACAACGACGCCGCCCCCGACGGCGTGCGCCGCCTGATGAACTTCTGCGACGCTTCCGATACCGGCTGGAACGACCCCACCGTATTCGGCCTGTTGGAGCTGACCAAGTAATCTTGTTTTTCCCTGCCGGACGGGCCGCAATATCCCTCCCTTTCTTTTGCTGCAGCGGAACATCATGACAAATTTCCGTTTCCCGTCAGGCAGTTTCCTCTCCCGGATGTAGCTCTCCATGCGTCCGGGAATTCACCGGACAAAGCCCTTCTGCGCAATGGGCGTTGCATTGCGCAGAGGGGCTTTTTGTTTGCCGCAGGCCGGTGATCTGCAATCCCTCGCCTTGAAAACCGCCCCCGCCTGTGTTATACTAACCCCAACAGAAATGCAGCCGCATACAGCCCCGCCCAGCCCCATGGCAACAGGCGGTGGCTTTTCCGTGCTTTTGCAAAAGAATTTCCTCGCTCCCAACACAACAGGAGGCGCAACATCCAATGAAACAACTTCTCAAACGCTGTATTCTGCTGGTAGCAGCCCTGTGCCTGCTGACGGGCGCTGTATGTCTGCCCCGGCACAGTCAGGCCGCCGGTTTGATCCGCATCGGCTATATGGACCTGAACGGTTTTCTGTACACCGATACCGACGGCAGGCAATCCGGCTATATCTACGACCTGATGATGGAATGCGCTCAGCTGACCGACCGGCCCTATATTTTTGTGCGCATCAATGCGGATAAGTGCTATGAAATGCTCAAAAGCGGCCGGGTGGATCTGTGCGTGGGCATACCGGCCACTATCCCCAACCGGGAAAACTTGACCTTCAGCGATCATGCCGTTGCCACCACCTCCCTGTCGCTGGTGGTCAACCTGGACAGCACGCTGGGCTACGAGGATTACAGCCACCTGACCGATGGCACCATCGGCGCTTATGCCCCCGGTTTTTCCACCTCCTATCTGGATATGCTGCTCAAGGGGCTGGGCGTGCAGTCTGCGCTGGATGACACCTACCAGAACCGCCAGCAGCTGCTGAATGATCTGTCCAGCGGCAAGATCATCGCCGCCATACTGGATACGGATATGGGCATTACCGATCTGCGGGTGATCGGTCAGTTTGCGAAGCGTGACCTGTACTGCGTGGCGCTGAAAAACGGCGACCAGTCCATCCTGAACGAAATGGATGAAACGCTGTACAAGCTCACCGCCTCCCGGCTGAACCTACTGAACGATCTGCGCATGAAGTACATTCTGGTCAATGATGATGTGTATCCCAGCCTGAACCGTGATGAACTGAATTTCATCCGCTGGAGCGGTACGGTAAAGGTGGCTATACCCCGTTCGGAAATGCTCAGCAATGAGGAAGCTGTGCCACCGCTGCAACGGGTGCTGGACGAGCTGAGCCAAAAAACCGGCATCACCTTCGAATATATGCCCCGGGATACGGAAAGCGAAGCGCTTGAACTCCTCACTTCCGGCAAAGCGGAGATCCTGCTGGGGTTTGACAGCGACTATGGCTGGGCCCATAAACAGGGCGTCATGATAACATCCCCCTACCTGCAAAGCACCTACCGTGTGATGAAGAAACCCGGCATCACCGTCAATCGCAGCATCGCAGTGGTGGAGGGCAGCTATATCGAATACCGGCTTGAGCAGGAGGATAAATACCAGCTGGTGTCTTGCAAAACCGTCAAGGATTGCATCGTGGCAGTGCAGGAGGACCAAGCCGACGCTGCCATCTGTTGGACCCCCGATGCGGAGCAGGTGCTGTACGAGCTGGGCGAGCACGGCCTTTTGTACGATGATGTGGAAGAATTCGGCGGCTCGGTGAGCATTGCCATAGGCAAGCAGACCAGCTTCCGTCTGGTTCCCCTGCTGGACAAGGCCATTGCCTGTGTGCGTCCCCAGCGGTTCCAGACCATTGCGCTCTCTCCAGTGGGTGAACTCTACTATGCCCAGCGGGATGTGGAAAACCAACGTCTGAATGTAACCTTCGCCATTATTGCCATCTGTCTGTTTGCGTTGCTGGTGGGCCTTTCTCTTCTGGTGAGCCGGCGTTTGCATACCTACCATGCACAGGTGCAGGCCCGCAACGACTACCTGCGTACCATCAACGGCCAAATTCGCCGTACCTCCCAGACCTTGCAGGGCATCACCGCCAGTGGCGCACGGCTCAACCGAGCCGATACCGCCACTGCCCTCAGTGTTGCCGGGGATGATCTGAGTGAACTGTCTGCTGAGATGGATGTGCTCAGCCAGCTGGATGACCGTACTTTTATGCTCGCCCTGGAACCCGTTCGCCCGCTGGAAGCGTTCAACCGAATGGCAGACATCGTGCGTCGGCGGGTCGCTGCCCATGGCGTACGGCTGGATGTGCGTCTGCCCAAAAAGGAATACCCCATTGTCATGCTGGACGAGGAGCGCTACCGCCGTGCCTGTCTGATTCTGGTTGATGATATGCTCCGCCGCACGGATGCAGGCGGACAGATTGAGCTGTCCTTCCTGATGGAGCAGGATTCAAACAACCAGTGGACGCTGGTAACCTCCATGGGAGACGACGGCGTGATGCTGAGCCGTCAGTTTGTCCGTTTCTTCAGCGAAAAAATCACCCAGAACTCCGAGCAGGTGCTGGGGCTGGGCCTGATGACCGTCAAGCGCCTTGTGCAGGCCATGGGCGGCGAATTGGGCGTTCGTCAGCGTCCCAATGCGGGGATGCGCCTTCACATCAGCCTGCCGGTGGAAGCAGCGGAACCCCTGCAGATCATGAGTATGAACTACGGGGTATACAGCGACAAAGGGCTGCTGGCCGGTACCAATGTGCTGCTGGCCGAGGAGAACTCCATTACCGCCCAGATGCTCTACAGCCTGTTGATCAATGAAGGCGCTCACGTGGATCTGGCCGACAGCGGCAACCAGCTGGTGGATCGTTTTCTGGATTCTGCGCCTGCTTTCTATCAGGTCATCCTCACCTCCCTGCAGCTGCCTGGCATGACCGGCGAAGAAGCCGCCCGCAGCATCCGGGATCTGCCCCGAAGGGACTGCGGCAGTGTGTTTATTATCGGTATGCAGGCAGGCAATGCGCCCGTTGACCCGAATACCACCAAAGCCATGAACGTGATTCTGCAAAAGCCGGTGGATACCGCCAGCCTGTGCAGACGGATTGAGCGGTGGTTGAAGGAGTAGGGGGATTCGCAGGGCCGCTGCGAGGAACAGGCAGGGCGCTATGCGCCCCTGCACCCCGCACTTACTCTTTTGAAAAAGAGTAAGCAGAAAACAGCGACACGCTCCCTTTGGTCAAATCCCTTTGATTGCCCTTTTGTCCGGCGGGCGGGCACAATCCACGGCCTACCGCCGTATGTTGGCTGTTTCTTTGTTTGTTGGCTGTAGCACGTGTGCCCTTAACCCCGCCTACCAAAAGGGCGAGGGATTTGACGTCGTCCGCTACCGTCGCGGTGCGGGGAGCACCT
>JAFVXE010000037.1 GCA_017501255.1 Clostridia bacterium | reverse complement strand
TGCAGAATGATGAAGGATGGCTGACACATTTGTCGTCGGGCGTGGTGTCCCAATTGGAAATTCCGTCAGGCCGACCTCCTTCATCATAAAGGAAAAGCGAAGGCTGTTAAACCTTCGCTTTTATATTACCAATTGGAATTTATCGAACTGCTATATAGCTTAGAATTATGAATTTTTAGCTTTAAAATAATATGGTTTTTCTCACATTTAAATTGCCAGATGCGTCAGACTGTCAGCTCGTATAACGTATCGTTCCTGACCTTTTATCAGCCATTCGTGGATTCCAGTATCTCCTGTAGAAAAGAAAGTTCCGGAGACAACAGGAAGTTGTAAAAATGCCTGATACAACTGGTTGATGAACCCGCCATGGGAGACGATGGCAATTGTGGTATCGTCGCTGTTCTCTGAAATGATTTTTGAAAGAATGTATTCTGCCCGATGGCGGAATTCTAATTTGGATTCCTGCTCATAAACGGCAGCATGAATTGGAAGACTTGGTACCTTAGGATACTTTGCATCTGCTTCTTCCCAAGAAAGGCCGGCAATCAGGCCGTTATTAAATTCCATAAGGTTTTCATTGGTAACAATAGGAGTACCGGTGGCTTCCGATAAGTGTGTGGCAGTCTGTAAGGCACGTTTTAACGGACTGGCATATATTTTATCAATACTATAGTTTTTGCTGACATAGTCTGCCATAGCCTGTGCCTGCGAGTGCCCTTTATCGGTTAAGTTAAAATCTGCGCGGCCTTCATGTACACTTAAAATATCGGCTTCGGATTCTCCATGTCTGATAATAAGTAGTTTCATGTTGTTCGCCTCCTTGCTGATAGTGTAGCACAAATTCAAGTTTATCGTTTTCATTCTATCACAGCACTACACAAAACCGCAAACCATTCAAAGGCTTGCGGTTTCATTATTTGCATAATGGTAAGTGAAGGATAACTCCTTCCTTTCCATCACCCTCACTGGCAACAGTTCCTTTTTCATACCATATTATTCTGCTTCATCCCGCTGCGAAGCAAAGCACTCTTCGCAGGCCTGCCGGAATGCCTCCTGAGAAAACGTAGCAGCCTCCCTGGCAGGTTTGGAAAAACCTGCGATGATATCAAAGCCGTGGTAGCAGCCCTCCATCTGCCGGAACCAGACCCGAACCCCCGCGGCTTGCAGTTTTTCCACATAGGCGATGGTTTCATCCCGGAAGGGTTCAAGGGTGCCCACATAGGTGCAGGTGGGCGGCATACCGGTCAAATCCTCCGCCCGGGCGGGAGCCGCCCAGGCAGGGACATCCTCCGTACCCCGTCTGCCGGAGAGATACATCTGCCATGCAGCTGCGTTGTTCTTGCTGTTCCACACCGGCGCATCGTTTTCCTGCTGGGATGGGGTTTCCATCCGGTCGTCAATCATGGGGTACAGCGGCATCTGAAAGGCGATGTTCACCTCGCCGGTATCCCGTGCCCGCAGGCTCAGGGCTGCACACAGGCCGCCGCCAGCGCTGTCGCCGCCCACAAACAGTTGATCCTCCCGGATGCCCAGTTCTTGTGCGTGCTCCTTCATCCAGATAAGCGCCAGCCAACAGTCATCCAGTGCAGCCGGATAAGGGGCCTCGGTGGACAGCCGGTAGTCCGGCAGCACCGCTATGCAATCCCCCGCTTTCATCAAGCGATTCACAAACATGGCATCCATCTCCGGCACGCCCATGGCATACCCGCCGCCATGAATCCACAACAGACCGGGAACCTGACCCGCCAGAGGCTTCCTTGAGCGGCAGATGCACAGCCGAAGCCGGCTGCCGTCCGGACGCATTACGGCGCACTGCTCCATACGGCTTACCCGGCTCATCCAGCGTCCAGAAACGACTTTTTTCATAAGCAAGTTGCTAAAGCGAATCATTCCCTCCGGCATCACGTCAGGCGAAAAGAAGCGGTACAATATGCCCATCAGTCTGAGCCCGGGGGCCATCATTTTTCGTGTGATATGCATCGTGTTTGCCTCCAGTCTGGTTTCACACACAGCATACTGCATCTTGGGAGCAAAAACAATGGCAATCTGTTTCAAAACATCATGTTGTCGCTTCTTCCCCGCAGTTTTGCATCCACTTTCACCAACCGATTTTTCGCTGAAATTTTCTTTTCTCCACCGCTTGACAATCCCATCATCCTGTGCTATGATTATTTGCGTCGCCGATAAGGCGGTCAAACAACGGTGCTTTGGCTCAGTTGGTAGAGCACATCGTTCACATCGATGGGGTCACTGGTTCGAGTCCAGTAAGCACCACCACGAACACCAGGTATAGCAGAATTCATTCTTGTTATGCCTGGTGTTTTTTTGTATTTCATTATGGTTCATTCATCTGGGAGGTAATCAACATGAACGAAACACAGAAAGACATCCTCAAATACTGGTATGCCTGGATCTATGAACAGGACGAGGATGAAACCCTCATGGCCCAATATCTGCTGGATCAACTGGGGCCCAAACCGCTGCGCATATTGGAAGCTGCCTGCGGAGGCGGCAAACTATGCCTTCCGCTGGCAAAGGCCGGGCATCAGATAACAGGGATTGATCAGGACAAGTATATGCTTGACCATCTGCATCGCAAAGCGGCTGAACACAGCAACATTCAGGCAATCCAGATGGATATGCTGTCCAGACCCTGGGGCAGCGGCTATGATGCTGTCATTCTGGGTGCGAATCTGATGGTCAATATCGTTACGGAGCGGGACAGCAAATGCGCTCAGAAAAACCTGCTGGAGCGGGCCTATGATGCGCTGAAAACCGGCGGTCGCCTGTTTATCGATTACGACTGCCCGCTGGAGGTATCCAAATGGCATCCGGCAATCAACGAATGGGTTTGCTTTGAGGGTACAGATGACCATGGCACCCACGGGCGTTATGTTGTCATTCCGGGAGCTGCCAGCGACCGAACCCGGGTGATCTCCGGCAGCCGCCGCTGGGAGATTATCCCTTTGGAGGGCGAACCCTTTACATACACTGAAAAGAGACATCAATACTTCCCGGCCCTTGAGCAGACCTGTGCATGGCTGTACCGTATCGGCTTCACCGTTGAATCCATTGGCGGCGGCTATCAGGGCGAACCCTTCGACAACCAGCACCGGCGTGCTGTAATCTGGGCACGAAAAACCATTCTGTAAACAAGCAACGAAGCACTGCCGCAAACGTTTGATTCAGACGACAGCGTTTGCCATTCACATCAAAATGCGTCCTTTCACGACGGAATGGACGCATTTTGATATTGCAAGTATCTGTGAGATATGGAAAGCAAATCACTTCTTCAAAGGACGATGCGGCACAATGGTAATCTTCGTTGTCCCGCTCACCCCCAGTTCTTTGCGTACCTCAGCCTCGCTGGCCTCGCAGAAAGGAATGGTAACCCAACGTGTCCTGACCTTGCTGGCACGCTCCACTGCCATATCTGCAAGCTGCGGCCCGGCGGCAATGTACTCGCTGCGCCAGATATCGTTGAGCTGCTCCTTGCTATAGCCCTCGAAAGATTGGAGTGTCTTGATACAACGTGCCTGAAGGATTGTATCGGAGAGGATCACTTCCTCCAAACCCAAGCACTCGCCGAACATTGACTTTACATGGCGCACCTTGCTGAAGTCAAACGTGGACAGATCCAACAGCCGCAGACTGCGGCATCCCAGAAAAACAGCTTCGATCGTTCTTCCACAACAGTCCCTCCTCAGCCAACCAGCATACATACCCATTTGTTGCTTTGCGTTCCATCTGCAATAAGCAGCACAGAAATTGTAGCGCAGTGTAATCCCTCATGTAAACAATCTCTGTTCTTCCGGCAGGAAACCGCCATACCGTGTGGAATATTGAATCTATAATCTTCTGTACAAATCCACACAGGAAGGGGTCTCCTCATGAAAAAGCTGTTTCTGTTCCTTTTGGTCGCTGCGCTGATGTTCAGCATCACCCCCGCCATGGCTGCCAAGATCGACCTGTCCGGCATTCAGGCGCAGGAAAATCTGTACACCGTTGACATCAGCGATGACGGCGATGCTGCTTTTATTGAAAGCCAGCTGACCGCTGAAGAACGTTCCTTCACCCATAAGTATGAAAACTCCAAACTGTACAGCACCACGGAGTTTGATGTGCTGATCGTGGACTATCAGCAGTCCTCCAACTACCCCGTCTTCCGGCTGTGGGTGATCTACTGTGCCGATAATGCTTACCTGAACGTTGATGCCATCACCTTCCAGGTGGGCAAAAAGCAGTTCACCTTCAGCGATGTCAGCGATGAGGACTGGCTCAGCTACGATAAGGAAAACGGCTACATGGAAGAGATGCTCATCCGCTTTGGCGAGGATAACATGGACTTCCTGCTGGCCATTGAAGAAGCTATCACGGGCAAGAGCGAAACTGTTGAGGCGCTGGACGAAGTGGAGATCAAAATGGTGCTTCACGGCAAGGAAGATGTGGTTGCTGAGTTGGGCACCGGTTTCCTTCTGGATTTCATGGCGCTTAAGTCTGCCTGGCTGGAGCTGGATGGCCTCGACTACATTGAGGATATCAATGGCAACGATATGTCTGTGACCACGATCTACTGATTTTCATACACACAAAACGGCCCAGTCTGCATTGAGAAGCAGGCTGGGCCGTTTTCTATTCATTCTTCCTGAGCATAAAAGGGTTGCAGATCATCCAGCCGCAGCACCATGGGCGCGCCGCCGCCTGCTGCGCCGGTGTCCACATCAATCCATGTGTCCGTCCGGTACATCCGTCCTTCCTGACCACCCTCCAGAAACTGCGTGGGCGTATGCCCGAAAATGACCATGGCATCCGGAAAATACCGTTCCTCTACACTGGGACGATGCCACAGAAGATCATCGGCCGCATACTGGCTCAGTTTGCGCCCCGGACGAAAGCTGCCAAGCCCGGCATGGGTCAGGATGAAATCTTTCTCCCCGGCGGTAACGGCGGCATACAGCGGTGCATCCCGCAAATAATCCAACAGGTCGCACAGGGTTTCCGGCTTCTGGGCGTGCAGCTTTCTGAGGGCATCCAGAGTGGGCTGGGCGCCGTTATTCATCCAGTGCGCCAACGCATTCATCTGTTCATAGCTGATCTGGGAAAGGGAATCATCCGTGATGGCATCAAAAAGAAAATCCGCAGAAAGCAGCATGGCTTCATGATTGCCCATCAGCAGGGTGATGTTGGGCATCTCCATCATCCACAAAAGGGTTTCCACGCCGCCGTCTCCATGCCGGTCGATCACATCCCCCAGCACATACAGCTCGTCGTCCTCGGTAAAGCCCGCCTCATCCAGCAACTGCTGAAAGCGTTTCAGCGGATAACCATGCAGATCCGATGTAACAAAGATCATCCCATTCCCTCCCCCGATGCGTTGATTGGAGTAAAAGTAGTTCTACGGCAGTTCGTTTCTTTCCTGCCCAAATGCGTAAAAAAGCTGCCGCCTATTCCCATCCTCCGCCGTTTCTGCTACAATAGCAGCAAGCAAACAACTCTCGTTCCACTCCACCCCTTTCAAGGAGGTTTTCTTCATGATGAAGCGTATTCTCATGCTGGTTTTCTGCCTGATGATGCTGGTTGGCTGCGCCCACGCCAGCGAAGGCGATCCCTGTGCTGTTTACGGCGAGCACCGCTGGTATCTGTTCGACCAGCTGACCCCCACCTGCACCCAGAGCGGCTGGACCATTCACCGCTGCGATTGCGGCGCACAGAGCACCAAGGCAGTGCCGGTAGCCGCTCATCAGTGGCAGCAGACCGGCTTCATTCCAGCCAGCTGCGAAGCGGAAGGGCTGGCTTTCTTTGAATGCCAGCAGTGCCACAGCAACAAAACCGAGGTGACCCAGCGCAGCGAGCACAATTTCAACCAGTGGCTGCAAGTCAGCGACCCCACCTGTACCACCCGGGGCCTCAAGCAGCGCACCTGCTGGCTGTGCGGTTATGTGGATCAGGCAGAAGTGGATACGGTGCCCCACCGCTACAGCGACTGGGTCATCACCCTGCCCTGCACCGATCACAGCATGGGTGCAAGAATGCGCAACTGCATCGTCTGCAACAAGCTGGATTCTCAGGACTTCTATCCCGCAGGCACCCTGCACGCAGATACCGACAGCATCGAGGCGGTCAAAGCATTGCAGACCTATCTGACGGATAACGGCTACCTGAACAGCATCATTGACGGCGACTACGGCAAGGTGACCCAGAAAGCCGTTACCGCTTATCAGAAAGAGATGGGTTTTGAACCCACCGGCATTGCCTATCCCCAGACGCTGGAAGCCATCTTCTGCCCGGATACCGACCCCAACGGTCAGCCCATGAGCACCGGCAGGCTGCACGCATACGGCGAATGGAACATCATGCAGGCCGCCACCGATCATTCGCAGGGTTCCCGCCGGCATACGTGCCTGCTGTGCGGCCATACCGAGCGGGCGCTGTACTATCCGGAAGGCTCGCTGGTGCCGGGCATTGCCTCCAGTCAGGATGTGAAGGAGCTGCAGCAGGCATTGATCGACCTGGGCTACCTGAAGAGCATTGTGGACGGCGATTATGGTAACTCCACCCAGAAAGGTGTGCGCAACTTCCAGCGGGCCATGGGTTTTGAGGAAACCGGCATCGCCTATCCCCAGACCCTGAATGCCCTGTATGCTCAGCTTGACGAGAAAAAAGCCCGCTGAGGCCATTTCACTATCCATACAGACAGGAGAACGATTCCATGAACCATTCCACCCTCATCAAAACGCTGCTGTGCCTGCTTTGCGCTTTCCTTCTGCTGGGCTGCGCCGCTGCCGAGGAAAGCTACGAGGACGCCACCCTTACCTTTTCCCTGGAAAGCGGCTTCTATCCCGAAGCGCAGGAATTGACCATCACCTGCAATGTGGAGGATTCCCTGATTTATTACACCACCGACGGCAGTATGCCCACCGAGGACAGCCAGATACTGGACTATGCGCTGGAATTGGGCGATACCACCGACCTGCCCAATGTGCTCAGCGCCATCGGCGGCACCTGTCCCGAGGAAGTGTATGCGCCGGAAGACAACGTGATGAAGGCCCATGTGATCCGGGCCATGGCATGGCTGCCGGATGACACCTACACCCCCGTTTACAGCGCCACCTACTGGATCGGCGCCGACCGGGAGGAACTCTACGGCGATCTGCCCATCTTTTCCATCATGATGGAGTATGATGATCTGTTCGGCTACGAAAACGGCATCTACATCATGGGCAAAGCCTATGACGACTACATGGAAACCGACGGTACCCCGCTGGAAGCATGGGATTATCCTGCCAACTACCAGACCCGTGGCCGGGAAGGCGAGCGGCAAGTGACGGTGCAGTATCTGCCTGCACAAGGCGAGGGCTTTACAATGGATATGGGAATGCGCATCAAGGGCGGCGCTTCCCGCAGCAATAACCACAAGAGCCTGCGCCTGATCGCCCGGGAGGAGTACGGTCAGAAGGCCGTTACCTATCCCGTTTTCGGCGAGAATCAGCGGCAGGACGGCAACGGTCTGGTGGAAAAGTACAAGAGCATCACCCTGCGGGCCGGCGGCAATGATACCAGCTTCGGCGTCATCCGTGACCCGCTGATTCAGGAACTGGCCACCGGCATGGCCTTCACCACCCAGGCCACCCAGCCCTGCATCCTGTTCATCAACGGCGAATACTGGGGCCTGAAAACCCTCACCGAGGAATACAGCGACAACTACGTTCAGTACAACTACGATGTGGACAACAAGAACGTGGTCATTGTGAAAAACGGCGAATTGGAAGAGGGCGAAGAAGATGATATGCTCCTTTTTGAGGAGATGTTCGACTTTATCGCACAAGGCGATATGAGCGACCCTGCCAACTATCAGAAAGCCTGCGAAATGATTGACATGGAGGGTCTCATCGACCTGACCGCCCTGCACCTGTACATCTTCAACAAGGACGGCCTGTTTGAAAACAACAACTGGCAGCTATGGCGCGCCCGGGAAACCGACGATACCAACCCGGTGGCCGACGGCCGATGGCGCTTCCTTGGCTATGATGTGGACTTCTGCGCCGGTGTATACGATGAGGGCAAGACCCACACGGTGGATAACATCACCGAAGTATTGCTGACTCCTGCGGAGTACGAAGGCCGCCACATGGCGCTGCTGATCCGTTCGCTGTGGCAGAACTCCGACTTCCAGCGTAAATTGCTCACTGCCCTGTGCGATGTGCGCAACATCTACTTTGATGCCCAGCGCTTTGGCGAACACTACACCGCCATGCGTGCCGTCTACGAGCCCCAGATACCGGATACCTTTCTTCGTTTTGGCCCGGCATGGGTGGCAGCATGGGACCCCGCCGGCCATGCCGACCGGCAGCTGAGCAGCATTGCCACCTTCTTCTCCAACCGCCATATGCGTTTCCCCTGGCTCATCAAGAAAATCTTCACCCTGTCCGACCCACAGGATTTGACGGTGTTCACCTCCGACCTGAGCAAGGGCACCGTGTTGTGCAACGGCCGTCCGCTGGATGAATTCCTTGCCCGCAAACAGGGCTTCACCAGTATGTATTTCCCGGAAACCCCGGTCACCCTCACAGCCGTACCCGCCGAGGGCACCGTTTTCACCGGCTGGCAGGCGGAAGGGTATACGTTGGAGGACGCCTCCGCCACCACCATTGAGCTGACGCTGACCGAAGCCGCTACGCTGACGGCGGTGTTTGAGTGAGGACAGCCGCTTTCAGGAGATAACATGAACCGAAGCGAAGAAATTCTGCAAAATGTCCAAAAACTGATGAACGCATATCGGCATGGTTCTCTTGGCGGCGAAACCATGCCGGAACATGAAAACCCGCAGCTGGAACCCGGTTCCATGCAGAACTATATGTACTTCACCCTGCCCATGGCGCTGAACTACCAAAGAAATTCCTATACCCTGTGGAAATGCGCAAACAGACTGTATGCCGACAATGAAGGCCGAAAGGTGTTCAGCAGCCGGGAAGTCTGCCGGATGCCCGATGAGCTTCTACGCAATTATCTGGTGCAATCCGGTGTTGCATTGCAGCCCAACAAACAGCCGGTGATCTGGCGAACCCTGTGTGAAACCATTGAAAACCAGCTGGACGGGGATATCCGCAATCTTTTTATTCGCAATGACTTTTCTGTGAATAGAATCAAAGCGTACATCCAACAAAACAAAAAAGCCTTTCCCTATCTGGGCGGCAACAAAATTTGCAATTACTGGCTGTATGTGCTGGAGCAATACACCGATCTGTCCTTTGTTGACCGGGAAAACATCACCGTTGCGCCGGACACCCATGTGATTCAAGCCAGCCAGCGGCTTGGTCTGATCACCGAACAGGAGGCGCAGCTGTCGAGCGTTCAGATGATTGTTGCTGACAGATGGAAGGAACTGCTGGCAGGCACAGATTGGAAGCCCATCGATGTGCATACGCCGCTGTGGCTTTGGAGCAGGAATAAATTCAAGGTGTCGATTTAGCACTGTACAAAAAAGGAGCCCGCTTTCGCAGGCTCCTCAGACCGCTGAAAAAGGGGAAGGTGCAGGAAACTCAGTTTCCTGCCGGGTGTGGGCAGAGCCCACAAACCTTGCGCCGCAGCGCTTTCCTGCAAGCACAGCGAGCGCCAAAGGCGCAAGATGTGCGGCTTCGGCCAAACCGTATGGGTTTATCGACAGTCTGAGGAGCCCGCTTTCGCAGGCTCCTTTTCCTGTTCAATTAACCAAGGGCCTTGGTATCATTGACTTCCTTAACCATCTTCACAGCCTCTTCAAAGCTGAAGGTGCCCAGGTTCTCACCGGCACGGTTGCGGATGGTGACGGTCTTGTTTTCGGCCTCGCGGTCGCCCAGCACGAACATATAGGGAATCTTGTTCATCTGAGCCTCACGCACCTTGAAACCGATCTTTTCATTGCGCAGGTCAACCTCGGGGCGCAGACCGGCGTCTTCCAGCATGGCAGCCACTTCCTTGGCGGCATCATCGCTGCGGGAGGTGATGGTCATCACCTTCACCTGCACGGGAGCCAGCCAGGTGGGGAAAGCGCCGCCGAAGTGCTCGGTCAGGATGCCGATGAAGCGCTCGATGGAGCCGAACACCACACGGTGAATCATGACGGGGCGATGCTTCTCGCCGTCAGCGCCGGTGTAGGTCAGGTCGAAACGCTCGGGCAGGTTCATATCCAGCTGGATGGTACCGCACTGCCAGGTACGGCCCAGACAGTCGGTGAGATGGAAGTCGATCTTGGGGCCGTAGAAAGCGCCATCGCCTTCGTTGACCACATAATCCACGCCCAGATCATCCAGAGCGCCCTGCAGGCCGTTGGTGGCCAGCTCCCACATCTCATCGGTGCCGATGGAGTTTTCGGGGCGGGTGGAAAGCTCCACATGATACTCGAAGCCAAAGCGGCTGTACACTTCGTCGATCAGGTTGTACACGCCCTTGATCTCGTCACGGATCTGCTCGGGGGTCATGAAGATATGAGCGTCGTCCTGGGTGAAGCAGCGCACACGCATGAGGCCATGCAGGGTGCCGCTCTTCTCGTGGCGGTGCACCAGACCCAGCTCGCCGGAGCGAATGGGCAGGTCACGGTAGCTCCACAGCTTGCGCATATACACCAGCATACCGCCGGGGCAGTTCATGGGCTTGATGGCGAAGTCGGTCTCGTCAATCTGGGTGGTGTACATATTCTCTTTGTAGTGATCCCAGTGACCGGAACGCTCCCACAGGCCACGGTTGAGCATGATGGGGGTCTTGATTTCTTCGTAGCCGGCTTTGCGGTGGATCTGACGCCAGTAGTCCTCCAACAGATTGCGCAGCACCATTCCCTTGGGGTAGAAGAAGGGGAAGCCGGGGCCCTCGTCCTTCATATCGAACAGATCCAGCTCACGGCCCAGCTTGCGGTGGTCACGCTTCTTGGCTTCCTCAATGCGGTCCAGATGCTCCTGCAGCTGTTCCTTGGTGGGGAAAGCGGTGGCGTAGATACGGCAGAGCATCTTGTTGTGCTCATCGCCACGCCAGTAAGCACCAGCCACATGGGTCAGCTTGAAAGCCTTGATATAGCTCAGGTTGGGCAGGTGGGGGCCAACGCACAGGTCAGTGAAGTCGCCCATCTCATAGAAGGAAATCTCTTCGCCCTCGGGCAGATCCTGAATCAGTTCCACCTTATAGGGTTCTTCCTTCTCCTGGAAGTAAGCGATGGCGGCCTCCCGCTCCATCAGGTAGCGGCGGGGACGGATGCTCTTCTTGGCGCAATGCACCATTTCCTTTTCGATCTTGGTCAGGTCTTCGGGGGTGAAGGGCACTTCCACATCGAAGTCGTAGTAGAAGCCGTCGGCGATGGCGGGGCCGATGGCCACCTTGGCATTGGGGTAGAGCTTCTTGACCGCCATGGCCATCAGGTGGCTGGCGGAGTGGAAGAACACCTTACGGCCTTCGGGATCCTCGAAGGTGACGGGGGTAACGGTCTGGCTGGCGGCCACAGGAGCGAACAGATCCTGCATGGTGCCGTCTTCCAGCTTGACAGCCAGATACTTTTTCAGATCATCCGGGAAATTGGCCTTGATGAGATCGCCGACAGAAGAATTCTCGGCGACTTCGTAGACCTTGTCGAACATTTTCAGTTCCATGGGGCAATTCTCCTTTCTGCTTTTCGGGGACAAGAAAACGCCCGTCCCCACATGGTTCATGCGGGGACGGGCGATGATGTTCATTCGCTCGCGGTTCCACCCTGCTTGAAAGCAAGCTGCTTCCACTCATTTAGGCGCTGTATCGCTCGCCGTGCGTCCTTGTCGGTGGGTGGTATCCTGCCGGATCTGCATCCATTGCTTTCAGCCGGTGGCAACGGTCTCTGGTATTGCGGAAGGATCGGTGGCGTGTCCCATGTCATCCTTGGATGTTGCGATGATAGCACGAAAGGATGGGAATGTCAAGGGGATGAAGGATTTCTGATGCTGTGGCAAGCGAAGGGGCAGGGGGCAGTGCGCAAACCCGCAAGCGGAAAATGCACAAAATCTCAGCCCTCCCCCCCTTTTCCTTGACGGAATTCCTTCCATCCGCTATAATAATGCTGTACCAGTTTTCAGGTAGAAGGAGTATGATCCGCCCAATGGACGGCGACAGTTGTTATCACCGTGTCATTTTGCAAGGGTTATCCCCAATTACATACAGGGCATATCCGGATGCACAGGCATAGCGGGTATGCCTTTTTGTGTCCAAATGGCCCTGTCCGGCAAACAACAAAGGAGTACTGAAACATATGTTGGTTGAAAATCTTCCTTATTTATTGATCATGGTGCTGTGCCTGATCCTCAGCGGCTTCTTCTCCGCTGCCGAGGTGGCTTTTGAAGAAGTGAACCGCAACCGCATCCGTCTGCTGGCGGAAAAAGGCGGCAAGCGGGCTGCGCTGGCGCTGAAACTGTCCGAGCAGGAGGATCGGGTGGCTACCACCATTCTGGTGGGCGATACCGCCGCCGATGTAACGCTGGCTGTGCTGACCACGCTGGTGCTGGTGCGGCTGCATCAGAGCGGCATCGGCGCCCTCTGGGCTGCCTTGCTTTGCGGCGTTCTCATCCTGCTGGTGGGCGAAGTGATCCCCAAGCACATCGCCAGCCGCCGCCCGGAGCGCTCTGCGCTGCTGCTTGCCCCCATTCTCAAGGGTTTCATCGTGATCCTGTCCCCCCTGTGCGGCCTGTTGACCCTGCTGAAAAAGCTGCTGGACAAGGTTTTCAAGCAGGATGAGGACGAGGACAAGATTTCCCAGGAGGAACTGTTGCTGTTGGTGGATGAAGCCCAACAGGAAGGCGGCATCGACGAGGACGAAGGCGACCTGCTCAAAAACGTGATCGAATTCACCGACCTGCGGGCTGAAGAAATCCTCACCCACCGGGTGGATCTGGAGGGCGTGGACATCCAGACCAGCAAGGAAGAAATCGCCAAAGTATTCACCGAGAGCCAGTATTCCCGCCTGCTGGTGTACGAAGAGAGCATGGATAACATCATCGGCGTGGTGCACCAGAAAGACTTCTACATGAATGACGGCATCACCGACAAATCCATCCCCGAGATCATGACCCAGCCCCTGTTCATTCAGCCCAGCATCAAGATCAGCGATCTGCTCAAGCTGCTGCAAACCCAGAAAAGCCACATCGCCGTGGTGCTGGACGAATACGGCGGCACCCAGGGTATCGTGACCATGGAGGATATTCTGGAAGAGCTGGTGGGCGAGATCTGGGACGAGCACGACGAAGTGGTGGAGGACTTCAAACAGGAAAGCGAAAGCAGCTGGATCTGCGACTGTTCCGCCAAGCTGGATGATTTCGCCGAGTTCTTCGGTGTGGTCGTGGAAGCTGCCAGCGTGTCCCTGGGCGGCTGGGTGATGGAACGGCTGGGCAAGATTGCTCAGGTGGGCGACAGCTTTGTGTATGAGGATATGACCGTCACCGTTACCGAAACCGACCATCCCCGGGTCAATCAGATCCGGGTGGTACGGGCTGAAAGCAGCGCCGATGCCCAAAGCGGCGCAGAAGCCTGACCCAATGAACAGGTAACAAAGCGATGCAGCATTTTTTCAAAGAAACCTTCCGACCCAACACCGAAGCGGAACGGCAGACCATCAGCCGCTATCACCGGCAGCGGGCGATTGTGGGGCTCATTGCCATGATGGTGATGCTGATTGCCATGGCCATTATTCTGTTGCCCATGGGCATTACCCGCGCAAGGCTCGCTGGCACATGGATCGCCTTTGATGAACACGCCGACGGTTTTCAGCCGGAGGATGCCATTGTGGAATTCAAAGACGGTGTTTTCTACCGTAATGGCAAGAATGCCGGTATGCCGGTTACAAAGAATGGCCAGACCGTCATCACGGTGCACACGCCTGCCGGGCAATACGAAAAGTATCTGTCCGTCAAGGATGATATTTTGACCATTGAATACACACCACCAACAGTCATCGGCATCTATACAGGCAGCCGGACTTCCCTGCCCGACTGGAACGGAAGCCTGACCTACGCAACTGCGGTTGCTGTTCAGCAAAGCCAGCAGGATACCGGGAAGGACCGCCGTGTGGTCGAAATATATGTCCGCATCTCCAACCAGTGCGGTCTGACCGAAGACGAACGGGCAGCCCTGTACTGACCCTTGCAGGAATCCCTGCCAAAAATTGCATACCTATTCACCCATACGTTCGGTAACACATGGGTTTGTTAAATAATCGACAAATTTTTATGAAAACCTGTTTTCACCTCTTGCATTTTTATTGTTTCTGTGTAATAGTTATAGATGTATTTTTATCGCTATCCGGCGGTAAAAAAGCAACAGCACTGCTGCAAGCGTTCCTGTATCCCGCGCCAGTCGCTGGTGGCAGCAACCCCTTACAGCAAATAAAACAGAGAGAACGTTTACCTCGTTGGGCAAGCGTTTGCTCTGGTTAAGGTGGATTGACAATGAGCTCGAAAATGTTGTTCTACATCCTCAAGCGTGTTCTGCTGGCGATTCTGACCATCTGGATCGTCATCACGGTCACGTTCTTTGTGATGCACTCCGTTCCCGGCGGCCCCTTCGTGGGGGAAAAGGCCATCTCCAAAGAGGCCCAGGCTGCTCTGGAAGCCAAATACGGTCTGGACAAGCCCCTGTGGGAACAGTACACTACCTATCTGGAGGATATCGTCACCCGGTTCGACTTTGGCCCCTCTCTGAAGCAGCGTGGTCGTATGGTCATCGATATCATCATGGACGGTATGAAAACCTCTGCCAAGCTGGGTATCATCGCTGCGTGCTATGCCGCAGTTCTGGGCATCACGCTGGGCGCTGTGGCTGCTCTGCGCCGCAATACCCTGCTGGATAAGACCATCATGGTCATCACCACGGCGTTTGTTTCCATGCCCTCCTTTATCATGGGTTCCTTCCTGCTCATCATTTTCTCAACAAAGTTAGGATGGCTACCGGCCAACGGCGCTTCACAGGGCGGCCTCATTCTGCCCATCATCACGCTGGGCCTGTATCCCATGGCCTATATCACCCGCCTCACCCGTTCCTCCATGCTGGATGTGCTGGGGCAGGATTACATCCGCACCGCCCGTGCCAAGGGTGTTTCCGGCGGCAAGATCATCTTCGGTCACGCCCTGAAAAACTCCCTCATTCCGGTTATCACCTACTTTGGCCCCATGCTGGCATTCATCGTGACCGGCTCCATGGTGGTGGAGCAGATTTTCGCCGTGCCCGGCATCGGCCGCCAGTTTGTTTCCAGCATCACCAACCGTGACTATACCATGATCATGGGCACCACCATTTTCCTTGCTTCCCTGATCGTGATCATGAACCTGGTCAGCGACCTGCTCTACAAGGCTGTTGATCCCCGCATTGAATTCGATTAAGGAGGATGCAAGGTATGCTGAACAAGAACAAGCCCTTCAGCCTGCATCTGGATCCGGAAATGTTCCGCCCGGCCACGGCTGAGGAAAAAGAATACATCTCCAAAATGCGCCCCTCCTCCACCTTCTTCAAGGATGGTGTGAAGCGCCTGCTCAAGAACAAGGTGGCCACTTTCAGCCTGATCGTGATTATCGTGATCACGCTGGCCTCCATCATTCTGCCCTACTTCTGGCCCTACAGCTACGATGAGATGCTGGGCGTGCGGCCCCGCCGCCCCGTGGATGCTTCCTACAACGATCTGGCTCCCTTCACCTACGGCAAAACCGAGCTGAAGAAGATCGAGGCCGGTGAGAAGATCTTCCCCCACATTTTCGGTACGGACGCCCATGGACGTGACTACTTCATCCGTGTGGTGTACGGCACCCGCATTTCGCTGGCGGTCGGCTTCTTTGCCTCCATCATCGTGCTGATCATCGGTATGACCATCGGTTCCATTGCCGGTTATCTGGGCGGCAAGGTGGACCTTGTAATCATGCGTATCGTTGATATCATTTACTCCCTGCCGGATATGCTGGTCATCATCCTTCTGTCGGTGGTGCTGGGCAGGGTGCTGAATGTGGAAGGAACCATTCTGGAAAAGATCGGTTCCAACATCATCAGTATGTTCATCGTATTCGGCCTTCTCTACTGGGTCAGCATGGCCCGTATGATCCGCGGCCAGATCCTCTCCCTTCGTGAGCAGGAGTATGTGCTGTCCGCACAGGCCACCGGCGCAGGCGGCAAGTGGATTATCCGCAAGCACCTGCTGCCCAATTGCATCAGCGTGGTCATCATCTCCACCGCTTTGCAGATTCCCAACGCCATTTTCACCGAGAGCTTCCTGAGCTTCCTGGGTCTGGGCGTCAACGCTCCCATGCCTTCTCTGGGTTCTCTGGCTTCCGATGCCCTCAACGGCATCCATTCCTACACCTACCGCCTGGTGATCCCCGCTGTGGTGATCTGTCTGATCGTGCTGAGCCTGAACCTGTTCGGCGATGGCCTGCGCGACGCATTCGATCCCAAGCTCAACGCCTGATGAAAGGAGCGAGACTGTAATGGCATTGCTTGAAGTCAAAGACCTGCGCACCTCCTTCTTTACCGACGCAGGCGAAGTGAAGGCTGTGGACGGCGTCAGTTTTTCGCTGGATCACGGCAAGGTGCTGGGCATCGTGGGCGAGTCCGGCTCCGGTAAGTCCGTTACTGCTTATTCCATTATGCAGATTCTGGCTCCTACGGGCAAAATCGTGGGCGGCAGTGTCAATCTGGATGGTCAGGAACTGGTGGGTGCGGATGAGAAAGTGCTGCGCACCGTTCGTGGCAACAAAATCTCCATCATCTTCCAGGATCCCATGACCTCCCTGAACCCCACCTACACCATCGGCCATCAGCTGATGGAGGCCATTCTGCTCCATACCGACCGCAACCGCAAGCAGGCCCGGGAACGTGCTCTGGAAATGCTCAAGCTGGTTAACGTCAATGAGCCGGAAAAGCGCCTCAAGCAGTATCCCTACGAGCTGTCCGGCGGTATGCGCCAGCGTGTGATGATCGCAATGGCGCTGGCCTGTGAGCCTGATATCCTCATTGCTGACGAACCCACCACCGCTCTGGACGTAACCATTCAGGCCCAGATTCTGGACCTGATGAGCGATCTGCAGAAGCAGCTGGGTATGGCCATCATCATGATCACCCACGACCTGGGTGTTGTGGCCCAGATGTGCGACGAAGTGGTGGTCATGTATGCCGGTTCCATCTGTGAACAGGGAACTGCCGATGAGATCTTCTACAACCCCTGCCACGAATATACCAAGGGCCTGATGCGCTCCATCCCCACTGCCGCCAATAACGGCCAGCGTTTGCAGCCCATCACCGGCACCCCCATCGACCTTCTGAATATGCCCAAGGGCTGTCCCTTTGCCCCCCGCTGCGAAAACGCCCTGAAGGTGTGCCTCACTCAGCGGCCTGAAAAGATGATCATCAACGATGAGCATCACGCCACCTGCTGGATGAATGTGAAGCAGGGCGTTGACGAAGGGCTCATCACCCTGGAACCCGAAGCACCGGAAGCCGTTGAGGAAGGAGGCGAAGACCATGAGTGAAGCTCCCAAGACTCCCAATCTGCTTGAGGTAAAAAATCTGAAGCAGTATTTCGACATCAACATGGGCTTCTTCCGCTCCAAGCCCCTCAAGGCTGTGGACGATGTTTCCTTCGCCATCAAGAAGGGCGAGACCCTGGGTCTGGTAGGCGAATCCGGCTGCGGTAAGACCACCGTTGGCCGCACCATCCTGCACCTGTACAAGCCCACCGGCGGCGAAGTATGGTATGACGGCAAGAAGCTGGAAACCAAGGAAGACATTCAGGAATTCCGCAAGAAGGCCACCATGGTTTTCCAGGATCCCTATTCTTCCCTGAACCCCCGCATGACGGTTTCCGACATCGTGGGCGAACCGCTGGATGTGCACAAGCTCTATTCCAGCAAAAAGGAGCGTGAAGAACGCATCCTGGAGCTGATGGGCTATGTGGGCCTCAACAGCGAGCACGCTTCCCGCTACGCCCACGAGTTCTCTGGCGGCCAGCGTCAGCGCATCGGCATTGCCCGTGCCCTGGCTGTCAACCCCGAATTCATCGTCTGCGACGAGCCTGTGTCCGCTCTGGACGTGTCCATTCAGGCGCAGGTGATCAATATGTTTGACGACCTGCAGGACAAGCTGGGCCTGACCTATCTGTTCATCGCCCACGACCTGCTGGTGGTGCGCCATATTTCCGACCGTATTGCCGTGATGTATCTGGGCAAGATGGTGGAATTGGCAGATGCGGATGAGATCTACAACCATCCCCTGCATCCCTACTCCCAGTCCCTGCTGAGCGCCGTGCCCCTGCCCGATCCTAAGGCAGCTCGTGCCAACCAGCGTATCGCCCTCACCGGCGATATCCCCAGCCCCCTGAACGCTCCCTCCGGCTGCCCCTTCCGCACCCGCTGCCGGTATGCCACCGAGGAATGCGCTCAGTCCATGCCCGCCTTTGAAGAAGTGGCGCCCGGCCATTTTGTGGCCTGCCACCATGTGAAGGAACTGGGCTGATCCATCCGATTCAATCATACGTAAACCGTATGTTTGAAAAATAAAATCAGGAGGAAACTACTATGAAAAAGCTTTTGGCTCTTGTGCTGGCTTTGGTCATGGCGATGTCCTGCGTGGTCTTCGCTTCCGCCGAAGAAGCCACTTCCATCGCTGTCTGCCTCTCTTCTGAGCCCGACACCCTGGATCCCGCCCTCAACTCTGCTGTTGACGGCGCTACCATGCTGGCCCACCTGTTCTCCGGTCTGGCTACCTGGAGCACCGACGAGAACGGCAAGCTGGTCATCGTTGCTGAGTGCGCTGAGGAACTGACCGAAGGCGTTGTCAACGAAGACGGCACCGTGACCTACACCTACACCCTGAAGGACGGCCTGACCTGGTCTGACGGCAAGGCTCTGACCGCCAACGATTTCGTGTTTGCCTGGAAGCGCGCTGCCTCTACCGCTCTGGGCGCTGACTACGGCTATATGTTCGAAGTCGTGAAGGGCTATCCCGACGAGCTGGCTGTGGAAGCCACCGACGAGAAGACCATCGTGATCACCCTGAACAATGCTGTGGCTTACTGGAACGAGCTGCTGGCCTTCCCCACCTACTTCCCCGTACGTGAAGACGTGGTTGCCAGCGAAGCTTGGGCTACCGAAGCTGCCACCTATGTCTGCAATGGTCCCTACACCATGAGCGACTGGGCCCACAACAGCGTCATCACCCTGAGCAAGAACCCCAACTACTTCAAGGCTGACACCGTCACCATGGACAAGATCGAGTGCTATCTGTCCGACGATGCCAACAATATGCTGGCCAACTTCGAAAACGGCGACTGGCTGCTCATCGACGATGTGCCCACCGCTGAAATCGCCAACCTGAAGGTCAACTATCCCGAAGAGTTCGTGATCGCCGGTCAGATTGGTACCTACTATGTCTGCTGGAACGTGAACGAAGAAATCCTGCCCGAAGGCTGCGAACTGACCGGTGCTGAGGCTGAAGCCGCCCGTCAGGAAATCCGCAACGCTCTGGGCCTGCTGCTGGATCGTAACTACATCTGCGATGAGATTGGCCAGGCTGGTCAGGTTCCTGCTTCCAGCTTCGTCGCCATGGGTCTGACCGATGCTGACGGCAGCGAGTTCTACAAGAACACTGGCGTTTCCGAGGACTTCGTTGGCTACTACAACACCACCGTTGAAGCCATCGATGCCAACTGGGATGCTGCCCTGACCGTTCTGGAGAAGTACTACACCGTGGACGAAGCCACCGGTATGTTCACCAACTTCCCCGCCATGGAGTACCTCTACAACACCTCCGAAGGCCACAAGGCCATCGGTGAATACCTGCAGAGCGCTTTCGCCGCTGTGGGCATCAACATGACTCTGGTCAACCAGGAGTGGAACACCTTCCTGAACACCCGTAAGGATGGTCAGTACTCCATCGCCCGCAACGGCTGGCTGGCTGACTACAACGATCCCATCTGCTTCCTGGATATGTGGACTTCCTTCTCCGGCAACAACGACGTGCAGTACGGCAAGGGCGCTCATGCTGATCTGGCCATGTACAACCTGGATCTGACCGCTTTCGGTTATGACATCAAGGTTGAAAACGGCACCTGGGCTGAGACCTACGATGTGCTGATCAACACCATCAAGACCTGCACCGATAACGAAGCCCGCTACGCCATGATGCACGTTGCTGAAGATATGCTGATGGCTACCGGCTGCATCGTGCCTCTGTACTTCTACACCGACATCTACATGATTGATGACTCTGTGGAAGGCTTCTACTCCAACCCCCTGGGCTACAAGTACTTCATGAACTGCACCATCACCAAGTAAGGTGATGCAGTCATAAGGCTGCTCAGATTGAAAGAGGGTACCCGGGCAACCGGGTATCCTCTTTTTGCTTTCCAGCGCACTATACCACTTTTTCGTTGCCTGTCCCATCCGACCATTTGCGCACCAATTTGCACAAACGGTCTTTTTCCTCTTGACACAATCCTCTAACTGTGGTTAAATACGATCCATATTCTGAAAGGAGGGTACCCCATGAAGGCTTACTTCGCCAATACTGTCTTTACTGTATGGTTTGCCGTCGCCGTCTGGCGAAAGGGCAGGCTTTCATTGCGGTACCATTCTTTGGAAGAATGAACCCTCCGCACAGGCGGAGTGAAGCAGTGCAGGCTTGCCGTATCTGGCATATGCCTGCACTGCTTTTTTATTTTGAAGGGAGGATGCACCATGGAAATCAAGGACTATCTGCAAATCTATTACGAATCCCACGATGAGGATGCCCGCCTTACAAGCCGTTCCGGTCAGATCGAATTTCTGACCACCATGCGCTACATTGAAAAGTACCTGAAGCCCGGTATGCGCATTCTGGAAATCGGCGCTGCCACAGGCCGCTACAGTCATACGCTGGCACGGATGGGCTATCAGGTGGATGCGCTGGAACTGATTGATCACAACATCGAAATCTTCAAACAGAACACCCAGCCCGGTGAGAACATCACCATCCGGCAGGGCAACGCTATTGATCTGAGCGCCTTCCCTTCGGAAACCTACGATATGACGCTGCTGCTGGGGCCTATGTACCATCTCTTCACCCAGGAAGAACAGCACAAGGCACTGTCGGAGGCGTTACGCGTGACCAAGCCCGGCGGGCTTCTGTACACCGCCTACTGCAACAATGAGGCCACCATCCTGAACTTCTGTTTCATGCAGGGCTATCTGATGGATCCCCACTTCTTCCCCCTGATCGACAAGGAAACCTTCAAATGTACCTCCAATCCGGAAGACCGCTTCGTGCTGCACCGTCCTCAGGAAATCGATGCCCTGATGGCTGATCTGTCCGCAGAACGGCTCCATTTCATCGGCACGGATATGATGACCATGTACATCAGGGACATCATTGACAACCTCAGCGATGAAATGTATGAATACTATCTGAGATACCATTTCCTCATCTGTGAACGCCCGGATATGACCGGCATTACCAATCACTATCTGGATATTTGCAGGAAATCCTAATCTTCTCTTTCTTGTTTCCTCACTGAAACTGTGGTAGGATTATAAGTGTTATTCTTCACGATCAACGGAGGCAGCGATGGAACATCAGCATTGTACCTGCGAAGCGGATTTTCAGGGTCACGGACTGGTTGACTGCATCACCAACGCCCTTGATGCCAGAGACCCCTATACCGGCAATCATTCCCGCCGTGTCAGCGATATGGCTTGTCTCTTGTGCCGCTATCTGGGACTTAGCAACGAGGAGACCCAGCAGGTGCATATTGCAGCTCATTTGCACGATATCGGCAAAATCGGCATACCGGACGCCATTCTCAGAAAACCGGATCGCCTGACTCATCAAGAATGGTCTGTGATGAAGGATCACACCAAGATTGGTGCGGAAATTCTGTGCGAATCCCCTGGTTTTGAAGAGATCGCCCAGATGGTGCTTCACCATCACGAGCGGTATGACGGGCGCGGGTATCCCGACAATTCCGAGCTGGACTATATCCCCTTGGGGGCCCGCATCATCGCTGTCTGCGATTCCATCGATGCCATGGCATCCGCCCGGGCGTACCGGCATGCGTTGCCGCTGGATACCTGCCGCAATGAGATCGAAAAGGGCATCGGCACCATGTATGATCCACAGGTGGCTATGACTGCTCTTGCGCATTGGGAGGAACTGACCGCTCTTTATCGGGAAGAAAAGGAAGAAGAATAGATAAGGCCATCGGCTGGGCCGATGGCTCAGACTGTTGACAAACCCCAGGAGGTATCGGAGGGGCGCACCCCTCCGATGGTTTTCCGAAACCGGCGGCGTGCATTGCGGCCCAAACCCAACCTTCGGTCGGTTTTGGGCTTCGGCGCTGCGGGAGCGCTTTGCGCTGTCCTCACGCCTCGGTTCGCTTT
>JAFVXE010000036.1 GCA_017501255.1 Clostridia bacterium | reverse complement strand
TGATCGGTTCCGCCCAGCGCGTGCCCGTTTGCACCGGTTCCACCACCCTGCTGGTTGCCGTTGTTAAGGGCAAGGATGTGACCAAGGAGTCCATCAACGCCGCCATGAAGGCCGCCGCTTCCGCTTCCTACGGCTACAACGAGGAGCAGATCGTTTCTTCCGACGTGATCGGCATGAAGTACGGCTCCCTGTTCGATGCCACCCAGACCATGGTCGCCAAGATCGACGAAGACACCTATCAGGTGCAGGTCGTGTCCTGGTACGACAACGAGAACAGCTACACCTCTCAGATGGTTCGCACCATTAAGTACTTCGCCGAGCTGAACTAATTCAGTTTCCCGAATGTAGCTGAAAAAATGTGAATCACATTTGCCCCTCGCCTGCAAAGGTGAGGGGGTTTTTGTATCCTTACGCCAGAAAATTCTTTCCTAAAAATCTAAATTGATGGAAAAGCGAAAAAGAAGGAAAAATCCGTCAATTGCTTTCCGATGGAAGGAAATTGCTTGCATCTTCTTTCCGATTTCTTCTGAAAGACGGAAAATGCATCCAATTCCATCCTGTGCGCCGTGAATTGCTTCCGTTGTGTTGAAAGGGCTTTGCTTGCGCAAACAGAACGAAAAATGTATAATACAGGGTATATTGATATGGAAAGCAGGGATTCCGCATGAAACCTTTGAACAAAAGAATCAGCGAAGCACGCAAGGCCCTTGGAATGACACAGGAGCAGGTGGCGGAGGCAATGAATGTATCCCGCCAGACGGTTTCCCATTGGGAAAATGGACGTATGCAGCCTGATGAGACGATAAAAAAGCAGCTGTTTGAACTGCTGAATATGGAAGCTGAGGAACCGGAAAATCAGGAATCAGAAAAGCCTGTACGCAGCGGCTGGAAGCTGGCGGTTGCCTTCCTGTGCGGCGTATTGGCAACGTTGCTGGTGGTATACGGCATTGTGCCGCTGTTTGCCCCACAAGCGCAACCTGTGGCAGTGTTGACCGCTGATGAACCGATGGCGGACGCGCAGCAGCCGTTGCCCGCCACCGACCATCCGATCGAATGGTACCAGCAGCCTGCCGTGAATGAAGCAGGAAAAGCCTATGTCAAGCTGACGGCATTGCAATCTCCCGTGAAACTGACGGTGGTAGAAGATGATCCTCGTACCTATAAATGGAACATCGTTTTTACCTTTGAGGAAATCAACGGGATTCCCTTCACCGTGACCCGTATGACGGAAATCTTTTTCGATAACGAGGCAAATGTTGTGGAATCATTGGTGATGGGCAGCGAGGAGTTTGCTGGCTTCTTCCAGGAATCCACCCTTGTTTCTGGCAAAAACTATGGCTATAATATCGGCCGCTTTATTTCTTCCGATATTGCCTATGCTGTGGTCATGGAAGGCGTGGATGCCAACGGCAACCAGCTGACCTTCCCGCTGTACATTCCCCTTTCTCAGGAAGTGGAAAAAGTCCTGACCCCCGCCGATTTTGCTCCCGCTGCTCAGGAGGAGGGGAAAGCCTTCATCTCCATGACTGCGGATGCCGATCCTGTGCCCATGGTGGATGACCCGCTCTTTGATGGCGATCTGGGTTGGTTCTTTAACGTGCAGATGCAGAACGAGACCGACATTCCCTTCACCCCCGATGGGCTGACCCTTGCCCTGTTCAATGGGGAGAAAATGTCCAGCGTTATCAACATGCCCGGCACGCAGGTGCAGGAATGGCTGGGCGGCGAAGCCTTTGTGAAGGGCGAGAACGCCGTCCTCTACGAGGATGCAGCCCGCAAGCATGAGATCACCCATATCGGCCTGCGCCTGACGGGCACAGATGCTGGCGGCAATGAGCTGGCCTTCGCGGTGCTGATGGAGCTGTCGCAGGAGCTGGCTCAATGAACGAATTAGGCCAACGCATCCGGCAGGCGCGCATGGAGCGTGGATGGACGCAGGCGCAGCTGGCGGATGAACTGCATGTGACCCGCCAAACCATCTCCAACTGGGAAAACGGGCGTTCCATCCCGGATTACGGAATGCTCAGTCAGCTGACGAAGCTGCTGGCGCTGGATACGGGCTTTCCTCTGCCGGATGCTGCCCAGCCGGAGGCGGAACCCGGACAGGCGGAACCCCAGCCCCCGGAGGATACGCAGCCGGAGCGGAGGATCATCCGCCCGCCATGGCTGGTCTGGGCGGCTGCCGGGCTTGCGCTGCTGCTGTGCGTGCTGCTGGCGGTGCATTGGCTGGTTCCCAACGCCCGATCGCCTTATACCATCGAATGGTTCTCCCAGGTGCAAACGCCTGAGCCGGGCTGCGCCGCTGTGCGCACCTACAGCCTTGAATCCCCGGCAAAAGCCCGGCAAAATCGTCCGGAAGCCACGCCCATGTACCAGTTTCCCATCTTCATGAAGGAAGAAAACGGCGTGGGGTGCACGATTCACGAGATCGTTCTTGTGTATTTCAAAGGCAACCGGGTGCTCTACATCGATTCGCTGGCGCAGGATGATTTTGAGGATAACAGTCTGGGCACTCCGTACATCGCTGCCAATGAGTACCGCCGGATGGGCCGGAGCTGGTTTGCCGGGCCGGAAACCGGCATTGGCTTCTGGATCAGGGGCATTGACGACAATGGGAACCCCTTTGAGTCCAAATACTATCTGCCGCTGGAAAGGAATTAGCGCAGATGGCATCGCTTCCAGCCATTGAAGCTTTCTGCCTCTTTTTTCCTCCCAAATGCGATTTATCACGGATTATCATGGATGTAAAAGGCTCTTTGCGTGACTTTCCATCAAAGAGCATGCCATAATGAAAACAGTGATTTTCACAAGTATACAGTTGGGTGAGGGTGAAGTATGAAAGTCATTCTGGACACGGAAGCCAAAACCATCACGGTGCCATGGAACTATGCCGCAAAGCTGGAGGAGATGAACAAGCTGATCGCCAGCGTGACCGATGATCCGACCAAACAGAAGACCTTCAGCGGCTATGTGGACGAATGCTGGCGGGAGGCCATGGCGGACACGAAGGAACGGATGAAAGTGGCGCCAAAGCCCATCAAGAAGAAAAAGGCCAGGATGGAAGACGAGGCGTAAGCCGCCCTTTCGCCTAAGGCTTGGTATGACGAGGATACCCCATTGAAAGACCCCGGCGGGCGCAGCAACGCCAGCCGGACAGGAGGAATAACCATGAAAACCCGATCCGCAATTCTGCTGGCGCTGGTCATGGCGCTGTGCCTGCTGGTGGGCCATGCGGCGGCAGCCAGCCGGTATGAGGCCATTTCCGAGAACGGTATCGTGCTGGGCCCCGGCGAACCTGCCATCACTTCCAGCTATAACGGCGCCAGCATCCTGTCGGTGCCAATCGATAACGAAGCCACTGACTGGAATGCAGTGATGCTGAATGGTGGCAACTATGATCTTCAGGTGAAGATGCAGCCCCCGGCGCCTCCTGAGGCAGGATATTACTGCGCTGGCGTGGGCGCTTATAACGGTGGCGCTACCTTTCTGGGAGATGAGGCGCAGAAAGAAGAGGCCCGGAATAATGCGAATAAAAACACCGATACTTCCCTGATCACCCATCCGTTCCCTGCCATGGAGCCTGACAGCACTGGCATGGTGCTGATTCCCGCCGTGAACATACCAAAGGATGGCTTCTACTATACGCAGATCTGCTGGCGGTTCACCAATGGCACGGACGAGCAGTATGTTTTTGAGCGGTACTTCTTTACCGCCAAACATTCCAACAGCGAGCCCGTCACCTTGAATGCCCGCTATGCGCCTGCTCAATGGCAGGCCCCCATGGAAAAAGCCTACGGTGTGGAATCGGCTCTGCGGGAGAATGGCACGCTGACCTTGTATCTGGATGAGAACGTCAATTACGGTATGCATTTCGAAATAGCGCTGGAATTGTCGGGCCCGGCTGATGCGAGTACTGCGGAGATTGTTGTTCAGATTAATGAGGAGAAAAGGAGCTTTCGGGGTGATCGTACAGTCGATGGCACCTTCCGTTTCAGCCGCCGGAACAATGAACAAGAGGAACCCCTGCTGCTGGCCTGCCAGCCAACTGGCAGCGTGCAAAGCTACCCTGCCTGCATGGTGAAGTGGTATGGGAAAAATGGCAAAGTGCTGGACTACGGCACGCTAAATATCTACACCGTGCCCAAGGAGCACAAGCCGTTCACTGATTATCTGGCAGAAAACCCCCAGTATACTGATTGGTATCCCTTGGCTACCAGCCAGATGAAAGTGGACGACAACATGAAGAACTGTGGTATTCAGGCCACACTCTCTGCCGGTCATATTTCTGTGGAACCCAGCGGAAAAACACCCAGCGGTGAGCCGGGTGAGATTGCTTACGAAATCTACCCTCCCACCGTGGATGTCAATGGTGATCCCATTACTGAAAAGATCACATATGTACGCATCCACTCTGCGGGCAGCGGCGACTCCTATGGTCGCGGCAAGGAAGGACGTATGATCGAGGAATCCTACTTCCTGCCCAGCCCTAAAGAAGTAGGTAACAACGGCAAGGTGGATCTGGGTGCGGATCACCCTGTTGTCCGCCATAAGGTAAAATCCGTGGAAGTGTACCTGCAAAAGAATTACGATCCGTGGGGCGCTGGTATCTGGCTCATCAACTGGTACACTGGCGCGGAGGAGCCCTCTGCGGATGCGGTCCCGGTCAGCAGCCAGTACCTGGTAGTAGAAACCGCCCAGCTGTTCGATTTTGAGCGGGAGGATCCCGTGGCGCTGGTGGATCGGGAAAGCGATATCACCAGCCCTGTGCAGTACACCACGCTGGTGAAGCCCGCCAGCATGGCATCGGGTCTGGATGGCTGGCGTCTGGTGGCCCGGGTGGATCTGCAAAACGGCGTGGATGCCTACCACCGGGAGCTGTACACCATCAATGATACCGGTGCCAAGAACAAGCTGTCCTTGGCCAAGGGCGAAACCATGGTGCTGTATATGCCCTACCCGGAAGGCTTTGCCTATGGCACGGAGCAGGTCTTCACCCTGTATCATTATGCCACCAGCAATTACAAAGATGAACCCGAAACCCTGACCGGCACCAACACCCCCTATGGTATCCGCTATGAGGTTTCCTCGCTGAGCCCCTTTGTGCACAGCTGGGCCAAGGTGGAGGAACCGGTGGTGACGCCGACCGCAGCGTCGGCAGGTACTCCCGATGTACCCGCTGTTCCGCCGAAAGCCGGCGACAACACCCCTGTAGTGTTGCTGGCATGGCTGGCAGCGATGGCTGTCTGCGCTATGAGCTTGCTGGTTGGGCAGAAGAAGCGGCTGTGAATCAGGCAGCGCAAGCATCAATGCCGTCATCACCGGCATTCCATCCTGTCAAAAACTTAACGACATCACCCCCTTGCCAAACCCCTCCCTCTCTGCTACAATAATCCCGCATCCACATGACTGACGGATTTTTTCGCGGAGCACCGCGGGGGAGTGTAGATGTTATGAAAGCCGACCGTCTGGGCAATCCGTATTGAGCGCAATACAGGATTGCCCTTTTTCTATGGAAATGTCTCACACGCATGAAGGAGGATACCACCATGGAACACAAGAACTGGAACGGATTTGCTGCAGGCGTATGGCAGGATGAGATCAACGTGCGGGATTTCATTCAAAAGAACTACCGGGAATATACCGGCGACAGCAGCTTCCTCAGCGGTGCAACGCTCCGTACCCAGGCGCTGATGAAGAAAGTACAGAACCTGTTTGCGCTGGAGCGTCAGTTCGGCGGCGTGCTGGATATCGATACCGCCACCGTGTCCTCCCTGACGGCTTATTCCCCCGGCTATATCGATAAGGAAAACGAGCTCATCGTGGGCCTCCAGACCAACCGTCCCCTGAAGCGGGGCGTGAATCCCTTCGGCGGTATGCGGATGGTGAAGCAGGCCTGCGAAGCCTATGGCTACAAGCTCAGCCGCAAGGTGGAGGAAGAATTCCGCTTCCGCACCACCCACAATGACGGCGTGTTCCGTGCCTATACGGACGAAATGCGCAAAGCCCGCAAGTGCCATGTGATCACCGGCCTGCCGGATGCCTATGGCCGTGGCCGTATCATTGGCGACTATCGCCGGGTTGCACTGTACGGTGTGGATCGTCTCATTGAGGAAAAGAAGAAGGATAAGGCCAGGCTGGGCGAGGTGTCCTTTGATACCGAGCAGATTCGGCTGGACGAGGAACTGTACCAGCAGATCGCCTTCCTGGGCTACATGAAGGAAATGGCCGCCATGTACGGCTATGATATCAGTCAGCCCGCTGCCAATGCCCGGGAAGCCATTCAGTGGACATATTTTGCCTATCTGGGCGCCATCAAGGAGCAGAACGGCGCCGCCATGTCCCTTGGGCGTGTCAGCACTTTCTTTGATATCTATCTCCAGCGGGATATGGACGCCGGAATCCTCACCGAGGAAGGCGCACAGGAACTGATGGATGATTTCGTCATCAAGCTGCGCATGGCCCGCCATCTGCGTACCCCCGAGTATAACGAGCTTTTCGGCGGCGATCCCATGTGGATCACCGAGGCAGTGGGCGGCATGGGCGAAGATGGCCGCACGCTGGTGACCAAGAACAGCTATCGTGTGCTCAACACTCTGTATACGCTGGGCTCCTCTCCTGAACCCAACCTGACGGTGCTCTGGTCCAATCAGCTGCCGGAGAACTTCAAGCAGTTCTGCGCCAAGGTGTCCATTGATACGGACTCCATCCAGTATGAAAACGACGACCTGATGCGTCCCATCTATGGCGACGACTACGCCATCGCCTGCTGTGTTTCCGCCATGAAGGTGGGCAAACAGATGCAGTTCTTTGGCGCCCGGTGCAATCTGGCCAAGCTGCTGCTGATTGCCATCAACGGCGGCTACGATACCTCCAGCAACATGGCCATCGGTCCCCAGATGGAGGTCATGCAGGGCGACAAGCTGGACTTTGATGAAGTGATGCGCCGCATGGAGGTTTACATGGGCTGGTTGAGCCACCTGTATGTGAACACCATGAATGTCATCCACTATATGCACGATAAGTACGCTTACGAGAAAACCCAGATGGCTTTGCACGATACCAGCGTGGATCGTTTCATGGCCTTTGGGATCGCAGGCCTGTCCGTGGTGGCGGACTCCCTCAGCGCCATCAAGTATGCGGAGGTTCAGCCCATCCGCAGTGATGATGGCTATATTACCGGCTTCAATACCGTGGGTGATTTCCCCAAGTTCGGCAATGATGACGACCGGGTGGACCTGATTGCCAAGGATATGACTCACCGGATGATCACCGAGCTGCGCAAGACCCCTGCCTATCGCAACGCCATCCATACCCTGTCGGTGCTGACCATCACCTCCAACGTGATGTACGGCAAGAACACCGGCGCAACCCCCGATGGCCGCAAGAATACGGAACCCTTTGCCCCCGGCGCAAACCCCATGCATAACCGGGAGCAGAACGGTGCGCTGGCGTCCCTGAACTCCGTGGCCAAAATCAGCTATGACGACTGCCGGGATGGCATCTCCAATACCTTCTCCATCACCCCGGAAGCCTTGGGCCGTACGGTGGAGGAGCGCATGAGCAATCTGGTGACCATTCTGGACGGTTACTTCGCTCAGATGGCGCATCATATCAACGTGAATGTACTGAACCGGGAAACGTTGATGGATGCTTATGAAAATCCGGAAGCCTATCCCAACCTGACCATCCGTGTATCCGGCTATGCGGTGAACTTCAACAAGCTCAGCCGGGAACAGCAGCGGGAGGTCATCAGCCGTACCTTCCACGAAGCGGTATGAGCGGGATGACGGGACGTATCCATTCTTTCCAGAGTCTGGGCACGCTGGACGGCCCCGGCGTGCGCTTTGTGGCGTTTTTGCAGGGCTGCCCCCTGCGGTGCAGTTGCTGCCACAACCCGGATACCTGGAATCTGGATGGGGGAGAGGCATATACCCCCGAGGACGTGGTCAGGCGTGCGCTGCGTTGCCGCCCTTACTTTGGCCAGAAGGGCGGCGTGACCCTTTCCGGCGGCGAACCGCTGTTGCAGCGGGCATTTGTGGCTGAGGTGTTCCGGCTGTGTCACGAAAATGGCATAAACACTTGCCTGGATACCTCCGGCTGCTATGCGCCGGAAGCCTGCGATGCTGCGCTTGCCCATACCGACCGGGTGCTGCTGGATGTGAAGTATACCAGCGATGAGCACTATCAGCAGTATGTGGGCTGTACCATGGAAAAACCCATGCAGTTTTTGCGGTATCTCAATCAGCGGCAGATTCCGGTCACGCTTCGTCAGGTGATCATTCCCACGCTGAATGATACGGAAGTGAACGTGCAGGCGTTGCTGGCTATCGCCAAAGACCATCTCTGCGTGGACAAGGTGGAATTGCTGCCTTTTCGCAAGATTTGCCAAACCAAATATGATATCCTCCAGAAGAAATTCCCCTTCGGGCATTTACCGGAGCCGGAAAAGGCTTGTATGGAACGGCTTCGCAGCCTGTTGGGCGTATATGGGGGATGAGGGGAGTACCGTCTGCCGGCAGTTGGGCAGGCGGTTTCTTTTTGGTGATGTTCAGAAAATTTCAGAAATGCGCAAACGATTGTCTTGACTGGCTTTTCTGGCATTTTGATGTATGTTGTGGGACATAAATTCGCATTTTTGACAAAAAACCTCTTGACAAACGTTTGCACCACCCTTATAATGACATCAATGACAGGGGACAACGCAATGCGGATGGATGTGGTAATGCAAACGTTCGCACAAACCCTGCCGAAAAAATCACAAATGCGGCACTGCCGTAAAATGATCAAGAGAGGGGTACACTTTCATGAAGAAACTGTTCGCTCTGGTTCTGGCCGTGGCTATGATGCTGTCCATGGTCTCCTTCGCCTCCGCTGAAGAAGGCAAGGTCTATTACCTCAACTTCAAGCCCGAAGCCGACGAAGCCTGGCAGGCTCTGGCCAAGACCTACACCGACCTGACCGGCGTGGAAGTCAAGGTTGTTACCGCTGCTTCCGGCACCTATTCCGAAACCCTGACCGCTGAAATGGACAAGGGCGCCAACGCTCCCACCCTGTTCCAGTGCGGCAATCAGGCCGGCATCGAAACCTGGGATGGCTTCCTGCTGGACCTGACCGGCACCGAGTTCGCTAACGAACTGACCACCAACGATTTCAACCTCTACGGCGCCAACGGCGAACTGTACGCTATGGGTTACTGCTACGAAGCTTTCGGTATCATCACCAACAAGGCCCTGCTGGAGAAGGCTGGCCACTCTGTTGAAGAGATCACCAACTTCGAAACCCTGAAGGCTGTTGCAGAAGACATCCATGCCCGTAAGGACGAGCTGGGCTTCGACGCTTTCTCTTCCGCCGGTCTGGACGGTTCCTCCTCCTGGCGTTTCTCCGGCCACCTGGCCAATATGCCCCTGTACTATGAGTTCCGTGACAATGGCGTGACCTCTCAGCCCGCCACCATCACCGGCGCTTACCTGGACGGCTTCCAGAAGATCTGGGATCTGTACATCAACAACTCCTCCACCGAGCCCTCCCAGCTGGCTTCCGCCACCGGCGACCAGTCTCTGGCTGAGTTCGGCGAAGGCAAGGCTGCTTTCTATCAGAACGGCACCTGGGAATATGCCAACCTGACCGGCAAGTACGGCATGAATCCTGATGATCTGGTCATGCTGCCCATCTACATCGGCGTGGAAGGCGAAGAAAACGCTGCTCTGCCCTGCGGCACCGAGAACTGCTGGGCCGTCAACAGCCAGGCTTCCGAAGCTGATCAGAAGGCTACTCTGGACTTCCTGAAGTGGGTTGTCACCTCCGAGGAAGGCACCACCATGATGGCTGAGCAGTTTGGCCCCATCCCCTTCAAGGCTGCCAAGGCTTCCGCCAACGTGTTCTTCAACGATGCCAACCGTTACATTGCCGAAGGCAAGTACGTTGTGTCCTGGGCTTTCAACCACACCCCCAACGTTGACACCTGGCGCGCTGGCGTTGTGGCTGCTCTGACCCAGTATTCTGCCGGCACCGGTTCCTGGGACGACGTGGTTACCGCTTTCGTTCAGGGCTGGGCTACCCAGTATGCTGCTCAGTAACCACTGACAGAAACACATTTTCTCCGGGGAGCGGGCTTAACCCCGCTCCCCGGTTTTGTCACTCTTTCCAAACTCAAAGGAGCGGCTGAACATGAAAAAGCAAAGAAGCTCTGCGGCTGTGAACTCAAGTCTCATTCGCCGCCCCATTCAGAGGATGTTTCCCATCTTCCTTCTGCCCACATTTCTGGCCTTTTGCATCGGCTTTCTGTGGCCTTTTCTTCACGGTATTTATCTGTCCTTCTGTAAATTCACCATTACCAGCAATGCAAAGTGGATCGGCTTTGACAACTATGTAAAAGCATTTCAGGATCCCGGCTTCCTGCACGCTTTCTGGTATACGGCGCTGGTGGCGGTCACTTCTCTGGTGATCATCAATCTGGGCGCTTTTGCTGTCGCCTATGCCCTCACCCGTGGCATCAAGGGCTCCAACGTATTCCGCGGCGTATTCTTTATGCCCAATCTGATCGGCGGTATTGTGCTGGGCTATATCTGGTCCACCATCTTTGACGGTTTCCTTGCCAAGTATGGCACCTCCATCGTGCTGGATTCCCGGCTGGGCTACTGGGGCTTGATGATCATGCTCAGTTGGCAGCAGATCGGCTATATGATGATTATCTATATTGCCGGTTTGCAGTCTGTATCCGAGGATATGCTGGAGGCTGCCCAGATCGATGGCGCCAACGGCTGGCATACCCTGTGGCACATCACCATCCCTACGGTCATGCCTTCCATCACCATCTGTACATTCCTTTCGCTGACAAACGGCTTCAAGCTTTTCGACCAGAACCTGGTGCTCACCGGCGGTCAGCCTTTTACCTTTCAGGCGGATGGCACGGTGATCCGTACCACCGAGATGCTTGCGCTGAATATCTATAATACCTTCTATCTCAACTCCAAGTCCCGTGGCGTGGGTCAGGCCAAGGCTGTGTTGTTCTTTATTCTGGTGGCAGCCATTGCCCTCATTCAGCTCCGGGCTACCAAGAGCAAGGAGGTGCAGCAGTAATGAAAAAGCAAAAGCTGGGTAAAAACCTTCTCAGTTTGCTGTTCGTGATCATCTGTATCATCTATATGATGCCGATCGTTGTGGTGGGCTACAACTCCTTCAAGGAGAACGGCTCTATCAATACCGATACCTTTGCCCTGCCCAATGAGCAGACCTTCATGGGCTGGCAGAACTATGTAAACGGCATGACGGTGGGTGATTATCCCTTCCTGAATTCCGTCTGGTACAGCTTTGTCATCACCATTCTGTCCGCAGCCCTGATTCTGATCTGTACCTCCATGGCCGCATGGTATATCTCCCGTGTGGATGATATCTTCTCCCGCATCGTGTACTATCTGTGCGTGTTTTCCATGATTGTGCCCTTCCAGATGGTCATGTTCACCCTGGCAAAGACCGCCAATGTGACCGGCCTGAATACCCCCTATACCATCCCGGTCATCTATCTGGGTTTTGGGGCAGGTCTGGCGGTGTTCATGTTTGTTGGTTTTGTCAAGGGGATGCCTCTGGCCATTGAAGAAGCGGCTGCCATTGATGGCTGCGGCCCCCTGCGCACCTTCTTCAGCATGGTGTTCCCCATGCTCAAGCCCATTTTCATCTCCGTGGGCGTGCTGGAGATCATGTGGGTCTGGAATGACTATCTGCTGCCGTATCTGGTGCTGGACCGTACCATGTACCGCACCATTCCGATTCATATCCAGTATTTGCAGGGCAGCTACGGCCATGTGGATCTGGGCGCTGTGATGGCGCTGATCATGATGTCCATTGTGCCGATTGTCATTTTCTATCTGACTTGTCAGAAGTACATTGTGTCCGGTGTGATGGCCGGTGCAGTGAAGGGATAAGCTTCCTCTATACCTCCTCTTTTTTCCCGGTCTTCGTGGTGGAAGACCGGGATTTTGCATCTTTTACAATCCTGCCAATCGATTGACAAAGCGTTTGCAATGCTTTACTATGGACAATGGAAAACCAGTATTCAGAACTGCGGAGGAGAGAAACGGATGAACCGTACCGCTTATTTGTTTGATACAAAACGACTGCTGGCGTTGCTGCTGGCGGCTGTGCTTGTGATGGGAACGGTTGCAGCGGCGGAAAGCACCGGTGCTGTGATTACCGGCTGCGCTTTTGTGGATGGAAATCAGAATTTGTTTTGCGATGAGGGCGAACCGCTGATGAGTGGTCTGCCGGTACGCCTGTATCAGCAAAATGGTGAACAGTGGCAGGAAGTATCTGTTGCCGAAACCGATGCCTATGGTCTGTACAGCTTCTCTGTTGAACAGGCAGGTACCTATTGTGTGCGTTCTTCCACCACAGCGGAAGATTTTACCGTGCTGGCAGTGGGAGGGACGGCGCAGGCAGTGCCGGAGAGCGAAGACAAGCAAAGCGCTCCCATGATCATCACCGGCGGCGAGACCTATTATGTGGATGTAAGTCTCGGCGCAGCCTCATCTTTGGAGCTGACTGTGTATGAGGATCGCAATGCTGACGGCAAAAAGGGCCAGTATGACGAGGGCGTGAAAGGCGTTCTGGTGGAACTGCTGGATGGCGAGGTGGTTGTTGCCAGCGGCGAGACTGCCAAGAAGGGCCTTTTGAACCTGAACGGCTTCCTGCCCGGTACCTATACCCTCCGCATCACAGCCCCGGAAGGATATGGCTTCTGTGTAAAGGGCGAAAACTTTGCAAAGGGAGACAGCATCGTGGGTGCCAGCGGCAGCCGGGTGGCAGTCAGCGATCCCTTTGTGTTTACTGCCAATGAAACCCTGTCCCTTGGCGCCGGACTGATGGCGGTAGGCACCTTCAGCGGCAAGGTGTTCGAGGATGCAGACAACAACGGCATCATGGATGAAACCGACCCCGGTGTGGCTGGCGTTGGTCTGAAGCTGGAAGGCAAAAAGACCGGCGGCGTGTATGAGCTTACCAGCAGCGAGGATGGCTCCTACTTTTTTGACCTGCTGCCTGCGGATACCTACCGCTTTACCGCCACTTTGCCCGATGGGCTGATGTATGCCCGCTATTCCAAGGATGGCGGCGATCTGCGCAGCGTATTTACCGGCGAAACGCTGGAACGGGAATTCCCGGTGAGCGCCAAAAAGCCGCAAAGCAACAAGAATGTTGGTGTCATTCAGAATGGTACCATCAGCGGCACAGCCTTCTATGATGTGGACTTTGATGGTCACTGGGATGAGGATGAGCCTGGTTATGCCAATGTAACCATGGAAGTGGTCCGCATCAGCACAGCGGAATCCAAGGGCAAGGTGGTTACTGGCGAGGATGGCACCTTCGCTGTGCCCGGCCTTCGCAGCAGCGATTACCGCCTGCGGGTCATCCTGCCGGATGACGGCAGCGTGTTTACCTGCCTGCCGCAGGAAGACGGGGTAGAGGGCAATCAGCTGAAGCAGAACGGCAATTCCCGGGAAAGCCGGCTGGAACCCATCACGGTGACCAGCGGCAGCAATGTGCCGGTGCTGGTGGGTGTTGCCAAGGGTGCAACCATCTCCGGTGTGCTGTTTGAGGATGCCAATTATAACGGCGTAATGGACAACAAAGAGAAAACCTTCTCCGGGCTGATGGTGCTGCTGGTGGATGAGGAGGGCAATATCGTTGCCCAGACCCGCAGTGCAGCCAAGGGCGTGTATGAACTGTCCGGCATTATGCCCGGCACCTATACCCTCAAGGTGGAGCGCAACAAGACCTATGGTTTCACCCGTCTGCGTCCGGCAGAGGAGGGCGGCAGCCATATTCGGGAACTGATCGATGGCTATGGTGTTTCCGATCCTATGGAAATTGCCATGGCCCAGGAACTGACTCAGGTGAATGCGGGTATGCTGCCTGCGGGCACCGTTACCGGCATTCTGTTCCATGATGCCAATGACAATGGCTTGCAGGATGAGGGCGAGTATGGTCTGACCACCGCCACAGTGCGGCTGTTGTCTGCGGATGGCGAGATCGATCTGGTGCGCTCCGTGGATGAATACGGCGCTTACCTGTTCGATGGCGTGATGCCCGGCGATTATACCCTTACTTACCAGCTGCCGGAGAATACCGAGATCGCACAGGTGGCCGATGGCGGTAACACGTTGGAAAACGCCGGTCAGCAAACCGAAACCGCCAGTTTCGCTGTTGCCATGGGTGAAAATGTTGTCTACCCGCTGGTGGGCGCTGTGACGTTGGGCACGCTGGAGGGCGTTGCTTTCCACGATGGCAATGCCAACGGTCAGCAGGATGCCGGTGAGGAAGCCGTTTCTGGCGTTGCCATCACTTTGATGGCTGGCGGAAATGAATATGAAGCCACCACGGCAGCGGACGGCAGCTTTGCCATCCAGGATGTACGTCCCGGGGATTATCAGCTGACCCTGACCATGCCGGAAGGCTGGATTTCCAGCAGCAATGCAGGCAATCTGACTTTGGGTGCCCTGAATACCCAGACCATCCTCTGTCCCTGGACTGAGCTGATTAGCCGTCAGTCCATGCTTGTGGGTGTTGTGGAGCCTGCCTCCGTTGCGGGTGAAATCCGGCTGGACGAGAACAACAACGGTCAGAGCGAAACCACGGAGCGCATGATGACCGGCATTCAGCTGGAACTGGTCAATGAGACCACCGGCGAAACCCAGTCTGTGACCAGCAATGAAAACGGCTTCCTGTTTGACAGCGTGCGCCCCGGCACCTATACCGTGCGCTTTGCGCTGCCTCAGCAGGCAGAACCTGCCATGGTAGTGGATTCCACCTTCCGTTTCAGCGGCTCTGTCATGGAGCAGACCGGCCTGATGATTGCCGAGGGTCAGCAGCAGAGCGGACTGGGCACTGCTTTGGTAAGCCGTACCAGCATCGGCGGTCAGCTGCACTTGGATGATGTGGCAGGCAAGCAGCCGGTGGCCGGTGTGAATGTGTCCCTGCTGGATGCGGCCACGGGCACAGCCCTTGCCACCTCTGTCAGCGACGAGAACGGCGTATACCGGTTCGATGGTCTGTGGCCCGGCGAATATCGGATTCAGGCGGAGCTGGCAGAGAACGCCATCTTTGTCCGCCCGGATGATGCCAATTATCCGCAGGGTGCCAGTGTGATCCAGACGGATGATGGTATGAGCAGTGTGATTAACCTGAAGATGGCAGAGCATCAGCTGAACCAGAATATCCTGTACATCCGCACCGCCAAAGTGGGCGATCTGGCTTTTGTGGACGAGAATGCCAACGGCCTGCTGGATGGCAGCGAACGCCGTCTGCCCGGTGTGAAGGTGCAGCTGCTTCAGGAGGGACAGGTGGCCTATGAGACCACCACCGACCTTAACGGCTATTATCAATTTGCCAATGTATATCCCGGCACCTATACCCTCAAGGCGATGGCTTATCCCGAACTGACCATCACCACCCCGGTGCCTGCTCTGCGGATTATCTCCAGCTGTTTGACCAGCGGCGATGGACAGAGTGCTCAGAGTGATGCGTTCAGCGTGGAAAGCGGCAGCATCAGCACGGACTTTGACCTGGGGTATGTGCTTCTGCCCGGTCAGCAGCTGCCTCAGCTGCCCGAGGAACCCACCCGGGATTGGTCCAGCTGGAATGCGCAGTATACTTCCATGCAGGAGTGAAACCGTCAGTATCATAAAGGAAAAACCGGCGATGGCGGGAGGATTCTTAAGGAACAAATTATCCGGTAACAAGCAAAGGAGCATCCGACGCTTTGGATGCTCCTTTGCTTATGCGGCCCAATAAACGCAATGCACCGGAACGGTGTGTATAATTGCGCCCTCCTGAAATGAAAGGAATTCGTTTTTCGTCTGCTCACCAAATTGGAATTTACTTTGTAAGCATTTCGATTGCTTCTTCCATAGTGGAGCAAAAAAACACACTCTTGCCTTTATTGCTCTCATAGATAAAATCCTTGAGAGGTTTACTGGTATAGCGAGAATAATCGCCATAAATTGCAATACGCCCACCATAGTTAGTGTACTTTTGCAGGATCTCACCTGCAAGGCCGGTGCTGAGGATGAAAAAGTCCTCAACGATCAGTTTTTTGTCAATTACGATATTCTTTGTACCCGCATCATACTTTGCAGCCATAAGTATATCAAGTGCAGACTGTACATCTACAAATACCTTTTCATCGCTGTTTATAACAGCACACATTATATTGTTCTTCTTAACTGTTTGAATAGTCATTTTTATCACCTCGTCAAATTCCAGTTTATCGCTTTCATTCTATCACGCAGAACAAGAAACAGCAAGCCTTGGCGGGCTTGCTGTTTCAGCATTTCTTTGGCGTGAAGCGAAGGATAACTCCATCCTTTCCATCTCTCCCACTGAACGTTGCCGGTTTTTCCTTTGTTTATCATTTTTGCTGTTTTTTGGGTGGGTAGGGTTCTGGTATGTCTGTTCTCTCCAGCAGGTAATCCACGCTGGTTTTGTAGAAATCCGCCAGAAGCAATAGGTCGCCGGTGGATGGAATTCGTACACCCCGCTCGTATTTGGACAGCAGGCTTTGATCAATGCCTGTTGCCATGTAGACGGCCACTTGGGTCAGTCTGCGGGTGAGCCGAATGCTTCGCAGGTGGTTCATACTCATCCCCCCTGAGAAAATCATGGCATATTTGCTCTTGACGAATAGGACAAATGGTACTATGATGAACGAAACAGACATTGGGTGGGATCAAGTTGGATTATGTCTTCATGGGAAAACAGATACGGCATTACAGAAGAGCAAAGGGGATGAGTCAGACAGCGCTGGCGGCGGCCCTTGGCATTTCTGCGGCCCATGTGGGGCATATCGAGCGGGGCACCCGTCATGCCAGTCTGGAAACAGTGGTGGCCATCAGCCAGCAGTTGGAGGTATCTCTGGATGTGCTGGTTTTTCCTGATAAGATAAGCGATAGCAGTCGATTTGCCGGTTTTGATCAGCTTCGTACCCTGATTGCCAGCGCCTGTGAGCTTATCGATGAGATGGCGCTGTCTGCTGGCGATTGAGCATCAGCATCACCATAACGGACATATCATCCCGGGGACGATCGCCGCTGGCTAATAAAGCGCTTCGCAAAAGCGCATCTGCCATCCGTTGGGGCTGGATAAAGATACTTTCGACAATGGCGTGTTTCAATTCCTCTTCATCCCGGAAGGCATCCACCACGCCGTCGCTCATCATGAGCAGTATATCGCCGCTGTGGAGTGTGTACTCCGCATGGCAAGGCATGGCTTCCTCCATTATGCCCAAGGGCAGGGAGGAGGCTTCTACTTTTTTCAGGCGGTCGCCCCGCACCACCCATGTGGCGCAGGCGCCCAGTTTTTCCAGAATCACAGCACCATTCCACAAATCCACATCGCACAGATCCACCGTGGTGAAGCATTCCTCGTCGCCGCAGGCATTGAGCATGATGCCGTTGACTGCGGTGATGGCCTGGCGGCGGGTATAGCCTGCCTCCAGGAGCAGCATCAGCAGTTCCAGCGTCTTTTCGCTCTGAATATGGGCGTTTTCCCCATGCCCCATGCCATCGCAGAGCACCATCAGCAACCGGCCGCCTTCGCAGCGCTTGGCAATGCAGGCGTCGCCGCAAAGCTGCTTCCCATCGTTGAGCGATTGCCCGGCGCACAGGGAAGCGGTGCCGATGGCGGCGCTGTATACGGGCGTTTCTTCCAGCTCCACCCGCCCTCGTTCCATCCGGCTGACGGACAGCTGCAGGTCCTCCACTTCATCCAGATACATCAGCAGGTTTTCCACAGCTTTGCGGCTGGAACGCAGGCTTTCCATTTCCAATGCCACCTGCAGATGCCCCTCCACTCGGCGGGCATAGCACAGGCGGGCTGGCAGCCGAAGCTCATCCATCGCCAAGTGGATGATGTGTGCAGCCTGTAAATCGCCTACGCTTTGCCCGGCAGCTAATGCGCTCAGTTCATTCAGAGTGCCGCTCATGGCAGACAGGTGGGTCATGGTCAGGGTTTGTTCATATTCTGCCCGGCTCAGCTTATGCTGACGCTTTTTTTGTGCAATCAATGCCTGTTGGGCGGTCTGGTGAATGGCTTCGGCCCGCAGGCAGCCATGATGGGCAAGGGCTGGCAATTCTTCCTCTGAAATGCGATAACCGTTCCGAACCCACTCCATGCTCTCCTGGAGCATCTGTTCCGTATCCTTTCGGCTGCGCCCCCAGCAGAGTTCCCGGTTCAGGCACTGGGCGCAGAGCAAAGCCCCCAGCGCTTCGCCGTCGCCTACACGGGTTGAGACAGGTTGGGGCAAAGCACGGGCAATCTCATTCACCGCATCCCGCATATGGGCGATTCGCTGGCTGACAAAATCGTTTTCCATGCGGGCATTGCCCGGCAGGGTGCCGCTCAGATACAGTTCAGCCTTCTCCCGCAGGCTTCGGGGCAAAAAGGCACATATCAGACTTCCTGCGAGCCCGCTCAACCAATGGAACGGCTGTACATGAGACGGTATCAGCAGACAGGTCAGCAGGCAAATGGCCAGGGTGGTGATCACCAGCCATACCGGCCTTCGGAGAATCAGGTGCAGTCCGCAGCAAAAGCCGCACAGGCATAGCGGGAAGACAATACGGATATCATGGCCACCCATCACCAAAGTCAGGCCGCAGAACAAGCCCGCAGCCGCACCATAGGCAGAACCATTCACCATGGCTGCCAGCAAGGTGGCAACGATGGCGCACAGATGCCCCAGATTCATTGGGCCAAGGCGAAAAAAACCAAGTGCAGCCATCAACAGCAGACTCAGCAGTTGCACGCCGAAGCGTTCCCTTGCCCGGGGCTGGGCATAGCATTCCTGCCATTCACAAAAGCCGCTGCGCAGTACAAAAGCAGCCAGCATCCCCATGGGCAGCGCCGCAATGGCCAGAATCGCATCCCAGAGGGTTTCGGTGAGGCAGGCGGCGATCACCCGGGGCAGAAGGGCTGCCAGACAGAACAGGGAAGCCTGCACTTCTGTTTGAGGCCTTGTCACCTGCAATGTGAGCCACAGAAGCAAACAGCCGATGTATTGCCACAAATCTGCATCCAGCCCCCACAAAAGGCGCAGTACAAGGGAAAGCCCCAAACCCAACAGTGCGAAAAAATCCGGTCTTTCTCTGCGGGCTGGCAGGAAAGCTGCTGCAAAGGGAGAGGGAATCTGAAAAAAACGGATAAAGGGCAACAGAAAAAAGCATAGAAAGGTGGCAAGGGCAGGGGAGACGGTGCGGGTAAGCGCTCCTGCTTTTGCTAAAAGATCCTTTGCATTCAACCCTTGTGGCTTGCCTGGTTCAGCCTGCTGAGGGGAAGGAATCATGATGTGCATCCTCCTGTGACAAGTATACGGGCAGTATAAACGTGTCGGATTTGCTTATCTGTCACTTTTGGATGCGAAATTTGGCAGCCGTTCCTGCTGCTTCGACAAGGGATGACCTGTGCATAGTGCGCCTTTGTTCGGTGAAAGCTATCACCAAACAAAGGGAGGTTTGATTGGATGGGTAAGGAGAAAAAATGGGCCGGATGGCTGGTTTTGACGATTATTGCCGTCGTGGCAGGGGTGGCGCTGGCATTGACCAATCAGGTTACCGAGGAACCCATTCGCCTGCAGAATATGCAAAGGGCACAGGGCGCATTGGGTGAACTGTTTCCCGAAGCAGAGGATTTTCAGGAGATCACAGTGGCAGAAAGCCAGGAATTGCAATCCGCTTATCGTGCGGTAAAGGGCGGAGAGACCATCGGTTATGCCGCCACCATTGCCTCTCAGGGCTATGCAGGCCCGGTGGAGGTAATCGTGGGCATGGAGCCGGATTTCATGCTTCGGGGCATCCGTGTGGGCGGCAGCGATTTCAAGGAGACGGAGGGGCTTGGTGCAAGAGCCAAGGAACCCGCCTTTACGGATCAGTTTCAGGGCAAGCAGCCGCCGCTGACGCTGGGTCAGGAGATCGAAGGCATTTCCGGCGCCACCATCACCAGCTCTGCGGTGGTGGAGGGAACCAATCAGGCGGTGGATACCATGAAGGCCATGATGGGCGCTGGAACTTCCTCGCCGGGCGCAGACAGCAGCATGGCGGCAGAGATGCCCACCCAGACCCAGAACCCGGCGCAGGTGGTTCAGACGGAGGGGGTGCGCACAGCCAATGCCAGCGTGATCGGGTATGCAGGGCCTGTGTTGGTACGGCTTTCTCTGGATGAACAAGGTGCCATCACCGCCCTGACCTTTGGCGGAGCACGGATGATGGAAACCCCCGGCCTTGGCGCAAGGGTGATGGAGGACAGCTTCGCCGCACAGTTCATCGGGAAGAAGCCGCCTGTGCAGGAAAGTGATGTGGAACTGATCAGCGGCGCCACCATCTCCTCCAAAGCGGCAGTGGAGGCAGTGAATCAGGCAGCGGCTTTCCTGACGGAGGAAAATCCCTGATCCTTTCGACAGAAGCAGACAACCTTCGCTGTAGGACTTGCATGGCTGCATGGCGTATTCCTTTCCATAGCAATCATTGGTAAGGAGGGGAATGCCATGCGGCTTTTGCTGGCTATGCCGGATCCATTGTTGGCGGAGGAAATTCGCATTCGGCTCTATGCCCGCTGGGAAGGCTGGGAGATAGCGGTGTGTACCAGCGCAACAGAAGCAGAAGCGATGCTTCTGGATGGCGATTTCGACCTGTTGCTGCTGGATGCCGGCATCTCCGGCGACAAAGGGGCAGCGTTGCTTGATTGGTTGGCGGCATGGCAATTTCCATGCCCGCCCAGAGTGCTGTTTCTATGCAACTCAGAGGACAAGCCCAAGGTACAGACGGATTGTTGCGTTCCCCGGGAAGCGAGTCCGGAAAAGCTGTGCCACCTGATCGAAATTCTTGCCAAAAAGCCGCTGCCGGCTCTGGCAATGCGGAGTCAGCAACGGCTTTCTGATATGATTCAGGCATTTCTGGATGAGCTTTCCACGCCCCATCGGCTCAAAGGGCGAGCCTATGCAGCATGGCTTCTTTGTCAGCTGGTGCCCTCCCCGTTGGGGGAGGAACTTCCCATGGGACAGTGGTACGCACAGTGCGCAAGGGCATATGGCACAACCGCTGCGGCGGTAGAACGCTGCCTGCGCATTGCGGTGGAGGGCGTTTTCACGCAGGGGAGTATGCAGGGCATTGAGCGCTGCTTCGGTGCGACGGTGGACCCCGAGAAGGGGAAACCCACCAATCGCAGATTTTTGCTCGAAGCAGCCCGGCTCCTCAGGTGCCGCCTGATGGCTCACTCCTTGGCGGAAACCCGCTCGCTGAACAGCAGCGAGATGCACCACAGCCCGGCAGCGCCTACCAGCGTGTAGACGATTCGGCTGAGGGTGGCACCCTGACCGCCGAAGAGATAGGCGACCAGGTCAAACTGGAACACACCTACCAGCGCCCAGTTGATGGCGCCGATAATGACCAGCGCCAATGAGATCTTGTCAAGCATGGCTTTTCCCTCCTGATAGATAAGATGGGAGAAAGCAGCCAGACGCATTGCCTGAGTGCCTCTCTCTACCGGCAGGATGCGCTGAATACGCCCGCCTTATGCACCGGAGAGCCGGTAGGATTTTTCCATTCAGGGCAGGTGACAGGCCTGTACATCCGTGCCACGGAGCAGCAATTGCTGCTTCCATGGCTCCTGGATATCCACCAGCGCTGCGCTGCCGCACAGGGTATCAGACAGAATGGCCAGATGGCCGTGGATGTCCATCCGCATACACAGCGCCCATTCCGGGCGGTTCCACAGCAGCTGGCCCGTGGCAAGGCACACTCTCATCAGACCGTCCGGCGTGCTGATGAGGGCTGTTTCGCCATCGGGGCACACCCTGAGGCCGCCCGGCTGCCCGGGCAGACGAAGCCGTTCCCGGGGTTTCACGCCTTTTGAGGAAAGCACATAGAGGATGGTTTGCAGTTCTTCGCCTTCGGCAGCGCAGAGCAGCGCAAAACCATCCTTGCAGAAATCGGCCGCAAAGCAGGGATGGCGGGTATGCAGCGTGCGCAGGGGCAGCAGTTCCGGCGCAGTCATCACATAGGCTTCGCAGACGGCGCCACCGGCAATCAGCAGCTGCCGCCCATCCGGATGGAGCCGCATACAGCGGGGAAATACGCCGGCAGGCATGGCGTAGCACAATTCGCCGCTGCCCAGATGGAGGGTGTGGACACAATCCGCCTCTGTGCTCAGCTGGTACAGATATCGTCCGCAAGGGGACAGGCACATCCCGCCCAGGCCCGGCAGAGCAGGCAGCGTCATCTCCTCTTCGGGAAGGCCCCTGTGAATGCACAGGCAATCCCGCTGTGTATGGCAGGCCACCACCAGATGTTCCCGTGAAGCTACGGGCCAGCAGGGCGATTGCAGCTGGGTGGAAAGCTGCCGGATGATGCTGCCCTGACGATCTGCAAGGTATATGCCCTGCTGAGAATCCGTTATCAAAAAGCCCATGGCACCGCTCCTTCCAAGTCCCGTACAGTCACGGTATGCGCTTCTTTGGACAATGTGAAAAATCCAGCAGGAAAAAAGGAGGATGCTGTCGAATAATACAGTTTGGCTTATTATGTTTTTTACCCAAGAAGGAGCGAAGCATGATGCGTTACCGTACTCAGGGAACCTGTTCCAGCACCATCGATCTGGAAATCGAAAACGGCGTGATCACCAATTGTAAATTCACCGGCGGTTGCCGTGGCAACACCCAGGGTCTGGAAAAAATGGTCATCGGCCAGAATGCCGAGGATGTGATGCAGCGTCTGCGCGGCATCCAGTGCCGTGCCGGCACGTCCTGCCCTGACCAGCTCAGCCGTGCAATCGAAGAATATCTGGCACAGTAAGGAGAAACCCGTTTTGGAAGAGATCAAGTCTATGAAGTTTACTGATGCGGATTTGAGCGAGGAAATCGTCAAAGCCGTTGAAAAAATGGGTTTCAAGGAAATGACCCCTGTGCAGGCCAAAACCCTGCCCCTGATGATGGAAGGCCGGGATGTGATTGCCATCGCCCCTACCGGCACCGGCAAAACCTGCGCTTTCGGTATTCCCATGCTGGAGTACATCAATCTGAATGATAAGCGGGTGCAGGAGTTGGTGCTGGCACCCACCCGTGAACTGAGTTTGCAGATCACCGAAGAATTGCGGGCGCTGGCCCGTTTTATCCCCGGCGTGCGCATTGCCTGCCTCTATGGCGGACAACCTATCGTGAAGCAGCTCAACCAGCTGAAGCAGAATCCCCAGATCATCGTTGCCACCCCCGGCCGTCTGCTGGACCATATGGAGCGTGGCAATGTACGTCTCAGCAGCGTTCACACCATGGTGCTGGACGAAGCGGATGAGATGCTGAACATGGGCTTTGTGAAGGATGTGACCAAGATCATCGAGGCCACGCCCAACGACCGGGAACTGGTGCTGTTCTCCGCCACCACCAATCAGGATGTAATGACCATCGCCTGGAAATACCAGCAGGATCCCGTGGAAGTGGTCATTCCCGCCACCAAGGAAAACCGTCCCCAGATCACCCAGTATGTGATCAACACCGAGCGGGAAAACAAGTACGAAAACCTGCTGTATCTTCTGGACAGCGATGTGTACCAGCGCATGATGGTCTTTGTGAATACCAAGGACATGACCCAACGCCTGTGCAAGCGGCTGAAGGATGCCGGCTATCCCGCCGACTGCCTGCACGGCGATATGCGCCAGAGTGCCCGCAATCAGGTAATGCAGGCCTACCGCAAGGGCAAGTTCCAGATTCTGCTGGCCACCGATGTGGCAGCCCGGGGTATCGATGTGGACGATGTGGAAGCGGTCATCAACTATGACCTGCCCAACGAAAACGAGTATTACCTGCACCGCATCGGCCGCACCGGCCGTGCCAAGAAGCACGGCGTGGCGTTCACTCTGCTCACCTACACCGAGAGCGTTCGCTTTGATGCGATTCTCAAATACATCATGGCCCAGCCCGTGCCGCTGAAGTTCAACGATATGGGCATCCTTGTCAACGAGAACGAGGAACCGTTCTTCGAGGATATGTGACCGCAATAACGATTGGAGGCATTCTCTATGGGCATTATCCCTTCCCGCAATCTGGAGGATCAGCGCCGTGAGGAAAACGGCGTCGTCTATTTCGACCGTGGCACCATCGAAGGCAAGGATGGCCGCAAGTATGACCGCTATGCCATCCAGACCCACTTTGTACAGGTGGGCGAGAGCCAGCAGGAGCTGGTGGAAAAGTATGTGCGTCCCCTCTACCAGGAAGGAGACATTCTTTCCTTCGGTGCCAAGGTGATGTGTATGTGTGTCAAGTCCGTCAAGACCCGTGAGCAGGTGAAGCCCGGCTTCTGGGCCAACCTGCTGTGGCGCTTTGCCGGCATCAACCACACCGGCGTGGGCGCTCACGAACCCTATAAGATGCAGATGATCATCGACATCTGCGGCCTGCCCCGTGTGTTGCTGGCCGCCTTCCTCAGCGCAGTCACCAAGCCTTTCGGCGTGCATGGCGTGTTCTGGAAGGTGTGCGGCCACGGCGTTGCCGGTATCGACGGTTTCTACACCCGTTCCAGCTTCGAACTCTACCATGAGCTGGCCCTCATCAACCCCGATAACCCTGACCAGCTGTGCGAGGAACTCTCTCAGCAGACCGGTATGCCCGTTGTGCTGATGGATGCCAACGACATTCAGCGGGATCAGCTGGGCAAGAGCAGCAATATGCCCCTCACCGACGCCCAGATTCAGGATGCCATGGCGGACAACCCCAGCGGCCAGGGCGATGAGCTGACTCCCCTGATTCTGATTCGTCCCGTGGAATAAAAACCAGTTGCCATTTTGCAGGGCACAAGGCGAGGTTGCCTTGCGCCCTGTTTCTTTTCCATGTGGATGTTTTCAGTATACCAAAGCAAACGAAAGGCTGAGAAGAAATGCTTTTCAATTCTGTTACATTCCTGCTGTTTTTCCCGGCGGTAACGCTGTTTTATTTCCTCATCCCCAAGAAGGTACGCTGGGTATGGCTGCTGATTGCCAGCTACTATTTCTATATGTGCTGGGAGCCTGTCTATGCGCTTTTGATGTTGGCTTCCACTGCCGTTACCTATGTGAGCGGCCTGATCATCGGGCATTTCAGCGGTTCGGCGGAGGGCGAGCGTCAGAAGAACAAAATGCAGAAGCTGGCGATTGCCGGCAGCTTTATCCTGAATCTGGGCATTCTGTGCTTTTTCAAGTACTTTGACTTTTTGGCAGACAATCTGTGCAGCCTTCTGTCTCTTGCAGGGATTCAGCTGACCCGGCCAAGGTTTTCCATCCTTTTGCCGGTGGGCATCAGCTTCTATACCTTTCAGGCGCTCGGCTATACGATGGATGTGTACAGGGGCAAGGTTGAGGTGGAACGCAACTTCTTCCGGTATGCGCTGTTTGTCAGCTTCTTCCCTCAGCTGGTGGCAGGCCCTATTGAGCGCTCCGGCAACCTGCTGCGGCAGCTGCGCACCCCAACGACCGTCAACTATGACCGGATCCGCAAGGGCTTGATGATGATGCTCTGGGGCTATTTTATGAAAATGGTCATCTCCGACCGGGCAGCGGTCATCGTCAATCTGGTGTACAGCAACTATGAGCGTTATGCCGGTCTCACCATCGCCTTTGCCACCATTCTGTTTGCTGTGCAGATCTATTGCGACTTCGGCGGCTATTCTGCCATTGCCATTGGTGCAGCACAGGTGCTGGGCTTTGATCTGTGCCAGAACTTCCGCCAACCGTATTTCGCCACATCGGTTGCGGATTTCTGGCAGCGCTGGCACATCAGTCTGAGTACCTGGTTCCGGGATTATCTGTACATCCCCATGGGGGGCAGCCGCCGGGGCAAGGTGCGCAAGTGGTTCAATGTGCTGGTGACTTTTCTGGTCAGCGGGCTGTGGCATGGCGCCAACTGGAGCTATGTGCTCTGGGGTGGTTTGAACGGTGCCATGCAGATTGTGGGCGAATGGAAAGAGATGCTCAAACAGAAGGGCAAAACCATGCTCCAAAACAAAAACTGGCAGGAGCCGGAAAGCAATCATTCCTTCAGCGCAAGGCTGGGAAAGACCCTCATCACCTTTGCCCTGATCTGCATCACCTGGGTGTTTTTTCGGGCAGAGAGTGCGGGGCAGGGTTTCCTGATTCTCAAGCAGATGTTCCTCCGCTTCAATCCATGGGTGCTTTTTGATGGCACCCTGTACAATCTGGGGCTTAGCCGGATGGAATTGCAGTGGCTGTTTGTCTGCATTGCTGTTTTGCTGGGTGTGGATCTTCTGCATGAAAAAGGGCACCATCTTCGGGAGGAATTGGTACGGCAGCAGTTCTGGTTCCGTGTGCTGATCATCCTGCTGGGCATTTTCAGCGTACTGGTGCTGGGCGTCTACGGCCCCAATATGGATGCAGCTGCATTCATTTACTTCCAGTTCTGATGCGGAAGGGGAAAGTTCAATGCTGATACATATCAAACGAACGCTGGCAGTCTTGCTTGTATTTGCGCTGGTGCTGGGCGGTATCCAGTGCTTCAATCGGGTGCTGCAAGGTTATTCCACCGACTGGTATCATCCGGAAATGTACCCAAAAAACAGCGTGGATGTGGCGTTTTTCGGCAGTTCCCATGTGTACAATGCCATCATTCCCCAGCTGTTGATGGATGAATACGGCATTGCTGCCGCCAATATCGTGTCTTCGGGTCTGCTGGGCAGCAATACGTTGCAGGCATTTGAAATGATGCTGCATCATCAGCATCCGCAGGTGATCGTAATGGATCTGTTCAGCTTCCTTGCGCCCTATCTCTACGAGCAGGATATGGTGAAGGATGCGCTGGAAGATAAGGACAGCAACCACTATATCACCCGTCAGCGGCTGGTGAACGCCATGCCGGTTACCTCTTGGCAGAAATATCCGTGGATTGTCAAGGATGGTATACAGGACGCTAAAATTTTCGAATATAGCTCTCTGACCTATCTGCAACACCAGAATCTGCTGACCGATGACTGGCGCAACCTGACAGGCAAAACCCTGCTGCAAAAGAAGAAAAACCTTGGTTATGAATTCGCTTTTGAGCAGCGGCATCAACCCGGGCTGGATGTGTCTGCGGAAGAATTGGAGCAGGCTCATGTATACGAGCCCTACTGGGATGAGTTGGATGGTATTCTCGCCCTCGCTCAGAAGGAAGAATTGGAGATTGTTTTCGCCTTTTTCCCCTACATGACCAACAACGCCGAACGCAAGCTGATGGAAGAAATCGGTGACTATCTGACAGAGCGGGATCAGACTTTCCTCTCCATGACAGAACTGATGGACGGCGCAACCATCGAGCCGGATGAAGACTTCCGGGACCGTGGCCACGCCAACTACTACGGTGCCAATAAGCTCACCTGGTTCTGGGGAGATTATCTTTCCGGCAACTATGACCTGCCCGACCGCAGCGAGGACGATGATCCCCGCTATGATTTGTGGAAGGAACGCCCCTACAGCTATGAGGGCCATGAGGCAGCGGGCCTTTTGTCCCGGGAGGGCGAGTATCAGTTCTATGCGGAATATCTCTCCCTGCTGAATGATGAATACATTTCCGTTGTGGTGATTGATGGCACGCAGGATTTTGCGGATGCTGAAGCCTGCGTCTGGCCGCTGGAGGAATATCTGGGGGCGGATCCCGAAAAACTGGCGCTGGAAAACGCCGTTACGGTGCTGGTTTTGCACGGGGGAGAGATTCTGCGTCAGGAAACTTTCACCCGCAGCGGTACACTGAATCTGCACCTGCTGGAGTGCGGCTATGAGATCAAGGTGTATCCCGGTGATTACACATCGGTGCGCATCAATCATGAGGAAGCCTGCCGCCTTTCCCAGAGCGGCGTGATGTTCTTGGTGACGGATGCCATGCAGGAATGGCACATGGATAAAGCCACCTTCACCTTTGAGGAGGAAGACTCCATTCGCCTGGGGTTTGAATTCGAAGAAGAGGAATGATCCTCTTTTGCAACAAACAGCGCAGGAATGTATCCCGTCCGGGTACGTTCCTGCGCTTTGTCTTTTCTTTTTACCGTTCTGTCTGCTCCGTCATTATCCCCCAACGGATGCCGAATCTGTCTACAAATACCACCCGGCAGGAGCTGTAGGGCGTAGCCTCCATGGGGTAGATGGTCTGGCTGCCATCCTTGAGCAGCTCGTAGGCTTGCTGAACCTGCTCCTTGGTATCGTACATCAGGGTCAGGAAGTTGGAATAGCAGGTGGTGAAGGCGATGTCCGCATGGTCGCTCATGATGATCCGCTGATCGTCCAGCAGCAGTTCGGCATGATAAATCCAGTCTTTCTGCTCTTCGGTCAGAAGGGGCATCCAAGCAGGGTCGTTGGCTTCCCGGTAGGAAACCAGGCAAGTGATTGTACCGCCGAAGGCCTTGGCATACTGCTGGATAGCTTCCCGGCAATTGCCGCCGAAGTTCAGGGTGGGTACCATTTTCATTTGGGATTCCTCCTTTGGGTGGCGCATGGACAGTGTCTGTCAGCAATCATCCAGCTTTCCGTGGCCTTGCAGGTACAGCATATTTTCAATGCAGAAGATAGCCCGCCACCATGCAGCGGATAGGGTGAATTCCTTGTAGTCGTTCCACCATTGCCAGGTGATGGGCCAGGAGCCGTCTTCGCACTGGGTTTCCCGGATGAATTGGCACTCGTAATCTGCAACATCCGCATTGGCTTCATAGAACATACTGCCGGGCGTGATGCGGAAGGCGGAGGGCTTGGTGGCATATTCCACGGCCCATTTGCTGGTATCCTGGGTGATGGAACCCTGCACCTGCTTTTGCAGTTCGCAAGAAAGCCGCTCCATGTCAACCAGCGCAAGGGTTTTTTCCTGCAATACCTGATACAGCGGAATGAATAAACCAACCACATGGCGCTCGTTGTTGCCTTCTCCGGCAAGGAACCAGTCCAAGGCTTCCTTGGCGATTTGCACGCCCTTTTGATACAATTCGCTTCCCGGCGTGGCAAAGCGGAGAATAAAGGTAGCCAGTCCCACGGTGGGATTGTAGCGGAAATCATCCTTGCCGTCATAGCCCCACCAGATGGCATGGGGATAGTCATTGTTGCTGGGAATGGTGTTCATCCATTGGTTATGTTCAGCGTTGAAATGTACGCCGCTGGCCAAGTAACGGAGCATTCCCTGAACGATGGGATGGCTGGCATCCGTCCAGCCGATTTCCTCCAGAAGATCCGCTGCCGTCAGCGTGGTGATGGGGGAGGAGTGGGGATTCAGATTGTCCGCCTCCAGCCCATTGCCGATGCCGCCGTCCTCATTCTGATAAAAACGCAGGGCATCCAGAACAGCTTCCCGGCTGCCGCCTTCAAAATGGTACTGCCAACGGGCAAGATCCACCGGGCGGGCATGGCGGTATACATACGAACGGGCACGCTCAAAAGTATTCATGAATGGGTTTCCTCCTTTGAATGGACTGTATGGAGACAGCATAGCAGAGGTTTGTCAGCCTGTCTTGTAAAAATACGACATTTCAGCGGCGGGCATAGTGCAATGCTTCGGCTGGGGTCATCAGGTGCCGGCGCTTGAAATCGTTCAGCAAATGGGCCTGATCGGTGTAGCCGTATTTTTCCACAGCATCCAGCAGATGAAGGGTGGCATGAACGGCGACATCCTGCCAAAGCAGCTGATAGCGTGCCAGCGATGCGAAACTTTTGGGAGAGATGCCCATGTGCCGCTGGAACAGCCTTTCCAGCGTGCGGGGCGACAGGGTGGTGTAGTCGCAAAGACCGCTGATTCTGGCCCGTCCATCGGTTTGCAGCAGGTAATGAACAGCATTCAGCAGGTTATGGTCGGGGTGAATGCCCTCCAGAACGCTGAGAAAGTAAGCTTCCGCCACAGCGGCTTTTCCGGCAAGAGAAGGTTCGTCGAAAAGCAGGGGCGCAAGCTGCGCTGTCAGCTGTTTGAATGGCACATCTGCAGGCATGGCCTGGTTTTTCAACCCACGAAAATCCAGATCCGCAAACAGGCTTGCCGTCCAGGCGTAAAAACGGATGCCGAAGGTGCCGGTGGTTTCTGTGCAAGGCTGGCATCCGGTGCGGTAGGAATGTTCATCCAGCGTGCAGAAGGTGGCTGCGTAATTGTTTTTGGAATAGTTGATGTCAAAGATGATATCCATACAGGTATCAGGAATCACCAGCCCCGGCAGGGAAGGCTTGTCCGAAACCTTTGGCTCAAGCGGGCGGAGCGTTCCCCAAAAGCAGCGGATATAGGGTTTCAGCGCCTCGCAGGGCATCAGTTCCCAATAGCTGTCATCCCTCAAGAAGGGATCGCCGGTGATGGGGTGATAGCGATTGATCAAGGAACGCACAGCATTCGCCTCTTTTGGCTGGTATACAGGATGCGAATATTGTAGCATGGATCTGGGTTGAATGCAATTTTCTTCTGTCATGTGGGGATTGTCATCAGGGGTCAAAAGGATTATGATGAGCTTACCAAACCGACTGGGAAAACAGCGCAATCAAAGTCAAGCCGAAAGCACGGAACCTATGGTATGCTCTGTGTACAACAGCGAGGGAGGCAGGAAGAATGAGCGACTGGTACCGGAATATTCAGCAACTGGTGGATGATATGGATGACTGCATCCGGCGCAAGGCCAATGATGATTTGACCCTGAGCCATCTTGCCAGCCGGTATGGCTATTCGGAATACCATTTTTCCCGTAAGTTCCGGGAAATCTCCGGAATGTCTCTGCGGGATTATCTGCGCTACCGCAAGCTGGCGTTTGCCCTCAAACAACTGCGGGACAGTGAGCAGAGCATTCTGGAAATTGCGCTGGATTACGGCTTTTCTTCTCATGAGGCTTTCACCCGGGCCTTCCGGGAAGCCTATGGAATCAGCCCAAGCCAGTATCGCCAGCATCCGATGCCCGTGGTGCTCAGAACCATCCTGAAACCCTTTGACTGTTATCTTTCGGAGATGGGAGGCATTTCGATGCACAATACACAAAGTTCGGTCAAAACCTATTTCATCACCATTCCTGCGCACAAGTTTTTGCATATCCGCAATTATGAAAGCATCGGCTATTGGGATTTCTGGCAGAAGCAGAGCCAGATTCCCGGTCAGGATTGCGAAACCATCTGCGGGCTTCTGGACAGCATCTCCGGGAAACTGGATGATATGGGCGGCGATAGTGCTGACAGCGGCAGCGGACAGATCATGGCATTTATCAACGAGCCGGAAGGGCGGCTTTGCAGCTGGGGCATTCCGCTGGCGGAAGCCTACGGTGTGCGCCTGCCTGCGGACTTTGACGGCGTGATTCCGCCTCAGATGCAGCTGATGGATGTCCCCGAAGGGGAATACCTCGTCTTTGAGCATGGCCCCTTTGATTTCCAGACCGAGAACGCCGCAGTGGAGGCTAAAATCGAACAGGCTATGAAGGCGTTCGACTATGAGGCATCCGGCTATCAGCTGGATACGGCTCCGGGCAGAGTATTTTATTTCTATCATGACTGCACACGCTACTGGAAGTATGTGCGGCCTGTGAAGAAAGTTTGATCCGCAAAAAAGCAGCGGGGCATTTGTCACGTTGCTTTTTGCGTCATAACCAGGGGCTATCCATTACGTTGACGGAGCCTTTTGGTTGTGCTATGATGTCATCCAAGAGGTGTTTCTGATGAGTTTGGGTTCCTTTAACAGGGCTTTGGCTGCCCAAGACTTGGCTCCGCACATGGTCTGAACCGGACGGTATGTGTGCGGAGCGGTGCCACCGAATCAGGTGAACAACCGTCCGATCAGGCTTTGTGCTGCTTACGATTGATCAAAAACAGTAAGGAGCAAAAGTCATGAATAATACGAAAAACAACAAACCTTCCCTGCGCAGTTTTCTTTGCCTGTGGGCGTCTCAGAGTATCTCTGCCATGGGTACTGCCATGACCGATTATGCGTTGGTCGTTTGGATTTATGGGCAGAATGGAACCGCCACCAGCGTATCCCTGCTGACCCTCTGTTCCTTTATGCCTACCATTCTGTTCCGCTTCATCGCCGGGGCAGTGGCAGACCGCTGGAACAAAAAGCGCATTATGCTTGCGGCGGATCTGGTGGCGGCTATCGGAACGCTGTGTATCTTGCTGCTGCATTCCTGCAAGGCGCTTACCATCCCGCTTTTGTACCTCATCACCTTTGCCCTGAGCCTGATGAATGCCTTTCAGGTTCCGGCTGCCTATGTGGCCACAAGCCTGTTGATTCCCAAGGAGCAATACGCCCGGGCAGGCGGTTTGCAAGCTGTTTCGGGCGCTGTCCAGTCGATTCTGTCCCCTGCACTGGGGGCGGTGGTACTGGCCTGGGGCGGCTTGTCGGCGGTGCTGTATGTTGATCTGTTCACGTTTGCCGTTGCGTTTCTGACGCTGCTGCTTTTACGGATTCCGCAGCCGGAGCGCACTGTGCAGGAAGAAAAGGAAACCCTGCTGCACAGCTGCCTGACAGGGCTTCGTTATTTGACGGAGCACAGATATATGCTGCGCTTGATCCTGTTTATTGCAGTGGTTAATCTGCTGGCGAAACTTGGACCGGACGGGCAGCTGGCTGCCTTTGTGCTCAGCCGCACGGGCAACCAGCAGACGGCGCTGGGCGCTGTACAGATGTGCGTGTCTCTGGGCGTGATTGCCGGAGGATTGCTGATGTCCGTATCAAAACAGGCGAAGGATCATGGCAGAGCGGTTGTGGTGATGTGCTGCTATATCTTTCTGACAGGAATCGGGCTGGCGGTGAGCCGTGGCGTAGTGGGCTGGTGCCTGTTTGCTTTTGCGCAATACGCCTGTGCCGCCATCATGAATGTGCACTGGAATACCGTCATGCGCACCCGGGTGCCGGAGCACTTGCTGGGACGGGTTTATTCCACCCGTGATACCATTCAGAATGGTACCATCCCCTTGGGGCTGTTTCTGGGCGGCTGGCTTGTGGATCGTGTGTTTGAGCCGATCACGGCGAAAGGCACGATACTGCGGCAAATCCTGCAACCTGTTTTCGGAGACGGGCAGGGGATGGGCATTGCGCTGCTGTTCCTGCTGGTGAGCGTGATTGGATTGATGCTGAGTGCGGTGTGTCTGGCAAAGCGAATCGATCACGCTGACGAGGATGAGGCGCAAAAGGATTGATCATCGTCGGGGCTGTTGCTGTGAAAATGGCGGCAGCCCCCTTGATGTCTCTATGGTGCTGTGTAAAACATGAAAGGAAGTGAAAGCAATGATTGAAACGGAACGATTGTTACTTCGGGAAATGACACATGATGATTTTGATGCGCTCTACCGTGTGCTATCTGATTCGGACATCATGCAGCATTATCCCTACACCTTTGATGAAAAAAGGGTCAGGGGCTGGATTGACCGGAATCTGGAACGCTACAAAACTTTCGGGTTTGGTCTGTGGGCGGTCTGCCTGAAGGAAACAGGGGAGATGATCGGCGATTGCGGCCTGACCATGCAGATGATCAATGGGCAGATTAGGCCGGAGATCGGCTATCACATCCGAGCTGATCACCAGCGGAAGGGGTATGCCAGAGAAGCGGCCGCAGCTGTCCGGGACTGGGCGTTTACCAACACGCCTTTCAACACGATTTACTCCTATATGAAGCATACCAATGTGGCATCTGCCCGAACTGCCATGGCATACGGCTGCGAGTTTGTGGAGGAATATCCGGATGAGGTGAACGGGGTTTCCAGAGCCTATGCCGTTACCCGGGAAAAATGGGAAAAGGGGATGTGAGTCTCCGGTTTTGAAAAGGAAGGTATACAGAAACCGCCCCCAGCCGGAGCTTGTCCGGTTGGGGGCAGCGCATTCAAGCATTTTTTCTGGTTGTCTGACAATCGCACCGAAGAATCCACTCGGCATTTTCGTCCATCATATAATTCTGCCAGTGAAAGCTATTGTCTGTCATATCAGAAAAAATCCACTTCATTTTTTTCTCTGATATTTCTGTAAGAATGATTTTGTCATCTGCTTATGGTGTATGAACGCTACCTTTGTAAAGGTCTTTTTGCATTATCTGATATCAATTCTTGGCTTTTGTTTGATAAGTGGCATTTGTATCTCAGGCCGCTGATATCATATACGACGTAACACATAAAAATGTGATTATCGGGCATCAAATCTCATATAATTGTGTGATGATTCAGATGGGATATCATGCAATGTTTGCTCCCATACTTGTCATATGACAAGTATGGGAATATGATAAACTGTTCTATAACAACAAAAAACGAATGTTTGCTGGCTGAAGGTGTGCTGGCACTATGATCTCCACCCTCATGCAACCATCTGCCAAAGCAATGATCGAAAACCCGAATAACACAAAAAAGCCCCCATGACCTTTGCAGGTCATGGGGGCTGAGTTTGTTCAGATGAACAGGTCTACCCTGAAGTCGGTCCACTTCAGTACACGGCGTTTGGGGTCCCGGGAGTAGAGATACTCGCGGGCGTCATCCGCTGTAACGACGAAGCTTGCGAACTTCTGGTAGCTTACTTGTTGGCGATAGCAGCCTGAGCAGCAGCCAGACGAGCGATCGGCACACGGAAGGGAGAGCAGGACACGTAGTCCAGACCGATCTTGTGGCAGAATTCCACGGACGTGGGATCGCCGCCGTGCTCGCCGCAGATGCCGACGTGCAGCTTCTTGTTGTTCTCGCGGCCCAGCTTGCAAGCCAGATCCATCAGCTTACCAACGCCAGTCTGGTCCAGCTTGGCGAAGGGATCGTTCTCAAAGATCTTGGTGTCGTAGTACGCAGACAGGAACTTGCCGGCGTCGTCACGAGAGAAGCCATAGGTCATCTGAGTCAGGTCGTTGGTGCCGAAGCAGAAGAAATCAGCGTTCTGAGCGATTTCATCAGCGGTCAGGCAGGCACGGGGGATCTCGATCATGGTGCCCACTTCGTACTCCAGCTCAGCGCCGGCAGCAGCGATCTCGGCATCAGCGGTCTTGATCACGACGTCCTTAACGTACTTGAGTTCCTTCACGTCGCCAACCAGGGGAATCATGATCTCGGGAACGGTGTTCCAGTCGGGATGAGCCTTCTTCACGTTCAGAGCGGCGCGAATGACGGCCTTGGTCTGCATGGCGGCGATTTCGGGATAGGTGACAGCCAGACGGCAGCCACGGTGACCCATCATGGGGTTGAACTCGTGCAGGGAGGAGATGATGGCCTTGATCTGATCAACGGTCTTGCCCTGAGCGTTAGCCAGCAGAGCGATGTCTTCCTCGGTGGTGGGCACGAACTCATGCAGCGGGGGATCCAGGAAGCGGATGCACACGGGCATGCCTTCCAGAGCCTCGTACAGCTTCTCGAAGTCGGACTGCTGGTAGGGCAGGATCTTCTCCAGAGCAGCTTCGCGCTCGGCGGCGGTGTCGGAGCAGATCATCTCGCGGAAAGCGGCGATACGATCGGCTTCGAAGAACATATGCTCGGTACGGCACAGACCGATACCTTCAGCGCCCAGCTCGCGGGCCTTCTTGGCGTCGGTGGGGGTGTCGGCGTTGGTGCGAACCTTCAGGGTGCGGAACTTGTCAGCCCAGCCCATGATGGTGCCGAAGTTGCCGGAGATCTCAGCGTCCACGGTGGGGATGATGCCATCGTAGATGTTACCGGTAGAACCGTCGATGGAGATGTAATCGCCTTCAACGTAGGTCTTGCCGGCCAGAGTGAACTTCTTGTTTTCTTCGTCCATGTTGATCTCGCCGCAGCCGGAAACGCAGCACTTACCCATGCCGCGGGCAACAACAGCAGCGTGAGAAGTCATACCGCCGCGGACGGTCAGGATACCCTGAGCGGCCTTCATACCCTCGATATCCTCGGGAGAGGTCTCGAGACGAACGAGAACAACCTTCTCGCCCTTTGCAGCCCATGCCTTTGCGTCCTCAGC
>JAFVXE010000035.1 GCA_017501255.1 Clostridia bacterium | reverse complement strand
CTTAACCCCGCCTACCAAAAGGGCGAGGGATTTGACGTCGTCCGCTACCGTCGCGGTGCGGGGAGCACCTTGGCTGTGCTCCGTTTCTCTTGCCTCCCGAACAAGGCGTTTTGTGCTGGTTGGGTGGGTTTCCGTTCCTGCCGGTTCCCCAGCTTAGCCATCGTCCCCCCCAAAAGGCTTCTTCCCCCATCGGGGGAGGAAGCTGTCAGGCGCAGCCTGACTGATGGTAGGGGGGTGCAGGGCGTGCACAGGGCTACCCTCAGTCGCCTGCGGCGACAGCTCCCTCCGCAAGCGGAAGGAGCCTTTTTCTTGCCGATCCCCCGGAAAGGCTTCTTCCCCATCGGGGGAGGAAGCTGTCAGGCGCAGCCTGACTGATGGTAGGGGGATCTGCAGGGCTGCCCCTTTTGGGGTTGGATACTACTGCCCAAACCCGCCGTCCACGCCGATGACCTGGCCCGTCACAAAGCCCGCTTCATCCGCTGCCAGCCAGCACACAGCAGCCGCCACATCCTCCGGGGTGCCGAGACGGCACAGGGACGTTTCGTCAGCCAGCGCAGACAGATCGTCGGGGGTATAGCAAGCCAGCATATCGGTCTGGATCACGCCGGGGCACAGGCAATTCACGGTGATCCCACTGGGGCCCAGCTCCTTGCTGAGAGCTTTGGTCAAGCCGATGAGCCCGGCTTTGGCGGCGGAATAAGCCGCTTCACAGCTGGCTCCCACCCGCCCCCAGATGCTGGAGATGTTGACGATGCGACCCGTGCGGCGGCTGACCATCCCGGGAATCACACCCCGGCAGGTGAAAAAAGCTGCCGATAGGCTGGTATCCAGCACGGTATGCCAGTCCAGATCGGTCATGTCGGTCAGCAGGCCCTGCCAGGCCACGCCGGCATTGTTCACCAGCAGGTCGATGTGACCAAGGCGGCGCAGGGTGTCGGCGATCATGGTCTGCACCTGGGCGCTGTCGGTTACATCGCACAGAAGAGCCGTTGCGCCGGTTTCCTTGGCCAGCGTGTCGGCGGCCTCCTGACTGCTTTTGTAGCAGAAGGCCACCTGCCAGCCCTGCCGGGTCAGCGCCCGGACAATGGCTGCCCCGATGCCCCGGCTGCCGCCGGTGACGAGTGCGGTTTTCATCTGGCATTCCTCCTTGTGATGGCTTCAGGCTTGGTTGCGGTTCAGTTCCTCTGCCAGCAGCTGAGCGCACAGCTCGATATACCGGGCGCAGGGACGCTTGCGGTAGTATTCCGGGGTGCGCTCGCTGGGCTGTGCCTTGGCCACGATGCCGCTTTGCTGGAGCAGCTCCCGGCAGTTGGAGGTTTCGTGCACAGCGGTGAAATCGGCATGAAGCCGCTGGATATCCGCATAGAGCTGCTTTTTGCCGTCAAAATCCTCTGCCTGGTCATAGCCCCTAAGAGCGCCCAGCACCATGGCCATGGCACTGACAGCCCCGCAGGTCATCCGCAGGCCGCCGATGCCCCCGCCCATTCCGGAGGCCAGCTTCAAAGCCGTTTCCTGAGGCAGACCCATTTCCTCAGAAAAAGCCGCAAAGACGGACTGGGCACAGTTGTACCCGTTGAGGTACAAGCTGCGGGCCAGATCCACCTTGGCGGCTACATTGATGTGATAGGTGCTCATCAGTGAGCCTTGGGCTCCAGATCCTGGATGGCGTCAGCAATCTGATCCAGCCAGTCGCCTTCAAACAGCTCCAGAAGGCCCTTATCCACGCTGCCGGCCAGTTTGGGGTCAATAGGCAAACCGGCGGTCAGCGGAATGTTGTATTGCTTGGCGATCTCGTCCTTGCGGCTCTTGCCGAAGAGATCGTACTTCTTGCCGCAGTCGGGGCAGGTGATGTAGCTCATGTTCTCCACCAGACCCAGCACGGGGATATTCATCAGGTTGGTCATCTTCAGGGCTTTTTCCACGATCATGCCCACCAGCTCCTGGGGCGTGGATACCAGCACCACGCCATCCACCGGGATGGACTGGAACACGGTCAGCATCACATCGCCGGTTCCCGGAGGCATATCGATGAACAGCACGTCCTTATCGCCCCAGATCACATCGGTCCAGAACTGGCCCACCGCACCGGCGATGACCGGGCCGCGCCAGACCACGGGATCACTTTCGTTTTCCAGAAGCAGGTTCAGGCTCATCACATCGATGCCGGAGGCGGAGCGCACAGGGAACATTCCCTGATCGGTGCCCACGGCCTTATCCTTGAGGCCAAAAGCACGGGGGATGGAGGGGCCGGTGATATCGGCATCCAGAATGCCCACCTTCATGCCACGGCGCTGGGCCAGAACAGCCAGCAGTGCGGTAACCATGCTCTTGCCCACGCCGCCCTTGCCGCTGCAAACGCCGATCACCTTTTTGATGTGGCTCAGCTCATGGGGCTTTTGCAAAAGACTTTCCTGCTTGCGGGAGGAGCAATTGGCGCTGCAAGAGGAACAATCGTGCGTACATTCGCTCATAGGTTGATTTCCTTCTTTCCGTTGTTGTGGTTGGTTTTGCGCTGCCCGGATACCATCCGTCAGCAACAGGCGGGCCGGCGGCCTTGGCCGTACCTGCCTGTCTCTATCATACCCCTGAAAGGGGTTTTTTTCAAGGGGATGAGGGGAGGGATTTCCTCGCAGTTCCGCTGCGAGGGGCGGGGCAGGGCGCTGTGCGCCCCTGCACCCCGCACCCTGTGTGGTTAACTCGCAGTTCCGCTGCGAGGGAGTGGGTGGGGGCTACGCGCCCCCACACCCTGCGGTTCCTCTTTTGAAAAAGAGGAACCAGAAAACGGCGACACGCTCCCTTTGGTCAAATCCCTTTTATTGCCCGTTTTGTTCGGCGGGCGGGCACAATCCGCAGGACAACGCCGTGAATTGGCTGTTTTGCTGTTTGTTGGCCATTGCACGTGTGCCCTTCTCCCCGCCGCCCAAAAGGGCATAGGGATTTGACGTCGTCCGCTACCGTCGCGGTGCGGGGAGCACCTTGGCTTTGCCGGATGCTGGATAAACCGGAGATTCTGGAGGTGGTTTCCCGGAAGGTAAGCGCCATGCTGAGTCGTCCCATTCGGGTGACAGTGGTGGATATGATGGCAAAACCTGCCGGTAAT
>JAFVXE010000034.1 GCA_017501255.1 Clostridia bacterium | reverse complement strand
CCCTTGAAGGAAAGTGACGAAGTCACCACCCAAGCCATCTCGCAGACCACGCCGGGCCTCACCCAACACCCTCGAAGAAAAGTGACGAAGTCACCCTTGAAGGAAAGTGACGAAGTCACCACTCACCCGTTTTGGGCAAGCTTGGATTCTTTGAGGGCCATGAGGCAGGTTTCCTTGCTGCGCTCGATGTGCTTTTCCATCAGGGCAGTGAAGGAAGCCAGATCTTTGTTTTCCACGTAGTCCACCAGCAGGTGATGCTCCTGATGGGCAGCGGAGCGGCGGTCTTCCTTGGCGATAGCCACGGCAGAGAAGCGGCGGATATACTCATCCTGCCCCTCAATGACCCGCAGAATACGGCGCTGGCCGGAAATGCTGGTGAGGCGGGAGTGGAAAGCACGGGCGGCAGGCGACAGTTTTTCAATGTCGCCGGCGGCATCCAGCACATCCAGCTCGGCCAGCATCTGGCGAAGCTCGGCGATGTCAGCAGGGGTGGCGTTCTCGATGATGTGGGGCAAAGTGAGCATCTCCAGAGCGTTGCGGATGGTGTAAATCTCGTTCACATCCGCAATGGTGAAGGCACGCACCACCACGCCGCGGCGGAGCACATACTCCACCAGACCATCCCGCTCCAGCTTGCGCAGCGCCTCCCGCAGGGGGGTGCGGCTGATGTGCATCCGGTCGGCATAGTCGGTTTCCACAATGCGGGTACCGGCGGGAATTTCACCGGTGATGATGGCTTTCTTTAAGGTGTCATAAGCGATCTCGCGAATCGGCTTGCTCTCAGTGGAGGGCGGCAGGGACATATTGTTCATTCGCTGATCTCCTTTGTATTTATTCTGTATTTTGTATACAGGTGTATCGTAACAAAGGAGCGACCAATTGTCAAGCAAAATGGAAAGGTTTTTCCAACAATAACATATACAGCTGGAAAAGCAAGCGAAAAAGCGGCTGTATCCCCCTACCCGTTGGGCAGGATACAGCCGCTTTGGTGATGATGTGATGCCTTTTGCGCCCATGAACTGGGCGCAATCCGGAGGTGCAGGAGGCACTGCCTCCTGCCGGGGTTTGGGGCAGCGCCCCAACATCCCTCCGCCTTACTTCAGCAGCCCCTGAGCAGCCGCAGTCAGCTGACCCAGCAGCTCCTTGGCCTTCTGCTCATCCTTGTCGTTGACGTTGACATAGAGCTTGATCTTGGGCTCGGTGCCGGAGGGACGGACACAGACGAAGTGGCCGCCTTCCATGGCGAAATAGAGCACATCGCTTTCGGGGTAGTCCAGCTTCTTGACTTCGCCGGTGGAAACAATGGTCTCGGTGCCCCGCTGAATATCCAGCACACGGGCAACCTTCACGCCGCCGATTTCGGTGGGCGGGTTGTTGCGGATGCGGGTCATGATCTCGCCCATCACCTTGAGGCCGTCAATACCGGGCAAAGTGGTGGATTCCACGTGCTCCAGATAGTAGCCGTAGGTGGCGAAAATCTCGTCCATCACATCGGTGAGGGTCTTGCCCTGGGTGGAATAGTAGGCAGCGGCTTCGGCGATGAGCAGGGAGGCGTTGACGCCGTCCTTGTCGCGCACGAAGGTGCTGGAAAGGAAGCCGTAGCTCTCTTCAAAGCCGAAGAGGAAGGTGTGGCTGCCGGTATCCTGGAACTGCTGGATCTTTTCACCGATGAACTTGAAGCCGGTGAGGGTATCGTAGATAGCCATGCCGAAGCCATCGCAGATGGCCTTGGCCAGCTCGGTGGACACGATGGACTTGACGGCAGCGCCGTTGGCGGGCAGGTTGCCCTGGGCCTTCTTGCTGGAGAGGATGTAGTAGAGCATCAGGCAGCCGATCTGGTTGCCGGTAAGCAGCTTGAAGGAACCGTCCTTCTGGCGGACAGCCACGCCCAGACGGTCGCAGTCGGGATCGGTGCCGAAGATGGCGTCAGCGCCCACTTCGTTGGCCAGCTTGATGGCCAGGGTGAAGGCGGCGGGATCCTCGGGGTTGGGCACCTTAACGGTGGAGAAGTTGGGGTCGGGCGCTTCCTGCTCCTTGACCACGCTCACGTTGGTGATGCCGATCTCCTTGAGGATGCGGCGGACGGGCACGTTGCCGCTGCCGTGGATGGGGGTGTAGACGATCTTCAGGTTCTTGCCAGCCTCCGCCACCACCTCGGGGTTGATGGACAGGGTCTTGACCCGGGCAATGTATTCGTCATCCACCTCAGCATCGCCGATGATGTGAAGCAGACCGGCGGCCTTGGCTTCTTCCTCGGTCATCAGCTTGGCATCGGTGAACTTGAGGGCATAGATCTTGCCGGTAACAGCCTCGGCAGCTTCCGGGCCCAGCTGGGCGCCGTCTTCGCCGTAGACCTTGTAGCCGTTGTACTGGGGCGGGTTGTGGCTGGCGGTGATGACCACGCCGGCCTTGGCATTCAGGTGGCGCACGCCGAAGGACAGCAATGCCACGGGACGCAGGGCATCGAACAGATAGGTCTTGATGCCGTTGGCGCACAGCACCAGAGCGGTTTCCAGCGCAAACTCGGTGCTCATGCGGCGGCTGTCATAGCCGATCACCACGCCCCGGGTCTTGTTTTCTGCGCTGTCCTCGATGAGGTAATCAGCCAGACCCTGAGTGGCACGGCGGACGGTGTAGATATTCATGCGGTTCATGCCTGCGCCCAGCACACCGCGCATACCGGCGGTACCGAAGCTCAGATCACGATAAAAGCGATCCTCGATCTCTTTTTCATCGTTGGCAATGGACAGAAGCTCCTGTTTGGTTGCTTCATCGGCGGCAAAATCGTTGAGCCATGCCTGATAATTCTCCCGATAGCTCATGGGAAAGGCCTCCTATACGTTTTTTTCGTTCGTTGCGCAGGCTGCGTTGTCGCCGTACGCCTTTCTGATCGTATTCCATTATAGCGGATAATTGGTCGCAATGCAAATGTTTGTTTTGAAGGTGCGGGACAGATGACAAAAATACTGCCGGGCTCTTTATTGACACAGAGCTGTAAGTGAAGTATCATAAAGCATACAATCCATTTGACCCATTGAAGGAGCCTTTCATGCGCAATGCCAATGTGAAACTGATCGTCATTCTGTTCGGCCTGATTCTGCTGGTTGCGGCAGCGGGCCTTCTGACGGGCGGCAAAACCCTGCTGCCCGATAGCGGGAAAGGCCCCCTGACCATCACCGCCACGGAAGGGCTGATCATCCCAAACGGCGACAAGGCCATGCCGGTGGAAGTTCCCGCCGATACTGCGTGGCTGTCTATCCGGGCGGATGGTTTCACCTATGCGCCGGTGCCCTTGGTCGCAATGGGCGAGTATACCTTTACCCATCCGGACGGCAGCTACAACATCCTGCACGTAACCCCCAGCAGCATCCACATGGACAGCGCCGACTGCTCCACCCAGGATTGTGTTTCACAGGGCACTGCATCCTTGGATATCCTTGATTTCCGCCCCCTTGGCGGGCAGATCATCTGCCTGCCCCACAAGCTGATTGTGGAACTGCTGCCCGGCGGTCAGCAAAACAACATCATCGTACTGGAGGATTCCGCATCGTGAAGAACACCCGCCAAAAGACCCAGCGTGTGGCTCTGATGGGCCTGATGCTGAGCCTGATGCTGATTCTTGGGTTTGTGGAAAGCCGCCTGCCTGTGCCCGGGCTGCCCGGCGTGAAGCTGGGGCTCAGCAACGGCGTTTTGCTTTTCGCCCTGTATCTGCTGGATGTGCCCAGTGCCCTTTTGCTGATGGTGCTGAAGATCCTGCTCAGCGGCTTTCTGTTTGGCAATCCTTCCTCCATGATGTACGCAGCCGCCGGCGGCGTGGTCAGCCTTACCGGCATGATCCTGCTCAGCCGTTCCCGCCAGTTCAGTCCCGTGGTGGTCAGCATGGCAGGCGGCCTGTTGCATAACGTGGGGCAGGTGGGCCTTGCCATGATCATTCTGCAAACCCCCGGTCTGTTGGTCTATATGGCCATTCTCATGCTCATCGGCATGGTGACGGGTCTGGCCACCGGCGTGGCTGCCAAGGCCGTCATTCAGCGTTTTCCCAAGATATGAAAAAGCGCACAGGCCGTGAAAGCCCATGCGCTCCGTCGGATCTTTTGTCATCCAACCATTATGTGAATTCAGTGAGGTAAATTATGGACTACGAAGATATTGGCCGTCGCATCCGCATTCAGCGCAGATACCTGAACATCACCCAGGGCGAGCTGGCCAACATGATCGGCGTCAGCCCTTCCTACATCGGCCATCTGGAACGGGGCAACCGTCAGGCCAGCCTGGAAACCTTGGTGGCGCTTGCCAATGCGCTGGATGTATCCACCGATTATCTGCTTTCCCTCAGCCTGGAGCGCACCGCCCTGATCAATACGGAAACGCCCTTCAACGACCGGCAGCTGGACACCATGAAGGAAATGCTGGCCTATCTGGACGCCTATGTGCGCACCCAGCGCTGATCAGCCCAGAATGTCCGCCACCACATGGCTCATGTTGTACAACCCCGGCTTCTGATCCTTCAAAAACGCCGCCGCACGCACAGCGCCACGGGCAAACAGACTGCGGTTCTCGGCCCGGTGGGTCAGGATGATCTCCTCGCCCATGCCGTAGAACGCCACCTCATGCTCGCCGGTGACCGTGCCGCCACGCACCGCATGGATGCCCACTTCCTGATTGGTGCGCTTCTCATTGCGGCCATACCGACCATGCACAGGCGTCTTTTCTGCGCCTGTGCCTTTTTTGACGGCTTCATACAGCATCAGCGCAGTGCCGCTGGGGCTGTCCACCTTCATCCGGTGATGGCGCTCGATGATCTCCACATCATACCCGTCGCCCAACGCCCGGGCAGCCTGCGCCACCAAGTGCTCCAGCACATTGATGCCAAGGCTCATGTTGCCGCTGCGCAGAATGGGCAGTTCCTTTGCCGCCTCGCTGATCTGCGCAAGCTCCGCATCGGTGAAACCTGTGGTGCAGATCACCGCAGGGATTTTCTTTGCCTTGATGAAGCTGAGCAGATCGCTCAGTCCATCGGGACGGGAGCAGTCCACCAGCACATCGGCTTCGCAGTCGATCTGCTGATAGCTGTTGGCCATGGGAAAATCCATCGCCTGATCCGTATAGGCAATATCCATACCATACACAATCTGGTCGCCGTGACTGATCGCTTCCGCTGCGATCTCCCGGCAAAGGCGGCCCATAGCGCCGCCAAGAATGATCTTCATGGGGTTGTCCTCCTTTGATATGTAAATGGAGGTATTGGGGCGCTGCCCCAAACCTTGGCAGGGGCGCTGCCCCTGCACCCTGCCAAAGGGATTTCATCCCTTTGGAATCCCATCATTGCGCCCATTTCATGGGCGCAAACAGTTTGTGAATTCCTTTTGAAAACACAGACCTGTGCATTTCCATACACAGGTCTGTGAAAATTGTCAAAGAACCCCGAGCGGCAAACGGTGCAAGCCTCATCGAAAAAGTCGCCACAGGCAAGTTTTTCGACGACTCATCAGAGACCCAAACCCGCCAGCGCCGCATCCATCATGGCCTTTGTTTCCTCGCTGGCTTCCACCAGCGGCAGGCGCAGTTCGCCACTGCACAGGCCCAGCTTTTCCATGGCATACTTGCAGGGAATGGGGCTCACTTCGTGGAACAGGGCGTTGTTCAGCGCCAGCAGACGAATCTGCTGCCTGAGGGCTTCCTGCTGCTTGCCTTCAAAGTACAGGCTGCACAGCTTTGCCATTTCGGCAGGCACCACGTCGCTGATGACGGAAATAACGCCATCACCGCCGATGGTCAGGAAGGGATAGACCATATCATCGCTGCCGCTGTACAAGGCCAGCTTACCCTCGATGGCTTCCATCTTGGCCATAACGGCGTTAATGGCAGCAGAGCTTTCCTTCAAGGCGATAAACCGGTCGGAAGCTGCCAGACGGCGCAGGGTGGCAGCGGAGATATCCACATTGGTGCGGCTGGGCACATTATACAGGATAATGGGCAGCTCGGTATTTTCCGCAATGGTCATGAAGTGCCGGTACAGGCCCTCCTGAGTGGTGCGGTTATAGTAGGGAGTCACCACCAGCTGGGCAGCGCAGCCCAGATCACGGAAGCGCTTTTCCGTCTCGATGACCGCCATGGTGTTGTTGGAACCGGTGCCGCAGATCACCGGCACACGACCGGCAGCGGTCTGAACGGTTTCCCGGATGACCAGTTCCTTTTCTTCCATGGTCATGGTGGCGGGTTCGCCGGTGGTGCCGCAGGCAACCAGCGCAGCGGTGCCCTGTTCAATCTGCCAGTTGACCAGCTTACGCAGCTGATCCACATCCACCTGACCATTGGTGAAGGGCGTTACCAGCGCACAGCCGGCGCCCCTGAACAAAGGTGTAAAAGCCATAACAAACCTCCAAAAATCAGCGAAACGAGGGTTGTGGAGAAATGTTCATAGCCGGTAGGTGACGGCTACAGACAATCCCTCCGACACGGCTTCGCCGTGCCACCTCCGGTCGTTCAATCGTCGTGCAGTCCACTCCCGTGGCCTGCACTCGTTTCACTCCCCGACTGCGGGTCGTTTTGCGCTTCGCGCAAGTGCCCACTGGGCACACACTTCCCTTCGTCGCCCTTTACACAAGGGAGGATCAGTACCGTATCTATCCCCCCCTTGTGCCGTGAAACGGCGCAATGAGCGGGTGCAGGGGGCCTTGCCCCCTGCCGGGGTTCGGGGCAGCGCCCCGAATCACTCCCTTACACCCGGTGCTTGATATACCCCATCTTGCACAGGTATTCAGCGCCCAGCACGCCGCCGCCGGCAGCGCCACGGACGGTGTTGTGGCTCAGGCAGACAAACTTGTAGTCCAGAATGGGATCCTCACGGAGACGGCCGATGGAGATGCCCATGCCGTTGTACAGGTCACGGTCCAGACGGGTCTGGGGGCGGGAGGGATCATCGAAATAGGTGAGGAACTTTTCGGGGGAGGAAGGCAGGCCCAGACCGGCGGTGGCGGTGTTGGCGTTGCAATTCTCCCAGCGTTCCAGAATCTGCTCCATGGTGGGCTTCTTCTTGAACTTGACGCTGACGGCAGCCATGTGACCATCGGAGCAGGCCACACGCAGGCACTGGGCGCTGATGCGGGGCATGGCGGTATCCACGATCTGGTCGCCTTCGATGTGACCGAAGATCTTGAGGGGTTCCCGCTCGCTCTTCTCATCCTCGCCGCCGATGTAGGGGATCACGTTATCCACCATCTCGGGCCAGCGCTCAAAGGTCTTGGCAGCGCCGCTGATGGCCTGATAGGTGCACACCATGACGATTTCAGGCTCGAACTCCATCAGGGGCCACAGGGCGGGCACGTAGCTCTGGATGCTGCAGTTGGGCTTGACGGAGATCAGGCCGGTCTCGGTACCGAGACGCTTGCGCTGGGCAGCGATGATCTCAGCGTGCTTGCCGTTGATCTCGGGGATCAGCATGGGCACGTCGGGGGTGTGACGGTTGGCGCTGTTGTTGCTGACAACGGGCACGCCAGCTTTGGCGTACTTCTCTTCCAGAGCCTTGGTCTCTTCCTTGTTCAGGCTGACGGCGCAGAAGACGAAATCCACCTGTGCGGCAACAGTTTCCACATCTGCGCCATCCAGCACGATCAGGTCCTTCACCTTCTCGGGGATGGGTTCAGCGGGGAAAGCCCAGCGGCCTGCCACCGCTTCCTCGTAGCGCTTGCCAGCGCTGGAAGCGGAAGCAGCCACGCAAACCACGTTAAACCAGGGGTGATCCTTGAGCAGCAGCATGAAACGCTGACCCACCATACCAGTGGCGCCGACGATACCTACACGATAACTCTGCATTGTCCATAACCTCTTTCTTCTTCAAACTGTATATGGCTGCCCTTAGGCTGTTCGGGAATGGTATACCCTATGCAGAAGGGCGGCAATGGTGCGGGGAGGAAAAAGGGGAAGGTGCAGGAAACTCAGTTTCCTGCCGGAGCGCGAGGCAGAGCCTTGCACCCACGCGCCGCAGCGCCGAACCCGCAAGCACAGCGAGCGCCAAAGGCGCAAGATGTGCGTCTATGCAGACCAGCCCGGGTCCTTCTCCATCGTCACCCGCAGAAAAACCTTGGTTTATTCCTCATCCAGCAGCGCCAGATCCGGATCTTCCTCATCCTCGGATACGGGAGGCGGGTTGCCCTGCAGCTTGGCCTGCAGATCGGCAGCGGCTTCCTCACGGATCACCTGATCGATCTTCTTGGCGATGTCGGGATTGTTCTTGAGGAACAGGCGGGCGTTTTCACGGCCCTGACCGATGCGCTGATCCTCATAGCTGAACCAGGCGCCGCTCTTGTGGATGATGTCGCGCTCCACGGCCATATCCAGCAGGGTGCCCTCGGTGGAGATACCCTCGCCGTAGATGATGTCGAACTCGGCGGTGCGGAAGGGCGGAGCCACCTTGTTTTTGACCACCTTGACCTTGGTGCGGTTACCCACAACCTCGGAGCCGTTTTTCAGCTGCTCGCCACGGCGCACATCCAGACGGACGCTGGCGTAGAACTTGAGGGCACGGCCGCCGGTGGTGGTTTCGGGGTTGCCGTACATAACGCCCACTTTTTCACGGAGCTGGTTGATGAAGATGGCCACGGCGTTGGTCTTGGAGATAACGCCGGTCAATTTGCGCAGGGCCTGGGACATCAGGCGGGCCTGCAGACCCACGAAGCTGTCGCCCATCTCGCCTTCGATTTCGGCCCGGGGCACCAGTGCGGCAACGGAGTCGATAACCACGATATCCACAGCGCCGCTGCGGACCAGGGCTTCGCAGATTTCCAAAGCCTGCTCGCCGGTATCGGGCTGAGCGATGTACAGGTTGTCCACATCCACGCCCAGCTTGCGGGCATAGACCGGGTCAAGGGCGTGCTCGGCATCGATGAAGGCCGCCACACCGCCCAGCTTCTGGGCTTCAGCAACAGCATGGAGGGCAACGGTGGTTTTACCGCTGGATTCCGGGCCATAGATTTCTACCACACGGCCACGGGGCAGACCGCCCACGCCCAGCGCCAGGTCAAGCTCCAGACAGCCGGTGGAAATCACCTGCAGGTTCTGGTCTGCGGCGGCATCCGCAAACTTCATGACTGCGCCTTTGCCGTAGGTTTTGTTCAGCTGAGCCAGTGCGCTTTCCAGCGCTTTCATTTTCTCCTCGCGCAGGGCCTCTGCCTTTGCGGCTTCCTTGGCGGTTTCTTTTTTGGTATCTTTCTTGGCTGCCATGGTGCTTCTCCTTCTATATGTAGTTTGGGTAGTATGCGATTGATATAAAATGATGAGGGATTGCCTCTGCAATCACCCGGCAACTGCCAGCGCCATCCTCAGCGCATGGGCTGCCGCCTGCTCCCGCACAGACTGGCGGTCGCCGGTGAAGTGGCACTCGTCCACCTTCACGCCCCCAGCCCATGCCACACCGATGAACACGGTGCCCACGGGAGTTTCCGGGGTGCCGCCGGTGGGGCCTGCAATGCCCGTGGCGCTGACGGCCACATCTACTTTCAGGGCTGCTTTTGCTCCCTGCGCCATCTGGCGGGCGCAGGGTTCGCTGACCACGCCTACGGTGTCAATGATCTGCTGCTCCACGCCCAGCAGTTCGTGCTTCACCCGGGCATCGTAGCTGACCACGCCGCCCATGAGCACGGCGGATGCGCCGGATACCCCGGCCACCGATGCGGCAATCATGCCTCCGGTGAGGCTTTCGGCGGTGCCAAAGGTCAGGCCTTTTTCCAGAAAGGTGCGTACCACCTCTGCGCTGATGGTCTGTAAATCAGCCATGGAGCACCTCTTTGTTACGGATGAAATAATCCACGCCGCTCCAGATGGTCATCACCAGCACGGCGATCTGGGAGGGAATCATCAGCCAGTAAGCCAGATAATGCAGCAGCGGGAACTTGGCGAAATACACCAGATGGGAAATGATCATAATCATCTGCACGGTGGTCTTGATCTTGCCCAGCTTACCGGCAGCGATCACCTTGCCCTGCTCCACAGCCACCAGCCGCAGGCCGTCCACCGCCAGTTCCCGGAACAGCACTGCCACCACGATCCACGCAGGCAGCAAAGTGTGCCAGCTGAGCATCACCATAGCGGAAAGCACCAACAGCTTGTCTGCCACGGGATCGATGAACTTGCCGAAGTTGGTGACCAGATTGTACTTGCGGGCGATATGACCATCCACAAAATCGGTGATGGCTGCGGCAATGAACAGAAACAGCGCCGCATACCGTGCCCACATCACATTATCCATCATCAGCAGCAATGTGATCACCGGCACGCTGCCAATGCGGGCCAGGGAAAGTTTGTTGGGCAGATTCATAGCTTCACCCCCAGAAGGTCGTAAGTCTGTGCATCGGTTATCCGTGCTTTCACAAAAGTGCCAATATCGTTTTCATCTACGCCGCTGAGGAGAATCACGCCGTCGGTTTCCGGCGCTTCGGCCCAGCTGCGGCCCGTGCCGGTGCCATCCCCCCGGACATTTTCCACCAGCACAAGGGTTTCCTCGCCGATGCGGCTTTCGTTGCGCTCCAGCGAAATCTGCTGCTGGGCGGTCATGAGCCGGTCCAGGCGGTCTTCCTTGATGTCCTCGTCGATCTGGTCGTCCATCTCCGCTGCGGGGGTGTCATCCTCCGGGGAGTAGGCGAAAGCGCCCAGACGGTCAAAGCGTACATCCTCAATGAAATCCATCAGCTCTTCAAACTGCTCCTCCGTTTCGCCGGGGAAACCGGTGATGAAGGTGGTGCGCAGGATAAAGCCCATCTCCCGGGCTTTTTTCAGAAGGGCACGGGTCTTATCCATATCGCCCCGGCGATTCATCCGCCGGAGGATCTCGGGGTTGGCGTGTTGCAGGGGCAGATCCAGATAGCGGCAAATGTTGGGCCTGGATGCCATGGCGGTGAGCAGTTCGTCGTCCACCTCGTCCGGGTAGGTGTAGAGCACCCGCAGCCATTCCACGCCGGGAATGTCCGCCGCCCGGGTCATCAGTTCCGGCAAAAGGGACTTGCCGTGGGTATCCATGCCGAAGCGGGAGGTATCCTGGGCAATGAGCACGTGTTCCCGGACACCCTGCGCCGCCAGATCGGCGATTTCCTGCAAAACATCCTCCATGTCCCGGGAGCGGAAGCCGCCCCGGATCAACGGAATGGCGCAGTAGGTGCAGCGGTTGTCGCAGCCGTCCGCAATGCGGATGTAGGCGGTATAGGGCGGGGTGGTAAGCACCCGATCGCCGCAGAGCACCTGCTGGTTGAGCTTGGTATAGCTGGGACGCTGGCCTGCCATGGCTTCTTCAATGGCCTGGGGCAATTTGTCGTACTCGCCCACGCCAAGGAACAGGTCGATCTCCGGCATTTCTTCCCGGAGGGTCTCCTCATACCGCTGCACCAGGCAGCCGGTAGCCACCAGCAGCTTGCAGCAGCCGGTTTCCTTGTACTCTGCCAGCGCCAGCAGCGTATCGATGCTCTCCTGCTTGGCAGGATCGATGAAGCCGCAGGTGTTCACAATGAGAATCTCCGCTTTGCGCTCATCGCCGGTGAGGGTATGCCCTGCATCCCGGAGAATGGCCAGCATCAGTTCGCTGTCCACCCGGTTTTTGCTGCAACCCAACGATATCAATCCAACCTTTGCCAATGGAATGCCTCCAACGAAAAAGGAATGCGGAAGCTCAGCAAGGGCGCTGTGCCTCCGCATATCATTTTAGCATACTTTATGGCGAAAGGAAAGGGTGTTCCCCTCCTGCAAGACCATTCCGGGCTGTGATTTTGGTCTTTTTACCGTATTTTTGCCGGCTAGGTCTTTTGTATTTGTTACCGATGCTGATTACAGCGACGCTTTCAGCTGACAGAGCACCTTATCCAGCTTCTGCTGCCAGCCAAGGAAATCCATGTGGCCTGCATAGTGGCTTTCCAGCTCATCATGCAGTTTTTTGGCGCAGGTGAGCTGTTCAAGCGCCCGCTGGAGCATCAGCTCGAAGGCGTTTCGGTCGTAATTCTGCTCCTTGTCCGACCCCTCGGCGGCCCAGTCCCCCTTCGTCCACGTTTCCAGCGGCACTGCATCCGGGCGGGTTTTGGGCAAACAAGTACGGAACAGCTGTTTCTGATTGGGCAGCAGCACGCCGTCCAGTTCCTCCGGCCACAGGGGATTGAGCAGATGCACCACCGGCAGGCCCCGCCAGCAGGCCGTCCAGCTCAGCTCCTGCCACAGGGGCGTCAGGCAGTTGGTCTGCGGGCACTCCACCCATTGCACACGAAGGCCATCCAAAGGCAGCACATCCACCAGCCCCTTGGGGGTAAATGCGGAGGAGAACAGTCTCCGGCAGCTGCCATGGCCGCCCCGGCGGGGCAGGTCCGCCGTCCATTCCTGTGCCAGCTGGTGCAGGGCATCCTTGCGCAGCTCGTAAGGCGCTCCGCACAGTTTGCCCAGTTGCCCCGCCGCCGACAAAAACCGGTAGCACCGCCGGAACCGCTGGGAGATTTCCTGCTGCAAACGGTCAATCTCTTTCGCCTTGGGCCGCATGGCATCCTCATCCAGAAAATCCCCCAACGAAAGCAGCGTATCCCTGGCACCGGGAATCACCGGGTCATACACATGGGGCGCCGTGCCGTCCATCATGGCCCAGCCCAGCTGTGGCAGTGCAATGCCATCCAGACTGTCCGGGTCGGAGGAACAGTGAAAGAATTCCACCGGCTGACCCGCCTCCGTGGCAGCCTTTGCCACCCGGTTCATCAACGTGCTTTTGCCCACCCCCGGGCCGCCCTTGATATAGAACATACGCCGCCGCTGCGCCGGGGGCAGAATATCCTCAAAACAGGAATAAAACCCCTGGGCAGTGTTTCCCCCGGCAAACAGATGAATCTCGCTCATCCCGCATCCTCCTTGGATTTTTTCGTTTCTCTATCAGGATATGAGCCAATCGGGCGGGATAGAACTGCGGGGGGAGGAGGGTTTGTGGGCTCTGCCCACACCCGGCAGGGAGCCTTGCTCCCTGCACCCACTCATTGCGCCCATTTCATGGGTGCAAAGGGGAAAATGATATACAATGGAGAGATCAATGGAAAAGCCCTCCGGAGTTGTCTGTGCGTTGTGCAATCAACAACTCCGAAGGGTTTATCTACTCAACACAATTCCAACCTGCCGTGCAAAGCACGGCAGTGCGGGGTCAAGGGGCACTGCCCCTTGCGGGGTGTGGGGCAGCGCCCCGCAACAATCTTACTCCACCAGCGTGCCCCAGCGCTTCTTGGCCTCGGTGTAGGCCTTGTTGATGGCATCCTGATGCTCGCTGTTGATGGCATTGCCGCCGTGGGTCTTACTGCCCACAAAGTGGATACACATCATGCCGTAGTAGTTGTTCTGCTTCTCGTAGCCCTTCTTGGTGAAGGAGGACTCTTTGCCGTCATCCATCCAGCCATGAGGATAGCCGTAGATACTGACGCAGTACACGGTGCCGTTGACGTTGAGCCATGCGGCGCGGCGGTCCCACTTGGAGCCGATGTTGGTGCCGCCCATATTGCCGTTGAAGTCCGGCCAGCAGTAGGTGGCATTGTTGTTCTTGGTATCTTCCTTGATCTTCTTGAGCTGCTCGGAAGTGGGGCTTTGGCTCTGGTACTTGGCACCCACGATATCGCACATAATCTTGGTATCGTTGGCGGTGGAGGGTACGCAGTCGGCGTGGCTGCCGCCAGCCCAGCGGTAGACGGTGAACACCTTGTTGGTCTCCACATCCATCACCTGAGCGGTGGTGAACTTGGGGAACAGCTCTGCGCCGTTGTCATCGTAATTCCAGCTGGCCTTCTTGACCTTGTAGACGGTGCCGAACTCAGGCTCCACCACCGTGCTGCCGCCGGAAGCGCCGGGATTATACGTGGTGGAACCATTGGAGACCAGCTTGGCCTGGGCGGCCATCAGCGGCCAGGTCTGGGGGCCCATGATGCCGTCGATCTCCACGCCCTGCTGCTTGCGCTGGAAGTTGCGCACAGCCGCTTCGCTGGCATCGCCGTAGGAGCCGTCCAGCTCGCCGGTATAGTAGCCCAGCACGTAGAGAGCCACCTGCATGGCGTACACATCCGTATCGCCCACCAGGGTGTTGTCATCTTCCATACGGCCGGTGAAATTCTGGTTCCACAGGCTCAGCACATGGGCAGCCAGTGCGGTATCATCCATCACGCCGGAGGATACCTTGCCATAGGGCACATAGTAGGGGGTGCTTTCGTAATAAAGCTGGCAGTATTCCACGCCGTCCTTGGTGGTATTGGTGTTGCTGACCAGCATCAGCACTGCGCCCTTGGGAGCGATGACGGAGCCTTCGGAAGAACCGATGGTCTTCAGCAAGGCGGTATCGTCAGGCAGCCGGATGAACTTCTTGGTGGTGGTGGGGCCGGAAACACCGCCGATGGTGCTGCCGGTGGTGGTGGCCGTGGCGCAGTCGCCGCGCACATAACCGATCAGGCCATTGGCCAGCTTCACTTTGTACCAGGTGTAGCTGCCACTGGTGACCGGGGAATCCAGCAGATCCACAATGCTGTCCTTGGCCAGCAGAGTGCCGCTGCGCTTGCCGCCGGGGGTGAGGCGCACCGCCGTGCCGGGTTTGGTGATATTCACCTTGCCGGTAACGATGTTGCTGCCGCTGGGCACACCGCCGCCGCCTGCGTTCAGGTTGGTGTAGGTGCCCATGATCCAGCCGGTTTCACCGCCGTAGGTGATCTTGTACCAGGTAACGCTGCCGATTTGGGCGGTATCGGTAAAGCTGAGGGTGATGCCCTTGGGCACGATGCCCAGACGCACAGCGGACTTGCTGGCAGTTTTGCGGATATTCACCTGATCGATGGTCTTCAGGGTGCCCAGGGCCACAGCGGTGCCCGTGCTGCCGGTGGTGCCGCTGGAAGTGGTGCCGGTGGCCTTCACATAGGTGCCCATGATCCAGCCGGTCAGGTCGTTATAGACCACTTTATACCAGGTCACATTGCCGCTGACGGATGTATCGAAATAGGTCAGTGTGGTATTGATGGGAACGATATCCAGACGGCCGGAAGTTTTAGAGGCCTTCTCACGCAGGTTGACGGAAGCGCTGGTTTTCAGGGTGCCGGTGGTGCCGGTAACCAGGCCGGAACCGGTGGAGGAACTGCTGCCGGTGCTGGGGGTGATGGTGGTGCCGGTGACCATGGAATACAGGGCCGCCTGGGTGATGGGGCCTGCATCGCCGTCCCGGGAAAGGCCGGCAGCCTTCTGGAACTTGTACACCGCATCATCGGTTTTCTGGCCGTAGTCGCCGTCCAGCACGGTGGAATAGTAGCCCAGCTTGGTAAGCGCCAGCTGCAGGGCATACACACGCACATCGCCCTGCAAATTCAGGCTCTGCTTCAGGGTGGCGTGGGTGCTGGCCTTCCAGATGTTGTTCTGGATGTAGGTATTCAGCTGAGCCTCGGTCAGCAGCGTCACATCCGCCATACGCACCTGATACTGGATGTTGTTGTAATACAGGGCATAGTACTTGGTGGCTACGCCGCCTTCGGTGACGGTGTAATAGTTATCGCTCACCAACTGACACACAGTACCCGCAGGCACGGTGATCTGCGTACCCGTGCCATAGGTGATGCCGGTGAAAAAGACTGCGCCGGAAGCGGGAACCTGCACAAAGTATTTCTGAGCCGAGCGGGTCAGGGCGGCAGGATTGTTGCCCACGCTTTCCGCACTCAACGCATCAGGAACAAGCCCCATGCAAAGGCACAGAGCCAGCGCCAGCGCCAGAATCCGCCGCCGGACGCTATACCCCTTGTATTGAAGATTCCTCATTTCCATACGCAGACCTCCGAAAATTCCTGGTATATGCAGGGAAAGGCATACCCCTCCCCATGAAAAGCCATGTTTTCACGGTTATGATATTACAGTTTTGTTACATTGTCAACACTTTTTTGTTTGGATTTTGTTTGAATTTGCAGCGAATTTTTGCTGGTTTTCCAAGGATTCCACAGGTTGTATGCCGATAGGAAGCCACCCACAACCCATTGTGCGTTTTGTAACAATCTGTCATCTTTTCCCGAAACAACTTTTTACAGGGCGGCAATATCGGAAAGCAAAGCAGCCACATCCTCATCCCGGGTACACACGGAAGTGACCAGCCGCACGGCAGCGTGCTGCTCATCCACCTTGCCCCAGTAGGTGATCACATACTTTTCCTTCAAAGCAGCAATGGCTTCGTTGGGCAGAACGATGAAAATCTGATTGGCAACCGTATCGCAGAAAAGGGAATACCCCTTGTCCATAAAGGCCTGCTTGATCTGCTGCGCCTGCCGGTTGGCCTTGCGGGAGGCTTCCACATACAGGTTGTCCTTCAGCATGGCTTCAAACTGCACGCCGAACAGGCGGCCCTTGGCCAGCATGGCCCCCCGCTGCTTGATGTGATAGCGGAAATCCCGGGCAATGGCGGGATTGGTGATGACGATCGCCTCGCCGAACAGAAGACCGCACTTGGTGCCGCCGATGTAGAACGCATCGCTGACGCTGGCCAGGAAGGGCAGGTCCACCTGCTCATCCGCAGCCAGACCGTAACCCAGGCGTGCGCCGTCCACAAACAGGCTCAGCCCCAGCTCATGGCAGGTGTCGGACAGGGCGGTGAGTTCCTCTCTGGTATACAGGGTACCGATTTCCGTGGGGTGGCTGATATACACCATGGCAGGGCGCACAATATGCTCATGGGAAGCATCCTCCCGCTGGAGCATCACCGCTTCCCTGACCTGCTGCGCATTGATCTTGCCATCCACCGGAGGCAGCGGCAGCACCTTGTGACCGGTGGCTTCCACTGCGCCGGTCTCATGCACGTTGATGTGGCCGGTATCGGCACAGAGCACGCCTTCAAAGGAGCGCAGGCCGGCCTTGATCACCAGCAGATTGGCCTGAGTGCCGCCCACCACGAAATGCACCGCCGCATCGGGGCTCTGGCACAGCTGACGGATCAGCTGCCGGGCGTTTTCGCAGCATTCGTCCTCGCTGTAACCGCAGTGCTGTTCTTCGTTGCTCATCATCAGTGCCTGCATCACAGCAGGATGGGCGCCGCAGGCATAGTCGCATTCAAAATGAATCATGGGTCAAAAACCTCGCTTATGGTATGATTTGCGGAATAAGCAACATTATTCCAATTGTATGCTATCGTGTTTGCCATGCGGTGTCAATAGGCGCTGTCCTTTCATTTAACGATGCAGGAAAAACCTTTCTTCCCATCCGTCTTGTATTTTGCAGAAAACCGTGTATAATATCCTCAGGACAAACGTTTTCGCAAATTGATCCAAACCCGGCAAAACCGGCGCAATACCTCATCATTGCTTATCTTTATCCACCATCCGACTCCCTGAAAGGCGTGAAACCCATGATCCGCAGATTCGACTATGGCGCACCCCTGCCCACCGAGGCTCTTGTTGTGGACGTTCCCCTCTCCACGGACGCTCTTCATCCCTTTGCGGTTTCCACATCCGAAAAAAGCGTCACCTTTACCCGCAAGCTGGGCAAGGATGACCTGATCTTCGGCCTTGGCGAGACCGTCCGGGGCATCAACAAGCGGGGCCACATCTACCGCAGCTGGAACACCGATGAGTTTTCCCATCACGAAAACAAGGAATCCCTCTACGCTTCCCACAATTTCCTGATTTTCTACGACGGCGAAAAGGCCTTCGGCGTGTTCTTTGATGACCCCGGCGAGATGATCTTCGATCTGGGCTACACCAGCGCCGATACCGCCACCATCACCAGCGTCAATGGCGATCTGCGGGTTGTGGTCATCGAAGAGGACAGCCTGAGCGGCATCGTGGCGGCCTTCCGCCAGCTGATCGGCCCGTGCTACATCCCGCCCAAGTGGGCTTTCGGCTACATCCAGTCCCGCTGGGGCTACGCTGCCGACAAGGAAGTGCGCACCATCGTCAAGGAGCACCGGGATCGCCACATCCCCCTGGACGGCGTGTGCCTGGATATCGACTACATGGTGGACTACAAGGATTTCAGCTGGAACCAGGAATCCTTCCCGGATTTGAAACAGCTGTGCTCCGATATGAAGGAAGAAAACATCCGGCTGATTCCCATCATCGATGCGGGCATCAAGCAGCAGGAGGGCTATGAAGTCTGCGACGAAGGCCTGCAAAACGGCTACTTCTGCACCTATGAGGACGGCACCCCCTTTGTGGGCGCTGTGTGGCCCGGCCGCAGCTATTTCCCGGATTTCTTCCAGCCTGAGGTGCGCCAGTGGTTCGGCAAAAAGTACCATGGGCTGATGGATCAGGGCATTGAGGGCTTCTGGAACGACATGAACGAGCCCGCCCTGTTCTACTCCGAAAAGGGCATTGTGGAAGCCCGCCAGGAGCTGACCCGGCTGATGGACATGAACCTGGGTCTGGACGCCTTCTTCCACCTGAAGGACGTGCTCATGGGAATGCAGAACAAGCGGGAGGACTACGAGAGCTTCTACCACCAGTTTGCCGGTCAGACCGTGCGCCACGACCGGGTGCACAACCTGTACGGCGGCTTCATGACCCGTGCCGCCCACGAGGGCCTCACCAGCTACAATCCTGAAAAACGCCACCTGATCTTCTCCCGTGCCAGCCACATCGGCGCTCACCGCTGGGGCGGCGTCTGGCAGGGCGACAACACCTCCTGGTGGAGCCACATCCTGATGAACCTGAAAATGCTGCCCTCCCTCAATATGTGCGGCTTCCTCTACACCGGCGCCGATCTGGGCGGCTTCTCTGGCAACACCACGGAGGATCTTTTGCTGCGCTGGCTGCAGCTGGGTGTGTTCACGCCCCTGATGCGCAACCATTCCGCCCTGCACACCCGGGATCAGGAAATCTACCGCTTCGGGATGCAGGAGGATATGAAGAACATCCTCACCGTGCGCTATGCGCTTTTGCCCTACCTGTACAGCGAGTTCATGAAATGCGCCCTCACCGGCGGCAGTATGTTCCGTCCCCTGTCCTTCGACTATCCCCACGACCCCGCCTGCCTGCGCATTGAGGATCAGGTCATGCTGGGCAAGGAGTGCATGATCGCCCCGGTGTATGAGCAGAATGCCCGTGGCCGCAACGTGTACCTGCCGGAGGATATGCTGCTGGTGCGCTTCCGCTCGGCAGAGGATTACTGCCTCATTCCCATGGAAAAGGGCCGCCACTGGATTGATCTGGACCTGAACGAAATGCCCCTGTTCATCCGCAAAGGCTGCATCATCCCCCTGAGCCACGGCGGCGAATGGGTGGAGCAGGTGGACTTTACCAACCTGACTTTGCTGGGCTGGGTGGAGAAGGATGCCGCTTACCAGCTGTATAATGACGACGGCTATACCACCAAGCCCGTGCTGACTGATGGGCTGACTGCCATCACCCTGGAAGTGAAGGACGGCAAGGGCGTTGCCGTCGGGAACGGACTGCGGGTGGATGGCGGGAAGGTGATCATTGCCTGACGGTCTTCTGAATTTTGCTCCTTTGGACGACCCGTTGTCCCGATCTGCCACAGATCGGGACATTTTGTGTTCATTGCATTGTATCCATTGGATCTCTTGCCAAAATCCGCTTTTCATTCTATAATAGTATCAACAAGCGGCGCTACGCCCGCCGTTCATTGGAGAGAAAACCATATACACCAAACCAAACATTTTAGGGAGGAAACCGCTATGTCCAAGTTCAAGTTTTCTGTAGGTCCGTGGAATGTCCACTCCGGCGCCGATTCCTACGGCCCCGCCACCCGTGATGAGATCTCCTTCGAGGAAAAGATCAAGCGCTTTGCCGAAATCGGCTTCTCCGCCATCCAGTTCCACGATGACGACGCTGTGCCGGGCATGAACGACCTGACCGAGGAAGAGATCAAGGCCGAGGCCCGCAAGGTAAAGGCGCTTCTGGACAAGTACGGCCTGAAGGCCGAGTTCGTGGCTCCCCGTCTGTGGATGGATCCCCACACCATCGATGGCGGCTATATGTCCACCCGCAAGGAAGACCGGGAGTTCGCCATGTGGCGTTCCTTCCGCTCCATCGATATCGCCCGGGAGCTGGGCTGCGACCTGATCGTGCTCTGGCTGGCCCGTGAAGGCACCCTCTGCGCCGAAAGCAAGAGCCCCGTATGGGCCACCAAGCAGCTGGTCAGCGCCATCGACGAGATGCTGGACTATGACCCCACCATCCGCATCTGCATCGAGCCCAAGCCCAACGAGCCCATCGACCGCTCCATCTGCGGCACCATGGGTCACGTGCTGGCTGTATCCGCCGCCACCAAGGATCCCAAGCGTGTGGGCGGCAATCTGGAAAGCGCCCACGCCATGCTGGCGGGTCTGGATCCTGCCCACGAGATCGGCTTTGCCATGGCTTTTGACAAGCTGTTCACCGTCCACCTCAACGACCAGAACGGCATCAAGTTTGACCAGGACAAGTCCTTCGGCGTGGAGAATCTCCGTGTGGCTTTCAATCAGGTTCGTGTGCTGTTGGAGAACGGCTACGGCAAGAACGGCGAGTACGTGGGTCTGGACGTGAAGGCCATGCGCACTACCACTAACGAGGACAGCTACAAGCATCTGGAAAACAGCCTGAATATCTTCAAGGCTTTGGAAGAGAAGGCTGAGCGTTTCGACTACGCCCTGCGGGACGAGCTGGTGGCCAAGCGCGACTTTGAAGGTCTGGAAATGTACACCATGCGCCTTTTGATGGGGCTGGAATAAGTCCTTACTGTGTCCATCGCCCGGTTGGGTATTCCCACCGGGCTTTTCTTCCATATTCCGCTTGTCACTTCCCATCCTCCTGAGAGGAGCAAACACCCATGAATCAACCATCCAAACGCATTATCTCTGCCGGACACATCTGCATCGATGTGACCCCGGTATTTCCCCATGCCCATCTTTCCTTTGCCGAAGCCCTGTCCCCCGGCAAGCTGACCCATGTGGACGCTGCGGATATCCATACCGGCGGCTCCGTGGCCAACACCGGTCTGGCCCTGAAACTGCTGGGCGCAGATGTTCAGCTGGCCGGTAAGGTGGGCGACGACCCCTTTGGCGCTATGATCACCGACCGGCTGCGCAAGTACGGCGCAGAGGACGGCCTTCTGGTGGACAAATCCGGTTCCAGTTCCTATTCCGTGGTTATTGCGCCCCCGGGCGTGGACCGCATCTTCCTGCATCATCCCGGTGTCAACGACACCTTCATTTCCCGGGATATTCCCGAGCGTATGCTGGAAAATGCCGATCATTTGCATTTCGGCTACCCGCCCCTCATGCGCCGGATGTACGAAAACAACGGCGATGAGCTGGTGTCCCTCTTCCGCCGTGCCAAGCTGTTGGGGCTTTCCACCTCACTGGATATGGCAGCCATCGATCCTGCCTCCGAAGCGGGACAGCTGGACTGGCGTGCCATCCTCAGCCTGGTGCTGCCCTATGTGGATTTCTTCGTACCCAGCATTGAGGAGTTGTGCTTCATGCTGGATCGTCCCCGCTACAACCAGTGGCTCCAGCGGGCCGGCGAAAACGAGATCACCCGCATTCTTGACCCGGAAACGGACATTGCCCCTCTGGCCGAGGACTGCCTCGCCCTTGGTGCCAGGGTGGTGCTGCTGAAATGCGGCGCACCCGGTATGTACCTGCGCACCGCCGGTGAAGCGGCATTATCCGCCGTGGGCAGCCGCAGCGGCATCTCTCCCGCCCAGTGGGCAGACCAGTGCACCTTCCAGCCCAGCTTCAAGCCCGCCAAAGTACTCTCCGGCACCGGCGCAGGCGATACCAGCATCGCCGCCTTCCTGCTGTCCATGCTGGAGGGCAGCCCGCCTCAGGAGTGCATCCAGCTGGCTGCCGCCACCGGCGCCTGCTGCGTGGAAGCCTACGATGCCCTCAGCGGCCTCAAGCCCCTCAGCGAGCTTCGGGAGCGGATCAGGAACGGGTGGTAACGAAGGGCAGGGGGACGCTGTCCCCCTGCACCCCCTGCTTAAGGGTTCAGGGAACCCTTAAGCATCCCGCGTATTGCGCCCATTTCATGGGCGCAAGGGGAAAAGAAAAATCGGTTGTTTTCTGTTTTTCGCTGCAAATAATGCCGGAATGTGCTATGCATCCCGGCTTTCGATGCAATCAACAAAAAAGGAGTCCCCACCATGCTTGTCAATCTGAATCAGGTTCTGCCCAAAGCCCAGAAGGAACACTATGCCGTGGGTTTGTTCAATGCCCTCAATACGGAGATGGCCCGGGGCGTTATCGGCGCTGCTGAGGAACTGCGCTCTCCCGTCATCATGGGCAGCGCTGAAATCCTGCTGCCCTTCTCCCCGCTGGAATGCGTCTGCGATGCCATCAAGCACATGGCCCGGCGCACCGATGTGCCCGTGGTGCTCCACTACGACCACGGCCTCACCTTTGAAAAGTGCATGGAAGCCCTGAAACTGGGCTTTACGTCCCTCATGTACGACTGCTCCACCGACACCTACGAGGAAAACGTGCGCAAGCTGGCCGAACTGACCCGCATTGCCCATGCTTTCGGTGCCACCGTGGAAGCGGAGCTGGGCCATGTGGGCGACAACGACCACATGGAGGACGACCCCACCATGCAGGATCCCTCCGCTTTCTACACCGACCCGGTGCAGGCCAAGGATTTCGTGAACAAGACCCATGTGGATGCTCTGGCCATTGCCGTGGGTACCGCCCATGGTGCCTACCGCTTCACCCCCAAGCTGGACTATGACCGCATCATTGCCATCCGGGAAGCCATTCCGGAAACCCCTTTGGTGCTCCACGGCGGCAGCGGCCTCAGCGACGATGATTTCCGTCAGGCCATCCAGTGCGGCATTGCCAAGATGAACATTTTCACCGATATCAACGTAGCCGGCGCCCGTGCCATCCGGGAGGCGGTGCAGTCCGACAAATGCGCCATGACCGACCTGATGAACCTGCAGGTGGAAGCCGTCAAGGCGGAAACCATGAAGAAGATGCTGCTGTTCGGCTCTCAGGGCAAGGCCTGATCCGGCAGCCCAATCACAGCAAAAGGAGACATATGCCATGAACCATCTGGGTACCCGTACCCTCGTCACACCCCGGCTCACCCTTCGCCGCTTTGAGGAAGGGGACATTCCTGCTGCTTTCCGCAACTGGTGCAGCGATGCGGAGGTGACCAAGTACCTGCGCTGGCCTGCGCATCCCACCCAGGATGTGACCCGCATGGTGCTCACCGACTGGATCAACAGCTATCAGCAGCCGGATTTCTACCAATGGGCCATCGTTCCAGCGGATGTGGGCGAAGCGGTGGGCACCATCTCCGTGGTGGAGCAGGATGACCGCACCCAGAAGATGCACATCGGCTACTGCATCGGCCGTCCGTGGCAGAACATGGGCTACATGACCGAAGCCCTTCGCCGGGTGATGGCCTTCCTGTTTGAAGACGTGGGAGCCAACCGCATCGAAAGCCAGCACGACCCCAACAATCCCGCCTCCGGCCGGGTGATGACCAAGTGCGGCATTCAGCCCGAGGCGGTGCTCCGTCAGGCGGACTGGAGCAATCAGGGCATCGTGGATGCCTGTATGCACGCCATTCTGCGTCAGGAGTGGGAGGCTGAGCACATCGGCGGCTGATACGCCTATGGACAAACCCCTTTCTTTCGGCTTATAATAGACGGGAACAGAACGCCGGACTTTACCGGCGCAGCCTGCCCCGTCTTTTTTCTTTGGCGCAGGCACACAGTTTTCATCAATCGAAGGAGCAATACCATGAAAATCGAAATGCCCATTACCAAACGCCGGATTCAGAACCATTTTCATTATGCCTGGTGGATCTATGCCCTGGTGCTGGTGCTGGCCATTCTGGGCTGGAATCTGGTGCACACCGTCACTCACTATCAAAGCCCGCCCCACCTGAAGGTAGAATGGTTCTATGCCGGCTACATGATGGATAACGGCGAGGCTGCCGATGCGCTGCTGGAGCGCGCCCATCAGGAAGTGCTGCCGGAGATGGAGGAGGTATCCTTCGTATATCTGGTGATGGATGAAGGCTACGGCGATATGCAGCTGACCACCTGGAGCTTTGCCGGAGAGGGCGATCTGTACACCCTCAGCCGGGAAAAATTCCTCAACATGGCCAACAACGGCACCATGATGAACCTGCAGCCCTACGTGGACAGCGGTGCGCTGAACCTGGACGGCATCGACCTGACCGACTGCTATGTGACCGAGCCGGAGACCGGCGAACAATGGCTGTGCGGCATCCCCATGAATGCCATGCCGGGCCTGATGGATCACAACCTGTACGGGGACGATCACTTTATGAGCGTGCTCATCACCGGCGGTAATGATGACAACACCATCAAGCTGCTCAGCTGGATGCTGGAGAATTTCCGGGAGCCTGCGGCCGTAGCGGATTAAGGAAAAGCAAAGAGAAACAGACAAAACCAGCGGATGTTCCCTGCACGGGAATGTCCGCTGGTTTTTTTGCTTTTGTATGCTGTTTTTTATCCCTGCTGGGCGTAATTGGCCAGGAATTGCTTGGTTCTCTCCATCTGCGGATTGCCGAAGACCTCCTGCGGATCGCCCATTTCGCAGATCTTGCCCTCATCCATGAAAATCACCTTGCTGGCCACATCCCGGGCAAAGGACATCTCATGGGTAACGATGATCATGGTGGTATTGTGTTCTGCCAGCTCCCGGATGACCTTCAGCACCTCGCCGGTCAGTTCCGGGTCAAGGGCGGAGGTGGGCTCGTCAAAGCAGAGGATATCCGGGTGCAGGTTCAGCGCACGGGCAATAGCCACACGCTGGCACTGGCCGCCGGACAGCTGATGGGGATAGTTGCCCATGCGATCCTTCAGCCCCATCTGGATCAGCAATTCCACGGAAGCTTCCTCGATCTCCTTGCGGATGGTACGGCGATTCTGTTTCCAGTCCGGCTGCTCCTTTGCCAGCAGTTCCCGTGCCAGCATCACATTCTCCAGCGCCGTATACTGGGGAAACAGGTTGAAATTCTGGAACACCAGCCCGAAATGCAGCCGTTTCTTGCGAATCTCGCTTTCCTTGTGGGTCTGCCGGTCGGCGGCATCAAAGAGCACCTCGTCGCCCATCAGGATGCGCCCGCCATCGGGACGCTCCAGAAAGTTCAGGCAGCGCAGCAGGGTGGTTTTACCGCTGCCGGAGGAGCCGATCATGCTGAGCACATCGCCCTTTTCCATGGTGAAGCTGATGCCGTCCAGCACCTTGGTCTGCCCAAAGCTCTTTTGGATGTTTTCCACTTGCAAAATCGCCATCTGCTTCCCCTCCTTAACGGAAATAATCCAGTTTCTTTTCCAGCCGTCCCAGCAGCCAGCTGAGCACGCCATTCCACACCAGATAGTAGATACCGGTGAAGAACAGGGGCCAGATAGCGCCGGAAATGCCGCTGCGGCCCTTCATAAAAGCCTGACCGGCCCAGATGATCTCCTGCAAAGCGATGATGCGGGCCAGGGAGGTATCCTTCACCAGCGTGATGATCTCGTTGGAGATGGGCGGCACAATGCGCTTGATCATCTGCAAAAGCTTCACCTTGAAGAAAATCTGACCGGGCTTCATGCCCAGCACCAGACCGGCCTCCTCCTGACCAACGGGGATGCCCTGAATGCCGCCCCGGTAAATCTCGGAAAAATAGGCGGCATAGTTGATGATGAAGGAGATGGCCGCTGCGGTAAAGCGGCCGGTCTCGCCGCTGCCCCAGATATTCTTGCCCAGCACCAGACCGGGGAAGTAGAAAAAGATCAGCAGCTGAATCATCAGCGGGGTGCCGCGGATGAGGCCCACGAACATACGGGTAAGCCACTTGATGGGCCCGAATTTGCTCATGGAGCCAAAGGAAATGATCAGGCCCAAGGGCAGCGCGCCCGCAAGGGTGACGAAAAACAGGCGCAAAGTCTGGGCAAAGCCTTCGTTCAGCGCCTTGAAAACAATGGGCATCTGCTGGGAAATCTGCTGGAACAACTCTTGCATGGTCAGCCAACTTTCTTTTGGTAGCAAAGTGGATTTACAGAAAACCAATAAAAGCGGAAAGGGGGGAAACCGCCAAGCGGCTTCCCCTCAACGACCCGGCGGGATCGGCAGTTGTCGGTCAGGCCGGAAGTGCCCCTGCCCATCAGGAGGAAAGGCAGCGGCGCAAAATCCCTCAAAAAACAGGGAGTTACCGGAGAGATCCGCCCCTAATGAACCTCTCCGGCACAGGAATCATCAGCGGCACAGGCCGCCGGTGACGGGATGGTTGGATTACTTCTGCTCGATGAGAGCCACCTGCACATCGTAGGTTTCAGCGATGGTGATCAGGGAGCCGTCAGCATAGGCCTTCACCAGGAAAGCGTTCAGGTCGGCAGCCAGTTCGGAACCCTTGCGGAAGCCAACGCCGTACTCTTCGCTGTTCAGACCGATGGTGTAGGTCAGCTGGGCATAGTTGGTGCCTTCGCCGATCATGGCAGCAGCCATCAGGGAGTCGATCACGGCGGCGTCGGAGGTGCCGGCGGCCACTTCCATCAGAGCGTCAGCCTGAGCGGTCACGGGGGTCACATTGAGGCCCAGATCGTTCAGCACGGCTTCGCCGGCGCTGCCAGCCTCAGCGGCAAAGCTCAGCTCGGCAAGGCTTTCCACAGTCTGATACTGGTCGGCCTTATCGGCGGGCACGATGACCACCTGAGCGTTGTTCATATAGGGATTGGAGCATTCCATGGCAGCCAGCACGGCGTCGGTCAGGGTCATGCCGTTCCAGATGCAGTCAACGGTCTGGCCGTCCAGCTCCAGAATCTTGTTGTCCCAGTCGATTTCCACAAACTCGACGTTCACGCCCAGTTCGGCGGCAAAAGCACGGGCCACATCAGCGTCAAAGCCGATCCACTCGCCGTTTTCATCCTTGTAATCCATGGGAGCGAAATCGGTGATACCAACCACCAGCACGCCCTTATCCAGCACGTACTGCTTATCGCTGGCGCTCTCGGCGGTGGCAGCGGTCAGGGACAGGATCATCATCATTGCCATCAGCATGGCCAGAATCTTCTTCATCATGGGTTTACCCTCCACATTCTCATTCTCCAATTCAACACTTTAGCGTGATGAATTGCCCTTATCCTATCATGAGTGCTGCTGCTTGTCAATCGAAATACCGTTTGAGAACAATTTTGGATCCAAAACTCCGAATCCATGCTCTTCGGTCCCTGCGCTGATGTTTGGAAGCATCCGGGGCGGGTTTTCCGCCTCCCTGCGCTTGCCACAACCGGAAGAACGTGCTACCATAGCCATTGTATTCTGTATACAACATTCATTGATCAGGAGTGATTTTCCCCATGAGCTTTATCCAAACCCTTTTAGAGGCCCATCCCATCCGCAAATCCAAGGCCCAGAAACAGGCTTTCCGGGATTGGTTCCAGCTTCAGGCTGAGCAGATGGGCTATGCCAGCCAGATCCACACCAAGGGTTCCAACAACAATATCATCATCGGTGACCCGGAAACCGCCAAAGTCACCTACACCGCCCATTACGACACTCCCGCCGTGATGCCTATCCCCAACTTCCTCACCCCGAAGAATCTCTTTTTCTATCTCCTTTACCAGCTGCTGCTGGTAGCGGTGTTCTTGATTCTGAGCGCAGTGGTGGGCGGCACCGTCGGATTCCTGACCAGAAACCCCATGCTGTCTGCCCTTCTGGCCATTGCGGTCTGCTATGGCATCCTGTTCCTGATGATGTTTGGCCCTGCCAACAAGAACTGCGCCAACGACAACACCTCCGGCGTTGCCGCCGTGATGGAGATCATGAGCCGCCTGCCGGAAAGCGATCGCAGCAAAGCCGCCTTCATCCTCTTTGACAACGAGGAAAAGGGAATGCTGGGTTCCTCCGCCTATGCCTCCACCCATAAGGCTTTCAAGAAGAACGGGCTGCTCATCAATCTGGACTGCGTAGGCGACGGCGAGCACATCTTCTTCTTTACCAACAAAAAGACCCGTGCCCTGCCCCAGTATGCTTTGCTCTGTGAAGCTGTGGAAGCGCAGCAGGGCCGCATTCCCCATATGGACAAGATGGAAACCGCCATCTATCCCTCCGACCAGATGATGTTCAAGCGGGGCATTGCCGTGTGCGCCTGCAACAAGGCCAAGGCGATCGGCTACTATGTGGACAAGATCCACACCAAAAAGGATACGGTCTGTGAGCAGGCGAATCTGGATTTCCTGGGCGAAAGCCTGAGCCGGTTTGCCAGCCAGCTGTAAGGAAAGAAAACGCTATGCAGACCATCCAGATGCGGCCCATCGGCTGGGTGCACAATACCGTAGCCGAAAAGAAAGATCATTCCTGGGGCAACGAGCTTTCCACCATCCAGCTGGAACCGGCATACCTTAGCGGTCTGATGGGCCTGGATGCGTTTTCCCATGCCATCATTGTCACCTATCTGCACAAAGCTGCTTACCAGCCTGAAAAGCACCTGCAGCGTCGCCCCCAGAACCGGGAGGATATGCCGCTTACGGGCATTTTTGCCCAACGGGCAAAGGACAGACCCAACCCCATCGGGCTGACCGCCGTTCAGATTGTGGCTGTCAACGAGGATTCCTTCACCGTCAAGGGGCTGGATGCAGTGGACGGCACGCCGGTGCTGGATATCAAGCCCTATTATCCGGTGTACGACCGCAGGGACGCACAGGTGCCGGAGTGGGTGGAGCGGCTGATGGCGGAGTACTTTTGATTGATAACACGAATACTCCATCAAAAACCGGACTGTACACTCAGCCCGGTTTTTTGCATACCAATCTCACCATTGCCGCCGCATCAACAAAGCCTGCCTGCCTCCCTGCAAAAACAGCATAGACAAACCCCATCCATCCTGCTATAATAACAAAAAACGAACCCGTTGCGCACAATCGAAACTCTTTCCCGACAGCAAGCTCTCTGTCTGCATCCAACCACGCCCCGGCGCAACAGGTCTGTCAAGGAGGACAATCATATGATCTATTACGTCAACCAGTCCGCAGCCCGGGAAGGCGACGGCTCCAAAGCCCGCCCCTTCCGCTGGATCAGCGACGCTGCCAAGATCGCCAAGCCCGGCGATGAAGTCATCGTGGCCCCCGGCATCTACCGGGAGTACGTCAGCCCCGCCAACGGCGGCACCGAGGACGCCCGCATCACCTACCGCAGCGAAGTTCCGCTGGGCGCGGTCATCACCGGCGCTGAGGAGCTGACCGGCTGGCAGCCCCTGGGCGATGGCATCTGGACAAACCGGGTGGACAACGGCATCTTTGGCTCCTTCAACCCCTACACCACCGAAGTGTTCGGCGACTGGTACTTCGCCCCCACCGTGCGCCATGCCGGCTGCGTTTACCTGAACGACCGCATGATGTACGAAGCCCTCACCATGGAAGAAATGAAGGCCGGCGAAGTGTACAAGCCCAGCTGGGAGCCGGAATATTCCATCTACAAGTGGATCAGCGTGCAGGAAGGCAACCAGACCGTCCTCTACGCCAACTTCCACGATATTGACCCCAACACCCAGAAGATCGAGATCAACGTGCGCCGCCGCTGTTTCTTCCCCGAAGAGACCGGCCGGGGCTACATCACCTTCTCCGGCTTCAAGGTGGAGAAGGCCGCCACCACCTGGGCGCCTCCCGCTGCTTTCCAGGACGGCATGGTGGGCCCCCACTGGAGCAAGGGCTGGATCATTGAGGATTGCGATATTTCCAATTCCAAGTGCTGCGGCATCTCCCTGGGCAAGTACTACGATCCGGAGAATGACCACTACTTCACCGTGCGCCACGTGAAGAGCGCTACCCAGATGGAGCGGGACGCCGTGTGCCGGGGTCAGTATCACGGCTGGCTCAAGGAAAAAGTGGGCAGCCACATCATCCGCCGCAACCACATCCACCACTGCGAGCAGACCGGCATCGTAGGCCGCATGGGCAGCGTGTTCTCCCTCATCGAGAACAACCACATTCACCACATCAACAATATGCAGGAGCTGGGCGGCGCTGAAATCGCCGGCATCAAGCTCCACGCCGCCATCGATGTGACCATGCGCCGCAACCACATCCACCACTGCACCATGGGCATCTGGTGCGACTGGCAGCCTCAGGGCACCCGCATCACCCAGAACCTGCTGCACCACAACGAGCGCCCCGCTTTCTGCGACTGGGCCGAGGGCGGCATGGAAAGTCAGGATCTGTTTGTGGAAGTGGGCCACGGCCCCACCCTCATCGATAACAACATCCTTTTGTCCGAGGTGAGCCTGCGCATCGCCACCGAAGGCGTGGCCATGGTGCACAACCTGATGATGGGCACCCTCACCTTCGTGGGCGGCGGCACCGGCGACCGCTACACCCCCTATCACATCCGTCACCGCACCGAGGTGGCCGGTTTCATGACCATCCTCCACGGCGACGACCGCTTCTACAACAACATCTTCGTGCAGGAGCATCCCGCCGATGAACCCGTCAAGCGGGGCGGTCCTGCCGAAAACGAGCGTCTGGTGGGCACCTGGTGCTTCGATGAATACCCCACCTACGACGAGTGGATCTCCTGGTTCGATATGGATGTGGCCCGTCCCGACATGGGCAAGCTGGAGAAGTATCACCGCAGCCACCTGCCCGTATGGATCGACGGCAACGTGTACCTCCACGGCGCCAAGCCCTGGAAGAACGAGAAGTCCAATCTGGTCAAGGAAGATATGCCCATTGTTGACCTGATCGAGGAAAACGGTTCCTACCGCCTCAAGACCAACCTGCCCGAGATCATTGGTGATTTCCGCTGCGGCATGATTACCTCCGATATCCTCGGCTGCGCCTTTGAGCCGGAACAGCGCTTTGAGAACAACGACGGCTCCCCCATCACCTTCGACCGGGACTACAACGGCAACCACCGTGGCATGGACATCCTGCCCGGGCCGTTTGCCACGGCAGAGGCCGCCAGCGAGGTGCTGTGGTAACAGAGGACGAAAGGGGGACGTTGGGGCGCTGCCCCAAACCCCGCAAGGGGCAATGCCCCTTGACCCTTCACTGCCGTGCTTTGCACGGCAGAAAATCAAAACATACAGAGGGATGACGTTTCATGAGCATTACGGTTCATCTGTACTATACCGGTAAGGACGGCAACGCACGCCGCTTTGCTGAGGAAATGATGTCATCCGGACTGGTGGAAGCCATCCGGGCAGAAGAGGGCAACGAACGCTACGAATACTATTTGCCCATGGAAGACCCTGAAACCGTCTTGCTCATCGACCGGTGGCGGGATCAGGCTGCGCTGGATTTCCACCACAAATCTCCCATGATGAAACAGATCGCTGCCCTGCGGGACAAATATAAACTGCACCTGCGGGTGGAGCGGTTTGAAGGTAAGGCCACATAACAAACAACACACAAAACCTCCGAAGTTGAAAGCCTTTGCTGACAACTTCGGAGGTTCTTTCATTATTCAACTATATTCCCTCTGCCGTGCAAAGCACGCAGCAAAGGGATTCCAAAGGGAAAAAATCCCTTTGGCAGGGGGTGCAGGGGGACAGCGTCCCCCTGCCTCATCACCCACGGATATTCGCTTCGTACTTCTCAGCGCAGACCTTCATCACCTTGTCTACGGCCTTCTGCACTTCCTCATCGATGAGGGTGCGGTCGGCGGCACGGAAGGTGAGGGAGAAGGCCACGGACTTGTTGCCTTCGCCAATCTGAGCGCCACGGTACACGTCGAACATTTCGATGTTCTCCAAAAGGTTGCCGGCAGCCTTGCGCATATCGGCCATCAGGGGGCCAACCAGCACGGTTTCCTTCATCACCAGAGCCAGGTCGCGGCTCATGGCGGGGAAACGGGGCAGGGGCTTCATTTCGCCCATGGGCTTGCCCATCTCCAGCAGCTGCTGCAGGTTCACTTCAGCAATGACGGCACGCTTGGGCATATCGAAGTTCTCCCGGACGGTGGGATGCACCTCGCCGATGACGGCGAACACCTGACGGCCCCGCACCAGCTTGGCGCAGCGGCCCGGATGATGGTACACTTCGCCGCCGGCTTCCACTTCGCACTGGATGCCGAAGGCACGGAGCACGGCTTCCACAGCGGTGCGCACGGAGAAGAAGTCCGCATCCTCGCCGTAGGAACCCATGCACAGGGTCTGGGTTTCGGTGGGCAGGCCTTCCTCGGTCAGGTTGTGGTGATCGAACACCGCAGCCATCTCGTAGAGGTTGGCAGCCTCGGTGGCGTGGTTCATGTTGTAGGACAGGGTCTTGCACATACTGCCCACCAGCGTGGGGCGCATAACGGCGGTATCCTCACCCAGAGGATTGCGGATGGGCATGGGATCCATGCGCCAGTCGTCCTGGGGCAGTTCCAGCTTGGCAATCTCCTTCACGCCCACAAAGCTGAAGTTCATGATCTCCAGATAGCTCAGGCCCTGCAGAATCTTGCCGATGCGGTTCTTCATGGCCTTCATGGGGCTGACGCCGCCCTGGGTGGTCAGGCCGTGGAGGGGGGTGGCACCGATGTGCTCGTAGCCATACATACGCAGGCATTCCTCGCAGATGTCGGCTTCGCCGTCCAGATCCTCACGATAGGCGGGCACCTTGGCAATGATCTTGCCGTCCGCCATTTCCACTTCAAAGTTCAGCTTGGTGAGGATATCCAGCATGGCCTGATCGGGAATCTGCACACCGGCACGGATGCGGATGCGCTCGGGATCGGCCACGATGGTCTGCTGGGGCTTGGGGTTGGGGTACAGGTCGATGCAGCCGGAAACCACATCGCCGGCGTTCAGCTCGTTGACCAGATGGCAGGCACGGTCCAGCGCTTCCATAACGGTAGCGGCGCACACGCCGCGCTCGAAGCGGCCGCTGGCATCGGTACGCATACCGTGGGCACGGCCGGACAGACGGATGCTGGTGCGGTCGAAGGAAGCGCACTCGAACATGACTTCGGTGGTGGCTTCGGTAATTTCGGATTCCTCGCCGCCCATGATACCGGCGAAACCGGTGGGAGCCTCAGCGTCGCAGATCACCAGATCGGCAGTGCGCAGGTCACGCTCCACGCCGTCCAGGGTGGTCAGCTTTTCGCCTTCGGCAGCACGGCGCACGATGATCTGACGGCCCCGGACCTTGCTCAGGTCGAAGGCGTGCATGGGATGACCGTACTCCAGCATGATGTAGTTGGTAATATCCACGATATTGTTGATGGAACGCAGACCGGCGGCGTGCAGGTACTTGCGCATCCACATGGGAGAGGGCGCAATGCGCACATTCTTGATGACACGGGCGGCATAGCGGGGGCAGCCTTCGTAGTCATCCACACGGACGCTGACTTCATCGTTGATGTTGCCGCCGGCTTCCACCACGGACGTATCGGGAGCCTTGAAGGTGGTGCCCAAAGCAGCCGCGGTTTCCCGGGCGATACCGATGGCGCTGAGGCAGTCGGGACGGTTGGCCAGAATTTCGAAATCCACGGCGTAATCGTCAATGCCAAGGATGGGGCGCACATCGCTGCCCACGGGATAGTCCTCGTTGAAGATGAGCAGGCCCTCGTCACCCACGCTGGGGTACAGTTCCTGGGGCACCTTCAGCTCGGTGGCAGCGCACAGCATCCCTTCGGATACCATGCCCCGCAGCTTGCCCTTCTTAATTTTGATGCCGCCGGGCAGCTTGGAGCCGTCCAGCGCCACGGGCACCAGCACGCCGGGCTTCACATTGGGTGCGCCGCAGACGATGTGCAGGGGCTCTTCGCCGCCTACATCCACGGTGCACTGATGCAGATGGGTACCTTCCACGTCTTCGCAGGTGAGCACACGGCCCACAACGACCTTTTCAATGCCGCCGGAGATGTCGTCCACGCCTTCCACGGCAGTACCGGACATGATCATCCGGCTTTCGTATTCCTTGGGAGAAACGGGGATGTCCGCATACTCCCGGATCATATTCATTGCAAGTTTCAAAGGAATGGCCTCCTATATATGGTGAAACAGTTGAGTGATAGTACGATACATTGGGCTACCCTCAGTCAGCTTCGCTGACAGTTCCCTCCCTCACGGGAAGGAGCCTTTTGGAGGTCTCCCATCCAAACAAGTATCTCCCCCCTGCGCTCATGGAATGGACGCAGACCGGAGGTGCAGGAGGCACTGCCTCCTGCCGGGGCGTGGGGCAGCGCCCCACATTCGTCCCCTCGATTACCGCAGCTGACTGAGCAAGCGGGCGTCGCCTTCATAGAGCATACGCAGGTCGGTGATGCCGAAGCGCTTCATGGCGATACGCTCCAGACCGATACCGAAAGCGAAGCCGGAGTACTTGGTGGAGTCGATGCCGCACATTTCCAGCACCTTGGGGTTGACCATGCCGCAGCCCAGAACCTCGACCCAACCGGTATCCTTACAGATGCGGCAGCCCTTGCCGTGGCAGGCGGTACAGGTCAGGTCCACCTCTGCGCTGGGCTCGGTGAAGGGGAAGAAGCTGGGGCGGAAACGGGTGGAAACATCGTTGCCGTAGAGCTTCTTGGCGAAGGCTTCCAGCGTGCCGCGCAAATCGGACATACTCATGTTCTCATCCACCACAAGACCCTCCATCTGATGGAACACGGGGCTATGGGTGGCATCCAGTTCATCGGCACGGTACACACGGCCGGGGCAGATGATGCGGATGGGGGGCTTACGGGTGAGCATGGCACGGGCCTGCATGGGGCTGGTGTGGGTACGGAGCACGATGTTGTCGTCCATGTAGAAGGTATCCTGCGCATCACGGGCGGGATGGTTCTTGGGCAGGTTCATCAGCTCAAAATTGTAGTGATCCAGCTCCACTTCGGGGCCTTCCATCACCTCGAAGCCCAGGCCGGAGAAGCACTCGATCAGCTCATCCATCACCAGCGTGATGGGATGGGCGCTGCCCACCCTGGGCAGCTTGCGGGGCTCGGTCACATCGATGGTCTCAGCCTTGAGCGCAGCTTCCCGCTCGGCCTTTTTAATGGCGGTTTCCCGATCAGCCATCAGGTTGGTCAGGTGTTCCCGCACCTCGTTGATCTGAGCGCCCACCTTGGGACGCTCCTCCGGGGCCAGCTGACCCATGCCCTTGAGCAGAGCGGTCAGTTCGCCCTTCTTGCCCAGCACCGTAACCCGCAGCGCATCCAGCGCAGCAGAGGTGTCGGTGGCTTTCAGTTCATTTTCCACCCGTTGGGTAATCTCCCGCAGGGTATCCACGATTGCCATGTGAGTTCCTCCTTTTGGTTCGATCCCTTAATGTGATTGAATTTGAGAACAGCGTTTTTCCTGCTAAAGAAAAAGCCTCCGTCCGTATGGGACGAAGGCATATTGCCGCGTGTTACCACCCAAATTCCGCACGGGGAAACAGCTTTCCCGATGCGCTTTTCGCCTGTAACGGAGCCCACCCGTTTCCTCTTACTGCTGTTTCGGAGGAAAAGCTCGGAAGCGAATTTCCCGCAGATTTCCTGGGCGGCTTTCAGCATACGCAAAGCGCATACCGCCTTCTCTGGCAGAGATCTGTTGATCGGGCGTTGTTCTTCCTCATCGCCGATTGGAGGTATTATAGCACGCCGGGGGAGGGTTTGCAAGGGGAAGTTGCGGGATGGACGGGGGACGGGCAGGGGCTCTGTTCCGCAACCTCAGTCGGCGTACAGTCCACTGCCGTGGCCTGTACTTGCTTCGGTTGACGACTACGGGTCGCTAACGCCTTTGGCGTTGTGCCCACTGGGCACGCGCTTCCCTCCGTCGCCCTGCACCCCGCCCAAGGGATTTCATCCCTTGGGAATCCCGGTTTTGCGCCCATAAAATGGGCGCAAAGGGGTGGGGAACGGAATGAGCATTTGTATATGTGCGCACATTGCATCAGAGATCCGGCAGATAGCTGACCTGATGCTGGGCTTCTGCTCAGCACACGTGCATATTGCATCCGCAAAATGACATAATTCGCAGAACGAAAGGACAGCCACGTGCACAAAATAGCCACCCTTGCGCCCATGAAGTGGGCGCAACACCGGGATTCCAAAGGGCGAATGGCCCTTTGGCGGGTTCCAAGGGCAGCGCCCTTGGCAGACTGCGGAACAGCACCATCCCCTCCTTGCATTTTCCCATCTTTCCCTATATAATGATACTATCTAAAAAACTCGGCACACTCCGTCGAAATAACAGAAAGGGAGGTGAGTGCGCATGAATGACGTTCCTCAGTACGTGATTGAGATGCTGCACATCACCAAGGAATTTCCCGGCATCAAGGCCAACGACGACATCACCCGCAGCTGAAAAAGGGCGAGATCCATGCTTTGCTTGGCGAAAACGGCGCAGGCAAATCCACCCTCATGAGCGTGCTGTTCGGTCTGTATCAGCCGGAAGAAGGCGTTATCAAAAAGGATGGTCAGGTGGTTGCCATCAACAACCCCAACGATGCCACTGCCCTGCACATCGGCATGGTGCACCAGCACTTCAAGCTGATTGATGTGTTCACGGTGCTGGATAACATCATTCTGGGCGCAGAGGATGTGGGCGCACTGGGCTTCCTCAAGCGCAAGGCTGCCCGTGAAAAGGTCAAGAACCTCAGCCAGCGCTACGGCCTGAAGGTGGACCTGGATGCCAAGATTGAGGACATCACCGTTGGTATGCAGCAGCGTGTGGAGATCCTGAAGATGCTCTACCGTGACAACGAGGTGCTGATCTTTGACGAGCCCACCGCCGTGCTGACCCCTCAGGAGATCGACGAACTGATGGAGATCATGCGTGGTCTGGCCAAGGAAGGCAAGAGCATCCTGTTCATCACCCACAAGCTCAACGAGATCATGGCGGTATCCGACCGGGTTACCGTACTGCGCAAGGGCCGCTATGTGGGCACCGTCAACACCGCAGAAACCACCAAGGCCGAACTGAGCCGCATGATGGTAGGCCGCCCCGTGCAGCTGGAGGTGGAGAAGGACGAAGCCAACCCCGTCGAGGCTGTGCTGGAAGTGAAGGGCCTGTGCGTGCCTTCCAAGCTGTACAAGCGGGATGCGGTGCATAACGTAAGCTTCACCGCCCGTGCTGGCGAAATTCTGTGCATTGCCGGTATCGATGGCAATGGTCAGACCGACCTGGTGCACGCTCTGACAGGTCTGGAAAAGCCCTCTGCCGGTTCCATCACCCTGATGGGCCAGGATGTGAGCCATGCGCCCGTGCAGCAGCGCAGCGACGCCGGCATGAGCCACATTCCCGAAGACCGTCACAAGCATGGCTTGGTGCTGGACTTCACCCTGGAGCAGAACATGGTGCTGCAGCGGTTCAACGAAAACCGCTTCCAGAAGGCCGGTTTCATCCGGTTTGACGAGGTTCGCAAGTACGCTGACGAGCTGATTGAGCAGTACGACGTGCGCTCCGGTCAGGGTGCGGAAACCACTGTGCGCAGTATGTCCGGCGGCAACCAGCAGAAGGCCATCGTAGCCCGCGAAATCGACCGGGACAAGCCTCTGATCATCGCCGTGCAGCCCACCCGTGGTCTGGACGTTGGCGCCATTGAGTACATCCATGGTCAGCTGGTCAAGCAGCGGGACGCCGGTAAGGCCGTTCTGCTGGTCTCCCTGGAACTGGACGAGGTTATGAACCTCAGCGACCGCATCCTTGTGATGTACGAGGGCGAGATTGTGGGCGAATTTGATCCCAAGCAGATCACCGTGGAGGAACTGGGTCTGTACATGGCAGGCGCAAAGCGGCAGGAGGTGGCGGAATAAATGAATAAGACATCCTTTTTCCAGAAATCCGGCATCCGCTCCGTGCTGGCGTCGGTCATTTCCATTCTCATCGGTCTGCTGGCCGGCAGTATCCTGATTTTCTTCGTGGGTCTGTTCAGCCCGGCCATCAGCCCCAAGGGCACCTGGGAGGGCATCCAGCTGGTCAACGCCGGTCTGTTCTCCATTGGCCGTGATGCTTCCGGCGCGCTGACCTTCGGCTTCAACCCCACCAATATCGGCAATATGCTGTTCCGTGCCACGCCTTTGATCCTGACGGGTCTTTCCGTGGCAGTGGCTTTCAAGACCGGCCTGTTCAACATCGGCGCACCCGGCCAGTATCTGGCGGGTACCTGCGCCACCCTGTTCATCGCCCTGAGTCTTTCCACCGGCGGCGGTGCGCTGTACGACTGGCAGGTGGCACAGGGCATCGCCCCCACCCTCATCTTCCCCGCATGGCTGGTCTGGACGCTGGCGCTGCTGGGCGGCATGATGGCCGGTGCCATCTGGGGCGCTATTCCCGGTATGCTCAAATCCCTTTTGAACATCAACGAAGTGCTGGCCTGCATCATGACCAACTGGATCGCTGCCAATCTGGTCACCTGGGCATTCGATATCTCCAACCTGAAGAACCTGATCGAAGGCACCAAGACCAGCTACATCTACAAAACCAGCTTCAACAACGTGGAAACCTCCAAGATGGGGCTGGACAAGATCTTCCCCAATTCGCAGGTGAACGGCGGCATCATCATCGCCATTCTTCTGGCGGTGATCGTGTATGTGATCCTCACCCGCACCACCTTCGGCTATCAGCTCAAGGCCTGCGGTTCCAACCGTTTCGCCGCCCGCTATGCCGGTATCAAGGACAAGCGCAACATCGTGCTGAGCATGGCCATCGCCGGTTCTCTGGCTGGCGCTGCCGGCGCTCTGTATTCCCTCAGCGGCAACACCGAGTTCTTCTGGACCACCTACCAGCAGCTGCCCGCCGTTGGCTTCAACGGTATTCCCGTGGCCCTGCTGGCCTCCAACCATCCCATCGGCGTCATCTTCGCCGGTATCTTCATGTCCATGCTGGATATCTGCGGCTTGCAGCTGACCAAATTCACCGCCTTTAACGAGTACATCACCGACGTTATCATCGCCGTGATCGTGTACATGAGCGCCTTTGCCCTGCTGATCAAGACCATGCTGGGCAAGCGCCGCCGCAAGGCCGATACCCTGCTGGAGTCCGATGCCAATGCGGAACCTGCGGCAGCGGAAGAAGCGCCTGCGCAGGAAGCGGCCCAACCGGATGAAGAAGCGGTTGCGGACGCAGTGGAAGAAGCGCCCGTTGCCGAAGCCATGGAAACCGTGGCAGCGGAGCCGGTTTTCGAAGCTGCCGCTGAGGCGGTGCAGGAAATCCCTGTAGCCGAACCCGTGGAGGAACCCGCCCCCATTGCTGAATCTGCCGGAGAGGAGGAGGAAAACGTATGAGCACCTTCCTTAGCAATCTGACCTCGGACAGTACGGTTTACCTCATCCAGCAGACATTGATCTATGCTGTTCCCCTGATGATCGTGGCTTTGGCTGGCGTATACGCCGAGCGCAGCGGTATCATCAACCTGGCGCTGGAAGGTATCATGATCTTCGGCGCATTCATCGGTGTTCTGTTTGTGCGTCTGGTGCAGCAGTGGGGCTGGTTTGAGGCTGTGTATCAGGCCAAGAACTGGGTTGGCCTGCAAAGTTTCGCTTTGCTGACCATGCTGGTGGCTGCCGCTTTGGGGTCCCTGTTCTCGCTGCTTCTGGCCTTTGCTGCCATCAACCTGAAAGCGGACCAGACCATCGGCGGCACCGCCCTGAACCTGCTGGCTCCCGCTCTGGTGCTGTTCTTCGTGCGTCTCATCGCCAACCAGAACACATTGCAGATGGCTTCCGGCGACAGCGCAGGCTGGTTCATGCTCAAGAAAGCCATGTTCGGCTACGGCCGTCTGGACAAGCCCGGCTTCCTGTTTGAAACCTTCGTCAACAAGGTGTACCCCGCCACTTACATCTGTATTCTGGTGTTCGTCATCATGTCCGTCATCCTCTACAAGACCCGCTTCGGCCTGCGCCTGCGCAGCTGCGGCGAGAATCCTCAGGCAGCGGACAGCCTGGGCATCAACGTGTTCAAGATGCGTTATGCCGGTGTGTGCATCTCCGGTGCACTGGCTGGCATGGGCGGCTTTGTCTATGCCCTGACCACCACCAACTGCACCGCCAACGGCGACGTGGCCGGTTTCGGTTTCCTTGCGCTGGCGGTTATGATCTTCGGCAACTGGAAGCCCCTGGGCATCGCCGGTGCAGCGCTGCTGTTCGGCCTGTTCAAGTGCATTGCCGCCGGTTACGGCAGCCTGTTCGTCCTCAATGGCGCTGGCGAGAAGATCCACTTCCTCAAGGAACTGAACATCAACCCCAACTTCTACCGTCTCATGCCCTACCTGATCACCCTGATCGTGCTGGCCTTCACCTCCAAGAGTTCCCGTGCTCCCAAGGCGGAAGGCATCCCCTATGACAAGGGAAGCCGGTAAGAGGGAGGGGGACGAGGCAGGGGCGCCGCCCCTTTGGAAACCCCGGCAGGGAGCAAGGCTCCCTGCACCCACTCATTGCGCCCATTGCATGGGCGCAAAGGGAATAAGATAATCGTATATAAAGAACCTCCGAGGATGTTGGGGCATTGCCCATGAACATTCTCGGAGGTTCTTTTCTTGTATTGCAATAGATAATTGCAGCGGCTCAACAGCCGCATCGTTACTCCACCGCGCAGACCGCTGCTGCCATCCCTGCTTCATGGCTCAGGGACAGCCACGCTGTCTCTGCCCCAAGCCGGTTCATGGCCTCCCGGGCGGCTCCGGTGAGCACATACGCCGGTCGTCCGTTTTCCTCATGGGCAACACCGATTTCACTGAGGGCAATGCCCCCGCCGACACCTGCACCCACGGCCTTCAAAAAGGCTTCCTTGGCAGCAAACATGGCCGCTGCGCTCTGGGCAGCCATATGGCCACGCCCTGCCAGATAGGCCTGTTCCTCCTTTGTAAAATACCGGCGCAGGAAGCCATCGCCCTTCTCCAGAATGCGCTCAAACCGGGCGATCTCGCACAAATCCAAACCAATGCCCTTCATTTTGTCACTCCACCCGTTCCACAACCACGCTGTCCACGCCGTAGTAGGCAGCATAGGCCACATTGGCGAAGTTTTCTGCATCGCTGCTCATTTCCAGAAGGCCTGTATAGGCATCGTACCGGGTGCGCCCCAGCACGCCGAAGGTGGAAACCTCCGTCTCCCCGGCAGCGGCAGCCTCCATCATCTGCTGATCCCGGGCCTTGGCCAGCTGATGCCGGTTATAGGTCTGGGGCAGAGCGGACACAGCGTTCATCACCGCCAGCAGGCACAGGCCCAGGCACAGCCCCCGCCGGACGGGTTCCGCATACTGTTCAAGCCCCGGCAGCACAAGGCCGCAGGCGCACAGCATCAGCAGCATGGGGCCGAACAGCACCCGCTCCGGGATGTAGTTGGATACAATCATTGCCATATGGCAGCACAGGGCACACACCGCCAGCATCACAGCGGCTGCCACCCGTTCTCCGGGCAGCTTGTCCCAGCCGATGCACACAAGCACTGCAAACACAGCCGTCAACACGCCAAGATGGGTCAGCCACAGCCCGGTTACCTGACTGAACCGCTCCAGCAGCACGCCCATCAGGCTGCCCTCTTCGGAGGCGGTGGGCTTGTCCACCGGGGCCAGCATCAGCAGCAGCCAGCCTGCCAGCGTGGCGGCAGCGGTGAGCCACATCCACAGCCCGGTTTTCTTCCGGCGAATCAGTTGCCACAGGATGCACAGGCCCATCATCAAAAGGCCGGCAGCGGACAGGTTTTCGCTGCTGTTGCCAAAAAGGAAGCCGCCCGCAACCATCAGGGCAACGCTCCACCATTTCAGCTGCACATCTTCATTGCAAACCCTGTCCACAAAGGGTTTCAAAAGCCACACCATCACAGCGGCAGGCCACAGATAGTTGCAGGAACCCGCCATCCACAGCATATTCTGCCCGAATACCGGGGGCAGCAGGAACAATGCGCCAAAAACGCCGCCCAACAGCAGCCAGTCCCATTTCCGGGAACCCTTCGCCAACCGGTACACACCAACCATCAGCAGCAAAAACACCCCCGTATTGACCACATCAAAGCAGATGCCCGGCAGCAGATTGAACAGCTGCACAAAGAAATGGGGCGCATACCGCCCGTTGAGCACATGGCCATGGGCTGCCAGCGAAGGCAGAATCTCCCCGATGCCAGAAAGCCGCTCCCCGGTGGCAAAGCTGAAGGCATAGCGGTAATCATCGCAGATCATGGGGGTCAGGATGTTGAACACCAGCATCATAAGCCCCACAAGGCACAGTGCCAGCAGCCACAGCCCTCTGCGTTTTTCCATCGTCATTGGCATTTCCTCTTTTCAACAATCATCTTAGGGCCGGTCTCCCGGCTGTACATTCATCACACATAGCCCATCAGGCCCCGGACGGATACATCCCCGCACAGCACCTGACAGCGCTCGCCATTCTCCCGCTCCACCAGCAGCGCCCCGGTCTCATCCACGCCCCGGGCAAGGCCGGTATAGGTTTCCGCAAGGGAAATCACCTGCACCCGCTGCCCGATGGTGGCGGATTCGGCTTCATATTCCTGTCGGATGGCGGCAAAACCATTCTGTTCTATCGCTTCCATAATGGGCTCCAGCTCCCTGAGGAACCGCTGGAGCAAAGCGGTGCGGCTCAACCTGTCACCGGCATAGCCCCCCCTGCGCATTTCCCCCAGCAGAGAAACCGCCTTATCCGCCAGTTCTGCGGGGAATGCGCTTTGGTTCACATTCAGGCCCACACCGGTGACCACATAGGCCACGGTGCCATCGGCCATGCCCATTTCACTGAGGATTCCGCAGCACTTGCCCTGCCCGATGACCACATCATTGGGCCATTTGATGCGGGGCGCAAGCCCGGGGCAAAGAGCCCGGATGGTGCGCACCACTGCCAGCGCCGCCGCCAGCGTGCACAGCTGGGCTTCCTCCGGCCGAATGCAGGGCCGGAGCAGCACAGAAAAGGTCAGCGCTTCCCCCGGAGGGGTTTCCCAGCTGCGGCCAATGCGCCCTTTGCCAGCCGTCTGATGATGGCACACCGCCACGCTGCCGTGGGGTGCTCCTTCCCTTGCCATCTCCTTGAGAACGGCGTTGGTGGAGGGCATCTCCGGCGCATATGCCACCACGCCCCGGCCTGCCCAGCGGGTATCCAGCCCATTCAGCAGTGCCTGTGCGCTCAGTTCCTCCACCGGCTTCATGCCTCCGCCTCCCGCTTTTTCCTGCGCTTCTGGTAGCGCTCTTCCTCGCTGAAAATGCAGCCGCAATACTTCTGCATATACAGCCCCAGTTCCCGGGCCTCCTCCTGCCCCTGGCGGAAATAAGGCCGGAAATCCCGGTGCAGAAAGGCGACCCCGAATTCCTCCGCCGCCGCCTGTGCCGCCTGAATCATCAGCTCGTGGTTCTGGTAGGGACTGACGAACAGGGTGGAGCAAAAATGGGTAAAGCCGTTCTCCGCCGCATATTTCGCCACCGAGCGGAAACGCATCCGGTAGCAGTTGAGGCAGCGGCCGGTATAATCGCCGCTGACATCGTCTAAAAATGCCCGGAGGCCGTATTTGCCGCCGATGATCAGTTTCAGGTCAATGCTGCGGGCATATTCCTCCAGCGTCTGCCGGCGGGTGCGGAACTCGGTGTAGGGATGAATGTTGGGATTATCCCAGTAGCCCACCGGCTCGATGCCCTCCTCCCGGAGGGTCTTCACGCACATGATGGCGCAGGGGGCGCAGCAGATATGCAACAACAGATTCAAAAGGATTCTCCTCCTCTGGCAAACTGCGGATCAAGCAATCCATTCGTATGCCTATCATACCATATTTGCGCCGGTGTATCCAGTGGCAATCGGGCTGTTTGTGCCTCTGTTCAAAAGGTGCGGTTTATGCTATAATACAAGGTGAATTTTTATGCCCAACAGCACCCTTCCAAAGGAGAACAATCCTATGTTTCACAATGACTTTTCCCACCGGCCCCTCTGCCGCCTCGCCGCTTTGGTGCTGGCCCTTTGCTGCCTGATGCCCGCCGCCTTTGCGGATGAGGAAACCGATGCCCTGTTTGCGGAGCGTCTCAGCCAGCTGCAAACCCCTGCCGAGGCTGCCATTACCGCCGGATGTTACCAGCTGCGCACCGGCAACAGCGCCTACTTTCCCTATGTATCTCCCGGCGTGATCCCCTTTGATGAGCAGGCCGAAACGCCGCTGCCCGCCCCGGAGGGCGCCTTTTCCTCCGATGACGAAAGCATCGTCACGGTAGCCCAGGACGGCCTGATGACCGGCAAAGCCAGCGGCGAAACCACCGTGCGCTGGCAGTCCCCGGAGGGTGAGAAATCCATCTTGGTATCCGTCTCCGATGAATCCATGAGCGAGATCGCCAAGAACTACGTCTATGTGCTCAACCGGGAGTACTATTCCGTGGCCCGGCAGCGGCTGCCCAAGTACAACCAGTACGCCAAGTGGTACTACCGCAAGAAGAAAGAGGTGGGCTGGTGCTCGGTGTTCACCATCTACTGCGCCAACGCCGCCGGTTTTGACCCCATCGAAGAAAAGGATATCGACCCGGAAGGCGACTATACGAATGTTTTCTTCCGGGAAGGTCAGGTGGGCAACCAGTACGACGGCTTCAACAAGCTGGGCCGTTTTGTGGGCGTGCCCAAGCCCGGCTATACCGTCATCTACGTGGATATGAGCAAAGCCTATCTGACCACCCACATCGGTTCTGTGGTGGAGGTGGAGGACCGGGGCGGCGGCATCTACGCCGTTACCACGGTGGAGGGCAATATGTCCAACACCGTCAAGCGGTACACCTACCTGTACGACAGCAACAAGTCCAACCACCAGATTACCACCGATACCCGCAAGCACTTGCAGGAAAATATGTCCATGCTGCCCGAAAGCGAGCATACCGACCCTCTGTGCCAGTATGAGCTGCACACCGATCACTGGTCCGTGTTCGGCTTTGGCGCTACCTGGTAATCGTTTTTGATCCGCAGGGATACCCTAACTGCGGCACCAATATGAAACCCAAATAACAGACAGGAGGAACAACCACATGAAACCCATCAAAGGAACCAAGACCGAAGCCAACCTGATGACCGCCTTTGCCGGCGAGAGCCAGGCCCGCAACAAGTACACCTACTACGCCTCCAAGGCCCGCAAGGACGGCTATGTGCAGATTGCCAAGCTGTTTGAGGAAACCGCCAACAACGAAAAAGAGCACGCCAAGATCTGGTTCAAGCTGCTTCACGACGGCGAAGTGCCCTCCACCGAAGTGAACCTGAAGGACGCTGCCGACGGCGAAAACTACGAGTGGACCGATATGTACGCCACCATGGCCAAGGAAGCCCGGGAAGAAGGCTTCACCGAGATCGCCATTCTCTTTGAGAAGGTGGCCGCCATCGAAAAGATGCACGAGGAACGCTACCGCAAGCTTCTGGCCAATGTGGAAGGCGGCCTGGTGTTCAGCCGGGAAGGCGATATGGTTTGGGAATGCTCCAACTGCGGCCACATCGTTATCGGCAAGAAGGCCCCCGAACTGTGCCCCGTTTGCAAGCATCCCAAGGCCTATTTCATGATCCACGCTGAAAACTTCTAAGTAACATCCCTTTGCAGGCGGGCCTGTGTTCATGCAGCCCGCCTGCAAATCATTGCCGGGGATGTGCTCCCGCCGTCCCCCATTGGAGGTTATCCCGGCTTATGCGTATCGCTCACATCAACGTTACTGCCAACCTGTCCACCGGCCGCATCGCCACCGACCTGTGCCGCCTTGCTCAAAAGGAGGGGCATCAGGTGCTTTTGTGCTACAGCCGGGGCACCCCTGCGCCGGATATTCCCAGCCTCCGAGTGGGCGATACCCCCGATGGAACCCTGTCCCTTTCCTACCGCCGCAGCGCCGCACCCAAGCGCGCCTTTGGCAAACTCACCCGGCTGATCCACCATCATTCCACTTCTCTGGGCGTGCTCATTCACGCCGGTCTCAGCCGCATCACCGACCGCAGCGGCTTTTACAGCCGCCACGCCACCCGACGTTTCATCAAACAGCTCCGGCAGTTTGACCCGGATCTGATTCACCTGCATAACCTGCATGGCTACTACCTGCATTTGCCCACCCTGTTTGCCTATCTGCAAGAAACCGACATTCCCGTGGTATGGACACTGCATGACTGCTGGCCCTACACCGGTCACTGCGCCTACTACCACTATCCCATAGAGCCTTATCTGAACGAGGAAGATGCTCCCTCCCCCCATGCGCCCACCCAGTGTAACCTGTGGCAGAAGCGCTGCAACCACTGTCCCCTGAAAAAGACCTACCCCATCAGCCTGCTCCGGGACCAGAGCGCCCGCAACTTCACCGAAAAAAAGGACTTGATCACCGGGCTGCGGAACCTGGTTTTCACCACCCCCTCCCAGTGGCTCAAGGAGCAGGCCAGCCGCTCCTTCTTAGGCCGCTATCCCATCTATGCCCTGCCCAACGGCATCGACCTGAACACCTTCGCCCCCTGCGCCGATGAACGGCATATGCAGGATATCGCCCTGTTCTACGGGCTGGATGAGCTGAACGGGCGGCGGCTGGTGCTCAGCGTGGCGGCGGTGTGGGATGAGCGCAAGGGCCTGCAGGATCTGATCGAACTGGCCCGTGAGCTGGGCGAGGACTACTGCGTGGTGCCGGTGGGGCTGACGGAATCCCAGATCAATGCGCTGCCCTACTATATGCTGGGTCTGCCCCGCACCGCCAACGTGAAGGATCTGTGCGTGCTCTACACGGCTGCGGATGTCTGCATTTCCCTCAGCCAGGGCGAAACCATGGGCATGACCCTTCTGGAAGCCATGGCCTGCGGTACGCAGGTGATCTGCTACCATTGCACCGCCATGCCCGAATTGGTGATTCCCCAAACCGGCGAAACCGTGCCCACCGGCAACATCGCCGCCGCTGCCGACGCTGTGCGCCGCCTGTGCGATGACCCCAAGGATCCCCTGTTCTGCATTGCCCGGGCTGCCCAGTACGGTGCAAACCTGCGTTACGAAGCCTATCTGAACCTATACGACCAAATGGGTCAAATGCGGCGCTGACCGCAGCCATAGACTACCAATGAAGGAGGGGTCTGTATGCGCCTTGGACGAACGCTCAAGTTCCTTGCCTGCCTTACCGCCCTTTTCTGCCTGTGCAGCTGTTCCCTGATGGAAACGCTGCCAGCTGCTTTCACCCCCACGGAGCCCACAGGCGCATCCAATCTGCCGGATCTGCGCCAGCTTGTGATGCCTGCCGCCGAAATTGCTGCCTTGCAGCCTTCCGCTGCCGCCGGTCAGAACAGCCCTTTGCAGGTGGATCTCTGGCTGGATGCCTCCCAGGTGATGGGCGGCGTGAACCCTTCCGCCGAGAGCCTGTATCCCCACCGCAGCAAGCGCTACCGGGAGGGCGGCTTCCACTACCGCTACGAAAACGAAACCGGCTGGTATGAAAACCTGCTGCGGAATATGCTGTCCGCAGCTGAGGGCAGCCGTGTGCGGGTCCTTCGCAGCGGCAACGAGCACATCACCGATGAGGATCTGCTTTCCAGCGGTCTTGCCACCGAAGGCAGCGCCGCCAGCCTGCGCTCCCTGCGCCGGGACTTGCTCACCTATGCCATCGACCCCATGCCCACCGTGTTTTCCTCCTTTTCCGCAGAAAACATGGAGGGCAGCTTCTACTCCCTCTACAGTCCCCAGATGAACCAGTTGCCCGCCTTGCTGGCCAAGGGGCAGAAAGCGCTTTTGGAAAACCCTGACCAGCTTCAGCCCATGAGCGACTATCTGGACAGCCTCATCGCCAGCTACGATGCCAAGGCTGACCCGGATGCTATCCGCCGCCTGCTGACGGATGATTTCAGCCCCTTGATGCAGTCCATTGCCAATCTGGATCTGAGCCGCCTGTCGGTAATCACCTGCGACCCCCTGACCCTGCGCCGCCTGTCCGGCACCGCCATTGACGGCACGCCGGTGCATTACCTCCAGCAGCTGCTCAGTGAACGGGGCATCTTTGATCAGGGGCTTTCTGTGCAGCTCTATGCCCTCAAGCTGGATTATCTGGGCCAGATTCACACCATCAACGCTGCCGACCTTTCCCAGCCCTTCATCTGGGGACGGCTGGACTATCAGCAGAACAAGAACCTGGTCAAAGGGCCCCTGCCCATGCCCCGCACCCTGCTGATGCTGGTCATCGGCAGCCCGGCGCAGGTGGAAAGCTACACAGCCGCCCTGAACCAGAAGCTGGATACCGACCCGGCCCTCAAGGGGCTCCGGGGTCCGGAAAAAGGCCAGCTGACCTATTCCATCGGCGGAGAGACCATCACCCAGCAGCCCTTCACCTTTGCCTATGAGCAGACCACCATCCAGCGGCACGGAGTGGATACCTACACCAACGATGGCGCTGCCATCGCCCTGACCAACGGCACCGGTATGCTGCTCACCGACAAGGCCCAGCCCACCGTGGCGCTGGCCAGCGACCAGAGCGGCACCTGCCGCATTGCGGTTTCCTGGCCGGTAAATGCGCTGGAGGGCGGCCTCCAGCTGGATACCAGCAAGCTGTCCAGCCTGCGCATCGAAGGGGTTTCCTCCCTGCTGCTGACGGATACCCTGCCCAACACCCCGGATTATCAGCCCGCCCAGGGCGTCCAGTCCCTGACGCTGCGGGATACCGTCTATCAATTCACCTATACGGATGAAACCGGCGCCCTGCCCTTCACCGCCCAGCCCCTGAGCCTGAGCGCAGACGGCACAACCCTGGAAGCGGCTTTCACCTGCAATGCCGCCGACCTGACCCCCGGTTACTACCGGCTGCTGCTCCGTGCGGATATTACCGGGCAGCAGCTCAGCTGGCCCGCCGTTGACTGGATCAGCCAGTGGAATGCGGTGATCACCAACGAACAGATCGCCGCCTGGCAGCAGATGGCCGATGCCCTTACCGAGCACAGCCGTACCAGCGACAACGTACCCGGTCAGTTCTGGCACGCCTGGGGTGATACCTCCGGCAAAACCTACCGGGAGACGGTGATTCCCGATTGTCCCCCTGTATACGCCGCCCCCCGCCTCAGTGAACTGTTCACCCAGCTGCGGGATGCCGCCGCTATCGATACCCTGCCCTTTGTCTACTTCCAGCTGGATGTTTTCGTAGCGCCCCAGAACCAGCTGCCCCTCACCTGAGCGCCCCTCACCGGAAGGAGGAACCCGCCTTGTCCACCATCGCTGCCAAGCCCGCCAAACGGCTGCGCCTGCGCACCTCCGGCGGTCTCAAGCCGCTTCTGTGCTACCTGATCTGCTTTGCACTGCCCCTAATGTGGCAGTATGCAGGGCTGTTTCTGGTGTATCCCTTCAAGCTGGCAAATACCGCCCCCGCCATTGCGGATACCCTTGTGAAGCTGCTGCCGTTGCATCTTGCACCGCTGGAAGCAGCGGCTGCGGAAGCGGCCCTGCCTACTGCCAGCGACCCGGCCCTCTGGCAGGCTGCCCTCACCCTGCGGGATGACCACTGGCGGCTGTTTGTTGCCATCTGCTTCCTGCTGGCATGGGCCGTTACGCTGATCATCCAGCTGTGGTGGCGGATGCGCCATTCCAAGGCCATCAACGCCGCCAAGCTGAGCCGCCGTGCCAAACGCACCTACCGGCTGAACATGGTGCTGATCATGGCCGTCAATGCGATGACAGCGCTCATTGTCTGGCTGTGCGGCGTTCAGCATATCTTTGGCCGCACCCTGTGGGACTATCTTGTGTATTTTCCTGCCTACGGGCTGAATGTGCTGGCTGCCATGGTCTGCTTCCGACTGGCTGCCCCCCCTGCCATCAGCGGCAAACACGCATTTTTCAAACGCCTGTAACGGCGGAAAGGAGAACCTATGGGCTGTTATGTACTGGCCATCGGCGGCACCGGCAACAAGATTCTGGAAAGCATCGTCTACGCCGCCGCTGCCGACGCCTTCTATACCGTCACGCCGGAAGGGAAGCAGGTTTCCCTGCCCAAGCTCACATTGCTCAGCGTGGACGTGGACTCCGCCTGCGGCAACACCACCCGTGCAGGCCGTGCCTGTGAAGCTTATGAGCAGGTGCGACGTGCCTTTGAGCAAAGCCAGCAGGTGCGCCGCGGCTTCCAGACCCAGCTGGATCTTCGCCGCTGGAATATGAACCTGAGCCGCCGGGCCACCTCCGTCCAGCGGATGACGGAAAACCACGCCGGTGACAGGCTGCTGAGCCGCACCCTGTTCAGCAAAACGGAGGCCTCCCTGGAATACAGCGAGGGTTTCCGTGGCCACCCGGATCTGGGCGTGCTGTTCTTCTCCGACCTGCTATCCTCTCTGGATGGCCTGCGGGCTGCCGGACAGCCGGACGAAATGAACGCCCTGCTGGATCAGATGGATGCGGAAATCGCTGCCGGTGAGCAGGTGAAGGTGATTCTCTGCGGCAGTATTTTCGGCGGCACGGGCGCCAGCGGCATCCCCGCCCTGGCCCGGTTTTTGCACCAGCGTTTTCAGGATCGTCAGCGCCGTTTCGAGCTGGCTTCCATGCTGATGCTGCCCTACTACAAAGTACCCCCGTCCTCCCACAATGAGGAATTGGAAATCGTGGTCAAGAGTGCGGACTTCCCGGATAAGGCCCGCACCGCTTTGCAGTACTACGGCATGACCGGCATGATACGCTCCAGCGAGGAGGACAGGGACGGCGTATTCGACGCCATGTACCTACTGGGCCTGCCCCCGGAAGCCTTTGTACAGACCCGCATCTACTCCACCGGCTCCCAGAGCCAGGAAAACGACGCCCATATGCTGGAATGGCTGGCCACCCGCTGTATCGCAGCCTTCATGCGTACCCCCATGCGGGGCGAGCACGCCCACAACATGGATTGCTACTACTACCAGTGGCACACCCCGGATTTCTGCTGGCAGAGCTTCGACAGCGACGGCGAACGCTACCGCATCGGCTACGGCGGGCTTTTGAAAGCCGCCGGGCTGTTCTTTGGCGAATGCTACCCCACCCTGCGCAAGCTCATCAGCGGCAACGGCAGGGAAGCGAAGAACATCGGCTACACCGCCCCCTATTTTTCCGATATCAACCGTATGAACGCCACCCAGCGGGATCAGCTGGAAAAGCTGCTGACCGCCCTGTATCAGTTCTTCAATTTCTATGCCAACTGGATGGTGCAGCTCACCCGCACCATTCCGCCTACCATGCGTCCCCGCCAGCAGGAGGAAACCCTGCAGGAGGAAGCCGCCGCTGCTTACCGCCAGTCCATCCTCAAGCGGGCGCAGCAGCAGATGACCGATCCTCAGGCTGCCGGGTACGATGATCTGCTTCACGACAGAGCCTCCGCCCAGAGCGAATGCGACCGGCTGTTGCCCCTGGTTGGCGGCGAAAGCTGGCTGGAAATGCTGGTTTCCGCCCGGCATACGGCCCGGGAACAGCTGGCCCATCAGGATCAGGTGGTGGCCGACCAGGAGGAGATTCTCCACCGGCTCACCCATCAGGAGCGGCACCTGACCTCCCCGGAGGATGTGCGCCGTCAGGAGGAAAAGCTGGCCTCCCTGCGCCTTCTGCGGGATGAACTGGCCCTGCGGCTGCATCTGGTGGAAGAGGATGCCCGGGCTGCCGTCCGTGCGGACTTGCCTGCCCATTACCCGGCCCCTGCCTCCGTGCGCAAGGGAGAAGTACCCGCCAACGGTCTGCTGAATGCGGAATTGATGAATGCCCTTTCCCAGCTGCTCACCCAGTTCGGTACTGACCCGGAGGACCGGGATTCGGATGCCATGAGCCGCTCCTCCCTCACCCTGCAAAAGAAGCTGAACAAACTGATTCTCAGCCCCGTACCCGACCGGCGCACCACGCCCTATGCCATTGCTGCGCTGGGGGGCGGCGTGTGCAAGAGCCAGACCCCCGGCGGCGTCATGGCTGCCTTTACCGCCACGCTGCTGGCCGCCGTCATGGAGGATCGCACCCTATGAAACGAAAAGACAAGCAAAGCCGCAAAACCACGGCTTACCTCAGCGAAGATCAGCGCAAGCGCGCGCTGGACAAGAGCACATCCTATACCACCCTTTTGCCCCATATGGATGAAGGCTTCCACATGGGCTACCGTTCCGTGCCCGGATTGCAGACCGATGGCAGCCAGAAGCCCCACGAATGGCTGGAAAGCATGGCCAAGAATATGCAGACCCCCGGGCTGGATGTGGGCTTTGCCATCCCAGATGTGCTGGCAGCGGAACAGCAGCTGCGCCGCCTGAGCCGCCTGCCCAACGAACTGGCCATGAGACATCAGGAAATGATCGATTTCCGTGCCCTGCTGGCCCTGCTGTTGCTCTGGGAGGACATGGAGCGCACCCCTGGCTGCCCCACCCTGACCATCGAGCCCATGAGCGAGCGCTCCGGCAACTTTGCCGCCATGGTGCTGGGGGCCATGACCCCTGTTCGGGCCCGGGACGGCCTGCAAGTGGCCGTATTGACCCGTCAGGACGGCGAGCACAACGCACGGTACCCCCTGTGCCTTCTGTCCCGCCAGACCATTCTCACCCCGGCGGCGGATATGGATGACTTATCCCAGATCCTGCCCACCCCGGTGCGCTGGTACGACCGTCAGCACAAGCGTTTTCTGGATCCCTGCGCCTATCTGGATGAACAGCAGCTGTCCCTGCTGCTGCCCCGGCTGCGGCTTCTCATGACCCTGTGCGAAGACAGCGCCTGCCAGAGCCCGCTGTATGACCCGGCCGCCCGGCTGTGCTCCCCCCTGAACCGCTTTGTGGATGACCTGCTGGCCACCCGCCAGCCCTGGCGTGAAAAGCTGCTCAGTGGTGACAGCGAAGCCATCTTCCAGCTGCGCACCCGGGTACAGGCTGCCTACGGGCTGCTGAACCGCACCGGCGACACCTGCCGCATTGCCTGCCACACCCAGACCCCGCAGGATACCGACCCACGACAGAATCCCCTGCTGCGGGCCTATCTGCCGGCCAATGCCCAGCTGCCCGCCGCCCAGCCTCAGACCTTCTACACCTACAACGGCGTGCCCTTTGCCCGTCTCAGCAGCGTTTGCCTGCTGGAACCCACCGGCGCAGAGGGCGAAGCGGAAGCCCTGGCGGCCATTGCCAAGGAAACCCATCTGCTGGATCGTTTCGACCCGGAATGGCGCAGCCATATGGCCGCCACCCTTGGCCAGCTCCACGCCCAGATTCAGGGCCGCACCGGCATGATGGACAAGGTACCTGCCCTCATTCAGGAGTGGCAGCAGATTTATCAGAATGCCACGGCGCCCGCCCGCCAGCGCATCACCCTGACCTACCCGGAGGATGGGCAACGCATGGCTGCCCATGCCCTTCTGCGGGAAAAACTGGGCATTCAGGAGGAGGAAGCTCTCCGGGAGCCGCTGTCCGACTGCCTGATGCTGATGGAAGGCGCAACCCGTTCTCCCTTCGGCGATCTGCAACTGACCACCGCCTGCGCCCTGCCCACCGGCAAGGGTCAGCCCGCCCTGTATTTCCTGCCGCCGGTCAGCCCAGCGCTGGCAAAATCCCTGATGACTGCTGACCCAGCCCCTGCGCTTCCCTTGGAAGACCTCTCTGCCCAGTGGAACGAAGATGGACAGTCCATCGATGTTTCCCTACGCATTCACCGGCAGATGCCCGACGGCACCTCCACCGCCGTCATCCTGTGCCGCAACTATCCCCTGAAACCCCAGCCGGAAAAAGGCGCTGCCTTCCGCTTCCCTGCGGCGCAGCTGCCCATGGTCACCGTCTGGCCCAACATCCGCTTGCAGGGGGATGTGTGGAAGCAGTACTTTGTTCATACCCACCAGCCCGGAGATGTGCAGGTATGCGCCCTTCATGAGGATCAATGGATCGCAGGCGAAACGCGCACTGCCCCGGACGCTGCCCCTTCCACCCAGCTGCGCCGCTGGCAGACCCTGTCTACCGGCACCTTCCCGGCTTATCTGCCCATCCGTCTGGGCAGCCTGTCCGCTGGCGTACTGCCCAATGATCTGCCCGCCCGCCGGATCCGCCGGGATTCCGCCGCCGCTGTGGGTCTGGATTTCGGCAGCATTTCCACCACCGTCATGCTCCGGCAGGGAGACCGGATTCAGCCTGCCTCTTTGCCGGGCGGCCTCCACGGTATCCTCATCAGCCCCGACCCTGCCCCCCTTTCTGCGCTGGAGAACGAACTGATCGCCCCCTCTGCCATGCTCTACGGCAGCCAGCGGGAGGCCACCTTCTACAGCGTGATGGATCTGTTCTCCGACGATCCCGAAAAGTGGCAGCGCCCGCTGATCGACGGCCATATTTACTATCCTGCCAGCCTGCGCACCCTGTACGAAAAGAACGAGGGAACCCTCTACTACGACCTGAAATGGAGCGAAGAATCCTGGGTGATGGCCTGCCTGCGGCTGATGCTCAAACAAGTGATGCTGCAAGCCAGCCTATCCGCCCGTCTCCATGGGGCACCCTCCATCAGCTGGCGCATCTCAACCCCCAATGCCATGCCGCCCCACCGTCAGGAAGGCTATCTGAACCTGATGCGTGGCCTTGCCCGGGAGGTATCCCACGAATCCGGCCTGCCGCTGACCCAGGGCACCCCCTCTGTTCTCTATGCCACCGAAAACCAGGCAGCGGGCCTGTATTTCCGCAGCCGTAACGAAGTGAATGCCACCGGCGGCTATCTGAATCTGGATATCGGCGGCGGCACCGCCGACCTGAGCCTGTGGCTGAATGCCTCCGGCAGCGCTGCTGCGGAAGCCTCTCTGCTGCTGGGCTGCCGCCAGATGCTGTTCACCTCCATTGCCCAGGGCCATATCGACGATTTTGAGGCGGATTTCCAGAAGGCAGATCCTGAGGTGAAGGCTGCCGCTGCCGCCCTGTGCCAGACCATGCGCAAAGGCGTGGCTTCCAGCCGCAGCCGCCAGAAATGTATGCTGCTGATGGATGACTTTTTCGCATCCTATCCCGAGCAGATTGCCAAAGCACTGGAGGATGAGCGCAACCACGGCAGCCTGTGCTACACCGAATGCTTGCTTCTTCTCGGCCTTGGCTTCCTGTTCTATCTGTGCGGCGTGATGCTGCACCGGGCCGGTCAGGATGCAGATTTGGCGCCTTTGCTGCCCGCCCGCATGGAGCTGTGCATCGCCGGTAACGGCGGCCAGTTCCTGAACACCATCGGCGCAGACAGCCGCAACAAACTCTGTCAGCTGGCTTTGAACGTCCTCAAGCCCGGCCATCCCCTGCGGGTGCTGCTGCCGGTGCAGAGCCGTGAACCCAAGCTGGAAGTGGCCTCCGGCCTCATCAGCGACGATGGGATGCTGCTGAGCACCCTGCGCAGCGTGGAAAAGTGGAATGCCACCTTCCCCGATATGCCGGTGAGCCAGCGGCCCAACCTGCTCCGGGATTATCTGCTGAGCTTTATCAAGCTGTTCCCCCAGGCAGCCGAAAGACTGCTGGGCGGCCTGTACCACCACAAAACCGCCGATGGTTCCCCCGCCCTGATGCCCAGCGCTGAAATGGAGCTGGCGACTGTATACGAAAACGAGATGCACCAGCAGACCGACGACGACCTGACCGCCGCCGTCCGCTGCATGGAAGCTATCCGCCGGATGTGGGAACTGTAATCATCAAACCGAACATGGAGGTTCTATGCTCCGTTTACACCAGATCCACCTGACGCTGGATGAAATGCAGCGTCTTTCGCCGGATATTCTGAAAAAAGCCTGCGCCAAAGCCCTGAAGCTGCCCGTGGATGCCATCCGGGAAGCCAGCATGAAAAAGCGCAGCGTGGATGCCCGTGACAAGGGTGATGTACACTTCACCCTGACGGTGGATGTCTCCCTGACGGATTCCAAGCGGGAGGAGCGCATCGCCGCCGCATCCAGGCCCAATCAAATCGCACTGGTCACCAAAGCGGAACCGGATGACGATGTATTCACCCTGCAAACCCAGCCATGGCCCAAGAATGCGTTGCAGCCCGTGGTGGTGGGGGCCGGACCTGCCGGTCTGTTCTGCGCCCTTGCGCTGGCGGTGCGGGGCGCACGGCCCATCCTTTTGGAGCGTGGCCAGCCCGTGGACCAGCGTGCCAAGGATATCGCTGCCTTTGAGGCTGGCGGCAATCTGAATGTGGAAAGCAACGTGCTTTTCGGCGAGGGGGGCGCTGGCGCTTTCTCCGATGGCAAGCTCACCTGCGGCCTGAGCAATCCGCACATCAAAACCGTGCTGAAAACCCTGCATACCTGCGGCGCGCCGGAGGATATCCTCACCTCCCAGCGGCCCCATATCGGTACCGACCTTTTGCGCCCTGTGCTGAAAAACGCCCGGGAACGGCTCATCCAGCTGGGGGGCGAGGTACGTTTTGCCACCACCCTGACCGGCCTTACCCTGAAGGACGGCAAAGTGGCTTCTGTACGCTGCCTAAAGGACGGGCAAACCGAGGAATTCGCCGCCGACCGGGTCTATCTGGCCATTGGGCACAGCGCCCGGGATACCTACCAGTGGCTGTACGAGCTGGGTCTGCCCATGGAGCAGAAGCCCTTTGCCGTGGGCGCACGCATTGAACATCTGCAAAGCCATGTGAACCGGGCCCAGTACGGCAAAGCAGCCGGGCACCCGGCACTGCCCCAGGCTGATTACAAGCTCAATGCCCATACCCCCGACCAGCGGGGCGTGTACACCTTCTGTATGTGCCCCGGCGGGCAGGTGATTGCCGCCACAGCGGAGCAGGACGGGGTCAATGTGAACGGCATGAGCTACCATGCCCGTGACAGCCGCAATGCCAATGCGGCCCTGCTGGTGGGCATTCGCCCGGAAGACTATGGCAGCGATCATCCTCTGGCCGGTGTTTGGTTCCAGCGGGAGATGGAAACCGCCGCTTTCCGGCAGACCGGCGGCTTCAAGGCCCCCTGCCAGCGGGTGGGCGACCTGTTGGAAAACCGTCCCACAAAGGCTTTCGGACAGGTGCAGCCCAGCTACCTGCCCGGTGTGGAGATGGGCGAAATCCGCTGCTGCCTGCCCTCCTATGTGATTGACAACTTCAAGCTGGCCATTCCCCAGCTGGCCCGCCGCCTCCGTGGCTTCGACCACCCGGATGCTGTTCTAACGGCTCCGGAAACCCGTTCCTCCGCCCCTTTGCGGATGCTGCGCAACCAACGCCGGGAAAGCCCCATCGGCGGCCTGTATCCTCTGGGCGAGGGCGCAGGACACGCCGGCGGCATCGTTTCCGCTGCGGTGGACGGATTGTTGGCAGGGTTGGAAGACGATTGAGATGCGGCTACACGGTGCCTTTGTATTGCCTTTTCCCGGTTTTACGCTGTAAACTCATTCAAAAGTAATACAATATAATACAAATTCTTGACAGGTATAATACATTATGATACAATATGCCTGTTGTTAGGATTTCCCAATGATTTTCCCCGAAAGGATGACCCCCCCATGATACGCGGAGCCCTTTTTGATATGGACGGCGTGCTCTTTGATACGGAAACCCTCGGCCAGGAGCTGATGCCCAAAGCAGCCAAGGCCTTCGGCCAGAGCATGGATACCGCCCTGTACCACCGGCTGTTGGGTGTGAACGAACACCTGAGCCGCCAGATTCTGCTGGAGGAATACGGTCAGGATTTCCCCTTCGACGCTTTCCATCAGCAATTTCTGGATTCCTTTCTGGATATCGCCAAAGCCGGTCAGCTGCCCCGCAAGCCCGGCCTGACCGAGTGTATGCAAGGCCTGAAAGCCCGGGGCATCAAAATCGCCCTTGCCACCAGCACCCAGCGCCCCGTGGTGGAATGCTATCTCAGCAACACCCCTGAACTGCGGGATGTATTCGATGCTACGGTTTGCGGTATTGAGGTACCCAATGGCAAGCCTGCCCCGGATATTTATCAGGAAGCGGCCCGCCGCCTCGGTCTGACCCCTTCGGAATGCGTGGGCATCGAGGACAGCCGCAATGGTGTCAAGAGCCTCCGGGCTGCTGGCGTTCATAGCATCATGATCCCCGATCTGCTGCCTTTCACAGAGGAGCTTGCTCCCTATGTGGATACCTGCCTTGACAGTCTCCATGATCTGTGCCCTTTGATCGACCGGCTCAACCAGCAATAAACCATCAAAAAGAAGCGGAGCTGCTGCATCCTTGTGATTGCAACAGCTCCGCTTTGTTTATTCTTGATTTGATTGATGGAATCATTGCGTTGCTTGGCTTGACTGGTCAGCCCTGTACCGCTGTTCTGCCGGTCTGTTCCTTGCGAAACCCACGGATCAAAGCGCCCAGCCCCACCTGCAACGGCACGCACAATACGGCGCATCCAGCCAGCACAAACCGCTGTATCCGATCCAGCGGCACCAGATAGAACACTTGGGGAAAAAGCAGCACTGCGCCTGTCAGTCCCGCCGCCACCACCGCCAATAAACCAGTACGGATGCCATCCAGCGGGCGACAGGTCAGGTACAGGGTGACAAAGCCGGAAATAGCCCCTGCCAGCGTGCACAGGGTGGCGCACACATCCTCTCCATAACCAAGGGGCTTGCTCAGCAGCATAATGCCCACCGACAGCAGCGATACGCACAATCCCCCGGGCAGTGCCCGGGCAATCACATTGCGCAGAAAACTGCCCCGAACCCGTTCCTTGTTGGGCTGCAATGCCAGCACAAAGGAGGGGAAGCCCACCGTCAGGGTGGAAATCAGCGTCAGCTGAATGGGGGCGAAGGGATAGGCAAACGGCAGCGCCAGCATGGCCAGCGACAACAGCAGGGAGAAAATATTCTTCACCAGAAACAGTGCCGCTGCCCGAGTGATGTTATTGATCACCCGCCTGCCTTCCAAAAGAATCTGGGGCATGGCCTCAAAACCGCCGCCCATCAGGGTCATCTGCGCCACCCGGCTGGCGGCATCGCTGCCCCCGGCCATGGCAATGGAACAATCCGCTGCTTTCAGGGCGGGAATATCATTCACACCGTCGCCAATCATGGCAACGCTGTGACCATCCGCCTGCAAAGCCCGTACCAAACCGCACTTATCCTCCGGGGATACCCGACCGAACACCGTATAGTCACGGCTCAGGGCGGTATAATCCTTTTCTCCCGGAATCGCCGACAAATCCACGGCTTTCTCCGCATCCGGCAGACCGGCATCCGCTGCCACACGGGCGACGGTTACCGGGCTGTCGCCGGAAATCACCAACAGGCGCACATCCTGCCCGTCAAAATAGCGGATAGTTTCCTGCACCTGGGGGCGTAGGGAATCGCTGAGGGTGACCAGCGCCATGGGCTGCAAATCTTCTGGAATTTCCGTCTCCGGCGAGGGCCACCCATCGCCAGTGAGCACAGCCAGCACCCGCAACCCCTTGGCCGCCTCTGCCTGTGCCGCATCCAGCCACTGACCGCTGCACAAACGCTCCGGCGCACCCATTACGACCGTACCCAGCGTTGCCAGTCTGGCAGCAGACCATTTCCGTTCACTGGAAAAGGGGATCACTTCCAATGCACGATCAGCATCTTCTGCACCGATGGCCTCCGCAAGGGCAGCATTGGTGGGCGAATCGGACGGCAAAGCGCTGAGCAGACCGTACAGCCGCTGGCGGATCTGCGCTTCCGTCCAGCCTTCAAAGGGAAGAATCTCTTCCAGCTGCATAGCGCCGCCGGTTAACGTACCCGTTTTGTCCATGCAGATTACATCTGTCCGGGCAAGGGTCTCGATACCATACAGCTCGTTGACCAGGGTATCCTTCCGGCCGAGGGTTACCACGCCCGCTGCCAGCGCAACGGAGGTCAGCAGCATCAACCCTTCCGGAATCATGCCCAGCACGGATGCCACTGTTTTGGTCACACTGTCCTCCAAAGAAAGCCGCAAAACGCCGTATTGCTTCCAGAACAGCAGCGCTCCCACCGGCAGCAAAATCACCGTCACCACCCGGATGAGCTTTTGCAGATCGCCCATCAGGCGGCTTTTGCCATGCTTCACCTTCCGGGCGGAAAGCTGCAATTTGCCGGCATAGCTGGCTGCCCCAACGGCGGTCAGCTGCGCCACCATCCGCCCGCTTTTCACAAAGCTGCCGGAATACAGCGTATCCCCCGTGGTTTTGCCCACCGATGCGCTCTCGCCAGTCAACAGGGATTCATCCAGCGAAGCCGTGCCTTCCAGCACCTTGGCATCTGCTGGTACCTGATCGCCCCGGCTCAGAATCACCACATCATCCTGAACCAGCCGGGAGGATGCCAGCTGTACCCGCTGTCCATCCCGGATGGCGGTCACTTTGCCTTCGCTGAGCAGCACCAGCCGGTCATGGGTGCGCTTAGCCCTCCATTCCTGCACAGTACCGATCAGCGCATTGGAAATCACCACACCCATGAACAGCAGGTTGCGGTAACTGCCCACCAAAATCAGGGCCAATGCCATGAGCACATTGAGCAAATTGAACAACGTCAACAGATTGCGGCGCAGGATGATTCCTACGCCGCCGTCTTTGGTCTTTGGCATTTCATTGCTCAAACCAGCCCGGATGCGCTCATCCACATCCCGCTGGCTCAGACCAATCATTGCTTCCATTGGTTTCTCCTTTGTTACTGTACCTTTTCCAACAGGTAGAAGGGGATCAGATTGCAATCATGGGCGTTTTCCCGGCTGATGCGCACCACGCCCGGCGCCAGCACCTCCGCATAGCCCTTGCGATCGCAATCGCTGTAGTCATCCCGCCGCAGCGGGTCAAGGAAGTACAGATACTCATCATCCAGCCCGCAGATCAGCACGAAATGACCATTCTTGGTAAAGGGGCTGCCCTTGATGGCGCAGCTGATGGCCATGCGCTTGATGCCGTCCACCTTTTCTTCCTCCATGCGCCGGATCAGCTCATCCACATCCTCAATAACGCTGACACGGATTCCATAAATGGCGCAGATCTTTTCCAGGAAGCGCATATTGGTGCCGCTGTTGGCACTGCGGGACTTGATCTCCCAGATATTATTGCCGGTGGCAAAATTGGCAACCGCCAGCGGCATATACCGCAGGAATTCCTCGCCCCGTCTCAGCTGATACTGGGCGTGCTTATGGTTGCAGAAATACCGGTTCACTGAACAATCGCAGAAGGTATAGCCCACCTCTGTATTGGCATAACCGATCAGGCGGGGCAGTTCCTCCACCGGGCACAGGTTGGCAATCGCCATGGCTACCGCCGTGGGGCCGCAGCCGCCATCGCCGAAGTTGCGGTACTTGTTCACGCCGCCCGCTTCATAGCGCATCTTGCGCCAGAGTTCATCGTTCTGGGCATAGGTCATAAAGGTGCCCACGCCATCGATGGTCACATAGCCGTTTTCTGTCGGCCGCTGATCCATCTCCTGCTTGGAAGCGTTCACGCTCTCATCGTCGGATTGATACACAATGGGCCGCATACGCCCGTAAATCACGTAGCGCTGATCGCTGCGGATGTTGGTACAGGTGACCAGCACCAGCAGCTTATCGCCCCACTGGGGCAGCTTATCCTCCGGCGCCTGAATGAAGCTCTGAGACATAATCAAGTCAAGGAACTCGTTCATATCCGCTTCGGTTTCCAGCGTCTTGGGCCGCCAGCTTACCTCGTCCTCCACCAGCGTTGCCATACCGGCAAACACATCCACCTGATAATCCATAAAGGGCGTTACCAGCAGGAACTGGGGATGGGCCTCATAATAAGCCGGATCCAGATATTCGCTCAACGTGGCGAACATACCGCCGCCTTTGGAGTGGTGGCCGTACAGATAGGTTGCGCTGTCAATGAAGGCGGCGGAATTGCCGCTGTCCATGAACACAGAGCCGGAGGAGTTGACCACACCATTGAACAGGTGGGTCAGGTAGTATTCATTATCCTCACCACGAAGCACCGGATAGTTAATGGGCGTGCCTTCCTGATAAATCCAGCCCACTACCTCGTCATTGATGGTGGTCAGATAGTCGAAATCCACCGAATAGCGGGCGCTGGTAATGGTCACCGCCCGCTCCATGCTGATGCCGCTGGTGGGAATATACGGCGGCACTGTGGGGGTGGGCACCGGGGTCATGGTGGGCGTGGGGGTTGGTTCCGGGGTATTGGTGGGTTCGGGGGTGGGGGCCGGTGTGCTCACTGCTGCATCGGTGTTGGCGGGTTCAATCGTCACAACCGTGCCATCCTCGGCGGTGGCAGCAGGAGTGGCCTGAGGTGTTACCACTGGTTCGCTGGCAGCCGCAGGCGCTTCCGTCACCATCGGGGCAAGCGTCTGCAACCCGGTATCAGGTAGCGGTGCTTCCGTTGGTTCCTGCACAGGTTCAGCTGTTGCTTCCGCAACAACTTCCGTTGCAGCAGGCGCAGGGGTCTGGGAAGGCGCAGGCGTGGCGGTCGCTCTGGGACGGTCGGTGATCAGTTCATCCTCTGTCTGGTTTTTCAGCATCCAAACCAGCGCTTCATCCAGCACGTTTTCTTCTTCCTCCGGCCCTTGGGACTCCCTTTCCGTCACTTCACCCGTGGGGCTGAAGGACGGCACCGGTTCATCGGAATCACCGCTGGAATACTGCATTTCGCCGCTTTCCTTGGCAGCCAGCAGTTCCTGCGGCGAAATGGTACGCATGGGCGAAGCAGCCTCTTGGGCAGCTTCCTCTTCAGATACGATGGTCAAAGCTGCCTGCTGCAAATCCGCATAAGTATCCTCGCTTTCCTGATAGGTTTCCAACTTACCCATCAGGCCAAAAACAGCCAGACAACTACACGCAACACAGATTGCAATCATCACATACAAGCCGCCAAAGCCGCTTGGTTTTTTCGTTTTCTTTGCCATAAGCACCCTCCTCAGGCACAGCTTTGCTTTATTATACCATTCCTTTTCAGAAAAGAAAAGATGATGGCTGGGAGTGAGGCAGGGGCGCTGCCCCTGCACCCCGCCAAAGGGCCAATGGCCCTTTGGAATCCCTTTCTTGCGCCCATTTCATGGGCGCAAAGGAGAATATAGGACGTTTTGTTTCTTTGATTTGTTCTTTATTTATTATTTATTGTTCTTTCGCAATATCGAATTAGCAAATATTGAATCTTTATTCACATAGATTATCCATCCCCACCTGCCGTGCAAAGCACGGCAGAACCGGGATTCCAAAGGGATATGATCCCTTTAGCAGGGGGTGCAGGGGGACTGCGTCCCCCTGCCTCACCTTCACCCACACACGAAAAGGGGAGCCGCTTTTCAGCGACTCCCCTGATGGTTCATCCGAACCGGGTATTCATTTGTTTCGTGGATTACTCCTCGAAGTCTTCCACTTCTTCCTCCTGCTCAGCAGCAGCCAGCAGCTTCTTGCGGCGGCGGATTTCCACAGCAGCCAGAGCGGCAACCAGCAGCGGCAGGCCAATGGCCATACCCCACAGGATGAAGTTGGTGTTATCACCGGTCAGCGGGATACCGCCAAGCGGGATACCGTATTCATCGATGTACATCCACTCGCCATCGATGAACTGCACGCCGGCAGGCACGCGAGGCATCGGGCTGGGAGTAGGCGTCACATAGGGCAGGGTGGGCGTAGGCGTGGGCGGGAAGTCCTCCTCGGGGATGCTGTTCACGATCGTCTTACCATTGTTCAGGTAAGAGGTCACATAGCCCTCTACCGGCTCCTCAACGATGGTGTAGTCATACAGGATGCCATCCTCGCTGCGGCGCGGCAGATCCTCGAAGGTGAAGTTCCAAACGTTCTTGCCATTGCTGTTCATATGAACCGTCATGAAGGCAGCGGCAGGATACTCCGCCTCGGTGCGCAGCTTCCGGTACAGATGCACCGTGATGCTGCTGGGACGCAGACCCAGAACGTTGTCCTTATCCTCCCAACGCTTGGTTACGCTGTAGGAGGTGGTGGTGGGTTCGGGCGTGGGCGTTGCTTCGGGGATGGGGCTGTCATACATGACCACTTCTGCCTTGGCAGTGTAGCTGTCGTTGACAACCAACATACCCTTTTCTTCATCCACAGAGAAGGTGATCGGATCGGCCAGCTCATATCCGAAGGGAGCTTCCAATTCAACCAGCGTGTATTCCTTACCAGCCACCAGACGGTGATCAGCAATTTCGTGCCAGCCGCCGTTGGCATCACTGGTTACCCAGCTTTCAATAACAGCATTGTTGCCATCCAGCACAGCCAGCTTGGCGCCGTATACCAGACCGTTGTTGGAGCTATCCAGCTTGCGGAAACGATACACGTGGCAGTTGCTGACGGAGAAGGCACGGTAGGTGCCGGGGATGTCGGTCAGCTGCACGGTGAACTGGAAGGGCGTCATCATGGCGTAGCCGGAGGGCGCTTCCGTTTCAACGATGGTGTAGGTCTGACCAACCTTCAGGCCGGTGAGCATCTTGGTATTCAGATCGGATACCCAGGTTTCGACGGGCTTGCTTTCATCGTAGGTGCCCAGAGCGCCCTCGTAGAGAGCGAACTTGGCGCCGGCCAACCGCTTGCCGGTCTGCTCATCGGTCTTGATGAACTCAACCATGTTCATCGCATTGGTAACGTTGTAGTCCTCAACCGTGGTGATGTAGCCGGTAACCAAATCTTCCGTGATGGTGTACACGACTTCCTTGCCAACTTCGCCAGCCTTGTACTTGGGCAAGCCAGTGAAGGTCCAGCTCCAGTTGTCGGCCTCGGTAACCACCTTATGGTCGATTTCCGTGCCATCAGCCAGCAAGCGGATGGTCACGCTATCGGGACGCTTGAGGTACTTGTTGTTCAGGTCGTTCCAGGTCTTGGAACCGGAGATCTGAACGGTTTCGGGAGTGTAGCTGTTGGTGATGTTGTAGCCATCCACGGTGGCGGTGTATTCAGCAGCACTGGCCTGATCCAGTTCCTCAACGATGCTGTACTTGATCTCATCGCCTACAGCGCCGGGACGGTACTTGGGCAGGTCGGTGAAGCTCCACTTCCAGCCGTCAGCCTCGGTAACGGTGAGCGCCTTCACCACGGTAGCGCCATCCATCAGCTTGATCACAATGCTGGTGGGACGCTTGCCATCCTGATTGTCGGCGTCGTTCCAGGTCTTGGAACCGGCAACCTCGATCAGTTCGGGCTCGTGGGTGTTGGTCACATCATAGCCGTTGATCTGGGTGGTGTATTCAGCCACCGCAACCTCAGTGATGGTATAGACGATTTCGATACCTTGATCGCGATACTTGGGCAGCTCGGTGAAGTTCCAGCTCCAGCCATCGGCCTCGGTGACAGTGGCGGTCTTGACGATCACGCCATCGGCCAGCAGGTTGATGGTGATGGAGGCAGGACGCTTGCCATCCTGGTTATCAGCGTCGGCCCAGGTCTTGGTACCGGACACTTCAACCACTTCGGGCTCGTGGGTGTTGGTCACATCATAGCCGGCGATGTCGGTGGTGTATTCAGCCACTGCTTCTTCGGTGATGGTGTAGACGATTTCGACACCCTGATCACGATACTTGGGCAGCTCGGTGAAGTTCCAGCTCCAGCCATCGGCCTCAGTGACGACAGCAGTCTTGACCACATGGCCGTCAGACAGCAGGTTGATGGTGATGGAGGTGGGACGATAACCATCCTGGTCGTCGGCGTCGGTCCAGGTCTTGGTACCGGACACTTCAACCACTTCGGGCTTGTGGGTGTTCTCCACATTGAAGCCGTCGATGACAGTGGTGTATTCAGCCACTGCTTCTTCGGTGATGGTGTAGGCAATCTCCTTGCCGGCTGCGTACTTGGGCAGCTCGGTGAAGGTATGGCTCCAATTGCCTTCCGTATCAACGGAGATGGTCTCGCTCTTCACCTTTTCGCCATTGGCAAACAGGTTGATGATAATGCTATCGGGGCGATAACCATCCTGGTCATCAGCGTCGGTCCAGGTCTTGGTGACAGTCACTTCCGTGGTCTCGGGCACGTGCGTGTTGGTCACGCTGAAGCCGTCGATTTCGGTGGTGTACTTATCCACAGCATCTTCACTGATGGTGTAGACAATTTCCTTACCGGCTGCAAACTTGGGCAGATCGGTGAAGGTAAAGCTCCACTTGCCATTCGCATCAGCAGAGATGGTTTCGCTATCCACCTCATTGCCATTGGCATACAGACGGATGGTGATGCTTTCAGGACGCTTGCCATCCTGGTTGTCAGCGTCATCCCAATCCTTGGTGACGGTCACTTCCGTAGTCTCAGGCACATGAGTATTCTTCACGTTGAAGCCGTCGATCGTGGTCGTGTAACCAGTCTTGGTCTTTTCGGAGCTGAGGGTAATGGGATCTTCGGAGATGGTATAGGTAATTGCCTTGCCATTCTCATTGACGGGCAGATCAGTGAAGGTGTACTTCCATTCGCCCTTTTCATCAGCCTTCACTTCTGCGCTGCGAACGGCAGTGCCATTGGCCAGCAGACGGATGGTGATGCTTTCGGGACGGATACCATCCTGATCGTTTGCGTCATCCCAGGTCTTGGTGCCGGAGATATTGGTGGTAGTGATCTTATGGGTATTGGTGAATACATAACCGGTAGCAGCATCGTCTTCGAAGGTGGCGGTATAGCCATCCACAACATCTTCGGTCACAGTGTAGATCACTTTCTGACCAACCTTGCCAACCTTGTTGATGGGCAGGTTATCGAAGGTGCAAGTGGGCCAGTTACCATCGGCATCGGGCGTGATGGTCTTGCTGCCAAACTTCTCACCGTCAGCCAGCAGGTTGAAGGTAATGCTGGTGGGACGGATACCGTCGCGGTTATTATCATCATCCCAGGTTTTGGAGACAGTCACACTGGTAACACCGGGTTTGTAGGAGTTCTCTACATTGTAGCCGGTAACCGAGGTGGTATATCCGGCAACAGCGTTCTCGGTGATGGTGTAGTTGATCTCCTTGCCTGCCTTGAACTTGGGCAGATCCTCGAACTTCCAGCCGGGCCAGTTACCATTGGTATCGGGCTTGATAGTCTGGCTGTTGATCTTCTCACCGTCAGCCAGCAGGTTGATGGTGATGCTTTCGGGACGCTTCTTGTCCTGATTATCAGCATCGTTCCAGGTCTTGGAACCGACAACCTCGACCAGTTCAGGCTTATGCGTGTTCTCCACATCATAGCCGTTGATGGCGGTCTTGTAACCGTTCACCGCATCCTCAGTGATGGTGTACTCGATTTCCTTGCCATCCTTGTACTTGTCAAGGCCGGTCCAGCTCCACTTCCAACCGTCGTTGGCGGTAACATTCTTGCTGGTGAGCTTGGTGCCATTGGCCAGCAGGTTGATGGTGATGCTGGTGGGACGGATACCATCCTGATCGTTTGCGTCATCCCAGGTCTTGGTACCGGAGATGGTAATCTTTTCAGGCTCATGCTTGTTGGTTACCAGGAAGCCGGCAGCCGCAGTACCAGTGATCTCCTTCGTGTAATCATCGGGCTTATAGCTCACATACTTGCCATCCTCACCGAGGGTTACCTCGTCCACGGTGTAGGTGATCTTCGTACCAGCCTTGTACACATCCAGACCAGT